>CAMJBL010000122.1 GCA_946403845.1 uncultured Prevotella sp. | reverse complement strand
GTGCACCAAACATGAGCGAACTTGGCAGCGACGGTATCCACGAAGGCACACTGCGCTATGAGATAGGCAATCCGGATCTGAAGCCTGAGTACAGCTGGCAGGCAGACCTCGGACTGGACCTCTCGTCAGAGTATCTCTCCGCCCAAGTGGCCCTCTTTGCCAACCGCATCGAGAACTACATCTTCTCCAAGCGTATCAACAAAGTGATGGAGGAAGGCTTCCACACCTATCAGTACACCCAGGGTGATGCCCGTCTGCTGGGCTTTGAGGCAGGCTTTGACCTCCACCCCATCCACAGAGTTCACTTCCAGAACACATTCTCCTATGTTAACGCCCAGCAGATGAACACCAGTGAAGATGCCAAATACCTGCCAATGACACCAGCCCCACGCTGGACATCTGAATTAAAATATGAAATCACACACCATGGGCATACGATGTTTAACAATGCCTACGTGGCATTAGGCCTGGAATGTAACCTGGCACAGAACCATTATTATAAGGTGGATGATACGGAGACCGCAACACCAAGTTATACGTTACTGAGCCTGTCGGCTGGTACAGACCTGAATATCCACAAGAAGAAGGTGGCAGAACTCTATGTCACCGCCGACAACCTGTTGGATTGCGCCTATCAGAACCACCTGAGTCGTCTGAAGTATTGTGACATCAACAATGCAACAGGCCGTCAGGGAGTTTATAATATGGGACGTAATATCGTGTTCAAGGTTATCATCCCCATAGAACTATAAAAAAGAGGGTCAGGGGGACGGATGGTCAGGGGCTCTGCCCCACTTTTTTAGCCTATTATATTTGGTGATGTCGTGAGAATTTTGTATCTTTGCAGCGATGATTGCAAAAAGACTGATAAGGATCATGGTTGTGGGAGCGGTGGTGCTCCTGACGGGCTGTGGCGGCGACGGCTACACCCCAGAGTTACGTGCCCTTGACTCTCTTATGGACGAGAAGCCCGACTCCGCCCTCCACCTGCTTGACAGCCTCGGAAACGAGTCTGCGGGCTGGTCGAAAAGCCAGCGCATGCGCCACAGTCTGCTCACGATGAAGGCCCAGAACAAAGCTTATGTCCCTTTCACCTCCGACACCATCGCCAAAGACCTCGTCAGCTACTACGACAACAACGGCACTCCCAATGACCGCGTCCTGGCCCATTACCTTCTCGGCTGCGTCTACCGTGACCTCGGCGAGGCGCCCCATGCCGTCGACTGCTATCTCGATGCCGTCAGTCTGGCCGACACCACCTCCGCCGACTGTGACTATAATACATTGGCCGTCACCTATTCCCAGATGGCCAAGGTCTATCATCAGCAACTGCTATTGACCGATGAGATGGAAGCCCGAAAGCATGCCAGCCGATACTCCTATTTAGATAAAGATACGGTGAAGGCCATCTATCATATAGAAAGAATCGCCGACATATATCTCCTGATGAACAAGAAGGATAGTGCAGAGCTGATCATCAAAGAGGCCCAAGATCTTTACTTGAAACACGGCTACCGGCAAAAAGCACTTCAAGCATCTGTATTGAGAATACGTTTACTTGTTGATTCAATTCACAAATTTGTTGACGCTAAATGCATGATTGATGAATTTGAATCCGAATCAGACTTGTTCGACAAAAACCACGAACTATCTCCATCCAAACGCCAATATTATTATATTAAAGGAAGATACTATGAAGGTATAGGTTTCCTTGATTCCGCAGAATATTTCTACAGAAAGATTTATCGGCCAAACATGACTGCCGTCCAAAAAGATCCTATGTATCGCGGATTGTTAAGCGTATTCAAGAAGCGTCATCAAGCGGACTCTATTGCCAAATATGCTCAGCTCTATGGTGAGGCTAACGACTCCTCGATAGCAAAAAAGGATCAGGAGTTGACAGCACAAATGGCTTCGTTGTATAATTATAACCGTAACAAGAAGATCGCAGAACAAGAAAAACAGAAATCACGGAAAACAAGAAATCTGTTGGCTTTCGTTGTTGTTGCCGCCATTGGTTGCGGTATCCTTGTTCTTCGGAAAAGAAACGAAAGACAAAAAGAACTAAGGCAATTAAGCCAAAGCCTTTTCGACACGAGAAAAAAACGGGAGGAAATCTCAAAGGAACTGGAGAATCTGAAGGCGAAAGACTATGAGTCGCTTATTGCTCAGAAAGAACATAAGGAAGAAGAACTGAACAGCATCATCACGTCATTACAGAGGCAGATAGGCCAGGCGAATATGGAAGACCACCTTATGCAGTTAAAGGAGTCAGACATTGTGAAGTTGTTTAATGAGAAGAAGTTATTTAAACAGGGTGTCTCCAGCCCTACCAGAAGAGAATGGAAACAGCTTGAGCAGCAGTTCCGCAAGGACATGCAAGCCTCCTCTGCCGTATTGAGTAAAGCTAATCTCTCTCAAATGGAACTTCGTATTTGCATATTGCTTATCTTGGGTTTTGACGACAAAGAAGTCAACATCGTTCTCTATTCTACTCCTCAAGCTATCTCGAAAGCTAAGCGGCATGCAAACAATAAACTGTTCAACACAGATAGCGCTCAGTCATTAAAGAACAACTTGATGATTAATCTCGGCCTATAATAATTGTATGGCAACAAGTTTGCCTAACTTTTTCTGTTTCAAT
>CAMJBL010000121.1 GCA_946403845.1 uncultured Prevotella sp. | reverse complement strand
CACGCCAACATCGTGCCTTGGCAGCAGGTGGCCCACGAGAAGGGTGCCACGCTGAAGGCCATCCCCACGGATAAGAACGGCGACCTCATCCTGAGCGAGTTCGAGCGACTTATTACGCCCCGCACGCGCTTCGTCAGCGTGGGGCATGTGAACAATACCTTCGGCACTATCAACGACGTAAAGCGCATCATTGACATCGCCCACGGGCATAACATTCCCGTGCTCATCGACGGTGCACAGTCCATCGCTCACACGCCTGTCGATGTGCAACAGCTCGGTGCCGACTTCTTCGTCTTCTCTGGCCACAAGATCTACGGCCCCAACGGCATCGGTGTGGTCTATGGTCGTAAGGACCTGCTCGACAAGATGCAGCCCTGGCAGGGCGGTGGCAATATGATCAAGGATGTGACCATCGAGCGCACGGAGTACAATGTGCCGCCTGCTCGTTTCGAGGCTGGTACGCCCAACGTGGCCGATGCTATCGGACTGGGTGCCGCCCTCGACTACGTGAGCCATCTCGGCATCCGCAATATCGAGGCGCATGAGCACAAACTGACGGAGTATGCCCGCGAGCAACTGGCTCAGATCAAGGGCCTCACGCTCATTGGCAATCCCAAGAACCGTGTGTCGGTGGTGAGCTTTGTGCTCGACGGCATCCCCGTTCCCGAAACTGGTACGTTATTAGATAAGGAGGGCATCGCAGTGCGTGCTGGTCACCACTGCGCCCAGCCCGCCCTCCGAGCTCTCGGCTACGAGATGAGCGTCCGTCCCACCTTCGCCCTCTACAACACCCGCGAGGATGTGGATAAACTCGTGATTGCCCTTCGCAAAATTGTGGGAGAGCGCAGCTAATTATGCATTGTGCATTATGAATTGTGCATTATGAAGTACGAAACGAAAGTATTAACCACAAAGTATCAGAAGCCTGACGCCTATGGGGCCCTCTCGATGCCGGTGTATTTGACGGCGGCATTCGAGTTCCCCTCGGCCAAGGCGATGAACGACGCCTTCTGTGGTCGCTCAATGGACCCGTCGTACGCCCGCATCGCCAACCCCACAGTCACTTATCTGGAGGAACGCGTGCGGCAGATCACTGGCGCCACCAGCGTGACGGCGCTGAACACGGGTATGGCGGCTATCCACTATGCCCTGACGGCAGTGAGTGGTGCAGGATTGAATATCGTAGCCTCGAAGCATCTGTTTGGCAACAGCGTCTCGCTGATTCGTGACACGTTGGGCAGTTTCGGTGTAGAGCCACGCTTTGTAGACTTCACGAAGCCCGAGGAGGTGGAGGCGCAGATTGACGGCAAGACCGCCGCACTGTTCTTCGAAATCATCACCAATCCGCAACTGTTTGTGGCGGACATCAAGAAACTCTCTGAGATAGCTCATGCTAAAGGTGTGCCCCTGATAGCTGATACCACCATCGTGCCGTTCCCCGCCTTCCATGCAGTTGACTTCGGTGTGGATATCGAGGTGGTCAGTAGCACAAAGTATATCTCTGGCGGAGGTACAGGCTTAGGCGGTTTGCTCATCGACTACGGACGGTTCGACTGGTCGCAGTCGCCCTCTCCAGCGCTGCAAAGTCGCACGAAGCGGGTAGGGAAGAAGTTGGCTTTTACGGCCCGCGTAAAGACCGAACTCGTGACGAATCTCGGATCGCTGATGACACCACAAGTAGCCTATATGGAGACGCTCGGCCTCGATACACTTGACATCCGGTTCCGTCGCCAGGCAGAGACCACGCTATGGCTTGCCAAGCAATGTCGGCAACTGCCCGAAATCAAGCACGTCAATTATACAGGTTTAGAGGATAATCCCTTCCATGAGTTGTCAGAAAAGCAGTTCGGCTCTTTACCCGGCGCCGTCTTCACCATCGACCTCGTCTCGAAGGAAGCCGCTTGGGCGTTCATCGACAAACTGCAAATCATCCGTCGTGCTACTAATCTTTTCGACCGCAAGTCTCTGGCCATCCATCCCGCCTCAACCATCTTTGGTCTCTTCACCCCAGAGCAATGCGCTGAGATGTCCGTACCTGATACAACGGTACGCCTCAGTATCGGCCTAGAAGCCGGTGAGGATCTATTAGAGGACATCAAGCAAGCTGTAGGTGCGTCAGTGTGAATGAGATGCTATTCTGACTACTGAACCAGAACTGACGAGGGGCATGTTCAACATTGTGAACAGCCTGCTTGCCGATATATCGCGCGCGATTTATTGTTAAACAAACTTAAAGTTTTAGATAAATCGCTTGCGATATAAATTATTCTTTTTACCTTTGCATCGTGAACGATATAATGAACATAAAATATAATAAGGAAATGGCAAAGATTTATGATTTCAAGGCTCTGACGAGCAAAGGTAAGGAGATAGATTTCTCTCAGTTCGAAGGTAAGGTATTGCTGATTGTCAACACAGCCAGCAAGTGTGGATTCACCCCTCAGTTTGCAGGTCTGGAGGATCTGAACCAGAAGTACAAGGACAAGGGACTTGTGATCATCGGCTTCCCCTGCAACCAGTTTAAGGAGCAGGATCCAGGCTCTGACGGACAGATAGAGGAGTTCTGCCAGTTGAACTACGGTGTGACGTTCCAGATTATGAAGAAGACCGACGTGAACGGCCCTGCCGCAGAACCCATCTTTGAGTATCTGAAGACGCAGGCTCCCACCGAGGATTATAACGGTCTGAAGGCCAAGGCTGCCAAGGCGCTTTTCAAGACCATCAGCAAGAGCGTGGAGAAAGACAGCGACATCAAGTGGAACTTCACAAAGTTCCTGATCTCGAAGGATTGTGAGACCATCAAGCGCTATGCGCCCACCACTGAGCCAAAGGATTTTGAGAAGGACGTAGAAGCCATGCTGGCTTAGTTAAGAGTTGAGAATTAAGAGTTAAGAAAATATGCACGCAGAATTACAACTCGACAATCAGATTTGCTTCCGTCTTTACACGGCAGCACGA
>CAMJBL010000120.1 GCA_946403845.1 uncultured Prevotella sp. | reverse complement strand
GCCTCAGTGGTGATGACGAGGCTGTCGGAGGCTTTTCGTTCCATAGTGAGGACATTGCCGCGGTAGTACTCTGAATCACTGCCTACAAGCATCTTCATCAACATCTGCTGCGGCACGAAAAGCCCACACTCGTTGCCTGGCGTACCAAACTGCTGGCAAAGGTCATTGATGAGTGTTTCTACTCCGTCGAGTGTTACGTTATTGCCAGTAAGTGTATAGTGGAATTCTTTGGGCTCTTCCTCATCAGGAAAATCCTCGGTAGTATATTGCTCATAGACCGCATCGCCTGCCATGTCGTAATAGGTCTTGGCTGCCTTTTTGTCGATGAAGATGCCATTCTTCTCATCGCCATAACGGTATTTCTGATAGAGTTGTTCGGCAGCCTCCTTGATACCTTTATCACAAAGTTCCTGCAACATGGCAGGACTGTCGATGGTGCAAGCCCAGCTCTCGTCACCACGGCGCACCAGTTCCATATACACCTCGTCGAGTGAGCGTGGCCAGAATGCTCTTGTCTTGTCGATGAAAGCGCGCAGTGCCTCCGTGCTTATTTTGTCAGCACTGGCGGCAACGTTCTCCATCAGGTTGCGCTCTTCTTCTGTGGTGTCGGTAGAAATCAGTTCATCACGTTCCACCGTCACCTCTTCGCCCGTATCCTCGTCCTTGAACGTCTCGTTCCAACGGTGATGATTCCGCTCCAGCGTCTTAACCAGTGATTCGATTCTCGTATCCATCACAGGGTGTCCTGTCTTTTCGTTGATAGCCTGCAAGATGGCTTGGCGAATCCACCAGACGGCATAGGCGATGAACTTGGACTCACCATTAAGGTCGTACTTCTTTGCGGCCTTCTTCAGACCTTCTATTCCTACCTCAATCAGTTCTTCAAGTGAGAGCCCCTTATTCTGATATTGGTTGGCCACACTGACCACGAACCGCATAAGTGGACGTACCAGCTTTTCCATCTCGTTGCACTCAGGCTCCTGCTCCTGAATGGCTTTAATCAGTGCCAGTTCTTCCTCCGCACTCAGCAATGGTGTGCGACCAATCTCAACGAGGAGTTCATCAATGTTCATTTTTTCTTTTTCTGTTGTCATATATTCACGTTTTGTTATTTATGACACTAATATAGACACATTCGTGTAAAAATTCAAAAATCAGGGCAACTTTTTTGTATCTACGACTCTCAATGTCACAATAACAACCCAACCAATACTAAAAGGATGATAAACACCCAGAACAAGCAACCGAAGATGTTGCTCCACCCTTCGGCCAACAGACTGAATATTCCCTGAATGCCACGTAATATCCAACCCAAGATGCCACCTCCAGTGAAGATGGCCAGAAGAATTAATAATATGCCAATAATTGCTAATACTTCCATAATCGGTTCTTAAGTCATAAATATTGTTTTACTCCATTGCTCTACGAAAATTAGGATGATTCCGTTTATAGTTCTCGCGAAACTCCTTTATTTTTTCTTTATACTTGGCAGAGGCCTTCTCATATTTGGTTTTCTCTGATTCTATTGTTGCTTCTATGTTCTTTGACATCAAACTTACTTTTGCGCTGAGCTCACCTTGTAGTTGAACATATTCTGCCTTGTAGCCCTCGTCCTCATCATTCCCTTTATATTTTATCAAAAGTTGTGTAATACGTGGTTCCATTTCAGCCTGTAAGGCCTTGGACAGTTCTTCTGATTTTGCTTCTACTTTCTGTTTTAATGTCAGATAAGGTTTCTTGATTTTGGGGAAAGCCTTGAAAAGTTCTTTGAAATAGGCTGTCTCTTCGGCGAGAGAGTCTCGTAAGAACGTCTCACGCTTCTGACGTATTTCTTTTTGTCGACGTAAACGCTCTTCCTGTATCCGCTTTTGCTCTGCTACCTGTTGTTGGTATTGCTGGTGCTGTCGTTCTAAGTCTTTAAGGTTGATGCCTCGTTGCTTTATGATTCTTTTTGCCATCATATAATTAATAGGTGTAGCACTGCCTGCTAACCAGAATGACTTGAAACCACCATTCAGGATGGCGTCATCCAACTCCTGACACGTCATACCACATGCTTTGGCAACATCGCTAAGCATGAAGGTTACCGTCTCCCAGTGAGCCACAAACCAACACGACTGGTAAGTGGCATTCTTCAAGGTGAAATTCAGATCTTCATTGCCACGAAGTCCTGAAACTTTATAGCGTCCGTCCGCCTGTCGTGTCTGATTCAAGCCGATGTCAATGAAGCGGATATAGTGCTTGTTGCAGACGCATTTACCCGATATCACGTGATTGACACCTTGACTCTTCAGACTGATATTTGCTGTGTAGGTCTTTGTACCTCCCTGACGGCAGCCAAGATGCTTTTTGAATGGGTCGCCAATATTAAGCACAGTAGGCGAGTCATATCGGCCATCGCCAGGTTCTGGTGGTATTTGGAAATCGTAGTAGGTTTTAAAGATGATTCTGTCGGCAGTCACACTGACTGTTATTCTGCCTTGTGGCCGTCCCTTCACGCCATGAGTATCTCGCTGTGCCGTCTCGCTGATGACGAACGGAAAGATGCCCCACGTGTAGTAATTAAGCATCCACTCATATAATTGTGCACCGCCATCCCACCAAGAATAAGCTTTTGGCGAACCATCAGCATTGCGTTCCATATATCTCACAGGCTCGTATTTCCCATTGGGAAATGTGTAATAGTAGGCCAGATCACCATACTGCATGGGGTCGCCTCCCCGTTTGAAGACTCTTCCCTTTGACTTGTTGAGCATCGGGTCTTCCATTTCGTCTATCAACACTTTCAGATACTGATACATCTGCTCCTGTTCGTCTTCCTCATTCGGAACAGATAGTCTCGTTGCCCATACCTGTGATCCAATCACGAGGCAGGATAGCATAATGAACAATTTTCCCCTTATTTTTCTATTCATTTGTCGATTTTGGTTTGTAAACTTATGCTGTTAATATAGACACCTTGCGAAGAAAATTCAAAAATAGCACTAACTTTATTAATCATCGGGGTAAGTTCGCTCCGTTCCCTCTCTGTCTTTTACATCCCATACTTTGACAAGTTGCACCCACCATTCGGCATCCTCAGGAGGGATGGTGCCATCGTCGACCTCATCCTGTTCGATAGCAGAACAAGACAGTTCCACACGTTCGTCGCCCCGCTGCAAGGTGACGCTCCAAGTGCCGAAGATGAACATCCCTTCTTC
>CAMJBL010000119.1 GCA_946403845.1 uncultured Prevotella sp. | reverse complement strand
TTGTAGTCCTGATATTGTTCTACCTCTGGTACTTTTACCGCAAGACCATCCGACCATACGACACACTGATTGGCGGCATGGAACTGGTGAAGGACCTCGATCTGACCACGCGCCTTGCGCCGTCGGGACAGCACGAGACCGATGTCATCGTCCGCACGTTCAACGACCTGCTGGGTCGTCTGCGCAGCGAGCATCTCAGACTCGAAGAGCAATACACCTTCCTCAACCTGCTTATCGAGGCCTCACCGATGGGCGTCATCCAGTGCGACCTCAACGGCAACACAACTTCCATGAATCCCGCAGCCTGTGAGATTCTGTCACCAAGTATCGAGGAAACCATCCACGCGCTGCCTCTTGGCGAGACGACCACCGTCCGCATTCCTGGCGGCCCGCAACTCTTCCGCATCAGCCACCTCAGTTTTCCTGACCGAGGCTTCCAGCATCCTTTCTTCCTCATTGAGTCACTGACCTCAGAAATACGCCTTGCTGAGAAAGCCGCCTACGAGCGCGTCATCCGTATGATTGCCCACGAGGTGAACAACAGCGTGGCGGGAATCATAGGTAGTCTCACAGGCGACAAGGCCGAGCGGCTCACCGCCCTCTCGTCCTTTGTCTCCCGCTTTGCCGAAGTAGTAAAGATTCCGCAACCGCAACTGCAACTCTGCGACCTCAGCGAGGAGGTGGAAGCCTGCCGCCCCTTCCTCGAAAACCTGTGTACGCAGGCGCACGTCCATATTGACTTCCGTTTGACTGACGAAGCCGTACCCGTTCATCTCGATACCGTCCTGTTCCAACAGGTGCTCATCAACATCGTCAAGAATGCTGTGGAGAGTATCGGTACGACACAAGGACTTGTCACCCTTGAAGTCACCACCCCAGCTACGCTCACCATCACCGACAATGGTCATGGCATCCCGCCGGCTATAGCGAAGAATCTCTTCACTCCGTTTTTCTCTACCAAGCCCCAAGGCCAGGGTCTCGGTCTTCTGCTCATTCGCGACATTCTTACTTCTCATCACTGCACCTTCAATCTGCTTACAGACCCAGAAGACCATCTCACTCGCTTCACCATCTTATTTCCTTTGCGCGCATAAATAGGGAAAACCAGATATTAACCGACCCTTGTGACCCTTCTGACCCCTAATCTTGGATTGCCCGATTCCCTCTGGGGGTCAGAAGGGACAGAAGGGTCACATAATAATGCAGTATGACAACTACTATATGATAACGAGAGCCTGTTAACGCCAGATAAGAGCCACTTATTGCTAAACAGAAGGCTCTTATCCCTCATTAAGTGCCGCTTATTTCCAAATAAAAGAGACTCTTTTATGGCCTATCCTAAGAGGTGGGAAAGGAGAATTTTCACGCCAATTAAAATAAGAATAACACCGCCAAAGAGTTCCGGCTTGAGGCGATGTGTGATGCTGCTGCCAAAGCGATGGCCTAAGTAATAGCCGAGAAGGGAAAGGAAGAAGGAAGCCAGACCGATGATGACGAGTGGAAGGGTGAGCTGGGAAACCATCGTAAAGCCTGTGCAGGCGAAAGAGATACCCACAGCCAAGGCATCGATGCTCGTAGCAACGGCCAAGAGCAATTGGGTGCGCAGCTTACTAGGATTGAAATGCTGGTCTTCCTCGGGTCCAAAACTCTCCCAGATCATCTTTCCACCGATAAAAGCCAACAAAGAGAAAGCAATCCAGTGGTCGTAGGCCTCCATGTACGCCTGGAAATGACTGATGCCCAGCCAACCCAGCAACGGCATCATCGCCTGAAAGAAGCCAAAGAGAAACGCCATCCGGAATATTTTATTGTTTACAGTTGACAGTTTACGGTTTACAGTTGATTTGCTGGCAAGCCCTCCCTCAGTAGCAGAGTAATCATCTGTAAACTGTAAACCGTTAACTGTAAACTGAATCACCCCACTGACGATGGAAACCGTAAAGCAGTCCATCGCCAAAGCAATCGCTAAAAGGATGATATCCAGTAGGTTCATATAATATTCCTTTGCCTGATTCTTGTATTTTGGTCGCAAAATTACAAAAAAACTATAAACTATAAACCATAAACTATAAACTTTTTCGTATCTTTGCACCAAGAAACTAAAAACGACGCAATATGAAGAAATCATTGATTCTCGGAATGCTCCTGGCTATGTCGATGTCGATGCAGGCCAGGCAGGTGATCATTCAGACGAAGAACACCACGATGGTGCTCGAAGTGGAAAACGGCAAACAGCCACAGTATGTCTATTATGGTGCAAAGCTCAGCGACTACGACTTGGCGCATTTGCAGGCCCCTCGTAACGGACGAATGGACGCCTATCCTGCCTACGGTATGAATTGCCCGGCTGAGGCCGCCCTCGCTATGACGCATGCCGATGGCAACCTGTCGACGGAACTGGTTGTTAGAGGTGAGTGGAGAGAGGTAAGAGGTGAGAGATATGTAACGACTATCATCCCTATGGCCGACCCCGTCTATCCCATTACCGTCAATCTCTATTATCGGGCCTATCAGGATGAGGACATGATCGAAACCTGGGCGGAAATTATGAATAGTGAGGCCAAGCCCGTCACGCTGACGCAGTTTGCTTCTATATCCCTGCCCATCCGTCGTGGCAACGTGTGGCTCTCGCATTTCTATGGCTCCTGGGCTAATGAGGCCCGGCTTGTAGAAGAGCCCATCCTGCCTGGCGAGAAGGTCATCAAGAATAAAGACGGCACGCGCAACTCTCACACGGATCATGCTGAGGTGATGTTCTCGCTCAACGGCAAGGGACAGGAGAATACGGGCGACGTCATCGGCGCAGCCCTCTGCTATTCGGGCAACTTCCAGATCAAGATCGATACCGACGATACGGAATATCACTATTTCTTCGCAGGCATCAACCCCGACAATTCCGAATATCACCTGAAGAAGGGCGAAACCTTCGTCACGCCTAAGGTGGCCCTCAGCTTCTCGCAATCCGGCTTATCCGGTATCTCCCGGAATTTCCATAAATGGGGGCGCAAGTATATGCTGATGCATGGCGACAAGGAGCGTAAGATTCTGCTCAACTCCTGGGAGGGTGTTTATTTCGACATCAACCAGCAGGGCATGGACCAGATGATGGGCGATATCGCCTCGATGGGTGGTGAGCTCTTCGTGATGGACGATGGCTGGTTTGGCGACAAATATCCCCGTAAGACCGACAACTCCTCTCTGGGCGATTGGGTGGTCGACAGGAACAAGCTGCCTGAGGGCATCGAAGGGCTGCTGCGCGATGCCAAGAAGCATGGCATCAAGTTCGGTATCTGGATTGAGCCTGAAATGACCAACTCCATCTCTGAACTTTACGAGCAGCATCCCGATTGGATTGTCAAGGCCCCGAAGCGTGAGGCTGTGAAGGGTCGTGGTGGCACCCAGCTCGTACTCGACATGAGCAATCCCAAGGTGCAGGACTTCGTGTTCAGTGTCGTCGACAACCTCATGACCAAGTATCCTGAGATCGACTATATCAAGTGGGATGCCAA
>CAMJBL010000118.1 GCA_946403845.1 uncultured Prevotella sp. | reverse complement strand
ACTGCTTCTCCTGCGGACAGACACGACCGCAGACAGCGGGTAGGGCAGAGGTGTCTTTCAGCACCTTGGCAGCTGCCAGGAACTGACCACGCTCGATATTCTTGATGAACGAAGGGATGTTGATGTTCACAGGACAGCCTTCAACACAGCTTGGCTTGGCGCAGTCGAGACAACGCTTGGCCTCAGTCATCGCCATTTCCTTGGTCAGGCCGATATTGACCTCCTCCAGACGGGTAGTCGCACGATAGACGGGGTCGAGCTCAGGCATCACCACACGCTCGATCTGTGTGCGCTCCTTGGGTTTCATCGAAGCACGCAGTTCCTTACGCCATTCAGCGTCACGATCCGTGAGAACATCGATGCTGTCGTTGGTTGGGTCGCTGTCCATGACAATATCAGAGGACTCAGATTTATCTGATTTTTCTGAGTTCTCGGATATACTGTCTAGATGATCCTCGTAGTGAGCCAGTTCTTCCTGCTCCTCGCGCTTGAAGGTGCCCATGCGCTTGAACATCTCGTCCCAATCAACGAGGGCACCGTCGAACTCAGGACCGTCGATGCAGACGAACTTCGTCTTGCCACCGATCGTCAAACGACAGGCACCACACATACCTGTGCCATCCACCATGATGGTGTTCAGCGATACTTCGCAGGGGATATTGTGCTTCTGAGCGGTGAGGTTTGAGAATTTCATCATGATGGGAGGTCCGATAGCAAAGACCTTATCAACGTGCTCCTGCTCAAAGAACTTCTCCATACCAACGGTTACTACGCCCTTCTCGCCGTAACTACCATCGTCGGTCATGATAATCACTTCGTCGGAGCTCTCGCGCACCTTATTCTCAAGGATAATCAGATCCTTTGAGCGGCCGGCCATCACGGAGAGCACCCTGTTGCCAGCAGCTTTCAGCGCCTGGATGATGGGCAGCATGGGAGCCACACCGAGTCCACCACCAGCACAGACAACTGTGCCGTATTTCTCGATTTTCGTGGGATTACCCAGTGGGCCTACCACGTCGGTTACATAATCCCCCTCATTGAGCGCACAAAGTTTCTTCGATGACAGACCCACCATCTGTACGACCAGCGTGATGGTGCCTTTCTCGATGTCTGCGCCTGCGATGGTCAGTGGCATGCGCTCACCTTTTTGGCCAACGCGAACGATGACAAAGTTGCCGGCCTTACGGCTCTTGGCAATCAGCGGAGCCTCAATCTCAAAGAGAAATACCTTCTCAGAGAACTGCTCTTTTCTTACGATCTTATTCATTTTTGTTTAGTTTAGGTCGATGAATTTAGTCAATGATGTCACAACCCATGTAAGGAACGAGGGCGGCGGGGATTTTGATGCCATTCTCCGTCTGATTGTTCTCCAACAGGGCAGCTACGATACGGGGCAGAGCGAGGGCAGAGCCGTTCAGTGTGTGACAGAGTTCGGGCTTCTTGCTACCCTCAGGACGATAGCGGCACTTCAGACGGTTGGCCTGATAGGTGTCGAAATTGGAAACGGAAGATACTTCGAGCCAGCGTCCCTGAGCCTCTGAATAGACTTCGAAGTCGTAGCAGATAGCAGAGGTGAAGCTCTGGTCGCCACCACAAAGCAACAGAATACGATACGGCAGTTCGAGTTTCTTCAGCAGTCCCTCCACGTGGGCCAGCATCTCCTTATGGCTCTCTTTCGAGTGCTCGGGCTTGTCGATGCGCACGATCTCGATCTTCGAGAACTCATGCAGACGGTTCAAGCCTCGCACGTCCTTGCCATACGAACCTGCCTCACGACGGAAACACTCAGTGTAGGCGCAGTTCTTGATGGGCAGATCCTTCTCGTCGAGGATAACGTCGCGATAGATATTTGTCACGGGCACCTCAGCCGTGGGAATCAGGTAGAAGTCGTCTACCTCGCAGTGATACATCTGTCCTTCCTTGTCAGGTAACTGACCTGTGCCGTAACCAGAAGCCTGGTTCACGACCGTTGGTGGCATGATCTCCGTATAACCTGCCTTGTTGGCCTCGGCCAAGAAGAAGTTGATTAGTGCTCTCTGCAACTGGGCTCCTTTGCCGATATAGACAGGGAAACCGGCACCTGTAATCTTTACACCGAGGTCGAAGTCGATGAGGTTGTACTTCTTGGCGAGTTCCCAGTGGGGCAGAGGATTAGCGATGCCCAATGAAGGGTTCACGTCCCAGTTGCCAACGGTATCGCTGTCGGTACATTCCTTCAGATTCGACTTTACCACGCGGTTGTCCTCAGCGGCTTTGCCCTCAGGAACCTCGTCGTAAGGGATATTGGGAATCTGGCAAAGCAGGGTGGTCATCTCTTCCTGTGCCTTGGCCATGGTCTCATCAAGTTGCTTGGATTTCTCCTTCAACTCAGCTACCTTGCTCTTTACTTGTTCGGCCTCGTCTTTCTTTCCTTCTTTCATCAATTGGCCGATCTGTACAGATAACTGCTTCTGTTCGTTCAGGCTCTTGTCGAGTTCCTGTTGAGCCTCACGGCGCTTCTTGTCTACGGCCAATACTTCGTCAATGGCCTGCTGCGCATTTGGGAAATGCTTCTTCTCCAGACCACGAACCACACGTTCAGTTTGCTCACTGATGAGTTTGAGTGTTAACATGTTAAATACGTATTTATTTGTTTGAATTCATTTCTAAGGTGCAAAGGTAATAATTATCGCTGAAATATCAAAGGAAAAGGACATAAAAATGCAGAAGTCCCCCTCTTCAAAGAAGAGAGGGACTCTGTTGTTTGTTTGGAATAAGTTTTTTCTTAATTGAAAATGTTAGGCCTCAGCGTTTGGAATTACTGAAACAACACTCTTGTCGCGAGCACCCTTGTGGAACTGTACAGTACCATCAACGAGAGCAAACAAAGTGTCGTCCTTACCGATGGCAACATTCTTACCAGGATTGTGCTTCGTACCACGCTGGCGAACGATGATGTTACCAGCTAAACACTGCTGACCGCCAAAAATCTTAATGCCCAGTCGCTGAGCTGCGCTCTCACGACCGTTCTTAGAACTACCTACACCTTTTTTATGAGCCATTTCTAAGTCCTCCTTAATTTAAGCGATTACTGATTTTACTTCAACCTGAGTGAACTGCTCACGATGACCGTTGCGCTTACGAGAGTCCTTGCGGCGCTTCATCTTGAACACAATCACCTTGTCACCCTTCACGAGCGGATTGATGACTTCACACACTACTTTTGCTCCCTTTACGGTCGGAGCACCTACCTTCACTGCACCGTCAGCATCTACGAGCAGTACCTTGTCAAATTCAACAGTCTTGCCTTCCTCGGCATCCTTAATGTGGTGAACAAAGAGCTTCTTGCCCTGCTCTACCTTAAACTGCTGACCCTGAATCTCTACAATTGCGTACATTATTATTGTATTAAAGGGTTTTTTCCGCGAGGCGGCATACGTTCGTACACACTTCACTCAGCCCCAACGGACTCAAATCGGGGTGCAAAGGTACTAAAAAGAAGTGAGAAGTAAGAGGTGAGAGGTAAGAAGTAATGCAATATTTAGGAAAGTTTAACACTTTTAGTTTGGGCAAAAAATAAAGCGACGACTTTCGCAAGCGATCGCTCCATATCTTCAATAGG
>CAMJBL010000117.1 GCA_946403845.1 uncultured Prevotella sp. | reverse complement strand
AACAGTTCGACATCGACGAAGACCTCTACTGCAGCATCCTGCCCACCGCCACGCAATATGCGCGGAATGCCATTTTCAGTGGACTGATGCCCAACAAGATTGCGCAGATGTTCCCAGACCTATGGGTAGATGAAGACGAAGAGGAAGGTAAGAACCTGAACGAGGAGCCACTCATCAAGACACAGCTGGAACGATACAGGCGGAAAGAGAGCTTCTCCTACCACAAGATCAACAACTCTGCCGACGCCGAGAAGTTCCTTCAGCAGTGGAGAGGTATGGAGAAGAATCAGCTGAATGTTGCGGTGTTCAACTTCATCGACATGCTCAGCCACGCCCGTACAGAGTCCAGAATGGTCAGGGAACTGGCCAGCAACGAGAGTGCCTACCGTAGCATCACCCGCTCATGGTTCCTGCATTCCGTCATCTCCGACTTCTTCAAACTGCTGGCACAGACAGACTGTAAGGTCATCGTGACCACCGACCACGGCAGCATCCGTTGCACTCAGCCGGTGAAGATTGTTGGCGACAGAAACACCAACACCAACCTGCGCTACAAGCTGGGAAAGAACCTGGCATACGACGACAAGAGCCTCTACATCATCAAGGAACCACAAAAGGCCCTGCTTCCCATGCCCAACCTCTCTACCAGCTACGTCTTCGCCACCGGCGACTCGTTCTTCGCCTACCCCAACAACTACAACTATTACGTGTCATACTACCGTGACACCTTCCAGCATGGCGGCATCTCCATGGAGGAGATGATCATTCCACTTATCACACTAACAGGAAAAAAACGATAGATATGGAAATAAAGATCAATGATTTAGAACATATCCGTGAGGCGGCCAGACAGTTCATCGACGCCATAGGTACAGAACATGTCTTTGCCTTCTATGGCAGCATGGGAGCGGGAAAGACGACATTCATCAAGGCCATCTGTGAGGAACTGGGAGTCAGTGATGTCGTTACCTCACCGACCTTCGCCATCGTCAATGAATACCGGACCTCCAGCGGGGAGACCATCTACCACTTCGACTTCTACCGCATCAAGAAGCTGGAAGAAGTCTATGATATGGGCTATGAGGACTATTTTTATAGCGACGCCCTTTGCTTTATAGAGTGGCCGGAAATGATGGAAGAACTGTTACCCGACAATGCCGTCAGGGTAAGCATCAAAGAAAATGCTGACGGTACACGCACCGTCAGCAGGTCATAGGTTCTGTTCCTGGAAGTCCAGGTCGGCCTGTACGATGAAGAAGACTTCCTCCGGGTTAAACGAAGAACTGAAGCCCTCCTCTTTCGCACGATTACATACATACTCCGCCACCTTCTCCATGTCGATGTCCACCTCATCGGCATCCGTATCCAGAATGCCGCTGGTGTAATAGTAGTCCACAATAAGGTCCATCATGTACAGGATGTCCTTATCGCTGTAGAACTTCTTCATATCCGACGACAGTTGTGTGCGGATAAACGCCAGTTCCCGTCTGTTCTCCTCCTCGTCCAGACGGATCTCCTCGTCGATACTTGCCATCTTAGAGCAGGGTCTTGAATTTAGCATCCAGACTGGCCTTCGACTGTGCGCCGATCACCTTGTCCACAACCTCACCTTGCTTGAAGAACAGGATGGTGGGGATATTTCGGATGCCGAACTCAGCGGCCAGATCCTCATTCTCCTCCACATCGCACTTGCCGACGACCAACTTTCCGTCGTACTCCTCTGCCAATTCTGTAATAATGGGAGCCACCATACGGCAAGGACCGCACCATGTGGCCCAAAAATCCACTACCAAAGGCAGATTACCAGCCTTCAGACTCGCAAAATTCTCACTTGTGATTGTTACTTCCATTGTTCTTACTGTTTTAAATGAATACTAAAAGTTTATTATCTCATTTGCAAATACCATGCCAATCTCACCATGTTTCATGATTAATTGATCTTATAGTCAAGCATATCATGCCGTTCGATGTAGTCGATCAGCGTATGTCGCACATCCACGCCTTCATGCCTGCTGCGGAGCAACACATGCTTCTCACCCTTTGAGTCGCGTAACTGGAAAAAGAGTTTCGTCTTGCCCGGATTAGAAGAAATCAACTCGCTGAGGTCTGCCACAACCTGCTCGTCGAGCATATCAGTCACCATTGAGATGGTGATACGGTCGAGGGCCTTGTCCTTGATGGTCTGCAGATACTCTACGCTCTGGATCTTCAAGTCGAACACGTTCTCTTTGTAAGGTCGCGCCTGTACCTTAGCCATCACGTAGACAGAGGCGCCTTCGGTAAACATGCCACTCCATTTGCCCCAGTCCTCACCAAACAAAGGCACTTCACCAGAACCCTCGAAATCCTCAATGACCACGATGCCGAAGGGCTTTCCGTTCCTCGTAAAACCAGTCCTGACGCTTGTCACGATGCCACCGATGATAACATCCTCACGATCGCGAAGGTTTGACACATCTGCCAATTCGACACACCTGGTATTACACAGGTTGTCGAGAATGATCTTATACTCATCGAGCGGATGGGCTGAGAGATAGATACCCACCAGGTCGCGTTCCTTGTTCAACCGTTCGATATCACTCCAACGGCCCTCTGCCTTCGGGATGGGCGGCGTGGCGATCTCCACCCCGCCAAAGTCTCCAAACAGCGAGTTCTGCATCTGATTCTTCTCCGCCTGATAGGCCTGTCCATAGCGCACCAGCGTATCGAGGAACATCTCTCCCTTGGTGTTGGTTGCGAAATAATCCTCACGACGGATGCCAAAGCTGTCGAAGCCGCCACTCAGTGCGAGACTTTCGTAAGCCTTTCTGTTCACTGACGAGAAACTGACTCTCTGGGCAAAGTCGAAGATATCCCTGTAGGGACCGTTCTTCTCCCGTTCGGCGATGATGGCCTGGGCCGCAGAGTCGCCCATACCCTTGATGGCTCCCAAGCCGAAACGGATCTGACCATGATGGTTCACACCGAACTTCTCATACGACTCGTTGACATCAGGCCCCAGGGTGTCGATTTTCATGCGTTTGCACTCATCCATAAGTTTGGTGATTTCCGTAATCTGGTCACGGCGACGGCTCATGATGGCCGCCATGAACTCTGCCGGGTAGTTGGCCTTCAAATAGGCCGTCTGGTAAGCCACCCACGAGTAACAAGCCGCATGCGACTTGTTGAACGCATAGGAGGCGAAAGCTTCCCAGTCGCTCCAGATCTTCTCCAGCACCTTGGGGTCGTGACCGTTCTTCTTTCCGCCTTCGATGAACTTGGGCTTCATCGCATCGACGATATCTTTTTTCTTCTTACCCATTGCCTTACGCAAGGCGTCGCTCTCACCACGGGTAAAGTCTGCCAACAGTCGTGACAGCAACATCACCTGCTCCTGATACACCGTGATGCCGTAGGTATCCTTCAGATATTTCTCCATCACGGGGATGTCGTAGGTAATCGGCTCGTCACCATGCTTACGACGGATGAACTGTGGGATATAGCCCATTGGTCCCGGGCGATAGAGGGCGTTCATGGCGATGAGATCCTCGAAAACGGTGGGTTTCAGCTCACGCAGGTATTTACGCATGCCGTCAGACTCAAACTGGAACGTGCCGACGGTACCACCCTCCTGATATAGCTGATACGTCTTGGGGTCGTCGATAGGGATGTTATCCAGATC
>CAMJBL010000116.1 GCA_946403845.1 uncultured Prevotella sp. | reverse complement strand
ACAGGTTTTGGTTCTGTCATTCCCGGTTCGAATCCGAGTCGTCCAACTACTAAAACAACTTCTAAAACAAACAGAATTATGGCAAATTTATTTTCATTGGAAGGTAAGAATGCATGGATCACAGGTGCATCTTACGGAATTGGTTTCAACATCGCCAAGGCTTTTGTAGCAGCTGGCGCAAAGACCATCATCTTCAACGACATCAATGAGGCAGCCCTGCAGCGTGGCCTCGACAACTACAAAGAGGCTGGCATCAGCAATGTGAAGGGCTATGTCTGCGACGTGACTGACGAGAATGCCGTCAAGGCCCTTGTGGAGACCATCCATCAGGAGGTAGGTCAGATTGATATCCTCGTCAACAATGCAGGTATCATCAAGCGCATCCCCATGCACGAGATGAAGCGCGCAGAGTTCCAGCAGGTCATCGACATCGACCTCGTGGGTCCGTTCATCTGCTCATCAGCCGTGATTCCTGAGATGATGGAGCGTCGTGAGGGCAAGATCATCAATATCTGCTCGATGATGTCTGAGCTGGGTCGCGAGACAGTCAGCGCCTATGCAGCCGCCAAGGGTGGTCTGAAGATGCTCACCCGCAATATCTGCTCTGAGTATGGTGAGTACAATATCCAGTGTAACGGCATTGGCCCGGGCTACATCGCCACACCACAGACGGCTCCCCTTCGTGAGCGTCAGGCTGACGGTAGCCGTCATCCGTTCGACAGCTTCATCTGTGCCAAGACACCTGCTGGCCGCTGGCTCGATCCTTCTGAACTGGGTGGCCCCGCAGTCTTCCTTGCCTCTCATGCTTCGGATGCCGTCAATGGCCATGTGCTCTATGTCGATGGCGGAATTCTCGCCTATATCGGCAAGCAGCCGAAATAAAACAGCACGAAAAAAGGGGTTCCAAACGGAGCCCCTAAATTTTTGTTTACAAAATTTGGTTTAGAGAGCGTCAGCGAGCTCAGCACCAGCCTTGAACTTAGCAACCTTCTTAGCAGCAATCTTAATCTTCTGCTTGGTAGCGGGGTTGATACCCTCACGAGCCGGGCGCTTGGTTACGCTGAATGTACCAAAGCCAACGAGCTGTACCTTGTCACCTGCCTTCAGGGCACCCTTAATAGCTGCTACTGTGGCGTCGAGAGCCTTCTTAGAGTCTGCCTTTGTGAGACCTGCACCTGCTGCAATCTTCTCAATCAATTCTGTTTTGTTCATAATGTAGTTAATTAAAAAATTTATAATAAAAGTTGAAATAATCACGATTCACTTCGCAAATATAAGGGAAAGTTATCAAAAAAACAACAAAAAAACCGAAAAAATTGCTTTTTTATTGAAAAATAGTTGATAAAGCCCTGTTTTTGGGTCTAAAACAAGATATTTTTCGTAATTTTGCGCCAAAATAGTGAAAAGTGCTTGTGCACGGATTCAGATTATATCAGAGATTATAAATCAGCAAATTACAGAAAAAAGATGTTTCGCATACCCACCATTACAAAGAATCTGTTGATTATCAACTTCATTGCCTTTTTGGCAACGGTAGTGTTAGAAATGCGTGGAATCGACCTCGCCGATATCGGTGGTCTTCACTTCTTCATGGCCAAGGATTTCCACTTCTACCAACTGGTCACCTACTTGTTTCTTCACGCCAATTTCATGCACATTCTGAGCAACATGTTCGGTCTGTGGATGTTCGGTTGTGTGATAGAGAATGTATGGGGTCCGAAAAAATTCCTTTTTTATTACATTTGTTGCGGAATCGGCGCTGGATTATGTCAGGAAATAGCCCAGTTTTTCTCGTTCTATTTCACCATCCACGAGCAGGATCCGAGCATTGGCGTGGCTGAGTTGTTCGTCGTGGGTCAGCAACTGAGTCAGCAGCTCAACTCCTGGACCACCATTGGTGCCTCTGGTGCCGTTTATGCAGTCATCCTCGCCTTCGGCATGTCGTTCCCCAACGAGCGTTTGTTCATCATACCCTTCCCCTTCCCCATCAAGGCCAAGTGGTTTGTTCTGGGCTATGTGGCCATCGAGTTCTACTCCTCCATCACAGCGGCTGGCGACGGTGTGGCCCATACGGCTCACCTGGGCGGTATGCTCTTCGGCTTCCTGATGATCCGCTACTGGAACCGCCATCCTGACGCCAACTTCAATCGCAGTCGCGGACGGGAGTTCTTCGAGGGGCTGAAACGTAACTTCGACCAGCGTCAGCAACAGAAGAATGCCAATCCCCATATGCACGCAGAGCGAGGCGGCTCGAAGCAGGACGATATGGAGTACAATGCCCGTAAGCGCCAGAACCAGGAAGAGATCGACGCCATCCTCGACAAGATCCGTAAGAGCGGCTACGACAGCCTGACGAAGGAAGAGAAACAAAAGCTGTTTGAGGCCAGCAAGCAATGATCAAGCAACTCAAATCATTCGTTGTCAACCTGATTGCTGGCGCCAACATCGCCACCATTCTCTTGATGCTGCTGGCAGGCTACTCCGACAGGCTGGATCCTGAGCAGCACCCCATCCTGTCTGTGATGGGCATGACCTTCCCCGTATTCCTGCTGGTCAATCTACTGTTTCTGTTCTTCTGGCTCACCTTCAAGTGGAAGAAAGCGTGGATACCCATCGTGGGCTTTGCCGCTGCCTATGTGCCCATCACCATCTTCATGCCCGTCAACATGCGTCAGGACGTACCCAAAGGCACCATCAAGCTGGTCTCCTATAACGTCTGCACCTATGGTGGAAACTACAAATACGAACAGGGATTCGACACCGTGTTCAACTATCTGAAGCGACAGAATGCCGATATCGTGTGCCTGCAGGAGGATGTCGACACCTGGCGACGGTTCGTCTTCCAAAGATACGAGAAGATCTACCCCTACAACGATACCACCGTCCTCCACAATAACTCCTACACCTTCAACGGTGTGGGCATCCACACGCGCTTCCCCATTATCCGCAAGGAGCGCATCTGGTATCCGTCGAACACAAACGGCTCTGTGGCCTATTACCTGAATACGGGCCACGACACCCTGTTGGTGATCAACAACCATCTGGAAGGCACCCACCTCTCAGATGCCGAACGCGACAACTACAAACGCCTGCTGCGAGGCAAGATGGAGCGCGATACAGCCAAGGCCGAATCGATGTTCCTCATTGAGAAGTTGGGCAGGAACAATGCCAAGCGCGCCCCTCAGGCTGAGGCCGTCCACCAGTATATCGAAGCCCACAGACAATACCCCATCATCGTGTGTGGCGACTTCAACGACACCCCCATTTCCTATGCCCGTCGCACCATCGCACAAGGGCTGACAGACTGCTTCCAGGAAACAGGCAGGGGGCTCGGTTTGTCATATAATCAGAAAGGATTTTATTTCAGAATCGACTATATTTTCTGCTCGTCCGACTTCGAGCCATACAACTGTCAGATTGACGACGAAATGGACGCCAGCGACCATTATCCCATCATCTGTCACCTAAAAAAGCGGGAAAATCCTTAAAAAATGTGTCTTTTTTGGCGAGAAATTTTTCGCTCTCGAAAAAAAGAACTATATTTGCACGCTAAAATATACGCGAACAGAATATAATAACAACAAATAATATTAAAAATCAAAATGCAAAACAAAGGAATTGTTAAATTTATTGCAGTGCTTCTGATTCTTGTGTGCTGCTTCTACCTTTCCTTCTCATTCGTGACACGCCACTACGAGAGTAAGGCGGCCGCCATGGGCGAGGAGGCAGGTGCAGAGTACCTGGATTCAATCAACAACGAGAAGGTGTATATGGGCATCTACTCGCTGAAGCAGTGCC
>CAMJBL010000115.1 GCA_946403845.1 uncultured Prevotella sp. | reverse complement strand
CTGTTTCCGTCCCTGCTTGCGCAGCCGATGCCATAGGCATCTGACAGGGGTAGCCAGCCATTTCAACGGCTGGCTACCGCTGTCAGGCCCCTGCGGGGCATTGGCTGCGTATGGTCAACCCTGCAGGCGATGCTTCTCGCCGTGAAGGAGATGTTTCATGAAGTGATATTGAAATTGATAATTTGCTATCAGCTAAATTGGAATTTATATGATTTCTTTTTTGAATAATGCGGGATTACCAGCCACTAAGGTTCGTGGAGCGACATTATTGGTTACCACAGAACCTGCAGCAATGACAGCACCATCACCTATTACGACACCAGGCAGTATCACGGAATGGCCACCAATCCAAACATCATTGCCAATAGTAATTGGAATTCCATAACCATCAAGCGTTCTACCTTCGGGTTGGAGACGATGACCAGCTGTATAAATTCCCACATCAGGCCCAATCAGACAGTTATTGCCGATGTGTATTTCTGCAACGTCGAGCATCGTACAATTATAATCAGCATGGAAATTGTCGCCGACATGGATATTCTTGCCAAAGTCACAATGGAAATTATCACCAACGAAAGGATTACTACCAGAAGATCCGAACAATTCCTTGACAATTTCTTGCTTCTGGATATAATTGACCAAAGTCAGACTATTTAATCGTTTGATAAGCTCAGATGTTTTTGCTAACTGTAATAGCACATCTTCACTAATATCAGTACGACTGAATGTTACCTTCTCCATAAATTCCGATTTATCTATTAGCATTTTATAAATGCCTGTTCAGCACTTCGCTGACTTCTGGTATTTCTGGCTGTTGCTGCCATCTGCTCATAAGTTCACAGACCACTATGCCCTCCGCATTCGTAAGCGTATGGAGGTAACTACCATCATCTATGTGAGACATGTGGCAAGTTAGAGTTTCATCAAGATAGGTCTCATGCAGCCAGTGGACGATGACGGATGCCAACGTCTGCGAAGCCAGCACTTCGTCGGGCATGGTCAGCAGGGCAATAGTGACATAGCTGCGGTTGCTGACATGGAAATTAAAATCAAGGTCAAGACGTGTTGCCCGATGCTCCATCAGCATGTCGAACGACTGCGGTTTGGGGAACCGTACTTTCTTATGACTGGCAGTCATCAGTTCAGGCACCACTGTCAGCTTATCGGCAAGAAAATCGGTTGTTTCCAATCGCTTGGTGTCGAGATTGAGGATGTTCCACTGACTTGTGCCGGAGGCTATTAACTGCTCGTTCTTGCCTTGCAAGCGACCTGAGGTCGAGCGATCCTTACGGACAATGCGGAAATCGCAGTAGATGCGGAGTGAAGTAAGTTCGCTCACCCATATCTCCACCGTGAAATCCTCCGACCAGTATGTAACCGTCGGTCGTATGTCCATCTGCACCTCCGTGATGACCCACATACGATGCTGCTTCACGATGTCGAAGGCAGCCACATGGTGGATGGTCATCAGCCGGGCGAAACTGTCCTGGAAGTACATCAGCATGGCATTCGGCGTTAGCCTGTACAAAGGCGTGATGTCCGATGCTGTGGCTGTGTAGGTATGTCTGTATTTACCTTCTGTATTCATTTTCTAAGTCATTCTGCTTTATTTTCTTTGTTTGAAAAACCAGTCGCGCACGGCGGCTATCTTGTAGCATAAATTGGAATTTACTCGCTATAATTATGGTCAACTATTATATCCAGATGTACTCCAGGCACTAAAGGCTGAATGTCACTGATGAGCTGGCTGACTAAGGCCTTCTCATCGTGGACGGCAATGTCAGGGACAACATCAACGGAAATTGTATTCTCCTTTTCTGAATAATAGAAGCCATGAACCTGAACAATATCCTTGCGCGAGTGAAGAGCCTGCAAGACCTTCGTCTGCAACTCTGCCCGCTTGTTGTCGCCTGTTGCAATGGCATAGATACCAACGGTCAGAATGATACCGTGACGCGCAAACATCTGCATGGTAATCTTGCGAGTGAGTCCGTGGATTTCGTAAGCCGACATCGTGTCATAAACGTTGATGTGCAGCGAGCCTATCTTCATATCCGGGCCATAATTGTGGAGTATCAGATCATAAACTCCATGCACTCCCTCAAATTCAGAGACCTCCTTCTTGATTTGGTTGGTGAGCTCAACGGGAATACTGGTGCCTAACAGTTCGTTGACAGGCGAGGACAGCATTTCGATACCAGCCTTGATGATGACAATGGAAATGAGAACACCGAGAATACCATCGAGCGAAATGCCCCACAACAGCATAACACCAGCCGAGACAAGCGTAGTCAGGGTTATAATGGCATCAAACAAGGCATCTGATCCTGAGGCTATCAGCGCATCACTGTTCAATTGCACGCCCTTGATCTTGACATACCTGCCCAGCACCAGTTTCACGATAATGGCTACAGCAATGACGATGAGTGTAGTATGGGTGTATTCCGGTTGTGTCGGATTGAGAATCTTCTTTGCTGACTCGAAGAGTGAGGTGACACCCGCCGACAAAACGATGACGGCTATGATGATAGCACTGAAATACTCTATGCGCCCATGACCGAAGGGATGCTTCCTGTCGGCTGGGCGTTGTGACAGTTTAGTGCCGACAATGGTGATGACGCTCGACAACGCATCGCTGAGATTATTAACAGCATCCATCACAATAGCGACAGAATTTGCCAGAAGGCCTACTGCCGCCTTGAAACCTGCCAGAAAGACATTGGCAACTATGCCTATCCAACTAGTCCGAATGATTTGAGAATTACGATTCATGTAAATTCCGATTTATCTGCTTGTATTATTAAACTTTGTTCTTTTCTGTGAAAAGCGAATAAATTCGAGCGGCAAAATTAGTCATTTCTGATAAATATCAGAGATAAATTCGTAATTTTGTGCCTGATTTTAGGATGTTTTATGATTATAGCATGGCACTCAGGGAACTATTACTGTCGGTTGACGCAGAAGCATACGCCAGCATTCCACTCTTTGATGAGTTGCTGAATACCAAGCCTGAATACGGTTCTGGCAATCGAAGTGGAATCCACGTACTCGTGAACTGACCGTCATCTACGATGCAAAAGTGACATCAGCCCGTCATATCATGCACTCAGTGGCATAAATGTTTGCCATACCATATATATCCAAGACTGCGATTAAGCGAGTGCAATCAAACTTGTTTGAATTGCCGAGCGTAAGCAGGCTCGACCGTAGGACAAAAAGTCCCGCCTTGCACGATTGCAGGTCGGGACTTCCGTTTATGCGGTTAATCAATGTTCGTTACGAGACCTCAATGGCCTTGGTGACTTTCTCCTTCGGCTCGGTCTTCGGCATCGTGATGGTCAGGATGCCGTCCTCCACCTTGGCAGAAATCTTGTCGCGAACCACATCGTCAGGCAGCACGTAGTTCTGCTCATAGTTCGAGTAACTGAACTCACGACGCAAGTAGTGACGATGACTGTCCTCATGCTTGTGTTCCTGTTTGTTCTCAATGGCGATGGTGAGGTTGCCGTCGTCATTGATGCCTACGCGGCAATATTCCTTCTTAATGCCAGGGGCTGCAAGCTCCATTGTGTAGGCTTTCTCACTCTCCTTGACATTGACTGCGGGTGCTGTATTGTTGGCACGAGGCATGAAATCAGTGTTAAAGAAATCATCAAACATTGTTGGGAACCAACCATTGCTTTTCATTAATCCGTTCAACATAATCAATACCTCCTAATTATACTTTTAGTTTAACTTATTTGTTTCGGATTGCCTCCGCTTGTTTGCTTCAGCTTTCACTAACAGATAAGCAAAGTACGTGCCTACAGAACGAATCCGTGCCAGAATGACAATCG
>CAMJBL010000114.1 GCA_946403845.1 uncultured Prevotella sp. | reverse complement strand
GTCATCTCGGCAGAGGGGATATCCATGAAGATCACGCGGAAGTTGTTGATCAGGAAGGGCTTGTAGAGCTTGGTGAGCACCTTCTTGGCGTGCTCACTCTCGACACCCACCACCACACGGTCGGGTGACATGAAGTCCTTGATGGCGTTGCCCTCCTTGAGGAACTCGGGATTCGAGGCCACGTCGAACTCGATGTCGACGCCACGCTTCTGGAGCTCGTCCTCGATGGCCTTACGCACCTTACGGGCGGTACCCACGGGAACGGTAGACTTGGTGACGACCACCACGTACTTGTTGAGGTTCTCGCCGATAGTCTTGGCCACCTGCAACACATATTTCAAATCGGCACTGCCGTCTTCGTCGGGGGGTGTGCCTACTGCCGAGAACACGATCTCCACCTCGTTGAGCACGGATGCCAGATCGGTGGTGAACTTCAATCGTCCTGCGGCCACATTCTTCTTCACCAGCTCGTCGAGACCTGGCTCATAGATAGGAATGATTCCTTCTTTCAGACGCTCAATCTTATTGGCGTCAACGTCAACACAAGTCACGTTGGCACCTGTATCGGCAAAGCATGTGCCTGACACAAGACCTACATAACCCGTTCCTACAATTGCAATATTCATGATAATAAGTTGTTGTTAGTCAAATAATTCCGCTTCTTTCAGCAAGGGTTGCTTTAAATCTTTCTCGCTCGTCTGCACCGCTGCAGGGTCGATGGGCCACTCGATGGCGAGGGCAGGATCGTTCCAACGGATGCCCGCCTCCTCGGTAGGCATATAGGGATTGTCGACCTTATAGGTAAAGATGGCCTCTTGGCTCAATACCAGGAAGCCGTGGGCAAACCCTCGGGGGATGAAGAACTGGCGCTTGTTGTCCTCGCTGAGCTCGACCATCACGTGCTGGCCGAAGGTGGGACTCGACTTACGGATATCCACCGCCACATCGAGCACACGGCCCTTGATCACCCTGACGAGCTTGGCCTGCGACCAGGCTCCTTTCTGGTAATGCAAACCACGGAGCACACCATACGAAGACTTCGACTCGTTGTCCTGTATGAACTTCACAGGACCCACGTGCTCGTTAAACTCCGCCTCCTTCCAAGATTCCATGAAATAGCCCCTGGCATCGCTGAACACGCGCGGTTCAATGATGAATACACCAGCTATTTCAGTTTTTTTATATTCCATATTTTCGAATTTGGATGCAAAGTTACATCAAAAAAATCATTTCTGCGAAATTTTAAGGTACTTTTTATTTGTTTTTCTCAGAAAAATGTATTAATTTTGCGACCATGATTGAATTAGACAGACATATCGAGATACTTCTGCTCAGTAACGACTGCGTGATCGTGCCTGGATTGGGGGGATTTATGACCCACCATGTAGACGCCCGCTATGACGCTGACGACCAGATGTTCCTCCCGCCTTTGCGCACCCTGGGCTTTAACCCCCAGCTGACGATGAACGACTCGCTGCTCGTGCAGTCGTACATCGAGGCCTATGACATCAGCTACCCCGAGGCCCTGCGCAGGATAGAAAGCGAGGTGGAGGAACTGAAGCAGCACATCGACGCCGCAGGCTCGTATGAGCTGAACGACATCGGCGAGCTGGCGCTCAACGAGGAGGGCAAATACATCTTCACCCCCTGTGAGGCCGGCATCCTCACCCCCGAGCTCTACGGCCTGAGCGGCTTTGAGATGAAACCCATCGCCACCGCCCAGCCTGTGGCCGAAGCGGAGGAGAAGAAGGAAGAGAAGGTGGTGGAGACGCCTGCTGCGGTGCTCGGTGGTGTGACAACCGTCGAGGACGACGATGATGAGCGGGCCCTCGTGATCAAGATGTCGTGGATACGCAATACCGTTGCCGTAGCCGCTGCCGTGCTGGCCTTCTTCCTGATGACCACGCCCGTGAGCAACAGCGACTCGACGCAGATGAACATGGGGAACCTGAACAACCCCCTGCTCGTGCAAAAACCCCACAAGCCCGCTGTGAAACCCGATACAACGCTGAAGATTACCCCCGACACCACCGCTGCCAAGGCAGTGGCCGAGGTGAAGAAAGACACCGTTGCCGCCCAGCCCGAAACGAAGCAGACAGGCTATTGCCTGGTGCTGGCCAGTCAGGTGTCGATGAAGAATGCCAAGGCCTTTGTCGAGGAGCTGCATAAGCGCGGCTTCACGGAGGCAGAGATCCTCGTAAGCAAGAACATGACACGGGTGGTCTACGGCCACTTCGACACCATGAACGCAGCGTATAACCGCTTGAACCGCGTTCGCGACAACAAGGGATTCGAAGAGGCCTGGGTACTCAAACTAAAAGACAAAGGCTAAGGCTATGAAGCGCGTACGCTGTCCGAAGTGCGACCAATACATCACTTTCGACGAGACTCAGTATGAGGCCGGACAATCGCTGGTCTTCAAATGTCCTGACTGCGGCAAGGAGTTCGGCATCCGCATCGGCGTGAGCAAGCTGAAGAACCGCCAGAAAGACGAGAACCCCGATGAGCAGGCCAATGAAGAGGGCTGCGGATCGGTGGTCGTCATAGAGAATGTATTCCATTATAAGCAGGTGCTCCCCTTAAGGATGGGCGACAATGTGATAGGCCGCTACCAGAAGGGTAATCCTGCCAACTGCACCTTCGAGACCGTAGACCCCAGCGTCGACCTGAACCACTGCACCATCACCGTCTCACGCGACAAGAAGGGCGGGCTGCGCTACACGCTGAAGGACAACAACAGCAATACGGGCACGTTTGTAGATAATGTGGAGCTCTCGCCCAAGGAACGGCGCATCATCGACGACGGCACCCTCTTCACCATCGGTGCCACAAGCATCATCCTGAGGGCCACCGACAGCGAATAAACCCTCTTTTTCCTCATCTTACTTGCATAGTTATTCACCGAAGGCAAAAAATTCTGCATAGAAATAAATTTTCCGTGTAGAATCGTTTGTTAAATCAGATTTTCTATGTACCTTTGCACGCGAATTTAGGAAGTAATCTAAAATCAACGCAAAAGATTGTTATGAAAAAAGAACTGAAGAAGGTGCTGGTGCTCGGATCGGGCGCCTTGAAAATCGGACAAGCAGGAGAGTTTGACTACTCTGGTTCACAGGCTTTGAAGGCGCTTCGCGAAGAAGGCATCAAGAGTGTACTCGTTAACCCCAACATCGCTACCATTCAAACCAGCGAAGGTATTGCAGACAAGGTGTATTTCCAACCGGTGAATACACATTTCGTTACGGAAATCATTAAGAAAGAACGGCCCGACGGTATTCTGCTGGCGTTCGGAGGACAGACCGCATTGAACTGCGGAACGGAGCTTTATCTGAACGGTACATTAAAGGAATACGGAGTTGAAGTTTTAGGAACAAGTGTCGAGGCCATCATGAATACAGAGGACCGCGACCTTTTTGTTAAAAAACTGGCCGAGGTCAATCTGAAGGTACCCGTCAGCCATGCTGTCGAGTCGATGGAAGATGCCCTGAAGGCAGCCCATGAGATCGGCTTCCCCATCATGATCCGTTCGGCCTACGCCCTCGGTGGTCTTGGTTCAGGTATCTGTCCTGACGAGAAGCGCTTCATCGAGTTGGCTGAGTCGGCCTTCACCTTCGCACCTCAGATCCTCGTCGAGGAAAGTCTCAAAGGCTGGAAGGAGATCGAGTTCGAGTGTATCCGCGATGCCAACGACCGTTGCTTCACTGTGGCCTCGATGGAGAACTTCGACCCCCTCGGCATCCATACCGGTGAGTCGATTGTCGTAGCACCTACCTGCTCGCTCCGCGAAGATCAGGTGAAGATGCTGCAGGAGCTCACCATCAAGTGTGTCAAGCACCTTGGCATCGTCGGCGAGTGCAATATTCAGTTCGCTTTCAACGCAGAGACCAACGAC
>CAMJBL010000113.1 GCA_946403845.1 uncultured Prevotella sp. | reverse complement strand
AGCGTTTTGTCAAGGCGATGGCTACTTATCATCTGATAGAAGATGATGACCGCATCCTCGTGGGACTCTCAGGTGGTAAAGATTCGCTCCTGCTGCTTGAACTCTTAGCGAAGCGCGCAAAGATAGACCACCCACGATTCAGCATAGAAGCTCTACACGTGCGGATGGAGAATATCCATTACGAGACGGACACCAGCTATCTGCAAGCCTTTTGTGATGACCTGGGCGTTAAGCTCCACGTGAGAACAACGAGTTTTGTAGTTGGGTCATTGTCGGAGGCCTCCGAGAACTCTGAGCACTCGGAAAACTCCGAAAATTCAGAATCAGCGGTTCGCTTGCGAAAGCAAAAACAGCCCTGTTTTCTCTGCTCCTGGATGCGACGAAAAGAAATGTTCAACCTCGCTCAGGAACTCGGCTGCAACAAGATAGCCCTCGGCCACCATCAGGACGATCTGATCCATACGGCACTGATGAATCTCACATTCCAAGGGCGTTTCGACACGATGCCGGCAAGCCTGAAGATGCGCAAGATGCCACTCACGATTATCAGACCACTCTGTATGATTGAGGAGTCCGACATCAAGGCCTATGCGGTGTTCAAGGGCTATCAGAAACAAACCAAGCTCTGCCCCTACGAGACCGACTCGCATCGCACAGAAATCAAAGGCCTCTACGACCGGATTGAACAGATAAACCCCGAGGCCCGCTACAGTATCTGGAGAGCCCTGAATGTGGATGATAAACTGATTGAAGATTAAACAACAACTATAAGAGATTGAAGATTATAACACGATGAAAATAAGAAATATAGCTATTATCGCTCTCGCGTTGCTTGCACCCGTTTCGATGCATGCTCAGAAGAAAAAGGCCGTTGCCAAGAAGGCACCAGTCGTCATCGTAGAAGAGCCACAGGAAGATCCTCGTATCACCGAGATGCGAGAGGCTACCCAGCAGATTATCTTCATCGACTCTATAGTCGTTGCCAAGGATGATTTCCTTTCCGTCATCCGACTCAATCCTGAGTCTGGAAGACTCGACACCTTTGATCAGTTCTTCCGGAGTGAAGGACATACTGAGAGTTATGTCTATATCAACGAAATGGGCAACAAATGCTATTTCTCAGACGAGAATGCAAACGGTCTGATGCAACTCTACACGCTCGACAAGCTTGGTGAGGACTGGAGTGACCCCTTTGCCCTGAAGGGCATCAGCGAGGGGCTCAGCGAGGCCAACTATCCCTTTATGATGACCGACGGCACCACATTCTACTTCGCTGCGAAAGGCAAAGAGAGCATCGGTGGCTATGACATCTTTGTCACACGTGCTGACTCCGAAAACGGTCAGTTCCTCAAACCCGAGAATATCGGCATGCCTTTCAATTCCGAGGCCAACGATTATATGTATGTCATCGACGAACTCTGCAATATCGGCTATTTCGTTACCGACCGCCGACAGCCGGAAGGAAAGGTGTGCATCTACATGTTCATTCCCCCTACCTCCCGTCGCATCTACAACAGCGATGCCTATACTGATGAGCAACTGCGCGGATTTGCCGATATCAGCCGCATTGCCAACACCTGGGGGAAAGGCACGGAACGCAAGGCTGCGCTCGAGCGACTGAATGCCATCAGCAAGACGAATCCGGCCCAGCAGACGAAGTCTGCCATCAGTTTCATCATCAACGACCATGTGACTTATACAGACATCAGCCAGTTCCAGGACCCTGAGTCGGCGAACCTGTTCCGCGAATACCTAAGTACCCAGAAGCAGCTTAAGGATTATGAGCAGTTGCTTGAGAAATCACGCAATTTCTACGCCAAGGCCAAACCCGAGGACAAACGGGTACTTCGTACGGAGATCCTTGATGCAGAAAAGCAATTCGTGCGTCTGACTGCTGATGTGAAGATGCTCGAGAAGCGCATCCGTCAAGCTGAAAACCATATTATCAACAATTCAAAATAATTAAAAGCTTATGAGAAGAACATTTCCTGAATCCGAACTGATCATCAATGCTGACGGTTCCTGTTTCCACCTTCATCTGAAGCCAGAGCAGCTGGCCGATAAGGTTGTGCTTGTGGGCGATCCTGCCCGTGTTGATACCGTTGCCGCCCACTTCGACACGAAGGAGTGTGAGGTCAGCAGCCGCGAGTTCCACACCATCACCGGTATGTACAAGGGTAAGCGCATTACCTGCCAGAGTCACGGCATCGGCTGCGACAATATCGACATTGTAGTGAATGAACTTGACACCCTTGCTAATATCAATTATCAAACGCGTGAGGAATTTCCTGAGCATCGCACGCTGACCATGGTGCGCATCGGCACTTGTGGCGGTTTGCAACCCAACACGCCGACGGGGTGTTTCGTAGCATCCGTCAAGAGCATTGGCTTCGATGGTCTGCTGAATTACTATGCTGGACGTAATAACGTCTGTGATCTGAAACTCGAAGAGGCTTTCAAGCAGCACATGCAGTGGGATCCCATCAAGGGCGCGCCCTATGTGTCTGTAGCAGATGCCGAGCTCATCGACCAGGTAGCGAAGGACGACATGGTTCGTGGTTACACCATCTCCTGCGGTGGATTCTATGGTCCTCAGGGCCGTGTGCTCCGTGCCGACATCGCCGATCCCAAGCAGAACGAGAAGATCGAGGCCTTCGAATATGAAGGCATGAAGATCTGCAACTTCGAGATGGAATCGTCGGCTGTGGCAGGTCTCGCCTCGCTGCTGGGCCATCGCGCTATGACCTGCTGCATGGTCATCGCCAACCGCTATGCCCAAAAGATGAATACCGAGTACAAGAACTCCATTGACACCCTTATCGAGAAAGTCCTCGACCGAATCTAATGGTTATTGGTTAATGGATACAATCTGCGCATTGGCTACCGCCCCTGGTGGTGCACTCGGAATCATAAGAATCTCAGGCCCTCAGGCGCTTGAGATTCTTTCTCATGTTTTCAGAGGTAAAGGCGATGCACAGTCGTTTTCCGCCAACACCATCCATTACGGACATATCCTCTCTGGCTCAGAGGTCATCGACGAAGTCATGGCAGCCGTCTTCAAAGCACCACATAGCTACACTGGTGAAGATAGCGTGGAGATTTCCTGTCACGGCTCACGTTATATATTAAACAAGGTATTGGAGTTGTTGGTCCGCAACGGCTGTCGTTTGGCCAATCCTGGCGAATACACCATGCGCGCCTACCTCAACGGCAAGATGGATCTCTCGCAGGCCGAGGCCGTCGCCGACCTGATTGCCTCCTCCAATAAGGCCACCCATCAGATGGCGATGAGTCAACTGCGAGGCCACTTCTCCAACGAGCTCTCCCATCTCCGCGAACAGCTCCTGAAGCTTACTACGCTCCTCGAACTCGAACTCGACTTCTCCGACCATGAGGACCTTGAATTTGCCGACCGCTCAGAGTTGTTGGAACTGGCGGAGAAAACCGACGCCCACATCCTGAAACTGGCGCACTCCTTCGAGACTGGTCAGGCCCTCAAGCAAGGCATCCCCGTGGCTATCGTCGGAAAGACCAACGTCGGAAAATCTACGCTTCTGAATCGTTTAGTCAAGGATGACCGGGCACTTGTTTCCGATATTCACGGAACTACCCGTGACACGATTGAAGAGACGATGGAGATACAAGGCGTTAGTTTCAGATTCATTGATACCGCAGGCATCCGTCAGACGTCGGACACTGTAGAGAAAATGGGCATTGAGCGAACCTATCAGATGATCGACAAAGCGCGCATCATCCTCTGGCTCATCGACGAAGCCCCCAAGCCCGATGAACTTCATGACATGCAAGAGCGCTGCAAAGATAAGTCATTGATAATCATACAGAACAAGATTGACAAGGAAGAGGCAGACCTTAATTATTCACTATTCACTAATCACAATTCACTAATAAAGATCTCTGCTAAGAAATCCATCGGCCTCGACACCCTCGAAGCCGCCATCTACGAAGCCGCCGACATTCCCACCCTCTCCGAGTCAGATGTCATCGTCAGCAGCACGCGTCATTACCATGCCCTTCTGAGCGCCCATAAAAATCTGGCGCAAGTCATTGAAGGCTTGCACCAGAATATCAGTGGCGACCTCCTCTCGGAAAACCTTCGCCTTGTGCTTTCCGACCTTGCTGAAATCACTGGCGACGGACTGATCTCGTCACAGGAGGTTCTCAACAATATCTTCTCTCATTTCTGCGTGGGCAAGTAACTGATTGTCAACAACTTAGAACAATTTGGATAAACTATTACTAAAGCTCTCATTTTGAGGG
>CAMJBL010000112.1 GCA_946403845.1 uncultured Prevotella sp. | reverse complement strand
ACTGACAACTGGACCAATAATGCTACCCTGACTATCAAGTGGACAGACAAGAACAAGATTGAACATTCTGAAGTCCTGTTGACATGGAAAGCGGATATTCTGGTTGATCCTTTTGGAGTGAGTTTGTATGACAATGAAAAGTCGGAAGTTCCCGCCAAGTTCGAGACAAAGACCGGTGGCAGCATTGAAATCACGCGAGGCAATTCGTCGCAGACCTTTAAGATTACCAAGGGCGATGGCGAAGTGAGCAATAGTATCTTTGCCGACAGTGACGGTGAGCAGTACTCGTTTACAGCCGTCTGGACCATTCCCTACGAGATGTATGACAAGGAAGTGACATTCGAGTGGGACGTTAAAGTTGGAGGTTCTGCCTATGTGCACAGTACGAAGACCTGCTCAATAGACAAAACCGTCATCCACCTGCCGGAGGCCCCCACAGTGGCATCGCCACAGTTGGCTATGGCTACCATGTCCTTTAATGAGCCAGGCATATTGGAACTGCCTTGGTTTATTGCTTCCGACCGTGTTACTTCGGCCCGGTATGAGTATATAGACTACAACGGCGTCCTTGTCAAAAAGGACTTGCAGTCTGGCATCAGCAATGGTACCATCTACTTGGATGCCGACGTTCCTCATAACAATCTGCGTGTCATGGTTGACTATTTGGATCGCGACAATAATCCTATTCATGTAACGTCAGAACCACAGACACAGCAGATGATTCACGTGCCTGTGGGACTGAGTGCGCGGTCGTTAGGCGACAGCAAGGCTTCGGTGCAATTGGACTGGGGCGTTGCTTATCCGAAGGTCGAAGACATAGCAACTACCGATTTCTTCGAGATACAACGCTCACTGACAGGTAAGGAGGAAGATTTTGAGACCATCTTCAGTGAGCCCTACACCGCCGACTCTGCGCAGACCCATTATACCTTTGTCGACAGCACCCTGATAGATGCCGTAGACAAGACCATGCTGAAGAATGGCACGCTGGACAGCCTGACCTACCGTGTGCGCCGTATGATGACGCAGGCATGGGGCTGGAACAACAGGTGCGTACAAACAGAAAGGTGTGTCGTCGACGAAATCCATCTGCGGCGTATAGCCACCTATTCCGCTCAGTGGGAAGACCAGCGAGCCTTTACCGCCCGCGTCTCCTGGGAGTATGCCGACGAGCCTAATGCCGTTTGGGACGATCGTGCCAAGATGATGCTGCGCGTCACGGTGTTCAACCAGGCCGGCGACACCGTGAACATCCAGAACATAGAACTCTCTCCAGAGGAACGCGAACAGCGTTACAAGGTGATTGACCTCTCGCCCTCGTGTGTTAATTATAAGGTGGAGATGTATATCGACCGTGGCACTTCTCCCCTCCCGACATACGATGAGGTTGAACCATACTACTTCCCCATCCGCACGGATGGTGACTGGTACGACTTCTGCGAGAAGGTGATTAAGGCTAAGGGCGAGTACGATGTGAACGCCCGACTCTATAACGACATCAACACTTCCGGAAGGCCTTGCGGTCCTGAAGGTTATCCCTACCGGGGCGTGTTCGATGGCAACGGCCACACGCTGACTGTCGACCTCAGTAATTACGACCCCTATCTGGCTCCTTTCCGCTATGTGACCAATGCCACCATTAAGAACCTGCACGTGGCGGGCGACGTCTGGTCCGATGGACAATATGCGGGCGGACTGATAGGCTACGTGCTCGATGGCAGCAATGTCACTATTGAGAACTGCCGCTCGTCGGTCGTCATCAACTCTTCCTACAATGGCGCTACCGACAACGGTGGCTTCATTGCCCGTTTGGGCGACGACGGTAAAGCCGTGATACGCAACAGTAAGTTTGATGGCAGTTTTGAGGGTGGTAAAAGCCACCATAATGGTGGATTTATTGGCTATTGCCAAAACGGGAGTACGGCAATTATCGACAACTGTCTCTTTGCACCCGACCATATTAGTACCGGCTTGGCCAGCTGTCAAACGTGGGCACGAGGCGACGGACATACACTTAATGTCACCAACAGTTTTGCCACCCGCGAATACACATCGCGGGTCATCATCTACAACGCCACCGATTGGCATACGTTTGCTGTGATGGTGAATGATGCCAGGGGGCAGTATGACGTGGACGCAGTCCTTGCCGCCGACATCACGACGAGTGAGCACGTGGGAGTAACCACAGGTGCTGTTTATCGCGGAACCTTCGATGGCGACGGTCACACGCTGACGTTCAACAAGGACTGGACGGAGAACGAGCGATTTATTGCTCCTTTCCGCCATGTTGGCGATGCCACCATCAAGAACCTGAAAGTAAAGGGTAGCATCTCGTCCAGCCAAATGTATGCCACTGGCCTTATAGCACAAGTCCTTAATGGCTCAGCAACCATTGAAAACTGCCAGTCATCAGTCACCTTGAAAGGTACCATGGATGGTGAAGGCACACTCTCTGGTTTCGTTGGTCGCGTAAGCAACTCCAATGTTACCATCTCCAACTGTCGATTCGATGGCAGCTTTGAGGGTGAAAAGAGCATAGGAAACGGTGGTTTCATCAGCTGGGTTGACGAAGGGAGCCTTGCAATCATCGAAAACAGCCTCTTCATGCCTGACCATGTCACCACCAATCCCGAAAAGAGTGATACGTGGGCACGACAGGACGAAAGAGGTCACGTGGTAATCAACAACTGCTATGCCACCAAGGAGTTCTGCCACCTCCTCGAAAACGACAGCGACTGGGAAGAGTTCCGGACGGCACTGAAAAACCGCGGCACGAAGAGCGTGAACGCCGTCATGAATGCCGACTTCACAGTAAATAATTCTGCTGATGATTTCAAGGGTATTTTCGATGGCAATGGCCATACGCTGACCATGAGAAGTGGTGGTGGCAGCTTGTTCAATTCTGCCCATGACTACACCATCAAGAACCTGCACCTCACGGTAACCCCCAATGGCTCTATCGGCGGCGGAGATTACTTTGCCGCATTAGTGTGGAACAGCTATAACGCCAACATCCAGAGTTGCTGGGTATCGAGCAGTATGCATTGTAACGACCTGAATGCCGGCGGCTTCATCGGCCACGGACATGATACTGAGCACACCATCAACAACTGTCTGTTCGATGGCGCCATCAGCGCCGGAGACGATGGAAAAGTCGGTAGTAATTCCTACGTTGGAGCATTCATCGGCTATGCAGGCGATGTTGGTTTTACTACGGTAACCAATTGCCTGGAAAACGGACACTATTTCTACGTGGGCGCCAGAGCACTCGGTTTTGAGGGGAGGCAGCGTATTTGTAATAACGGTGTCAGCGATAATAACTATTCCTACGGAGACAGGAGCGAATGGTACGACATCGACAAAGCTTCCTCCGATGTATCAGAGATGGTTCAGAAACTGGGCTCTGGCTGGGTAGTGAGTGGTAACAAGGCTGTGCCCAAGATGGCCAACCGCAACCTGTGGAACAACGTCGGCTCGCTGTCGGCCAGCGATTTGGCCAGCGGCCTGGGATCCGCTTGGTATGTGGACGGCGACAAGGTGCTGCCTATGATGAGCGGTAGCCTGATTGGCGCCTCGGAAGGAGAACTGGCACAGTTCTTCACGGTTGGTTGGACGCTGGACGGCTCTGAGCTCAATCCCATCATGACGACGACGGAAGAATACGAACCCGTTACCTATCCCGACCCCCAGCTGCCCGCTGACAACTTCTACCATGAAGGCAATGGTGAGATTGGTAAGACGCTGATGACGGAGACCCGCCAGAGCAGCGTCGTGCTGACATGGGACGTAGAAGGCGTCGTTGACTACTTCCAGGTCTACCGCCGTATCGAAGGCAGTGGCGACAATGACTGGGAACTCGTTGCCGACAACCTTGATAATACGGGCTATGAGGACAAGAGCGTATCGCCCTTGCTGCGCTATGAATATAAGGTACGTGCCGTAACCGACTGCGAGGGTAAGCACCACTCTGAGACCGATGTGAAGGCAGGCGCTTGTAAGAACACAGGACGCGTGGCCGGCTACGTACGTCTCAACGATGGCACGGGTGTGCCCGACGTTGAGGTGACGGTGACGCACGATAAACTGGCCGACAACGAGAACGACCAAGCCGTTACGAAGACGGCCAATACCGATGAAACGGGCTATTTCGTCATCGACGGCTTACCATATAATGGTCTGTCGGACATTGAATACATTGTGAGCCCAACCGTTCGCGGCAACATCAAGTTCGAAGATGGCAAGACCCGCTACACCGTTACTTTTAACGATAAGAAGAACGACGAATCGATACCTGAGTTTACCATCATCAACAGCCACCGCTTCTCAGGCTTCGTGATGTACGACGGCACGAGCATCCCCGTGAAGGGTGCCCACTTCAAGGTCGGCGACCATAACGTCTATGACGCTGCGGGCAAACT
>CAMJBL010000111.1 GCA_946403845.1 uncultured Prevotella sp. | reverse complement strand
TTACACTTACGCATCATCACGCAGCCCAGCACAATCAGCGGCAGCGTACCAAACGAGAACTCGTCGGCACCTAACATCGCCATGATAATCACATCCTTGGCCGTCTTCAACTGACCATCTGTCTGCAGGCGCACCTGATTGCGCAAACCGTTCTTCACCAATGTCTGCTGTGTCTCAGCGAGACCAATCTCTGGCGAGATGCCTGCGAAGCGCATACTTGAGGCAGGCGATGCACCTGTACCACCCTCAGCACCACTAATGACGATGAGGTCGGCCTTGGCCTTGGCCACACCAGCAGCGATGGTTCCTACACCACTCTCAGCCACCAGTTTCACGCTGACGGCAGCTGTGGGGTTGATATTCTTGAGGTCGAAGATGAGCTGTGCCAGGTCCTCGATCGAATAGATGTCGTGATGGGGTGGAGGCGAAATCAAAGAGATGCCAGGAATGGCGTTACGCGTCTTGGCAATGATCTCATTCACCTTAAAGCCAGGCAGCTGTCCGCCCTCACCGGGTTTAGCACCCTGTGCCACCTTGATCTGTATCTCCTCGGCATTCACCAGGTATTCGGCTGTCACGCCAAAACGTCCTGATGCGATCTGCTTAGTCTTAGAACTCAGGCTCACACCATCCACTTCCGTGTGGTAGCGAGCATTATCCTCACCACCCTCACCCGTGTTGCTACGTGTGCCGAGTTTGTTCATGGCCAGTGCCAATGCCTCGTGGGCCTCGATGCTCAGAGCGCCAAAACTCATGGCACCTGTCACGAAATGCTTGACAATCGACTCCACAGATTCCACCTCGTCGATAGGCGTAGGTGTGGCGGCTTTCTTCCAGCCGAAGAAGTCGCGGATGAAGATGGGACTCTCTTTCGCGTCAACCTGAGCAGCCCACTCCTTGAATTTCTTATAGGAGCCCAATCGTGTGGCCAACTGCAGGTTAGCGATTGTCTCTGGGTTCCAGGCGTGTTTGATACCATCCTTACGCCAGGCAAACTGGCCTTGGTTCTTCAACATGGTCTGCTCTTTTGCAGCATCATGGAGTCTTATGGAATCACGGGCAATCTCCTTCAATCCGATACCGCCGATGGTGCTCACCTCTGTGCCGAAATAGCGGCGCAGCAGGTCCTCGCTCAGTCCGATGCTCTCGAATATCTTCGCACCACGATAGCTGCGGATGGTCGAAATACCCATCTTCGACATAATCTTCTTCAGACCCTTATCCACTGCCTTGATGTAATTCTTCTCAGCGGTCGAATATTCCTCCTGAATCTTACCTTTCTTTACGAGGTCGTCGAGGATGGCGAAAGTCATATACGGGCAGAGGGCGCTGGCACCATAGCCCAACAGCAGGGCGGCATGCATCACCTCGCGAATCTCACCACTCTCCACAATCAGCGCCGTCTGTACACGCTTGCCCACGCTGATCAGATAATGGTGAACCGCCGAGACAGCCAACAGCGAGGGAATCGCAGCCCGTTTCTCATCGATATCGCGGTCGCTCAGGATAATGTAGTTCACACCCTCATCCACACTGGCCTCAGCCTCATGGCAGAGGTCGTCGAGGGCCCTGCGAAGACCTTCTTCACCCTTCTCGATATCGAAGAGGATGGGCAGTTTCTTCGTGTTGAATCCCTTATAACGGATATTACATAATATATCAAGTTGTGTGTTGGTCAATACGGGTTGTGGCAGACGTACCATCTTACAGTTCGAAGCATCAGGCGTCAGGATGTTGGTACCTACAGCGCCGATATACTCCGTCAACGACATCACCAGTTCCTCGCGGATGGGGTCGATGGCTGGGTTGGTAACCTGCGCAAACTGCTGACGGAAATAGTTGAACAGCACCTGCGGACGGTCGGAGATGACTGCCAGCGGTGTGTCGTTACCCATGGCAGCCACAGGCTCCTGACCTGCTGTTGCCATCGGCACGATGGTCTTGTCGATATCCTCCTGGCCGAAGCCGAAGGTCACCAGCTTCTGCTCTAAGTCTTTCACGCTATTCTCCACATGGCGACCGCTCTTCAGCTTCTCCAGCTGCACACGGTTCTCGTTGAGCCATTCGCGATAGGGATGTGCCTTGGCCAACTGTTCCTTGATCTCACCGTCGTAGTAGATCTTACCTTCCTGTGTATCAATAAGGAGGATCTTACCCGGCTGCAAGCGTCCCTTGCTCACCACATCGCCAGGCTCGAAGTCCATCACGCCCACCTCAGAGGCCACCACCATCATTCCCTGCTTCGTAATCGTGTAGCGGCTGGGGCGCAGACCGTTTCTGTCGAGCATACCACCCGCATAGCGTCCGTCGCTGAACAGCAGGGCTGCAGGACCGTCCCACGGTTCCATCAGAATGGAATGATATTCGTAGAAAGCCTTCAGGTCCTCACTGATGGGGTTCTTGTCATTGAAACTCTCCGGCACCAGAATCGCCATGGCCTGTGGCAACGACAGACCACTCATCATCAGGAATTCAAATACATTGTCGAGGCTGGCCGAATCGCTCATTCCCTCCTGTACGATAGGACGCAGATCCTTGATGTCGCCTAACGCCTCACTCGAAAGCACACTCTCGCGCGCCTTCATCCAACCACGATTGCCTCGGATGGTATTGATCTCACCATTATGGGCCAGCAAACGGAAGGGCTGGGCCAATGACCACGTGGGGAAGGTGTTGGTCGAGAATCGCGAATGCACCAATGCCAGGCCGCTGGTGAAATAGTCATTCGACAAATCAGGGAAATAGCGGCGCAGCTGTCCACTGGTCAGCATACCCTTATAGATGATGTTCTTATTCGACAGCGAACAGATATAGAAGTCCTTGTCGTCGATGCGATTCTCTATCCGTTTGCGTACCTTATATAATATACGCTCGAAAACCGGCACATCCTCATCAGATACACCTGTCACGAAAATCTGCTTGATAGCCGGCTCCACCTCGAGGGCCGCAGCACCCAGCACCTCAGGGTTCGTAGGCACGGTGCGCAGATGCATCAGCTGCAGCCCCTCGCGCTCGATCTCCTCGATCATCACGCTTAGGATGGCCTGCTGCGCCTTCTCGTCTTTCGGAAGGAACACCAGTCCTGTGCCGTACTTTCCCTTCTCTGGAACAGGAATACCCTGCAACAGAATAAACTCATGGGGAATCTGTACCATGATACCGGCTCCGTCGCCTGTCTTGTCGCGCGTCTCGGCACCACGATGCTCCATGTTCTCCAACACCTTCAGTGCATTGTCCACCAGCTCATGACTTTTTCCGCCGTGGATGTTCACCACCATACCCACGCCACAAGCGTCGTGCTCATAACTACTCTGGTATAGTCCTTTGTTTTGCGTTTGAAGTTTGCAATGTGTCATATTATCCTTACTTTTACTTTCACTTTGTTTAATTTCGGCTGCAAAGGTAGCGCAAAATGTTATAATCAACAAGGTTTTGCTTTCGTTTTTCACGTTAAAATTCGGCTTAACTATCATTTTGCTCAAAAATTCGGTGATTTGCTTTCAAATTGAAAAGAATGAGGCATTCTTCATTCTCCAATCCTTACACATTGTCATTTTACCCCAAAATCAAGGTCGCTGTGCACGCAAACAGAAATTAAATTCGCCCTTCTGACGATATGTTACAAAATGTTATCATTTTTGTTGTATTTGTTAGCAAAATGAAAGTAAAATACGCCGCAAACTTTACAAATTGTCAAATAGATATGGTTTTAACAATCAAAATATAGAATAAATTATGGATATTTTTTCAAATCACCGTACCTTTGCACTCGATAATTATCAAAGTATAACCCAAAGAGAGGGTTGAGTGTTAGTAATAATTAATAAGGTAAAAAGATTAAAAGGTATGAAAAAGATTGAAGCAATCATCCGTAAGACAAAGTTTGAGGATGTAAAGGAAGCACTGCTACAGTCGGACATCGACTGGTTTGAGTACCATAACGTTCACGGCATCGGACAGAGCCGCCAGGAGAGAATCTATCGTGGCGTGCAGTATTCTACGGACGTCATCGAACGTGTGGCACTGACTATTGTCTGCCGCGACCAGTTTGTGGAGCCTACCATCAAGGTAATCCTCAGCGTGGCACACACAGGCGAGGTGGGTGATGGCCGTATCTTCGTGAGCGACATGATCGACACGTGGAGCATCCGCACAGGTGAACACGGCGACACCGTATTAAGAGACAAGAAATAGAAGTTTAACGACAACGGATTATACGGATTTAACGGATGGTAATATAAAATTTAATCCGTGTAATCAGTGAAATCCGTTGTAGAAAAAAGAATAATTGTTATGAACGAAATTGGATTATCACTCGATACTGTATGGATGCTATTGGCAGCCATGTTGGTTTTCTGGATGCAGCCGGGCTTTGCGCTGTGTGAAGCAGGTTTTACGCGTAGCAAGAACACGGCGAACATCCTGATGAAGAACTTTGTCGACTTCATGTTCGGCTCACTCCTGTTCTTCTTCCTCGGCTTCGGCTTTATGTTCGGCAGCGAGGGTGCAGGTTTTATTGGCATGCCCAACTGGGGCGACCTGAGTTTCTATAAAGGTGATCTGCCCGTTGAGGGTTTCCTGATTTTCGAAACGGTGTTCTGTGCCACCTCTGCCACCATCGTCAGTGGTGCCATGGCCGAGCGCACGAAGTTCTCGATGTAT
>CAMJBL010000110.1 GCA_946403845.1 uncultured Prevotella sp. | reverse complement strand
ACGGTTCCCGTATGGGCAAGGCTTTCTCTGCCAATGCACTCGAACAGCACTTCAATACGCCGCCAGAGGAACAGATTCCTTTCAAGGAAAAGGAAGAACAGGAGGAACAGCCGAATACTGGCAGCACATCGGCAGAAGGACTTCAACAAACCATTTCTCACGATGAGCAGGAACATTACGAAAGCAAAGGCGTTTTCGCATCATTCCTTGATGCACTTGACTTCCTCAATACTGACAATCCTGTCACTGATGTAGAGGAAGATGCATTCCGTCGCAGGTTACAGCGCAAGAAGAAAAAGCGTCGTGGCCCAAGACTTTAACCAATCAACAATAGTATCAACAATTTAATTCAAATGTATTATGCAACAAGAAGATGATTTGAGGGCATTGGCGAAAATCATGGATTTTCTCCGTGCCGTGAGTATTATTCTCGTAGTAATGAACGTCTATTGGTACTGCTATGCCAGTATCGTGGAGTGGCACCTGAATATCGGTGTGGTTGACCGCATTATGATGAATTTCAACCGTAGCGCAGGACTGTTTCATTCCACGCTCTATACCAAACTGTTCTCCGTTCTTCTCCTTGCCCTGTCGTGCATGGGTACAAAAGGCGTGAAGGAGGAAAAGATTACTTGGAAGCACATTGGCATAGCACTGGCTATAGGTTTCATCCTGTTTTTCCTCAACTGGTGGATTCTCAATTTGCCATTACCCTTTGAGTTTTGCACAGTCCTGTATGTCCTGACGCTGACCCTCGGCTATATCGGTCTGCTGATGGGTGGTCTGTGGATGAGCCGTCTGCTTCAGAACAACCTCATGGATGATGTTTTTAACAACGAGAACGAATCATTTATGCAGGAAACCCATCTGATGGAGAACGAGTATTCCGTCAATCTGCCGACACGTTTCTACTACAAAAAGAAGTGGCACAAAGGTTGGATTAACGTGGTCAATCCCTTCCGTGCCACCATTGTACTCGGAACACCAGGTAGTGGTAAATCGTATGCCATCGTCAACAACTTTATCAAGCAGCAGATAGAGAAAGGCTATTCACTCTATTGTTACGATTACAAGTATCCGGACTTGTCGATGATTGCCTACAACCATCTAATGAATCACATGGATAGTTATAAAGTGAAGCCCAAGTTCTATGTGATTAACTTTGATGACCCACGCAGGAGTCATCGCTGCAATCCCATTCACCCAGACTTCATGACGGATATATCAGATGCCTATGAGTCTGCATATACTATCATGCTTAACCTCAATAAAACGTGGGTGCAGAAGCAAGGCGATTTCTTTGTAGAATCACCAATCATCCTGTTTGCCGCCATAATTTGGTTCCTCCGTCTCTATGAGGATGGTAAGTATTGCACATTCCCCCATGCCGTTGAACTTTTGAATCAGAAATACGAGGATATATTTCCGATTCTATCCAGTTATCCAGAACTTGAAAACTACATGTCACCGTTCATCGACGCATGGCAGGGAGGTGCAGCAGATCAGCTACAAGGTCAGATAGCTTCTGCCAAGATTCCTTTGTCCCGAATGATTTCCCCACAACTCTATTGGGTCATGTCTGCCAGTGAGTTCACGCTCGACATAAACAATCCGAAGAAGCCGAAAATCCTGTGTGTCGGCAATAATCCCGACCGTCAGAATATCTATGGTGCAGCCCTCGGTCTGTATAACAGCCGTATCGTCAAACTCATCAATAAGAAGGGAATGCTCAAATCCTCAGTCATCATTGACGAGTTACCTACTATCTACTTCAAGGGACTTGACAACCTCATCGCCACCGCACGAAGCAACAAGGTTGCCGTATGTCTCGGTTTTCAAGATTTCAGCCAGTTAGTTCGTGACTATGGTGATAAGGAGGCAAAGGTGGTACAGAATACGGTAGGCAACATCTTCAGTGGTCAGGTGGTTGGTGAAACAGCCAAGACTCTGAGTGAGCGTTTCGGCAAAGTCCTTCAAAAACGCCAGTCCATGACAATCAATCGCCAAGATACTTCCACCTCCATCAACACGCAGATGGACAGTCTGATTCCTGCCAGCAAAATATCTGGCTTGACACAGGGTATGTTTGTCGGTGCTGTCTCTGACAATTTCGATGAGCGCATCGACCAGAAGATCTTTCATGCAGAAATAGTTGTCGATACCGAGAAAGTTTTCAAAGAGACCAAAGCATACAGACCAATCCCCATTATTACTGATTTTACTGACGAAAACGGTAATGATAATATGGATCAGATGGTCAAAGAAAACTATATCCAGATAAAAAAGGATGTTAAGGATATTGTGACTAATGAACTAAAACGTATCGCTGAGGATCCTGGTTTAGCACATTTAACAAAGAAATGATTTTTAGGGGATGTGCTTCTTGTTGAGCACATCCCCTAAAAATTTCAAAACATCGGGAACTATATATAAAGTAGCAAACCTAGACTTTAATTGCCATATGTTTAATGACGGATATTTAACAATGGCTATACAATAGAATTCCTTAATAAAATCTCCACGGCAAATGATCATCTCCGCGTTTCCACTCACGCCAGAAATCCCAAATGTGTTCAATCATTAGGTCCGTCTGAAGCGAGGTGTGCAAAATATTACCATTCTTATCATAGATAACTTTGATATTCTGTTCAAATGATTTGAATGGTACTTTTACCTTTGCAATCCTTCCAATAGCATTTTTAGGATTTCGGTTATCATCTAATATTATACCAAAATCAGGCTTATCTTCAGAACGATAGTTCCCACTATGGAGCATTCCTGAAACAGCATTATACGGATCATAAACACTGTCCAACTCACTAATATTGATAATTTTGACTTTCGTTGCAGGATAATGAGTCTGCAGGAATTCCTCTAATTGCACTTCTTTCTCAGACTTCTTACATCCCGTTATTAAAAAAAAAGCCAAACAGACTATTATTATGATTCTCATTATTTTCATCTTGATAGATAACTATTTTATAGTTTGTAACGAATAATAAACAGAACTTCTCGTCCACGAATGCGATTGGTGAAGGTGCTACTGGTGAGGTCGCTGGTGATGACGTATGAATAGGTATCACGGTTCAGCAGATTGTTGAGCAAGAGAGTGAGATCAAATCGTTTGGACTTGTAACTGACTTTGATGTCAGCCAGGAAGAAGTCTTTGTAGTTGATGCTGGTAATCTCATTGCGGTAATACTCGCCTCGAAGGTCGATAGTAAACGGACTTACGGGAATAATGATGGAGAGGTCTTGCTTCCAGCCGTCAATCTTTTGGGAATAATCCATCGACTGGATTTCAATGCGGCTCTGATTGAACGTGAGACCATAACGCAGATGCATATCCTTCCAAAAAGAGAAGTCGAGACCTGCGCGGACGTTGAGCATCTGACTGTTGTAGTCGGTCATTATTCCGTTTTGAAGCATCGAGGCATCGCTGTTAAGATACAAGGCACGGAGATTGACAACGCCATTCCAGAGGTTGATGCCCTTGCTGGCTATCAAGTTGGCTTGCCAAGAGTCAGACTTGCTTTCCTGCTCTACAGCAGAGAGGATGATGTAATCGCCCACGAACTGGCGTGTCGGTGTGTAGGGCGAGGTGCTGAAAGTACGCGATACGGTCAAAATGGTGTGCAGGGCCTTCAGTGCATCGTTATAGTTGATGCCGCAACGGATGGCCTGCGTATGGCTATGCCGATAGCCCGCATATCCTCGGTTGATATACTGGAAGTCCTGCAATATCAGTGAACGGTAGAAACGACTGGCATCCAAAGGTTCCACGGACGCAGAACCACCCAACGAAAGACGCAGACGGGGCGTGACATACCATCGGATGCTGAGGTCTGGCATGAAGAGCATTTGGTGATGACCGTTGTCGTGGCTGTATTTCTCGTAAAGGTATTCCGTTGTAGGGCTGAGTTCCACATTAATGTCGCGCGTCTTGTAGGTTATATTCGGCTGCATATAGATGCGGGCAAAAGAGAAACGGCTGTTATCTGCCAACTGTCCGATGGTAATTCCCGAACCTTGTTCGCCTACCCGTAGCCTTTCGGGAAGTCCTGTCAGATCAGACTCCAGACGATGCAAGGCAGCGTTCACACCCGCTTTCAGTGAGAGGCTGAAACGTCCGAGTTTGATGCCACCCATAGCGTAGGTGTCGGTGCTGTATCGCTGACTGCTGACGTGCTGGTAAAGGCTATCTACAGACAATGACTGCGGACGGCTGATAATGCGGTTATTGGAATAGAACGACACAAGGCGATTGCCGTACTTGCGGATGATATACAGATTGTCCTTGATATCGTATTCGGGCTTGCGGGCAAACTGGTTGTGGCTATTTGTTCCATTCTCGTTAAGCCACTGGCGGCTCCATGTGAAATCGCCCGATAGCGAGTTCTTCAGATATTGGTTGGTGCTGTTGCGCTCATACTTCACCAGTGCGTATAGTTCGTTATCCTTTTGCAGATAGTCCTTGCGGTTGTCGATGATGCGGTTACCGTCTGGCAGAAAATACTCCGTGCGCCTTTCGCCCTCTGCCGTCTCGCGGTTGTTGTTGTAGATTATCTGTACGTTCATCTGCGACGATTCATTAAATCGTTTCAGTGTATTGAGCGTAACAGCATGGCTGCGGTTGAACAGGGTACGGCTTTCGGCGAGGTTGGGTGTCGTAGGCGGTGACAGTTGGA
>CAMJBL010000109.1 GCA_946403845.1 uncultured Prevotella sp. | reverse complement strand
TTGGTCGCTCTCGCCCTGATGCCATATCAGGCATTTGATATCGTATCTCTTTGGCAGGTTCGGCAGACAGTCGTCAATCTGGCGCTCAAAGGCCTTCAACAGCGAACGTCCTCCATGACTGGCCGATGTGGTGCTGTCAAGGAAGGCCTTATCAGCACTCCAATAAAGTCCGTGGGTGCTGGACTTACACGATGGATCAATAGCCGTACCGCCATCGGTATGTTTGATGACATAGAAGGGGCGTTGCCACAGTTGTTCCAACCGTTTATAGACAACAGCATCGAAGCCCCAGCTTTGTTCAATACCAGGTTTGGCCACACGGGGACTGTAGGGCGAGAACTCACCCGTAGCCGTCTCGAAGTCGCCACTCCCGTAACTCCACAAACAATACTGATAAGAATTGAACTCCTCAGGCAGTTCTGCCAACGGCACACGTCCATCAGCATTCGACTGACCTGCGGTCAGAATGACTGCGCTTCGCTGGGCGAAGCTAAATAATAAAGAAGAAATAATAAATAATAAACTTAAAAACACGCGTTTCATAATTTCTTCATTGTCTTTAGGTAATCATTGTTTCACGTATTTCAAATCCAGTTTCTTGTAGTTCCTATTCTCGTCGCAGTGCTCCATCAGCCCCAAAGGCTTTGTCAGGGGCTTACCGCCCTGTTTGTAGACGATTCCACTGGGCGTGTTGGGAATGCTGGCAGCTTCGCGAAGATATTCATCGCAGTAGTTCAGACTGCCAAACTCCGGCCATTCGCTGATGATAATGTCCATGCCCACGGCATCGCAGGCCAGTTCGTCCTGCGACACAATGAGTGAACAGGCCCAGTCACCGTTGAAAGGCTCCTTCATCCATTTGGGATTGGGTGCTCCGTTTACGTCGCGTGAGCCGTAGGTGCCGTCAATCAGGTAAAGCAGCGCCTTCTGTCCCATGTCCTTATGACTGAGCCAGTCGACGAATGTCTTGTAGCCAGGCTTGCCATGACGTTTGTCCTGACTTACGTTGTTATGGGCATTTTGTCGCCAGAGCAGGTTGATGTCTGTCGCACCGTACCAGTTTTTCGCCGTCAGTGTCACACCAGGCCCAGAGTGCGTCTTCAGCAGGGCTGAGTTAATCAGATAGTCGGCATCTACAATACATTTGGCCAGGCCTCTTGCCATCTTGCCGTTGTCGGTCGAGTAGACAATCTGCTCTGGATAGTATTCGCATTTCTCGCGTCCGTCGCCGCCGATGTTGTCAATCATGCGCACCAAGGGGAATTCACGGTGAATCTTATTATAGATGGAGTCGGTGATGGCACGGCTGGGTTCGCAGAGCACGATGTCCTGCTGGCGGATACCTCCGTCACGCACCATGGAGCGGACAAGAGCTAATGTGACAAATGGCGAAGAGTTCAGCTCGATGGTATCGTGGTGGGTTATGGCATTGTTCAGATTCAGCTTGATAGCAATGCTTTCTCCCGTTTTATAGCCACGGTTGCCGCGCCCATGTGTCCTATTGAAGTGCTTAAACAGCGCTGACCATGCTTTCTTGGCATTCGTCTCGCCTGTCAGTTGCTTCACAGCCTCTGGTATCATTGCATCAGCCTTGGCCTGGTCGTTCCAACGGTCTTCTACCCAAAGACCAGTCTTGCCGTCCCATTTTGCTACACCTGGTGAATGTACCCAAGCAACACGTCCGGGATAGATGCCACGTCCGATGCCTATCGGCTCGTTAGGACCGACAAAGAGTTTGGGGGTCTGTGCATTAAACTCACCGAAGAACAGACGGTCGCGTTTTACTGCCTCGTCGAGCAGCTGGATGGTCGTTGAAGGACCGAGGTCAGGCGCCTTCCATGCACGGAGTTGCCACACCACCTTTCCTTCCTTGTCAACCTCTATAGCTTGTACGGGGGCATTAACCGTGTCCATCGGTTGTTTGTTCCACTCGTTGTACCAGTTGTTAATGATGTGATTGCCGTTTTTCAGGCGTATAGTCTTCTGAGGCTGGGTCACACCGTAGCTCGTAGTGTTCAGCTGCCATACGGTCTGTCCTTGGCGGTTGATTTCCTGTATTATACCCTTGCGCCCTGTGATGAGCAGATTGCCTGTCTTAGGCATTTCCTGTACCGACCATGGTAGAAAACCCTTCCATCGGTCTACCTCCTTGCCGTCGGATGTGTATTCGTGGATACAGCCTAAGGCCATGTTTGCAACGAGCAGCGTGCCGCGAGACGACAGCCGGGCATTGCGGAACTGCCCATGTACGGAACCTTTCGCCGATATGGGTAACTCGAATTCCCTGATGATTCTCTTTGATGGAATCTCCATTACCACTACTTTGGCAGGTTTTCCATTTTGTACAAACACGACATGTGTACGTCCAATGGGCTGGGCGGTGTGAATCTCCGTACCCTCAGGTGCTGTATACTGCCAAATGGTCTGTCCATCGGCATCTATCTCGGCTACACCATACTGATGAGCCACAAGAATATGCCCGTCAGTCATCAGCACGGCATCACTGATTTCACCACGTTTCAGCTGGTCTTGATAACTCCAACTGACCTGTCCGTCTTTCACGATGAACATGCGTCGCTGTTTGCTCTGTCCGGCATAGAAAAAATTGTGCCGTGAAAGATGCTTGTCTGTCAGTTCCTGAGATACTCCGCTATGTGGATTCCACAGCTCTCTGCTACCATCGGGAAAGGTGACTTCGAACTGAGAATCGTCGGTGAAGCGGATGATGGTGCCGTCGTTCATGATGCGCTGGTCGGTGGCATTGTTATAGGGCTTACCCAGTTGCAGCATGAAGTTGCAGCGGCGTAAATACTGAACAAGGGGCTTTATATCGGCAGCATTCTGACTGCGACGATCGAAATAAGTTCCAAACCAAGGACGCACGGCAGGTTCCTTGTCGTTGCCAGGCTGCGAAATCACCACATGCAGAATGGAGGCGTTGATGCCAGCATGGAAGTAACGGTCGGCAATAGGCTTCAGTTTTTCGAAGCTCCAATCGTCCTTGGCCAATTCAGGCCATCCATCCGTAAAACTCTCGGCCCATACACGATTCTTACCACTCTTGCGGGCAGCACCAACGGCTGCATCGATCTCCTTTTGACGGAACTTCTTATCGTCCACCCAGAACTCAGCGGCCACCTCATCGGCTGCGCTACCATAGGAGATGCTGTTGGCTGGGAAAGGACTATGGGCGTAGGGCTCGCACCACGTGCGCAAACCATATTCATGAGCTTTCTCCGTCAGACCGCCCATATACTCGCTTGCCACAAGTTCCGCGATAAGTCGGTCAAGATCCTTCTTGCAGGCGTCGTTCTGATAATCAAGATCGTATCCAAAACGCTGACGGAACTTGACAAAGATGGAGTCGGTATAGTTCTGCTTGCCACGCTCCCAACTGTCCACGACAACGGTGGTCAGTGTAGGACGATCCTTGGCAGGAATACGGCGCAGTATCTCACCGAAGAACGCCTCGAAGTGTTTTTTGACGTGCGTCTTCGACAGTTTGTCGACCTCCAGGCCAGTAGCCTCAGGTGAACAAGGACTACAAACCACATCAGTGCCCTGCTTTGTTTTGCACACCTCAATACCATTGGGCGTCCAATTACGCATGGCTTCTTCTGGCTTTATCCACGGACCGCCGGACTGACTCCATCCCGGACAGTTGAAGATACCCATCTCGATGCCCAGTTCGCCAGCTGTCTTCAAGGCTGTGCGCAGATTCTTCCACCACAAACGGCTCTGGAACTTGTTCTTACCGTATATCTGTATCTTTGTATCACCATCCAGACGGTCGCGGATATCGGTAGCCAAGAATGCCAACGTGATGCCGTTGTCCTTCATCCATTTCAGGTCGGCTACTACACCTTTGGGATCGACGCGCTCGTTAATCCAATAGTAGTAACACCCCACACGGATGCTGTCGGGCGGTGTGAGGAACGACCGGAAGAGCTTGTCACGCTGTGCGTTGACCGTGGTTGCTCCTACTAATAGAAAAGCAGAGAGCGATGCTGCATATAAAAAAGCTCGTTTCATAATTTTCATTGTTCAATATATTGTAGGATAAAGTTTTCGGCGACAGGCAGGAAGCGGTCGTGACCACGGGCATTCAGATGAGCGGTATCGGTGCCCTTGCCACCTTGGAAGTATTTCTTGCGGAACTGTTCACTCCTAACGAAGATATTGCTGTTGCGGGCAGCATCGAAAACAGGGATACCGTAACTGCCACAGACTTCCAGCATAGTGTCAACGACCTGTTGACGAGGACTGCCCACGAAATCCTTGCAACTCCAAGGGGTAAAGAAGAACAGCTGGGCGTTGGGATATTTCTCTATCAAGCCTTCGCAAAGTATAGCCAAGCGCTCCTTAAAAGTGTCGATGCCGATGGAGTCGAGACGTCCCGGTGAGGCATCATTATGACCAGCAATGACCACCACATAGTCGAGGTCGTCGCGCATCTCCTTGTAGCGCTGGTACATACCCGTACCCCATTGCTTCAGGTCGAGGGCGATACAGTTACCGTTACGGCCATAGTTATAGTACTGCATACTATGCTTGCGGGCAAACTTATAGTGCCAAGTGTTTTCTACGGGCTCACGGTGGTTGCGAACATAGCTATCGCCGATAAAGCCTATCTTCTTGCCCTTTAGCGGGTCAATAGTGGGCATACTCTTAATGATAGGTAGCAGAGCCTTGCCCCAATATTCTGCCAACTTTTGCGCACCCTGCTCGTTGGGGTGCAGCCAGTACGACTTGCCTTGAGCATCCTTTTCCTCAAAGACATCGGTCTTGTAGTTCTTCTTAAAGTAGGAGTAAGCCTCGG
>CAMJBL010000108.1 GCA_946403845.1 uncultured Prevotella sp. | reverse complement strand
GGTGGCCACCTACGACCTGAAGCCCGAGATGTCGGCCTTCGAGGTGAAGGACAAGCTTGTCGAGGCCCTGAAGACCGACCAGTACGACTGGATCGTGGTGAACTTCGCCAACGCCGACATGGTGGGCCACACAGGCGTCTATACCGCCATCCAGACCGCCGTGAAGACCATCGACCAGTGTCTGAACGAGGTTGTGGAAACGGCCAAGGCGATGGGCTACGAGACCATCATCACCGCCGACCACGGCAATGCCGACCATGCCGTCAATGCCGACGGCACGCCCAACACGACACATTCCACGAACCCCGTCCCCTTTATCTACGTGACCGCGAACAAGAATGCGAAGGTTCAGAATGGCATCTTGGCCGACGTGGCTCCTTCCGTCCTCCACATCATGGGTCTGCTGCAACCCAAGGAAATGACCGGCCACTACCTCATTAACAAATAAAAAAAGCAGGTCAACGTGCAAGGACTACCAGCATTTTGAAATTGTAGAATAGCGACGATACTTTTATGAAAAGATATCTGCTCATCTTCGTAATGTTTGCCTTCTGTGGGCAGGTTTCGGCACAGAACGATGTGGCTAAACTCATCCACAAGGGATTGGAACTGATGGACTCGATGGCCGTCAAGGGTGTCGACCGCCGCTACATCGATATCCCGGAGCGTCCTTGGCAAATCGTTGTGAAAAACAACATGAACCAGAGCGTGGTGAAGATGAAAACGACGGGTACTGCTGCCGGTATGCCATATAGTGTGGAGCCTTACCTGAAGACTGAGTTGTCGCAGTATGTCGGACTATGGGTAGGCTACCGGGGACATGGCATGGGCTACACGATGAAGGTCGGAGGCAAGAAAGGCGGTTATCTTTCGATGGCCTCTACGGGCAAGAATTATGGTCTGAACCTACGCATCCACACGTTCGAGAACGACCATCCGCGCTTTGACCTCAACACAGACCTCATCCCCGAGGACAGCAAGGACGACTGGGAGCAGATGCACCTCAAGGAACCTATCAAGGTGCGCTCTCTCATCGCCGACGGCTATTACATGTTCAACGGCAAGCATTTCTCTTACGCTGCAGCCTATAAGCAGTCGATGCTGCAGAAACGTTCTGCCGGTTCGCTGATGGCAGGAGCGATGTACTATTACGGCCACATCGACTATGCGTCGAACATGAATGCCGATCTGGTGTATCTGATGCACGGTCTGGGCAAGGTCAAGTTGTGGCAAGCCAGTGTGGGCGTTGGCTACGCCTACAACTGGGTACCGGCCCGTGGATGGATTGTCAATGTGATGGCCATGCCGATGCTGACCGTCGTCAACAGGATTAAAGCCTACGGCTATGCCACCAACGTGGCCGAACTGTTAGAAGATCCTAGGCTGTTGGATGAAGATCTGACTGATGAGGAGTGGGATGAATGGTGGGAAAACAGTCTGCGCCTGACGCCCGTGGGCGAGAATACGTTCAACGGTGGTGTGATGGTCAATTTCGATGCCCGCCTGTCGCTGAGCTATAACTTCGGACGATACTTCCTGAATGTCTTCGGGCAGTTCAATAACAACCGCTACCATCACAACGGCAGTAAAGGATACCTGAACGACTGGTTCGTCAACAGTTCCATTGGCATTCGATTGTAAAACATGAAATAAACGAAAAATCGAGGTCGAAAATTCGTTAAAAACAGGGGGCAGACTTTCAAAACAAACAATATTTGTTTCAAAATCGGCCAAAAACCAACAAAACGGCTATTGAAACCTTGCATGATTGGAAGATTTTTCGTATCTTTGCAAAAACAAAAACTATAATTATGTACGAATTCCTAGGACTACATAGCGGATACACGCTAGCCGATGCCAACCACATCATCGTGATACTGATCATTATCGTGATAGTGCTCATCGTGATGGGAGGCTACAGTATACATTACAATCGGATTATCAGTCAGCGAAACGAGCAGCTTCGCCGCATTCTCACGGCTTTGGACGACTACCGAGCCATTGTGGGCAACGAGGTCCAATCGCTGGACGAGCAAGAAGAGGTTTTGAAGAACAAGCTGTCGAAGCCGAAGAAAGTCAAGGTGGTACCGAAGGACGAGGATCAGAGCTTCTTCGTGAAGATGGATGCCCGTGTCAATAAGGAGCGGCCTTTTACGGATCCTGATTTCGACCATGATGCGCTGGTACAGTTTATGGGAGTCAGTCATGAGACGTTCTGCAAACTGGTGCCGCGTTATTCCGATCCTGACAGAACACTTGATTATATCAACTCCCTCAGGGCAGAATACGCAGCTAAGATACTCATGGAGCACTCGGACTACTCGACCGACGACATTGCCAGCAAATGCGGTTTCAAGAATACTGCAGCATTAAACAGTGCCTTCAAATTCTCCTTTGGCATCACGCCAACGGACTTCCTGAGCGGCATGAGCCAGATGTTCAAGAAGAAAGATTCTATTTTATGACATCTTCGAGTATGATGTCTGGGCGCTCGTCTGGACGAAGAAGCTCGAACTCAACGTTGTGCAGTTTGAGGCCATCGACATGTCGGGAAAAGAGACCGTAGGCTGGGGTAGGCCCTGCCCAGCAAGGTTCGGGATAATGTAATTTTTTCTACTGAAACAACTGATAATCGAAAATAAATTGTATCTTTGCACCGTCAAAAGATGTAATTTAAGCATTTAAAACAATGTCGCTCGAACAGATAACTTCTGAAGTGCTATTCTTCTTCATCCTCTATGGCGTAACGGCAGCGGTGCCACTCATGGCAGCCGTCTACCTGTTGCTGCGCCGAGGCAATGCCTTCGCCCCTGACGTCACGCCACCCTTGCGGTTGCGCCGTTGGGCGGTATCGTTCTTTGTCGTCGCAGCATTGGGCCATTTGTGGTGGTATCTGTTCTACATCTATTCACGCGATGTCCATTCTGCATGCTATGTAGTGGTTGGCGTTCTCGACTGCGTAGCGTTGCTCACGACGATTGCCGGCACGCTGCTCGCCATGCTTCAGGACCGCCGTCGACCGGTATGGCCAGCCCTTGCATCCATGATACCGTTCGTCGTATTAGGGGTGTTGCAGATCTGCTATCCCGATCGTTCTTTCATGGGCATGGCCATTATTTACATCCTGTCAATCTATGTGCTGTTCTCGGTGTATATGGTATTCGCCGTGCGACAATACGGGCGGTGGCTGAACGACAACTATGCTGACCTGGAGAATAAGAAGGTATGGCTGAGCCAAGTAGTGTCGCTCGTCTGCCTGCTGCTATTCATCCTCTATGCACTCGTAGATACCGACACCATCCTGATCTACATCCTGCATGTCGTCGAACTGGTGCTTTTCGGCCTCCTGCTATGGCGTGTGGAGACGCTGCCGCAGTTGGAGCAACCTACCCAACAGGTACAGCGACCGATGCTATCCGCCAATATCGAACTCGCCCAAATCGAGCGGCTGCTGGCAGAGCATTGCGTGGCCACACAGCTCTATCTGCAGCACGACCTCACCCTTCAGCAGCTTGCCCAGGCCATTGGTACCAACCGCTCCTATCTCAGCCAGTATTTCTCCCGTCAGAGCATCACTTACAATACCTATATCAACAATCTGCGCATCAATCACTTTATCGGCCGTTATCAGGAGGTTGCCGCGGCCGGACAGTTCTTCACGGTTCAGAAGCTGGCCAGCGAAAGCGGTTACCGCAGCTACAGCACCTTCAGCCTGGCCTTCAAGCAGCGCATGGGCCAGACCGTAACCGCCTGGATACGCGAAGATGCCAAATAACTATCGATAATTGCAATTATTAACAGACAAGAATATGAAAAAGTTTATAATGATGATGGCTGCCGCCATGATGGTTGCAGTGAGTGCCCAGGCACAAGTAATGAAATCTGCTGACTTGGAAAAATATGCCAAGCAGAAGTACGGCGAAAAATGGCTCGACGCAGCTGCCAATCTGGCCAAAGGTCTGACATTCGACAAGAACGATGCCCTTACCTATCAGGAGGTGATAGAGGCGCCCGGCAAGACGAAGTCGCAACTCTATGTGGCTCTGAACTACTGGGTGACGGCAACCTTCAAGGACAAGCAGGCCATTACGCTGAACGACAAGGAGGCTGGTTGCATCATTGTCTCATCGACCATCGACGCCATCGCCGACCATACGGGAACCTTATTCCGCTATGTGGTGAGTATTACACCGGTGATTAAACTCGACATTAAGGATGGTAAGGTGCGCGTCACCTATACCGTACAAAACTACGACATCTTGATAGTGGAGGACGGCGGCTGGTTAGGCGCATTGGGCGACAGGGATAATAACCGGCAGCGGACGCAGAACATCTACAGCGACGGAAAGCGGATGAAGAACGATAATACCGACCGCCGGCTCTATGATGAGCAGTGGGAGATCACCAAACATTATCCTTTCGTGGAGAAGGATGCCCAGAAGCGCACGTGCTCGAAGGCACTCGTGATGACCCATGCTTATTCAAACGCCATCATCGACAAAGTCGGGGAGGCCATCAAGAATGGTATCACTGGTGCGGATGATGACGACTGGTGATTCTCTTGCTTTGCAATGATATGAGAAAGTCTGCTCTGGTTTTGGCATTGATGCTCCTGCCATTTGTGGCTAAGGCGCAGGTGACGTGGTTCGACGGGGAGCATCCGATTACCTATAGCTTGCCAAAGCAGGTGGAGCCTGTGGTGCAGATCGCGCTCGACATGTGGAAAGACGATATGCGGCAGGTAACGGGTCTGACACCTAAGGCTTCTGCAAGACCTGTCGTCAGAGTGGTGCAGGGTAGGGGCGTAGCCGACGGCTTTCGTATCTACGTCAAAAGCGGACAGATTATCATTGAGGGCAACAATGGCCGGGGGATGGCTTACGGCCTGTTGGAACTCTCGCGCCTGGCCGGTGTGTCGCCATGGATATGGTGGGGTGATGTGGTACCCGAGCGGAAAGCCCGTCTGACCATCGACAGCGACTATGCCACCAGGCAGCAGCCCAGTGTGGCGTATCGGGGCATCTTCCTGAATGACGAGGACTGGAGTCTGCGCCCGTGGAGTCAGACCTTTGAGTCAGGACCGAAAGGACAGATAGGCCCTCAGACTTATCGTAAGATATTCGAACTCCTTCTGCGTCTTCGTGCCAACGCCATCTGGCCTGCCATGCACGAGGGAACGGTGGCCTTCTTCCAGACGCCCGGGGCGAAGTCGATGGCCGACAGCTGTGGCATCGTGATAGGCACCTCCCATTGTGAACCGCTGCTGCGGAATAATGTCGGCGAGTGGGATGTCAAAGAGCGGGGCGCCTTTAACTACCGCAC
>CAMJBL010000107.1 GCA_946403845.1 uncultured Prevotella sp. | reverse complement strand
ATCCAGAAGTTCGCGAGGGCAAGTTCCGCTGTGATTTCATCTTCAGTGGCGAGCGCCCAGAGAACATCCGCACAGGTCAGACTTACTATATCGACCTCGAACTTGGTCAGCCCGAGCAAGCCGTCATCATCCCTCGCGGCACCTTCTTCCAGACCACAGGCGGACAGTGGATCTTCGTCCTCTCGAAGGATGGCTCGCAAGCCTATCGCCGAAACATCCGCATCGGTCGCCAGAATCCGCAGCACTACGAAGTGCTCGAAGGTTTGGAGCCAGGCGAACGTGTCGTCACCAGCGGCTACGAGGCATTCAAGGACAATGAAGTATTAGTAATCAAATAAGAGATATGAAGACTATTATCAGAAACTTTACATCGATATTCAGGAAGTTTGTTACGGCGAACCTGTTAAATATGCTGGGGCTGAGCTTGGCCTTCGCTTCCTTCTTCGTCATTATGACGCAGGTGAACTACGACTTAGACTATAACAAAAGTTTTACTGAGCACGAGAACCTGTTCCGCATGACGATGAAATTAGGACCTGGTGCGGAGGACTATGGCACTCATCTGCCTCGTCCTGTGGTAGAGCAACTGGCGGCAGCTTCGCCTCACGTCACAGGCTATAGCATCGGAAACGGGTGGACAAACTTCGACCAGTTTGTGGTAGATAATCAGGAGTATTCACTGAATCTTATATATGGTGAGCGTGACTTCCTCAGTGTATTCAAGCCTACAGTCATTGATGGCGATGTGAAAGGTTTGAATCAAAATGGCAATATCGTATTGCCACGCTCTGAAGCGATACGCATTTTCGGTACTACTGATGCGGCAGGCAAGACGATGAAGTACAAATGGGATGACAAGACTATCTACAATGTATGTGCTGTGATAGAGGACTATCCTACTAACAACCTCCTGCATGGAGTTTGCTTTATTGGCAGTAATTCCAATGAAGACAATTACAACAACTGGAACTACGACGCTTACATCCGGGTGGATGATGCCGCGAACCTGTCAATGGTGCAGAATATCTTGCGTCAGACAGCCATCGAGCTCTTCAAGGAAAAGTTCAACCTGACTACCAAGGAGGAGGAAGAAGCCCTGCAAGTGGTGCTTACCAGCGTTGCTGACGCTCATTTCTCCAAAGTCCTTGACAAAGCCGCTCCGAGTCGCAGTTCTATCTATCTGCTCATCTGCTTCTCTCTGCTGATAATAGTGATAGCAGCAGTCAACTTCATGAATTTCACTTTGGCCGAGACACCTATGCGCATTCGCAGCATCAATACCCAGAAGGTGCTGGGTGCTACGACGACAAAACTGAGGAGCAGTCTGTTGGCAGAAGCAGTCTTGATTAGCCTGATTGCCTTCGTGGTGGCTATGGCATTCGTGTATCTGGCTCACGACTTGGGCTTGCAGGAACTGGTGCAGGGCAGCATCCTATTGAAAGATCACCTCTGGCTCATTGGCGCCACCTTGTTGCTCAGCATCGTAGTGGGTCTGCTGGCAGGTTCCTATCCGTCATATTATGTCACTTCCTTCCCGCCAGCCTTGGTGCTGAAAGGCTCGTTTGGTCTGTCGCCCAAAGGTCGTATGCTGCGCACCATCCTGATTTGTTTGCAATTCATCATATCCTTCATGCTGGTGATTGGCGTGGGCATCATGTACTTGCAGAGTTATCTCATCTATCATACTGACTACGGCTTCGATAAGGATGAAGTGATGGTAGTGCAAACTGCACCTGATACCCGCAACAAGGCTGACGCCATCGATGCAGAGCTGCGTAAGATTCCTGGGATAGAAGGTGCAAGTCTGGCTATGACCGTCTTAGGCACTGGTGACAGTTATATGACGTGGGGCAGAGGCGAAGGCGACAAGCACATGAACTTTACTTGCATCTTTGTGGACTGGCGGTTCCTCGATGTGATGGGCATTGACATCGTTGAAGGTCGTAACTTCAAAAAAGGCGATGGCGATATGTACATCTTCAACGAGTCGACAAAGAAACAATATCCCTGGCTCGCTACCGACCAGCCCATCACCGATGGCGATTATCCTGTCGTTGGTTTCTGCAAAGACATCAAGTATGCCACCCTACGAGTGGATGACAGCCAGCAACCCATTGCTTTCTTTGTACCCAGTCCGAATGGCCGTTATTGGAGTAATGGCTCCTGGCGCAATGTATTGATGGTACGAGTGGCAAAAGGTATGGACAAGCGCGAAGCCAAACAAAAAGTGATGGAAGTTGTGAATAAGTATGAGAAAGGCCAGCCTCTTGACATCAGCGGCCTGCGCTATATGGACGTGGAGCTGGAAAAGGCTTACAAGCAGGAAGGCCGCTTCACCAAACAAATTCTGCTTTTCTCTCTGCTCGCCATCTTGATAAGCATCATTGGTGTGTTTGGCATGACGATGTTCGAGAGCGAATATCGTCGCAAGGAGATTGGTATCCGCAAGGTGTTCGGCAGTTCGACACGAGAGATACTGACCATGTTCAACAAGCGCTACCTGTATATCCTATTAGGCTGCTTCGTGGTGTCGGCTCCCATCGGCTACCTGCTGGGCCAGCATTGGCTCGAAGGCTTTGCCGTCCGTACCGCCATATCGCCCCTGTTATTCTTGGTGTCCTTCCTGCTTATCGCCCTTATCACGATGCTGACGGTGACATACCAAAGTTGGAAGAATGCCAACGAGAATCCCGTCAACAGCATTAAAAACGAATAATGATTGAAAATAGAGAATGATATGAAGAGTTATTTCAGATTCCTGTCGCGCAACAAGCTATATACCTTAATAAATATAGCGGGGTTGGTGGTGTCGCTGATGTTCATCATCCTGATGGGCGACTACACTTGGCGGCAATATAGTATCGATAGTTGGCACAAGAATGCCGATCGTATCTACCTGATGGGTAGTGAAAACAACTTTTTCATGTGGCCTCAGGCGGCTGATGATATCAAGGCGATGTGTCCAGAGGTGGAGCAGACCTGCTGTGTGATGAGCCAGAGTGGAAAAATAAAACACGGCAATCTGGTGGTAGAAGAAGGCGACTACAAGAGCACCATCATGCTGGCAGACTCTACGTTCTTCAACTTCTTCGACTTTGAATTGACGCAGGGCAACAGACGCTATGCACTTGATAAGCCTGACAAGTGTGTCATTACAGAGCAACTGGCCAAGAGACTGTTTGGCAATAAGAACCCCATTGGCGAATCAATTCAGATAGTAGGTGAACGCCATGTACGTATCGGACATGAAGACCCTTACGACAGTACGCTGGTTTATACCGTCAGTGCCGTTGCGAAGGACTTCGACCATACCGTGCTTCCCAACGAGACGCAGATCATTGCCAGCATGGAGCGCTATCCGCAGGTGATGGGCTATAAACTGGAGAACTATACGTCAGCATGGGGTGCTAATGGTTGTAGCAAGCTGTTCCTGATGTTACATTCTGACACGACCATTGAGGGGAAGAAACGCGTCATCAGCGATTATCTGACGAAGAACTATTCTGGCAATTGGGCCGACGGTCAGCTGACCTTTACCCCGCTGAGAGACATCATGTTTGCCCCTCAAAACGATTGGCGGGGTATGCAGAAAGGCGACAAGACGCGACTCCATATTCTGCTGGCAGCCGTACTGGCCATACTGTTCTTTGCCGTGAGCAACTACATCAATCTGACTGTCGCCAACACAGGTTTCCGTGCCAAGGAGATGGCTACACGACGGCTCTTCGGTAGCAGCCAGCGGGAGATTTCGCTGAAGCTGATCGTAGAATCCACACTGATGGTGGCCTTTTCGTTTGCTGGCGGTCTGGCGCTGGCCATTGGTTTTCAAGACGATGCCATCAGCCTGTTTAAAGGAAAGATTGCCCTATTGGATGATATAAGCATAGGCACTATTGGCGTCAGTCTCGGTTTTATACTGCTGGTTGGTTTTATATCGGGCATTATGCCTTCGCTACAGATTGCCCACTATCAGCCCATTGACATCGTGAAGGGCAATTTCCGCTACCGCTCCAAGATGGTGCTTGGCAAGCTGTTCATCATTCTGCAGAATGTCATCACCGTCGTGATGCTTACCTCGGCTCTTGTCATCTGGTTGCAGTTGAGCCACCTCATTCATGCACCATTAGGCTATAACACTGAGAATCTGTTTGTCATCAATGCGCCAGACGAGAAGTATCAGACCGTAAGAAACCTTCTCGAGAAGATGCCATTTGTAGAGAGGATAGGCTCATTTCAACAGACTGCGTTGGCAAGCGGCAGCTGTAGTATGCGCATGGTTAAGCGCGACGACAAACACGTAACGATATTCCAGACAGAACTTGATAAGACTGCTTTCGATCTATACGGATTGAAAATCAAGAAGGACTATGGTAAGACCAGCGACGGCTACTATCTGACGGAGGAGACGATGCGTCAGATGGAATATACTGACAGTACACGTGAAATATGTTGGGGCGGTGATAACAAGAATCCCATCACTGGCATACTCTACGACATTCATCGTACCAACGTTCTACAGGGTGTAGAGCCTTTCGCCTTCAAGCTGTGTGAGACGTTAGACCATCCTTCATTCTTAGTCAAAACCAATGGCGACAAACACGCCAAGACAACTTTTATCGCAATGCTCAAAGAACAAGGTGTGCCTGATGCCGATATGGAGTGGTATGTACAAAAGTTAGAAGAGAACATTGCTGAGACTTTCGAGGATCAGCAGAACACGCTGAAGATTATTTCACTTTTCTCACTCGTGGCTATCGTCATCTCCGTGTTAGGTTTCATCGGTATGTCGCTCTTCTTCATCCGTCAACGACAGAAGGAGATAGGTATCCGAAAGATTATGGGTTCGACATCGCGTGAGGTCACGCTGCTGATGCTCCGTACGTTCTGCGCTCCGCTGTTGGTATCGTTTATCATAGCCATTCCGCTCTCGTGGTTCATCATGAACGACTGGCTGACAAACTTCAACTATCGCATCGCCCTCAGTCCTTGGATTTTCGCTGTCACCTGTGCGTTTGCCTTATTGGTAGCCGTACTCTCGGTTAGCATCCAAATTATAAAAGCAGTAAGAACAAATCCCGTAGAAAGTATCAAAACAGAATAATATTATGATTAAGTTAGAAAACATTCAGAAGGTGTTCCGCACGGAAGAGGTGGAGACCGTAGCACTGGGCGGCGTATCGCTCGAAGTAAAGAAAGGTGAGTTTGTGGCCATCATGGGACCCTCGGGCTGTGGTAAGTCAACGCTGCTCAACATCCTGGGCTTGCTCGACAATCCCACCAGCGGGCGTTATCTGCTCGATGGCGAGGACGTGGGCTCGTTGAAGGAGAGTCAACGCACGAAGGTTCGCAAAGGACAAATAGGTTTTGTATT
>CAMJBL010000106.1 GCA_946403845.1 uncultured Prevotella sp. | reverse complement strand
TCCTGATCAACAACTTCCGCGTGATCTTCATGGATATCCCCTCTGCCGAGATGACGAAGTATGCCGCCAACTCCATGCTGGCCACGCGTATCTCCTTCATGAACGACATTGCTAATTTATGCGAGCGCGTGGGCGCGGATATAAATATGGTACGCGCGGGCATCGGTTCCGATACGCGTATCGGTCGTAAGTTCCTCTATGCCGGCTGCGGCTACGGTGGCAGCTGCTTCCCCAAGGATGTGAAGGCCCTCATCAAGACCGCCGATCAGGCAGGCTACTCGATGGAGGTGCTCAAGGCGGTGGAGCGCGTCAACGAGCATCAGAAGAGCGTGCTCTTCGAGAAACTCGTCAAGGCCTACGGTTCTGAGGAAGCCCTGAAGGGCAAGACCATCGCCATGTGGGGACTCTCCTTCAAACCCGAGACCGACGATATGCGTGAGTCGACGGCGCTGGTGATGATCTCCAAGCTGTTGGCTGCCGGATGCCAGTTGCGCGTCTACGACCCCGTGGCCATGGAGGAGTGTAAGCGCAGGGTGGGCGATAGCGTCGTCTACTGTCGCGACATGTATGATGCCGTGCTCGATGCCGATGCCCTGCTGCTGCTCACGGAGTGGAAGGAGTTCCGTCTGCCGGGCTGGGGCGTCATCAAGAAGGCGATGAAGCAGCCGCTGGTCATCGACGGACGAAACATCTTCGATACGGAGGAGCTCGACGAGAACGGCTTCGAGTATCATTGCATCGGAAAATGAAGCATTTATCAATTATAGTTCTATTAGCCTTGGCGCTTTGCGGCTGTGGTAACCGTTCTGCTGACAATCCGACGGCAGGACAGGAGGAAGACCGCGAGTCAAAGGCCATGTTACAGGGTTTCTGGGTGGACGACGAGACCGAGGAGTATGCCGTTCATGTCGATGGCGATACCATCTTCTATTCCGACTCCACCAGCATGCCCGCCTATTTCCGCATCGTGGGCGATTCGCTCGTCCTGGCATCAGGTGCCACGTACAGCATCGACCGCCTCACCCAGAACCTGTTCTGGTTCCGCAACCAGAATGGCGACCTCGTGAAATACCGTCGTAGCGACAATCCCGAGGCCGATTCCACGTGGGTGCACGATGCGCCTCACATCATGACCTACACCCATCAGGTGAAGACCGATTCCGTGGTGACTTTCGGGGGCGACCGCTACCATTGGTACATCGCCATCAACCCCACGAAATACAAGGTGGTGAAGCATGCGTATAATGAAGATGGTGTCGAGGTGGATAATGTCTATTACGACAATATCATGCACATCAGCGTCTATAAGGGTGCGCAGAAGCTCTTCTCCAGTGATTTCCGCAAGTCGCAGTACAGCAAGTATGTGCCTGCCGATTTCCTGGAGCAGGCGGTGCTGGGCAACATGGAGTACAGCAGCATCGATGCAGCGGGCCTGCACTTCAATGCCACCCTCTGCATCCCCGATGGTGCCAGCTGCTACCTTGTCGAGACCCTCATCTCCTTCAAGGGCCAGCTATCCATGAAAACGATCGAATACTAAACTCACTCAGATTTTTTTACTCACACAGATCTCACAGATCTCACAGATATTGTCGCAAGCGACAAATGTCCCTGATAATAATCTGGAGGATTAAAAAAATCTGTGAGATCTGTGAGATCTGTGTGACATAATCTATCTGTGTGCTATTCGCCGGTCCAGGCGTCGAGAAGCATCCTGGCGATGGAGAGCTTCTCCGGAATCTCCGGCAGGTTATCCTTCCTGAACCATCCCCCCTTGGCAATCTCACTCTGCTGCAGGTGGATCTCTCCGCTAACATAGTCGGCATTGAATCCCACCATCAGCCCGCAAGGGTAGGGCCATGGCTGCGAACCGAAATAGCGGATATTGGTGATGGTGACGCCCGTTTCCTCGAGGGCCTCACGGGCCACGGCCTCTTCCAGCGTCTCGCCCGTCTCCACGAATCCCGCTACCAGTCCGTAGTAGTCGCGTCTGAAGTTCTTGGCGCGCACCAGCAGCACCTCGTCGCCACGGTGTATCAGCACGATGACGGCTGTGGCCAGCTGCGGCCAGATCTCCTTACCACACTCCGTACATTTCTTCGAGATATCCGTATCCATGCGCATCGGGGCGCCACACACGCCACAATACTTCGTGTTCTGGTCCCAGTACAGCAGTTCTTGACATTTGCCCGCCTTCAGATACAGCGGCTTCGAGAGTTTGAAGTAGCTCTGTCTGAGACCGCACATCTCGTAGCGCGGATCATCGGTAATCGGGGCATCGATGCGGTAGGTCTTCACCGCGATGCCGTCCAGCGGTGTGATGTTCATCACGTTCGTCCAGGGCTTCACCTCCGTAGGGGCCTCCTCCTGCAACGGTATCGTATACCTGCCGTCAGCACACTTCTCCAACAGCAGGTCTTCCTTACAAAAAACGAAATAATAATTCATATATATTTTTGACTCACACAGATCTTACAGATCTCACAAATAGTTGTCGCAAGCGACAAATGTCCCTGATAATAATCCGGAGGATTAAATAAATCTGTGAGATCTGTGTGACATAATTATTCTGTGTGTTATTTTCCGAACAATATCTTGTAGTCGCGTTCGAGCGCTGGCTTTGCCCATTCCTCCGGCACGAACTTCCAGTTATGGTTCGGCTGCGGATCCACCGTACCCATCTTGCGGATCTCCTCCGTCAGGTAATGCCGCTGGTCCATGTCCGTATGCCATATCACGCGCTTCTCCAGCTCGTCCTTGGCGATGCCGGCACCGTGTGTCAGCAGCTCACCGCCGCCATTGGCACGGTAGCTGTTCATCACCACCTTATACCATTTCTGCTCGTCGAAGGGCTCGCCGTTCGACATCCTGAGGATCTTCACCTTCTGACCGTTGGGCTTCGTCAGGTCCACCTCGTAGTCGATGCCACAGGCCGAGTCGAAGTTAAAGGTGAAGTTCTGGAATCCCGTGCGCTGCTGGTCGCCCGTCGTATTGTCGTTCAGCAGCAGGGCGTGGTCCTCGGGCTTCGTCATCGTGTTGGTCCACATGTCGTAGCTGTATTCCAGGTGTTTGCGCACCTCCTCGCCCGTCATCCGCAGCATGAACATCAGGTTCTCAAAGCGGTAGAGCTTGAACATATCGGCCTGTGTCACGTCGCCAGCCTGAATTACGCTGTTGAAGGCCAGCGGAGCGTTAAACGAGATCTCCGCACCCGAGATCTTCATCTGCAGGTTATGGATCAGGTCGGTGAAAGCCGAGTTGCCGAAGAATCCGTCACGCGAATAGACGGGATTCTCGAAACGGCCGATCCTGCGACCCACATATTCCTTCACGGCATCGATCTTCGACTGGAAATGACGGACCATCTCCTCGTCGATGGCCTCGTCCTTCACGCTCACGATCTCGCCCTTGATATCCTTCTTCACCAGATGGCCGTTCTTATATGAGAGTTCGATCTCGGCCTCTGCCACGTTCTGCACATGACAGCTGGGATCCAGACAGAGCACCTTCTTGCCCTGACGGTTGGTGATCCACTCCTTATGCACCTGATGGTCGTGTCCGAAGAATATGATGTCGAATCCCGGCACCTCCTTGGCCACCGTCTCCGTACCGTCTTCCTCGTATTCGTCGGTCTTGATACCGCCGTTCAGGCCTGAGTGGAACAATCCGATAATCAGGTCCGGACGCTCCACCTCCTGCACATACTTCACCCATTTCCGGGCGCTGCTGGCCATCTCCTCAAAGGCCATGCCCTCCCAAATCGACTGGTTCAGCCAGTTGGGAATGGCGGGTGTCAGCATGCCGATCACGCAGATCTTCACGCCGTCGACATAGTGCGTGTAGTAGGGCTGCAGGCCGGTGTAGATGCTCTGGGGATTGGCAGGACCGTCCTTGGCGTCCTCCTTCACGATGTTCGCACCCACTAGCGGGCAGCGCACCTCCTTGATCCACTTGTCGTACACCTTATGTCCGGGTTCGAAGTCGTGGTTGCCGATGGCCTCCACGTCGTATTTCATATAGTTGATCACCGAGGCGGCGAGGTTCTCCTCGTTGGGCATGACATAGTTCGACCAGTACACGCAGGGCTGTCCCTGCAGGATGTCGCCGTTGTCGATGAGCAGCAGACGGTCGCCATATTCCCCGCGCTGTCGCTTGATATAGGTATTCGCACGGGTGAGGGTGCCGTCGATGGGCTTGTTGTTCATGAAGTCCCATGGGAAGAAATGTCCGTGCACATCACTCGTCTCAATCACCTTCAGCTTCACCGTTTTCGTCACCGGCTGCGCTGTTGCCGTCGTCATCATAGCCGTCAAGGCCATCGTTAGAAGCGTTATTTTTTTCATCGTTGGTTAATTTTTGCGCAAAGATACAAAAAATCCCCGATTTCTCCAAATATTGGTATGGTTTTTGCTGCTTTTTAGGTAAAGATTACCTAAATATGAGGAGGAACGATTATGGCATTTGTTGATTATTACAAGATTTTAGGCGTCGACAAGACGATACCGCAGAAGGATGTGAAGAAGGCCTACCTGAAGCGCGCCAAGCAGTTTCATCCCGACCTGCATCCCGACGACCCCAAGGCGCAGGCCAAGTTCCAGGCACTGCAGGAGGCCTATAATGTGATCAGCGACCCCGAGAAGCGTAAGAAATACGACCAGTATGGTGAGCAATGGAAACAGGCCGAACAGTTCCAGGGCTTTGGCGGTGGTGCTGGCGGTGCCGGCGGCAATCCCTTCGGCGGCTTCGATTTCTCGGGCTTCAGCTCAGGCGGTGGCGGGTTCAGCGATTTCTTCGAGAACCTGTTTGGGCGCAAGGGGCAGCAGGGTGGGGGCTTCGGTGGCTTCCAGGGCTTCGGCGGCGCATCGCCACGTACGCATTCGGGCGAGATGAACGCCAACGTCACCATCGACCTCTATACGGCCCTCTTGGGTGGCGAGGTCATCATCACGCTCTCCAACGGCCAGAAGGTCAAGCTGAAGGTAAAACCCGAAACGCAGCCTGGCACGAAGGCCCGCCTGCGTGGCAAGGGCTACGACCGCGGCGACGGCACCTTTGGCGACCTCGTCATCACCTATCAGGTCAAACTTCCCACCAACCTCACCGAGCAGCAGCGACAGCTCCTCCGCCAGATGCAATCCGCCCACTAACGGTGATTCGCCGCCATACCTTCTCGCCACAGGAGGTACAGCTGATCTACGAAGAGATAGGCGAGCCTTGAAAATTAAGAGACTATTATTCTCAAATAATATGCTTCTGTCTACTGAAAACAGCCTCTTATCAGAAAATAGGAGGCTATTTTTTTATACCAGATTTAGTGCTATTCAATGTCAACTGCATCAAGAATCCGTATTTCGCGGGCTAACTGCTCCGCCTCGTCCGTCTTCT
>CAMJBL010000105.1 GCA_946403845.1 uncultured Prevotella sp. | reverse complement strand
CCACCTTCGCCAAAGGCTGTCCACTGCTGAGCCACAGCTGGAATCTGCACATCGCCAGGCGTGCCCTCAAAGAGCACATTACCTTCGGTTGATGTCAGACGGATATTGCGGTAAGTAGCTTCGGTATAGTTCACCCAGAAAGTCACGAAATTGCGGTCAGCACGCTCCAGACCATCGTAGGTCAGCACCTGCTTGCCGTCCCAGAACACCGTCACTTTGCTGCCACGACTCTCTATGCGCAGCTTGTGCCACTTCTGCTCCTCATTCACCTGCTCTTTCGTGGTTGGAGCCGATGCCAATGGTGTCAGCATATTCATACGGCGACCAGGTCGTCCACCGAAACCTTGCGATTCACGAACCTCCATCGTGCAGATGGAGAAGTCGGCTGTAGCATTCTGTCGCTCAAGGGCAGCACGTGCAGCAGCCTCGTTGGCAGCATCGATCTGTGCCTGCGTCTGTGCGGGTGTAAACATGCGGCTCTCATAATACGGGTCGTGTATACGGACGAAATAAGGTGTGCCATCAGCCTTATTACGGAAGGCGAAACGGATATCCATCAGTCCCCCACTCCAACTGCGTCGTGCCAACTTGTATGAACGCCAGTTCACATCCATCGTCAGGTCGAAGTCACAGGTGTTGATACTGTCAATCTTGAGGGGCTGTTCGTAACGGGTTGGTGAATGTAATACCATATCATCGTCCATAAACCATCCGTCGAAATACCCATCACGCGGATGGATGCCTGGATACTGTTCCGGCTCGAAAGAGCGTTCCTGTATCAGTTCCTGCCAGACGCCATTGTTGGCACTGAAGTAGATGTGCTCAAAGAGTTGTCCATAAAGCATCTCGTTAATGATGCCTGAGGGCTGTCGGCTCTCAACTTTAATTGTATATTCACCTTGCTCTTGCTGCTCCGTCCTTTGAGCTCTGGCAGTAGTTACAATCATCAGAAATACTAACAATAAAAACCTATTCATTCCCACTTTCTTAAAAATACTACAATCAATACTACTCAATTATTCTTTCGTTACAGGCATGTTGGCTTCCTTCCAAGCAATGATGCCACCTTTCAGGTTGACAAGTTTGTAACCCTCTTCACCCAGTTTACCAGCTGCACCAGCAGAACGTCTTCCGCTTCGACAATAGACGGCAATTTTCTTATCAAGAGGCAAAGTCGCTTTAGCCTTTTCCATGAAATCGCTCTGTTGATAATCAATATTGATTGCCCTTTCAAGATGCCCTTCAGCAAATTCACTGGCAGTTCTCACATCAAGCACCACAATATTGGTATCAGAAGCAAGTTTAGTGAATTCATTAACATCCACATTTTCAAAAACACCTTGCCCACATGCCGAGTTTAGCCCAACCACAGACAAAGCTGCGATTAAGCAAAAGCAGAAAGATGCTCGCATCTGTTCAACCGAACGTGAGCAAACTTGACCGAAAGTCAATAAGCAAGTCAAAAGAGACCTGGTCTTCACCGTTTTCTTATTCATATCACTAATTATTCTCATAATACGATGCAAAAAATACAATTTGTTACTTGCCTTGCCACTCTTTCAGCTTCTTCTGAGTACCGTCTCTCTGCAAGGTGAAAGCTATGTACTGTTTTGTCTCACCATCACGGAGCAGATAGTGACCTTTAATGTACTTATTGGTAGCATCCACCTCAGGATTGCTGATATCGCGAAAACCTTCATGATGAAAGAATTCACCCGCATTTGGATTGTAGAGCCAGGCATCATAGTAAGTGATGGTCTGATCGCTGGCGGGCATCATACCCAAACAGATCATGATGTCAGTATGTCCGTCGAAGTCAACATCAGCCTGCCACACATTGCCGAATGGCTTCAGCATATCCTGCGGATAATCGACCGTATTGCCCTCTAGCACCTGAATAACCTTGCCGTTGGCATCACGAATAAGGGCCTCGTAGCGAGGCAACTTCTCTTCCAGATCAGTGGTGCGCACACTGACATCCCATTCCTTAGCCATAGCGTCCTCAGCAGGTTCTTTCTCCTCGTAGCTGATACCATGCTCATGGGCAAAGTCTTCCATGATCTTCAGGATGCCGCCAGGACCGAAAGCTTCCGGCTGATCAAAGTTCTTCACACGCCACGCACCGTTTTCCAAGTCCAGTTCCAAACGCATAAATCCATTTTCCTCGTCAGCACCTTTGAATCTCACTTGTGCCTGAGCCATATCGCCTGTCATCAGATCTACCTTTACCTTCTCTATTTCCAACGGCGTTGGCATGCCAGCCAGAAAACGATAGCCCTCCTCATCGCCGAAGAACATCCGGTCATCACCAGTAGCATCCTTTATGGATTTATGGATGGCATTACGCAGATTGAGGTAATAGCTACTACAAAATTCGTCTTCCAACGTAACGATATTAATCACGCCATTCTTATCCATATCATTCAGACGTTCGTACATCTTCCTGATTTGAGTCTCTACGGCCTCTTCTGTCCATAACTCAGCAGGAGCCGTGGTCACGACACTATCAGCTATTGCTATAGAATCGGTGTCACTGCCTTTAGCGGTTTGGGTTCCGCACGAAACCATTGTTGCCACTATAGCCACAATGGCGATGGGAAATAATACTTTCTTCATAGATAAAACTATTTATTCATATCGTTTGGTTTATTATATCACCCCAGAAAGAACAAACTGACTCCAAGGACAGAGATAATGGCACCGAGGACGGATCGCCATGTGATCTTCTGATGGAACAGCCAATATGAAGGCAAAATGATAATAATAGGTGTCAGTGCCATGAGTGTAGAGGCAATGCCGGCATTGGTGTACTGAACGGCCATCAGCGAGAATCCCACTCCGACAAAAGGGCCAAAAATGGTAGTTGCTGTTGCAACAGTCATACCCTTACGATCGTGCAGGGCCTCACGCAAAGGTTTGAACCCTTCGCGGAAATATAGCAACAAACTGAATCCTATAAAGCCAGCAATACATCGCAAAAAATTGGCACTGAAGGGTATGAGCCAATCGGGCATTTCGCCTGTATCGTAATGATCCATTCCTATCTTACTCAACACAAGGCCAATGCCTTGACAAAGGGCTGCACCAATGGCAAAGAGTACGCCATTTAACGGTAACTTCAGCGAGACTTTATGATGTTCGCCACGACCTAAGACGGAGATACCGATACCAATAAGCGTGACGAACATAGCAACGATACTCATAGGTGTCATCTGCTGACCCATGGTAATCCAGGCCATCAGTGCCGCTGCCAATGGAGCCATTGTCATGAACAACTGTCCATAACGTGAGCCAATGATAATATAACACTGGAAGAGGCAAAAATCACCGATAACATATCCTACCAAACCCGAAAGTAGCATCCACCCCCAGGCTTCAATGGAACCAACAGAAGGTATCGGCGTACCAACCGCAAACCAGAATAGCACCACAGAAAAGAGCAGTGCCAGCGCCATACGAAGCACGTTCAGCGTCAGGTTACCAAGTCGTTTGCTGCCAAATTCGCTCAGCAGTGCGGTGGCCGTCCAGGAAAAAGCCACACCAATGGATATTAGTTCTCCGATGTATCTTACCATCTAATTAATAGTAATAGTCTTATAAGCATCAATGACCTGACATTCGTAGTATATGGTATTATTCAACAACCTGACGATAATAGACGGCACCCTGCTCATTCTTTAGCGTACGGGTGTTCTCGTCATACTCATAGCAGTCATCCTCTGATTCCACACCTTTAGGTTTCAGGCAAATGGTATTACCATTGATGGTGTAGGTGTACTCCGTATAGTTTAGGCTACCTATCATGCCCCATGTGGCTGTGCCGTCCTCATTCAGACAGAATCGGCTCTCCTGCTTTTCGTCATCGTATATTCCAGCCATATTGGAGAAAGTCAGTTCTTGTGCTTCCTCCAGCGGCTCATCGAGATAGCTTCGCATAGCTTCCAACAAGTTGGATTCCTCCTCTTTACCGTCAGGGCCATTGAAGTACCTGATGATATTGTGTACACGCCAGTTGCCGTCCTCATGGCAGAATTCGAACTTCTGGTGGACGGTCTGTATCGAACTGTGGAGAATGAAGCTGACCGTAGCCGTACCTTTCTCAACATCCAACTGCTCAAACCGGATATCACGAGCCTCCAAGTCATCGGGGTTGCTGTCCTGCATTTGTGTCCAATAGTCATCGTTAAAGAAGCCGATCTCAGCCACATGTGAATCCTTCTCTTCTACAGCAGCCACCATTTTCCGCCACACTTGACAGGCATAAAGCAGGTCTATGTCTCCTTCGTTTTTAGCCGCCGCGGCATAGAGTTCCTTGATTAGACCTGTCATTTCTTCCTGTGCCAAAATAGCTGTCGAGTCGATATCGGTAGAATCACGCTCCATTCCCGGGCCATCGAGAATCTGGCCTCTTATATATTTACATCCCACCAATACCGTTGCAACAAGTACAACCGCAACTACCATCATGATTGTCATCTTCTTCATATATTTCGTTTTTAGTCAAATTGGACAAATCAGTTCTTAACCGCCTTAGGCGTCCATCCCTTGAAAAAGCCAAGAACCTTTTTCTGATTGTAGCCTTCCCCTTCCTCCAAAAGGCTTGAATCCTGAATATGAATTACCTTGCCTTCTTCATCGAGAATAACAAACACAGGGAATCCGAAACGCCCTGCATTATTCAGGCGTTTCATGAGGATTTTGCCTTGCTCCAACTTCTCTGCTCCTTGAGACTTACGAGGATTGTAGTTCACATGGATATACTCAAAATTCTCGTCAATGACTTTTCTGATAGTGGTATCATTCGTGATGAAATCTGCAAAGCGCAAACACCAAGGACACCAGTTACCACCCACCTGACAAATAACGAACTTACCTTTAGACTTTGCCCTGACAATAGCCTGATCTATCTGTTCAATAGGGTCGATGTCCTCATTATATACCTTCTTCTGCTCGACCTCTGGTCGCTTGCTACCATCTGAAGGAAAGATACCTGTCTGAGCATCAACAGCAATAACCGACAAAATGGCAAACAATACTACGATCTTCCTTTTCATACTTTCACTTCTGCAACGACTTCGATTTCTACTAATGCTCCTTTCGGTAGTGTCTTGACAGCTACGGCAGAACGGGCAGGATATGGCTCTGTGAAGAACTCTGCATAGACGCTGTTCATATCAGCGAAATCATTCATGTCAGTCATGAACACTGTCGTTTTTACAACATTTGACATCGTCAGCCCAACCTCTTCCAAGATAGCCTTGACATTGGTCAATGACTGACGTGTCTGTTCCTTGACACCTCCCTCAACGAACACTCCATTCGCTGGGTCAATAGGAATCTGACCTGATGTATAGACGAGATTTCCCACTTGAATGGCCTGACTATAAGGCCCGATGGCAGCTGGTGCCTTCTTTGTACTAATTACTTTCATATTCATATCTTAGTAATCTTAATATTGCCCATGTTTCCTGATAATTCTTAAAACACTCTGCAAAGATAGTAATAATTCGGCATATCTTGCTATATTTGCTAAAATATTTATGATTAAAAACATTGAGCGCAACTCCAAAACAGGAATTGCGCTCAAACTATATTTCAGAGTATCTTTAATTACTCTTCTACAGCTGCCTG
>CAMJBL010000104.1 GCA_946403845.1 uncultured Prevotella sp. | reverse complement strand
TTTAATCCGGACACAAGACTATTCCGCTTATGAAGAAATGGACTATTGACGACTCTAAGGAACTCTACAACATCAACGGTTGGGGGACTTCCTATTTTGGCATCAACGAAAAAGGCGATGTTTACGTCACTCCCTGTAAGAATGGCACGCAGATCGACCTGCGTGAAGTGATGGACGAGCTGGCGCTGCGTGATGTTACGCCTCCTGTATTGCTCCGCTTTCCAGACATCCTCGACAACCGTATCGAGAAGACCTGGAGTTGTTTTAAGAAAGCCTCAGAGGAGTATGAATACAAAGGCGAGAACTATGTGGTCTACCCCATTAAGGTTAACCAGATGCAGCCTGTCGTAGAGGAGATCATCTCCCATGGCCGCAAATTCAACCTGGGACTGGAAGCCGGTTCGAAGCCTGAATTGCATGCCGTCATCGCCATGCAGTGTCAAAGCGATTCCATCATTGTCTGCAACGGTTATAAGGATCAGAGCTATATCGAACTGGCCCTGTTGGCACAGAAGATGGGCAAGCAGATTTTCATCGTGGTGGAAAAGATGAACGAACTGGAGATCATTGCCCGCGAGGCAAAGAAGATGAATATCCGTCCCAATATCGGTATCCGCATCAAGTTGGCTTCTTCCGGCTCTGGCAAATGGGAAGAGAGCGGTGGCGATGCCTCAAAATTCGGACTGACCAGCGCAGAGCTCTTGGAGGCCTTGGAGATGCTGGACAAGAAAGGCATGCGCGACTGTCTGCGACTGATTCATTTCCACATCGGTTCGCAGATTACCAAGATCCGCCGTATCCAGACGGCTCTCCGCGAAGCTTCACAATTCTATATCCAACTGCATAAGATGGGTTACAATGTCGACTTCGTCGATTGTGGCGGTGGCCTTGGTGTTGACTACGATGGCACACGCTCACCTTCAAGTGAGAGTTCTGTCAATTACTCTATCCAGGAATATGTCAACGACTGTATCTACACCTTTGTGGAGGCAGCCAACAAGAACGACCTGCCCCATCCGAATATCATCACAGAAAGTGGCCGTTCGCTGGCAGCCCACCACTCGGTGCTGATCATCGATGTGCTGGAGACGGCCTCATTGCCTGAGATGCCAGAGGAATTTGAGCCCGACGAGAGCTCCCACCAGTTGGTAAAGGACCTCTATGAGATCTGGGACAACCTCTCTCCTCGGAATGTACTTGAGGACTGGCACGATGCTGAGCAGATCCGTGAAGAGGTGCTCGATCTGTTCTCACATGGCATCGTCGACTTGAAGACCCGTGCTGAGGTTGAGGCCATGTATTGGAGTGTCTGTCACGAGATTCATGCGCTTGCCAAAAATCTGAAGCATATTCCTGAGGAACTGATGAAGATCGACAAACTCTTGGCCGATAAGTACTTCTGTAACTTCTCGCTCTTCCAGAGCCTCAGCGACTCGTGGGCTATCGACCAGGTATTCCCCATCATGCCTATCCAGCGTCTTGATGAGCGCCCCACACGCAATGCCACGATTCAGGATATCACCTGCGACAGTGATGGTAAGATTGCCAACTTCACTACCAATCGCCATAATACCCACTCGCTGCCTGTACATGCCTTGAAGAAGAATGAGCCTTATTATCTGGGCGTGTTCCTCGTAGGCGCCTATCAGGAGATCCTGGGTGATATGCACAATCTCTTCGGCGACACCAATGCTGTACATATCTCTGAGAAGGACGGCTCCTACCACATCGACCAGATTATCGATGGTGAGACGGTGGAGGAAGTGCTCGAATACGTACAGTATAATCCCAAGAAACTTGTCCGTCAGCTGGAAGTCTGGGTGGCCAAGAGTGTAAAGCAAGGAAAGATCTCTCTCGACGAGGGTAAGGAATTCCTTTCAAACTACCGCAGTGGTCTCTACGGCTATACCTATCTAGAATAACTAGAATGACTAGTAAGACTAGAATATGAAAGAAAAACTGACGATTGTAAAAGTAGGTGGTGCTGTGGTGGAAGACGAAGCCCAGCTCTCACAATTACTGAAGGACTTCAGTGCTATTGAAGGCCGGAAGGTACTCGTTCATGGCGGAGGCCGTAAGGCCACCAAAGTGGCTGAAGCCCTCGGCATCGAATCGAAGATGGTGGGTGGCCGTCGCATTACTGATGCCGATATGCTCAGTGTAGTCACTATGGTTTATGGCGGTTTGGTCAATAAGAATCTCGTGGCCCGTCTCCAAGCCAACGGTGTGAATGCTCTGGGTCTTACAGGTGCTGATATGGATCTCATCCACAGCCACAAGCGCCCCATTAAGGATGGAATCGACTTTGGCTTCGTGGGCGATGTCGACAAGGCCAACGGTCAGATGCTCAGCAAACTCATCGAGGAAGGCATCACCCCCGTGATGGCACCACTGACCCATGATGGCCAGGGGAATATCCTCAATACCAATGCTGATACGATTGCCAGCGAGACCGCCAAGGCCCTCGCTCCCTATTATGATGTCACGCTTATCTTCAGTTTTGAGAAAAAAGGTGTCTTGCGTAATCCTGACGATGACGATTCCGTTATCCCCGTTATCACGCACGCGGACTTTATTAATTATAAGGCTGACGGTACGATCAGCGGTGGCATGCTTCCTAAGATAGAAAATGCCTTAGGTGCTATTGACAGCGGTGTTTCGCGTGTCATCATCACCCTTGCCACAGCCCTTGACGGACAGAGCGGCACTATCATTCAACAATAAGGCGAAAAATAATTTCGCCTTATTTTGTAACTTTCGCGTTTCTCAATCGTCATTATTATTAGAGAGGATGAAAAAAATCAGTTTCCGGAACGACGTGTTGCCACTGAAGAACGAACTCTTCCGGCTCGCCCTCCGCATCACTCTCAACCGAGCGGAGGCTGAGGACGTTGTGCAGGAAACAATGATGAAGGTCTGGAACAGGCGTGACCATTGGGACGAGATCGACAGTATCGAAGCCTTCTGTCTCACCATCTGCCGCAACATCTCACTCGATAAGATGAAAAAAGCGGAAAACCAGAACCAAAGTTTGGAAGAGGGTCATGATGCACCCGACTCCAGCTACACATCCAATCCTGAGGAGCAGGCCATGCAGCGCGATCGCATCCAACTGATACGCCAGCTCATCAACCACCTACCGGAGAAACAACGCAGTTGTATGCAGTTGCGCGACTTCGAAGGCAAGAGTTATAAAGAGATAGCACAGGTGTTAGGCATCAGCGAGGAACAAGTGAAAATAAACATCTTCCGAGCCCGCCAGACCATCAAACAAAAATTCATAGAAACAGAGGATTATGGACTATAGATACATCGAACAGCTCTTAGAGCGTTATTGGGAAGGCGAGACGACCCTGCAGGAAGAAGCCATTCTTCGGGCTTTCTTCAGTCAGGAGGATGTTCCTGCCAGCCTGATGAAATACAAGTCGCTTTTCGACTGCGGATTGCAGGAGGAAACCTTAAGCGACGATTTCGATGCCCGTATCCTCAGCAGCATTGGTCAGGAAGAAGAGCCAAAGGCCAAGATTGTCACACTGGCCTCACGCCTGAAGCCACTCTTCAAGGCAGCAGCCATCGTGGCCATCCTCCTGACAATCGGCAATGCAGCCCAGGCTCCTTGGAACTATGGATGGGACAATCCACAAGACGAATATGCCAAGTATCGTCAGCAGCAGGTGGACACCGTTAATATCCTGAGTCCCGTTCAGGCAGAAAACATCACCGACACCATGGTGATATCCAAGCCTGATGAGTCATCTTATATTGAATAATTATTCTATGCTTTCTCTATAATAATCTAAACACATTATTAAAACAAGGAAACTGTGAAGTTTCCGTTCTCTCAAATTTTCATAACATACTAACGTAGAGAGGGCTGCTTTTGCAACCCTCCTCTTTTTTTTCGTCACTTCTGCATCCGCAGGTTCAGTTGCAAGAGCGATGGAATCAGAATACATAGCGAGAATCCCACCGCCATCAACACATGGGCATCGCCAAACAAATCGGTGGTTGTCATGTCAGGATCCGGATACAAATTATAGAGGACATAGGCAACGGTATTGTTCACCCAATGGAACACCACACCAGGCACAATACTATCCGTACGATAATACATCCAACCAAGCAACAGACCTATCAGCAGCGTATGGGGCATCTGAGCAGGATTCATATGGGCGGCACTGAACAGAACTGCCGAAATAAGAATGGCCACCCAAGGCCGGCTGCTCCAATTCAGCAGTGAACGCAGGATGGCTCCACGGAATACGAGTTCCTCTGCCAACGGAACCAGCAGTCCAACGATAAAGTAGCCATAACGGTTGCGCAGAATCATATCAAACTCCTCCTCTACGAGATTCGGCAATTCGGGCATCAGTTCCTGAAGCCATCCGGAAGGGATGATTGTGCCCAAGGCTGCCAACACACACCATACCAGCACCACCCAAGGACGCGTCTGTACCCAATGACGGGATACAACAGCCCATTTCTGCCACAGAAACAGGGCAATGGTTGCTATACCGAAAAGCGTCATCGTCAGGATTGTACCCGTGGCATCCAATACTGTTCCAGGGCCCTTCCACAGCCAATAAACAGCCTGAACGATTCCACCTGCCACAATCTGAAGGGCTAAAAACACAAACCAATAGATAATTGCATTCTTCATATATGATCCTTATCTGTTATTCAATAATATTTGTTCTGTCGTCAGTCTGTCATGTTCTAACTGGACTATCAGCGCCTCACGGTTGTCAAAGCGTTGTTCTGCCCGTAAGCGACTTACAAACTCCACTGTCATCGACTGTCCGTAGAGATCGCCTACATCTTTCAGGATATGCACCTCCAGCGTCTGCTGCTTTCCCTCGAACGTCGGACGCGTGCCGATATTCATCATCGCAGGCATCCGATGTCCGTTAACAATTGCCCATACCGCATAGGCCCCACTGGCGGGAATCAGTTTCTCCTGACTATCAGGTTCCAGATTCGCCGTTGGAAAGCCCAGTTCATGTCCGATATGCTCTCCAGACACTACACGCCCCGAAAGCGTATAGCGACGCGTCAACACATCAGGCATCGCCTCCACCTTGCCCTCATCTGCTAATAGCTGACGGATGACTGTGGAACTGACGGCATTCTGCTCGTCCATCATCGCCACATCACCCCTGACCACATCCATGCCAAGTGCCTGGCCATATCGCACATAATCGTCGAAGCCTTCATTTCTGTCATGACCAAAACGGTTGTCATAGCCTGTCACTAACAACTCCACAGATAATCTGTCGCGCAGGATTTCTCTCATAAAGGCCTCCGCAGACAGAGCTGCCAATTCATGCGTAAACGGCAGTACAATCACCTCTTCCACCCCAAGTTCTTTCAGACAAGCCGTCTTCTCTTCAAGGGTGGAGAGCAACTGCGGATGGAAGGTCGGATCGAAGAGCTGGCGAGGCAGGCGGTCAAACGTCACCGCGATGGGTTTCAGTCCCCGTTGCAGGGCTTGACGCACCATCATCTGCACAAGCATCTGATGCCCGCGATGCACCCCGTCGAAGCAGCCGATCGTCGCTGCAGAGGGTGTGGAAAGATGTGTCTCTAGCGATAAAATCATCATTATTGGGTGCAAAGTTACAAAAATATTTGGAGATTTGACGTTTTTAATGTAACTTTGCAGCCGAAAACGACAGAAATGCCGATTTCACCGGACTTGTAGCTCAGTTGGTTAGAGCAACAGACTCATAATCTGGAGGTCCC
>CAMJBL010000103.1 GCA_946403845.1 uncultured Prevotella sp. | reverse complement strand
TGGAACAGTTTCTTCTGGATGCTCGACGATGCCAGTTACGACGATAAGCTGATGTACACTTGTCATCGTTATGGCGGACCTGCCACCAAGGATGCCATAGCCCACTACATCAACTTCCGCGATTCCATCAACCGCCCCATGTATATGGGAGAATTCGGACACAATACCATGGAGTGGCAGAGTGACTTTGTATACGTGCTTAAGCAAAACAATATCGGCTACACGTTCTGGCCATATAAGAAGGTAGATGACTCTTGTATGATGGGCATAAAGCGCCCAGAGAATTGGGATAGTATCGTAGTGAAATATTCCGAGACATCGCGCAATACCTATCAGGAGTGGCGCGAGGCACGCCCCAACCAAGCCCAGTTCCGCCAGCTGCTCATTGAGTTTGCCAAGAACTGCCGCTTTGAAAACTGCACCCCACAAAATGACTATATCCAGTCTATGGGGCTGAAATGATTATTCTTATCAAAAAGTACATAATAGTAATGAAGTATATTGTAATGTCAGCACTCCTGTTAGGCGCCTCAGCCACCACTCAGGCACAAAGTCTGCCCAAGTATCTCGATGAGTCCGTCCCAGTGGAGCAGCGTATCGACGATGCCCTGAGGCGGATGACGCTCGACGAGAAGATTGCCGTAATCCACGCACAGTCGAAGTTCTCGAGTCCTGGCGTGAAGCGGCTCGGATTCCCCGATCTGTGGACGGATGACGGTCCTCATGGCGTGCGCCCTGATGTGCTCTGGGACGAGTGGGAACAGGCTGGACAGACCAACGATTCGTGTGTGGCTTTCCCTGCCCTCACCTGTCTGGCAGCCACTTGGAACCCTGCCATGGCATCGCTCTATGGCACCTCGTTGGGCGAAGAAGCGCTCTACCGTAACAAGAACGTGATACTCGGCCCTGGTGTGAACATTAACCGTACCCCACTTGGAGGTCGAAACTTCGAGTATATGGGTGAAGATCCATATTTGGCCTCGCAAATGGTCGTACCCTACGTTCAGGGTCTGCAGTCGAAGGGTGTGGCCTCGTGTGTGAAACACTACGCACTGAACAACGACGAGGAGTACCGCCATCAGGTGAATGTGATTGTATCAGACCGTGCTCTGCATGAGATTTACCTGCCTGCTTTCAAGGCGGCTGTACAGCAGGGTGGTGCCTGGGCCATCATGGGTGCCTATAACCTCTATAAAGACCAGCACAACTGTCATAATAATATCCTGCTGAACAATATCCTGAAGTACGACTGGGGCTTCGATGGTGTGGTCATCAGCGACTGGGGCGGCTGTCACAACACTGAGGAAGCCGTTACCAACGGCCTCGATCTCGAATTCGGCACATGGACCGACGGTCTGACGATGGGCCGAACCAATGCCTACGACAGCTATCATATGGCAGAGGCCTACAAGCGCCTCATCAAGGAAGGGAAGTTCACCACGAAGGAACTCGACGAAAAGGTACGTCGTGTACTGCGCCTATTCTATCGCACTACGATGAACAAGAACAAACCCTACGGTTTCCTCTGTTCTGAAGCGCACTACAATGCTGCACGGAAGATCGCCCAGGAAGGCATTGTACTACTGAGAAATGAAAAGGTAAAAGTGAAAAGTGAAAAGTCGGCTGCGCCTTTGTTGCCGTTGGATAGGTCAAAAGCACAACGCATCCTCGTTGTAGGTGAGAACGCCATCAAGATGATGACCGTCGGCGGTGGCTCGTCTTCCCTGAAAGTCCAGCACGAGATCCTTCCCCTCGACGGTCTCACATCAGCCATCTCACATTTTCCATCTTCCATCTCCATCGACTACGCTCGTGGTTATGTGGGCGATACGATTCAGAGCTTCGACGGAGTGACCGTAGGCCGCAGTCTCCAAGAGACCCGGTCGCAGGCTGAACTCACAGCCGAGGCCGTGGAGAAAGCAAAACAAGCCGATGTCGTTATTTTCTTCGGAGGCCTGAACAAAAGCGACTTCCAAGACTGTGAAGGTCACGACCGTAAGCAATACGAACTGCCCTATGGTCAGAACGAACTCATCGAGGCACTTGTGGCTGCGAATCCCCGATTAGTGTATGTCAACATCAGTGGTAATGCTGTCGCCATGCCGTGGGCCAATAAAGTTCCTACCATCTTGCAGGCGTGGTTCCTCGGCTCCGAGGCTGGTAATGCCATCGCCGATGTACTCTTTGGTGAGGTTAACCCCTCAGGTAAGCTGCCTTACACCTGGTACCAGCAGCTCGATGACTGTGGTGCCCATGCCCTGAAGGCCTTCCCTGGCACATGGCGCGATGATTACAAAATCATCGACGAGGAATACAAGGAGGGCATCTACGTCGGCTACCGTTGGACAGACAAACAGAAAATCCGTCCGCTCTTCGCCTTCGGCCACGGCCTCAGTTATACCACCTTTAAACTAGGTAAGGCCACTGCCGACAAGCAAGAACTGACAGGTAACAACACCATCACCTTCACCGTGCCCGTTACGAATACTGGCACTGTGGCTGGTGCAGAAACTATCCAACTCTACATTAGTGATCTTAAGAGCTCTGTCGAGCGTCCTATCAAGGAACTCAAGGCTTTCAGCAAGGTCTTCCTCCAACCTGGCGAGACAAAACAGGTAAGCCTCACTATCGACAAATCGGCTCTCAGTTTTTACAATGACCAAACTCGTCAGTGGACAGCTGAACCTGGTGATTTTAAAGCTCTTATTGGAACGTCATCAAGGAACATCATAAGTGATTATAAGTTTAGATTAAAGTAATTAGTTAGTTAGTAATTGTTTTTTCATCGGAACAAAATGTAAAGAAGCCGGACTCTGTGAAGACTCCGGCTTTCTTGTTTTAGATAAGTGGCTCTTGCTATTCAATAAGTGCCTCTTATTAAGCAATAAGTGCCATTTATTGGGTATTATAATCTATATTCATAATAGTTACAATACTTCATTTTCAAGTGACCCTTGTGCCCCTCCTGCCCCAACGGGAAACAAGTGTTTACTACATTAGGGGTCAGAAGGGTCACAAGGGTCAGTTGTTTTCAGATTGTGTTCTATTCGTGAGGACAACGGGTTTTACTTGGCCATCAGGCTGATAGCGAAGCCGCCGCCTGGGGCTTCCTGGATTTTGAGTGTCTGTCCAGCCTTCACCTCTTTTTTGGTGATGGTGTATGCCTGCGGATTCGTCTCGTAATGCGCATCCTTCGCATCGGCATAGATGGTACAATCGTACTTGCGGCCTTTGTCGAGGAAGTCGAGTTTAATCACAGCTGTATGGCCGTTCTCATCACATTTGCCACCCACGAACCAGTTATCAGTACCCTTAGCCTTGCGGGCAACGGTAATATAGTCAGCAGGTTCAGCCTCGAGGTAACGACTATCGTCCCAGTCACAGGCAACGTCACGAATGAACTGGAAGGCATCATCGAATTTCTCGTAGTTCTCAGGCAGGTCGGCAGCCATCTGTAGCGGTGAATACATTGTCAGGTAAAGGGCCAATGAACCTGCGATGGTGATGCGGGCCCACGACGTGTTGTTACTCCATTCAGAGAGCTTTGTGACGAAGATACCTGGGGTATAGTCCATCGGACCGCCCTGCAGACGGGTAAACGGCAGGATACAGGTATGATCGGGACGCGAGCCGCCGAAGGCCTCATATTCCGTGCCACGGGCACTCTCATTGCCAACGAGGTTTGGATATGTACGACAAAGACCTGTAGGACGCGTAGCCTCATGGGCATTCACCATGATATGGTGTTTGGCTGCCTCTTTGACCACATAGAGATAATGGTTATTCATCGACTGCGAGTAATGATGGTCGCCACGGGGGATGATGTCACCTACATAACCCGTCTTCACGGCATCGTAACCATATTTGTTCATCAACTCATAGGCCTCTTTGATATGACGCTCGTAATTCTGGGTCGAGCTGCTGGTCTCGTGGTGCATCAGGAGTTTCACACCCTTCGAGTGAGCATAGTCGTTGAGCATCTGGATGTCGAAATCGGGATAAGGTGTCACAAAGTCGAAGACATCGCGCTTCCACATATTTGCCCAATCCTCCCAGCCTACGTTCCAGCCCTCAACGAGCACCTCCTGCAAACCGTTCTTGGCAGCGAAATCGATATAGCGCTTCACATTTTCGTTGTTGGCCTTATGCGTACCGTTGGGCTTCACCTTGCTCCAGTCAATCTGATCCAAATGGATACTGGGGAAGTCGTTGGTATAGTGCCACGACCCACGCCCCACAATCATCTCCCACCAGACACCGCAGTACTTCGTGGGATGAATCCAACTCACATCTTCAAGGGCACAGGGCTCATTGAGATTCAAAATCAGATTTGATGAGAGCATATCACGCGCATCATCGCTGACCATCACCGTACGCCAAGGCGACGCACAAGGTGTCTGCATGGCACCCTTCAGACCAGTTGCATCGGGGGTGAGGTGACTCACGAAGGTAAAGGGTTTTGGAATTGGCCACTCAGACGGTGTGGGATTAGGTGTATAAGCATTACTGCCACCTCCCAACTTCGTGGTAAGGGCTTTGGTCTGGGCATCAACGAGTTCCAAGTGCATCGTAGCATAATCGGCACAAGCTGCCTCGTGGATGTTGATATAGAGCCCATCATCACTCTTCATCTGAAGCGAAGTCTGTACACCTGTCTCAGAGAAGACTGCCACTGAGGAATTGCCCCAATTCACAGCCTCCTTCATACGGTTACGGATCTCTGAGAGCTTGGTCTGCTGAGTCTCCTGCTCTTGAGTATCGTAGTCACCAGGCAACCACCAAGCCGTATGGTCACCCGCCATTGCAAATTCACTACGCTCCTCCTTGATGAGGAAATAATTCAGTTCATTTTGTTGTGGGAATTCATAACGGAAACCGATACCGTCATCGTATACACGGAAACGGATCAGCATCTGCCGCTGGTGAACACGGGGCTGCAACTGCATACCGGGCGTATTAGAGTGCACCCTTTCACGCCATTTTTGTGACAGGGTTGCTACATATTCGATATAGTGATTCCGGATATCTTTCGTCTCGCCCCACACGGGTTGCCAAGTCTCGTCGAAAGTTGTGGTCTTCTCATCGACCAAAGTAAAGCCATCCATCAGGTCATGTTCGTTCATACCCATTGAGGCGTGCTTATCCTTTGCAAGTTCCAAACCAAGGAAAGAAGGCTTGATGACAGGCCGGCCCTTATAGCTCATCTCATAAACAGGACGGCCTGTCTGATCGACAGAGAACTTCAACTCGATATTGCCATTCGGCGACTTCACGCTGCCTGCAAGTCCCATCATCGGCACGGCCAACAGCAGTAAACTGTAAACCGTAAACTGTAAACTGTAAACCGTAAACTGTAAACTGTAAACTATCTTCCTCATTTTCTTCCACTTTGTATAATTAATGTGCTGATCTCGTTATTCAGTTCATCAGCATTCAAAAGTTGCTCGATAGTAAGGTGCATGCGATAACGCCAGTAATGACGAGGGTTGGCTGGGATGTTGATACGCTCGGCATTCTCATCGGGCAGACGAAGCTTCTCGTCAATGCTCATCCAGTCCTGGAAAGAAATGAGACAGAGCATTGATGGCGAGGTAAGATGACGGCTCACGATGTCCTTGGCTAACCAACCCGGCAACGGACGGGGCGCAGCACCACCACGACGCAACGTCGTGTTGTAATAGGTCTGTGAGCGCTCCTCGTCCTCATCCCACCATTGGCGCAATGTAGCCATATCGTGGGTGGAG
>CAMJBL010000102.1 GCA_946403845.1 uncultured Prevotella sp. | reverse complement strand
TGGCCGGTCGCATCAAGAAGCATGAGCTCACCCGTCGCGACAAGGAGGAAGACCGTATGAAGCATGTGCGTGTGAACAATGCCAACATCGAGCCCGTCTTCTTTGCCTATCCCGACAATGCCGTGCTCAACACCCTCATCATGCGCTATGCCGCCACTGAGCCCGAGTACGACTTCATCGCCCCCATCGACGGCTTCCGCCATCAGTTCTGGGTGATCAACGACGAGCAGGACATGCAGACCATCACCGATGAGTTTGCCAAGATGCCATCGCTCTATATCGCCGACGGTCATCACCGTTCGGCAGCTGCCGCCCTCGTAGGCGCAGAGAAACAGAAGCAGAACCCCAACCACAACGGCACCGAGGAGTACAACTTCTTCATGGCCGTCTGCTTCCAGGCCTCGCAGCTCACCATCCTCGACTATAACCGTGTGGTGAAGGATCTCAATGGTATGTCGTCGGAGGAGTTCCTCGCCGCCCTGCAGGTGAACTTCATCGTCGAGGACAAGGGCACCGACCTCTACAAGCCCCAGCAGCTCCACGAGTTCTCACTCTACCTTGATGGTCACTGGTTCTCGTTGAAGGCCAAGGAGGGCACCTACGACAACAGCGACCCCATCGGTGTGCTCGACGTCGACATCTCCAGCCGACTGATTCTCGACGAGATTCTCAACATCGGCGACCTGCGTTCTTCGCAGCGCATCGATTTCGTCGGAGGTCTGCGTGGACTCGGCGAGTTGAAGCGTCGTGTGGATAGTGGTGAGATGCGTGCTGCGCTGGCCCTCTATCCCGTCTCGATGCAGCAGATCATGGACATTGCCGACTCGGGCAAGATCATGCCTCCGAAGGCCACCTGGTTTGAGCCTAAACTCCGCTCCGGGCTCGTCATCCACAAACTAAGCTGAACTGTAAATGTTTCACTAATTAATTCTATAGCATTATGAAGAAAACAATTTTGACACTTTTTGTAGGCGCGGCAGTGATGCTGTCGAGCTGTTTCTCAACGGGTTACGGCACAGCCAACACCGGTACCAACGATGTGCTGGGCAGTGTGCTTGGTAGTGTATTGAGTAGTGTGTTGCTCGGTGGTCAGACGGGCATTCTTGGCAGTTGGAACTACAATGCGCCAAGTGCTGCCTTCACCACTGAAAAGACGCTGACAAGTGCCGGTGGTAATGCGGCTGTTGCCAACATGAATTCATCGCTGGCAAGTAACTACAACAGCATCGGTATCAATCGCAACAACACTTCGTTCACATTCCTCGAGGGCAACAAGTTCTCGGCAAAGGTGAATGGTATCCCGTTCAGCGGAACCTATGTCTATAACTCCCAGAACGGTGAGATCTCCCTCAAGACAGCTACTGAGACGCTTAAGGGCAACGTCTTAAGGACTCAGAATGGCATGGGATTGATGTTCGACGCTACGCAGATGGTCAACCTCCTTCAGAAAGAAGGTAAGGTCAGCAATACAGCTGCTGTTCAGGCCGTCAGCAAACTCGCCAAGAGTAACAACGGTGCTCGTGTAGGCTTTGAGCTTACAAAGTAATAGAACAGCTCTCAAAAAAATAAAGGCTGGCATCCAGATGGGTGCCAGTCTTTATTAATGATATTATTTGAAGATCTTCTGGGCGAACATCGTCAGGTAGATGCGCCAGTTGCGCCAGATATGTCCGCCGTCGGTCTCGACGTACTCGTATTTGTAACCCTTGCTGTCCCAGTAGGCACGCAGGTCGACAGTACTCTTATAGAGGAAGTCGGTACTGCCCATACCCATCCAGTAGAGCTTGGGCTTGCTGGCGAAGAGACGGGCCGACTGCGTCTCGAACTCGGGATTGGCCTTGATCTGCTCGGCAAACGAATCTTGGTAACCGCCTTTGGCCAAGTGCAGACCAGCCGAGAACAGACCGTAATAGTCGAACTTCGTGGGGTAGAGCAGACTGACGTGGAAGGTGTGGCCACCGCCCATCGACAGACCGCAAATGGCACGGTGCGCACGATCTTTCAAGGTGCGGTAGTTGGCATCGACATAGTTCACGATGTCCATGAAGCTCTCAGGAATAGAGGCTACGGCAGGGTCGGTAGGTCCCGTACCACCACCTTGGAAACTGGGTGTGTACATACCGAAAGACCACTCACCAGGGGCTGCCTGACAATTGGGATTACCATTCGGCATGACCACGATCATAGGCTTGGCCTTACCGGTGGCAATCAGGTTGTCGAGGATCTGGGCAGCACGTCCGAGTTCGCTCCAGGCATTCTCGTCGCCACCGGCACCATGCAACAGATAGAGCACGGGATATTTTCCGCCCTTGTCATAGCCGGCGGGGGTGTAGATGGTCATCCGGCGCTGCATCTTCAGTGTGGGACTGTTGTACCATACTTTCGAGAGATTGCCGTGGGGCACCTCGTTCACACGATACAGGTCGCCCTTGTCGCCCTTCGCTGCGCTGACGATGAAGATGTTTGAGAACGACACGATATCGCGGTTCACATAGATGTTGGCAGGATCTTTCACACCCGTCATACCGTCGATGTTGAAGGTATAGCTGTACATCTCTGGAGCCAGCTTTTCGGTGGTGTAACTCCATACACCGTTCTTGCCCTCGGTGAGCTGGGCCACGCCTGGGGCATCATACTTGCCATAGCCTTGAATCTCGATGGGTTGAGTAGGCAGGAAATCACCGGTCACCTCCACCTTCACGGCTTTGGGGGCATAGAGATTAAAGGTCACCGTGCCGTCGTTGTTGACCACGGGCGACTGTACATTGGCACTATTGAAGAGTTTCTCCTGTGCCGAGGCTCCCAGACAAACCATTGCCAGAGCCATCACAAAAATTGATTTTCTCATACACATACAATTATTTATCTGCGGAGCAGGTTCATCTGAACCTGGGGTTTCATTACGTCGTGGGCCTTGGTCTGGAACGACTTGGCAGGAGCAGTAAGTGTGGCCTTGATGTCCTGTGAGGAGGCACCTACCAGGAACTGGTATTCGCCCTCGGCAACCACCCATGCAGAGGCGGCCTCGTCGAACGAAGCGAGTTCGGGTGCAGTGATGCTCAGGGTGAGTGTCTCGCTCTCGCCGGGCTTCAACAGCTTGGTCTTGGCGAAGGCCTTCAGCTCCTTGGCGGGCTTGTTGGCAGCCTTGTTGTCAGGAGCGGAGATGTAGAGCTCCACCACTTCCTTGCCCTCGTACTTGCCCGTGTTCTTCACTGTGACCGTCACGTCGTAGATGTCATTCTTCTGGGCAATCTTGGCATCGCTGTACTCGAAGGTGGTATAGCTGAGACCATAGCCAAACGGATAACTCACGGGCACCTCGAACGAATCGAAGTAACGGTAGCCCACATAAATATCCTCCTCGTAGTCGGTATAGTCCACGTTCTTCACGTTACCCTTCTGGCCCTGGTTCAGCATGTCGATCTTGACATTCTGATCGATGGGGAAGTTCTTCGACGAGTAGGCATCGGTGAACTTCACCGGCCATGTCATCGTGAACTTACCCGAGGGCGACTGCTTACCGCTGAGCACGTCAACCACGCTGTTACCGCCTTCCTGTCCTGCCTGCCAGGCACAGAGGATGGCATCGGGCAGCTCCTTCCAGGAGGCCGTCTCGATCACACCGCCGATGTTCAGCAATACCACCACCTGCTTGCCAGCCTTGTGATACACGTCGCACACCTGCTGGATGAGCTTCATCTCAGAGTCGTTGAGGTTGAAGTCGGCCGACTTACGGTCGAGGAACTCACCCGAGATACGTCCGATGGTGATGAGCGCCACATCAGAGGCCTCGGCCTGCGCGGCCAGTTCCTCAGCGGTGAACTGCTTCTCGGCGGGCAGGGTGCCTGGCATGAAGCGTGCCAGCATGGCAGCTTGACTGTCCTTCTTGGCCATCTCCTCGAGCTCCTTCTCACGGGCCTCCTTGCAGTCTGCGATGTATTTCTCGTAAGCGGTCTTCAGTTCGTCGCTGACGGTGTAGCCGCCATTCTTCAGACCGTCGAGCAGCGACACCACATAGGCGTGGTTCACATTACCCGAACCCGTGCCACCGGCGATGAAGTCATATGAAGTGCAGCCATACAGCGCCACCTTCTTGATATTCTCGCCCAACGGCAACACTTTCTCATTCTTCATGAGCACCATTCCTTCGGCAGCACTCTGACGGGTGACGGCAGCATGGGCCTTGAGGTCGGGCTTATTCGAATACTGATAACCCTGGAATCGCGGACTGCGCTCCACAAGGTTCAGCGTACGCCGGACACTACGGTCGAGGTCGGCCTCGGCAAGTTTGCCACTCTTCACGCCTGCTACGATCGAGTCGAACTGCTCGTTCTTACCAGGCTGCAACATATCGTTACCAGCCCACATCTGCTTGGCACCGTCCTTACCGCCAAACCAGTCGGTCATCACTGTTCCCTCGTAGCCCCACTCATCACGCAGGATCGTCTCTACGAGGTCCTTGCTCTCAGAGGTATAGACACCGTTGATGTAGTTGTAGGAGGTCATTACCGTCCAAGGCTTACTCTCCTTGATGGCAATCTCGAAGCCCTTCAGGTAGATCTCGCGCAGGGCACGCTGTGAGATATGGGCGTCGGTATTCATACGGTTGGTCTCCTGGTTGTTGGCAGCGAAGTGCTTGATGCTCGTACCCACATCGTTCTTCTGAACACCTTTGATATAGGCAGAGGCGGTCTTGCCGGCCACAACGGGATCCTCAGAATAGTACTCGAAGTTACGTCCGCACAAGGGGTTACGCATGATGTTGAGGGCAGGGGCCAGCAGCACGTCGGCACCATATTCCTTCACCTCCTCACCGATGGCCTGACCAACCTCCTCGACGAGCTTGGTGTTCCAGGTCGAAGCCAGCAGCGTACCAATGGGGAAATGGGTGCAGTAATACGTGGCGGAGTCGCCTTCGCGGGTAGCATCGATGCGCAGTCCGGCAGGACCGTCAGCCAATACTACGGCGGGGATACCCAGCGAGTCGAGAGGGTAGGTGGTACCTGCAGCACCAGGCACGAGGCTCTGGGTGGCACCGATCACGGCGTCGTCGCCAGAAAATCCGGCCATACCCACACCAATCACGAAGTGCGCCTTGTCTTCCAGCGAGAGCTTTGCCATCACTTCTTCCTGATTGATGGTGTTCTTAGTCACTTTGTCGGCAGAATTACAGCCCACCAGAAGGGCAGCCATACCGAGGGCGATAAACATTGATTTTTTCATTGTCAATAGCACATTTTAGTTTTTAGATGGTGCAAATATACAAAAAATAATCGAAATACAAACTATATCTTCAAAAAAGTTACAAAAATAGGCCGGCACCCATCGGCGCCAGCCTCTTTTACTCAGGTAATCTCTCACCTCTAAAATGGCCCATAGCCCATGCAACTCGTGGTCGTGATGGCCGTCAGAAATGCCGTGAGCGCAGCTACTATCACCTTCACCGCAATCTCAACAATCCGCTTCTTCATCATACACCTTCTTTTTTGTTCTCACACAGATCTCACTGATCTCACAGATTTTTTTATTCCTCCGGAATGATAAGATCTCATTTTCCTCCCGCTTCCTTTAGGAAGCATATCTGTGAGATCTGTGAAGATCTGTGTGACATTTTTAATCCTAAATGGAGCTATCTCCTGAGGTTGAGCCCGTGTTGATTACGAGGCTTGCAGCCTGTGCGGGCATCGCGAAGTTACCGGTATACACGCCATCGTTCTCGGTGAGCTCGATGCTCGAGCCGTTCAGCGTAGCGCTGGGAGTCGTGC
>CAMJBL010000101.1 GCA_946403845.1 uncultured Prevotella sp. | reverse complement strand
GGGTCAGGACGTGGTCGACAAGAACTACGCCGCTATCGACCGTGGTGGTGAGTACGTTCAGCTGACCGTGAAGCCCGAGTGGGCTAACCTGCCCGACGATGAGCCTAAGGCCGACAACGCTCCCGCATTCGTCAAGGAGTTGGTCCGTCCTATCAACGCTCAGGCTGGTGACCTGCTGAAGGTTTCTGACTTTGTGAAGCACGGCACCGTCGACGGTTCTTGGGAGGTCGGTACTGCCGCCTACGAGAAGCGCGGTGTGGAGGCCTTCGTTCCCGTTTGGAACAAGGAGAACTGTATCCAGTGTAACCAGTGTGCCTACATCTGTCCTCACGCTGCCATCCGTCCGTTCGTCCTGACCGACGAGGAACTGGCTGGCTTCGACGGCTTGGAGACTCTCGAGATGAAGGCTCCCGCAGCCATGAAGGGCATGCACTTCGTCATCGAGCCATCTGTGCTCGACTGTCTGGGTTGCGGCAACTGCGCCGACATCTGTCCGGGCAACCCGAAGCTGGGCAAGGCCCTCACGATGGTTCCGTTCAACCCCGATGCAGCCGACATGAAGAAGATGGCTGCCGACTGGGACAAGCTTGTTAAGGTTCCCTCTAAGCAGCACCTCGTTGACATCCGCAGCAATGTGAAGAACTCTCAGTTCGCTCAGCCTCTGTTCGAGTTCTCGGGCGCTTGCTCTGGTTGCGGTGAGACACCTTACGTGAAGCTCATCTCTCAGCTCTTCGGCGACCGTCAGATGATTGCCAACGCTACTGGTTGCTCGTCTATCTACTCGGCTTCTATCCCCTCGACGCCTTACACCAAGAACGAGAAGGGTCAGGGTCCCTGCTTCAACAACTCTCTGTTCGAGGACTTCTGCGAGTTCGGTCTCGGTATGGCTCTCGGTAACAAGAAGATGAAGGAGCGCGTGGCTAAGCTGCTGCAGGAGATGATCGACGGCAACGCCAGCGATGAGTACAAGGCTCTCGCCCAGGAGTGGATTGACAACATTGAGGATGCCGACAAGACCAAGGAGATTGCTCCGAAGCTGCGTGCCTGCATCGCTGAGAGCGCTGCCAAGGGCTGCCCGACTTGCAAGGAACTCCAGACCCTCGACCACTATCTCGTGAAGCGCAGCCAGTGGATCATCGGTGGTGACGGTGCTTCTTACGACATCGGTTACGGCGGTCTCGACCACGTGATTGCTTCTGGTGAGGACGTGAACATCCTCGTGCTCGATACTGAGGTTTACTCTAACACCGGTGGTCAGGCTTCTAAGGCTACTCCTCTTGGTGCTATCGCTCAGTTCGCTGCTCAGGGTAAGCGCATCCGCAAGAAGGATCTGGGTATGATTGCTACCACTTACGGTTATGTATATGTAGCTCAGATTGCTATGGGTGCTGACCACGCTCAGACCCTGAAGGCTATCCGCGAGGCCGAGGCTTGGCACGGACCTTCAATCATCATCGCTTACGCTCCATGTATCAACCACGGCTTGAAGGCCAAGGGCGGTATGGGTAAGAGCCAGGCCGAGGAGAAGAAGGCTGTCGAGTGCGGCTACTGGCACCTGTGGCGCTACAATCCCGCTCTGGCCGAGGAAGGCAAGAATCCGTTCAGCCTCGACTCTAAGGAGCCGAACTGGGCTAACTTCCACGACTTCCTCCTGGGCGAGGTCCGCTACCTCTCCGTCAAGAAGGCTTATCCCAACGAGGCCGAGGAGCTCTTCGCCGAGGCCCAGAAGATGGCCCAGCTGCGCTACAAGACCTACGTCCGCAAGACACAGGAGAATTGGGAGGACTAAATCCCCACGAAAAGTTTAGGGCAATCCCCTATCCTATCTATAATCAAAAGAGGTGAGACCATTGCGGTTTCACCTCTTTTTCCTTCACCAAACAACCGGTACATGTCCTTGTCGCCCATTCCCCGTTCCGTAGAGGATGAGGAAGAAAGCGTTATGGGCGGTCTTGGGCTGATATTTCTTCTGGAGGCGGCTGAAGGCGGCGAAGGCGATGGCTTTGTAATAGTCGATGAAGCATTTGCAGTTGTCATTCGACCAGCCGGAGGTAGTTCCTCCTTTCTTATTTTGTTTTCCCCAGAAATTTTTGCTTTCTACCCACTATATAAAATAATTATCTTTGTGGTTCTCGATTATTATTTGTACCTTTGCACCCACAAAAGTATAAAGTTATGTCATTCCTTACACGGAAATATCCGTTTCCACAAAGCAGCCACTGGTTGAGAGACAGCCTCGCTTACGGTGTCTTCATCTGGGCGATATTCTGGCTGTTGCAGCCGTTCGAATTCAGTATGTATAGTGGAAATAAATGTTTGGCGGCCGCTTTATTCGGACTTATCACATCTTGTTGCTATGCGCTATACGGATGGGTAATATTGAGGCGTTTGTACCAACGAATAAAGCCCTGGCGCATTTGGCATGATGGATGTGCCGTATTTGGACTGATACTCTTTATCGCCATCTGCAATTTCTTTCTATTCTCCCTTGTTATCCATTATCCTATCACTGTTAAGATTTTCCTCCTGTTCCTGTATTGGACGATGCTCATTGGTATCATCATAACCGCATTGTCTATTGGCATTGAGTATAACCGAAGTCTAAAAGACAGGATGGAGGCGCTGCTAAGCAATACGACTGAAGAACAAAAGGATATATCGATAACTATCCACGATACAAATGTTCGAGGAAACGACCTCACGATTCCCATCAATAACCTGCTTTATATTGAGGCTCAAAAGAACAATGTCTCCGTCTGTTATCTGAAAGACGGCAAGCTGACAACCTTGGAGATTCATACTACACTAACTGCTGTGATTGAGGAAATGAAAGCCTATGGGAATATCTTCCAATGCCATCGTTCGTTTGTGGTTAATGTGAACAATATCACCTCTGCCAAGGGCAACTCCAATGGCTATCAACTGATACTTGGGTCATGTACAAACAGCATCCCCGTATCTCGCTCATATGTGCCTCGGCTGAAGTCTTTTATCGCATAGTCATTCGTCCGCAAACTTAGTCATCCGTCATCGGGCTTAGTTTTCCATCAGCGTTTTAAGCTGTCTGTCACGGATATTTGGAGGCTTCAGTTTCTTGCCGTATCTTTGCGGCATGAAACATCGCATTGCACATATCGTTTTAATGCTGTTGGCAGTCTGCAATTTGGCTGCACAGACCACCATTTCGGGTGTTGTTACTGACGGACGCGAACCGCTCGCCAGTGCCAACATATTTATATTAGGCACAATTGACGGATGCCTCACCGACTCCCTTGGGCGCTTCTCGTTTGCAACCTTACAATCAGGTGAAGCAATCCTTAAAGCCACCTTTATCGGGTATGAGGACTATACGCTGACGGCCAACATCAGCCATATGCACAATCTCACCATACGAATGAACGAACAGACAACCACCATCAATGAAGTAGTAGTCACAGCCAGCACTTTCAGCTTCGGCAAGAGTGAAAACTTCAAGATAATGGATGCTCTGGATGTGGTGATGGCAGGCAACTCGTGTGGTGACATCGTGGCGGCACTACAGACACTTCCAGGTACGCAGAAGGTTGGCGAGAACGGCAAACTATATGTACGTGGTGGCGAGAGCGACGAATGCCAGACGTTTGTGAACGGGATGCACGTCCTCGTGCCTTATAGCACTAATATGGAGAATACTGCTGTCCGCGGGCGTTTCTCGCCGTTTCTGTTCAAAGGCATCAACTTCTCGTTAGGCGGCTATGGCGGTGAATACGGCCAAGCCCTTTCGTCAGTTCTCCCCATGGAAACTACTGATGCAGCTACAAGTGACAAATTCGGCATAAGTGCATCCTTAGTGGACTGGAACATCGGCGGCACTAAAGCATATCAGAACAGTAGCCTATCATTCAATGCTGCCTTGACCAGCATGGGACTATATGACCAGTTGTTCAAGCAGCAGCAGAAATTTATTCGCCCTTACCGTAAGTTATCATGCGAGGCACAATATAAAAAAGAGTTTAACACTTCGAGCGTGTTGAAGTCTTATGTCGGCTATGACTTGACGTCTGTCGGACAGCAAATCGACAGGCGTAGTCTTTCTCTCAAGGAACATAATATCTATGCAAACATCACACATCGTACTACGATAGGACACGGCTACAGCCTCTATACGGGTATCGCTAATTCTTCTGTGCTTACCAATATCGATGACGCACGAATGGTTGGTGACCATTATCATAATTTTCGTAATGAAGTACATGTGAAGGCCGAAGTATGCAAGGTATGTTCCGACGTTTTGAAACTGTCGGCAGGGGTTGAAAACTATATCCGCAATAGCACGCTGAGATATGAATCCGATCATTATCAGCTTGACTATAACATATTTGCTGCTCATGTCGATGCCCGGTGGCGCATTATTCCCCGCGTATTCCTCAACATGTCAGCAAGGGCAGAAATGATGAAGACAGATTGCCTACTGATGCCGAGGGCGACACTGAGTTATATCCCCAACAAGAATCTTCAATTCTCTTTGGTGGCAGGTCGTTACAGTCAAACTGCAGCTGATGACTATTTAGCACAAAACCGAGGTGACTTCAGTCAGAGCACAGCCGACCATACCATATTCTCTATGCAGTATAAAACAAAGGCCACACTCCTACGCATCGAGCCTTATTGGAAGAAATATCACCATTTACCTTTGTTGGAGGATGGCGTTTATCAACCACATGGCTACGGCACAAGCCGAGGCTTGGATATCTTCGTTGAGAATCATTCGTTCGTTAAACATCTGACTACCTCACTTTCCTATTCATTCAATGATTCCGAACGGCTATATCTCAACTACACCGAAGTGCGGACACCCGATTACGTCTCTCGTCACAATCTGCGACTGACAGCTAAATACGCCATTGGCAAAGTTATCATCGGACTCGCTGAATCATACGCCAGTGGACGACACTTCCTTTCTGGCACCACTCCACATTACAACAGTGTAGATGTGAACCTCACCTGTCTGTTAAGTCCAAAGGTCATCGTCTATACCTCGTTGAACAACATCTTCGGTCGCACTAATATCTTTCGTTATGACGCAAATGCTAATCCCGTCATGCCTTCCCGCGACCGCTTCCTATACATCTGCATTTTTGTTTCACTTAAAAATAGTAAAGCGTATGACATTTCAAACTTTTAACCACCGTGTGTTAGCCATCTTTCTCTTGATGATAGCATCAGTAAGTATCCATGCCCAACAGCCCACACAAGCAGACATGCTCAACAACGTAGCCAAACTGAAGCGTATCGAGGCTATGCAACCCGATAGCATTCAGCCAAAGTATCAACTGGCCCTCCAGAGCCTATCATTTTCAGTAACCTATCCCCATGCCCCTCAGACGGAAAACATGATTGCTGAGGCCGAACAGACCATCACAAAAATGGAGCAGATGAAAAATGCAGACCAGTCAGACATCTGTACCCTTCGTGGTTTCCTCTATATGGTACGCATCGTGCAGGATCCCGATCAAAACGGACAGCGTTTCTACATCGATGTAATGCAGAACTTTGAGAAAGCACTGAAACTCAATCCCGATAACCAACTAGCCAGGCAATTGCAACAGAAGTTCTTTGAAGGAATGAAACAGCAAACAAACAGCACAAAATGAGATTTGTTTACAAAGATATTCACTTCGGCGCAATAGCAACTTTTTATATCATAGCTTTATTGGTGCGCCCTGTTAGCTCACACTCGAATATGGGTGTGGGCTTTAGCGGTATCCATCTGTGTCGAGGTGTTTGGCGATACCTGTGAGTA
>CAMJBL010000100.1 GCA_946403845.1 uncultured Prevotella sp. | reverse complement strand
GAGTCGTCAATAGTCCATTTCTTCATAAGCGGAATAGTCTTGTGTCCGGATTAAATATTTAATAGTTCACGGATTTTTGCTACGCTGATCTTGATTTTCTCGTAGTCATCCATCAAGGTGACGTCGAGTGTATAGCGAGCCTTCGTATAGAAGGGTTCACGCACTTCCAACTGTTCGCGGATGAACGTGATCAGTTCCTCCTGTGACTTGCCTCTCAGCAGCGGACGGTCGTTCTTGCTCATCTTCAAGTGCATGTAGAGCGTCTCGGGCTCCACTTTCAGATAGACGACCGGCGCCTGCTGGTTCATATAGTCGATGTTGTCGAAGAAACAGGGTGTTCCTCCACCACAACTGATAATGACATCCTCAAATTCTGCCACCTCATGGAGCATGTTCCTTTCTATCTCGCGGAACCCTTCCTCGCCACGCTCCTCAAAGATTTGCCCAACGGTTTTGCGCATGCGGCTGGTAATATACCAGTCAAGGTCATAGAACTGAACGTTGAGTTCTTTTGCCAGCGCCTTGCCAATCGTGGTTTTGCCGGCTCCCATGTATCCTATTAGGATAATGCGTATCATCAGCTCTTCTTGGCGGGTGTAGCTTCAATCACCTTCATGCACTCCTCGTAGGTCAGTTTGGCCGCTTTTTCGTGCATGCTCTTCGGCAGACGGTAGTTCTTGCCATCGTAGGAGAGATAGGGACCGTAACGTCCGTTCAGGACCTCAAGTTTTGGATCCTCCGTAAAGATGCGCAGATGTTTCTGGGTCTCCTCCTTGCGCTTCTCTTGGATGAGTTCAATGGCGGTTTCGAGTGTAACAGACATGGGGTCTTCATCCTTGGGTAAAGATGTATAGACTCTGTTATGAAGTACGTAAGGTCCGAAACGTCCGGCACCAATCGTAACGGGAGAACCTTCGTATTCGCCTAAGATACGAGGCAACTTGAACAGTTCAAGTGCTTCCTCCAGGGTGATGGTTTCCATGCTTTGGTCTTTACGGAGCTGGGCAAACTGAGGCTTGGTCTTGTCTTCGGCAATACCAATCTGTACGACAGGTCCGAAACGGCCGATCTTTACAAATACAGGACGTCCGCTTTTCGGGTCTGTTCCCAATTCGCGTTCTCCGGCCTTGTGTTCCTGACGGCTGTTCATGGTCTTCTCCACCACGGGTTCAAAACCTTTATAGAAAGCTGTCATCATATCTGTCCACTCTTCATCGCCCTCAGCAATTTTATCAAAGTCTTGCTCCACTTTGGCGGTGAAGTTGTAGTCCATAATCTCCTGGAAGTGGTCCATCAGGAAGTCATTAACCACCATACCGATGTCTGTGGGCAGGAGTTTGCCTTTTTCTGAGCCGACAATCTCCTTACGGCTTTTCTCCGTAATCTGTTTTCCTTTCAGGATGTCAACAGTATACTGACGCTCTTCACCCTTCTTGTCACCCTTTTGTACATATTCACGCTGCTGGATAGTAGAAATGGTAGGCGCGTAGGTGGAAGGACGACCAATGCCAAGTTCCTCCAATTTATGTACAAGGCTGGCCTCCGTATAGCGCTGGGGACCTTGGGTGAATCTTTCCGTTGCCGAAATCTCACGACGGGTCAGTTCCTGGCCTTCGTTCAACGGCGGGAGGATGTGTGAGAACTCGTCCTGCAGTTCCTCTTCATCCACGGACTCACGATAGACTTTGATGAAACCATCGAACTTTACGACTTCTCCTTGAGCTACGAAAAGCTCATCCGTTCCGCTAACCGTAATGTTAACGGTGGTCTTCTCTATTTCTGCATCTGCCATCTGACTGGCAGTTGTGCGTTTCCAGATCAGGTCGTAGAGACGCTTTTCCTGAGGTGTTCCCTCTACGTCTGTCTGATCCATATAGGTAGGACGGATGGCTTCGTGGGCCTCCTGGGCACCTTTGGAACTGGTGTGATACTGACGGGGCTTGCTGTACTCAGGACCATAGAGTTTGATAATCTCCTCTTTGCTGGCACCCAGACAGAGCGTTGACAGGTTGACAGAGTCGGTACGCATGTAGGTGATACGTCCGTTCTCGTAAAGATGCTGTGCCAGCATCATCGTCTGACTGACCGTAAAGCCCAGTTTGCGGGCGGCCTCTTGTTGCAGTGTTGAGGTGGTAAAGGGAGGCGCTGGGGTGCGCTTCAGCGGCTTCTTGCTGATGCTCTCAACAGTGAAGGTGGCATTCTTGCATTTCTCCAGGAAGGCGATAACCTCGTTGCGTGTCTTGAAACGGCTACCCAAAACTGCCTTTACCTCTGTGGCAGAACCATCAGGATTGGTGATGGCGAAGATACCGTTAACGCTATAGAATGTCTCGCTCTTGAAATTCTGTATCTCCCGTTCGCGCTCCACGATGAGGCGTACGGCCACACTTTGAACACGGCCTGCAGACAGGGCGGGCTTCACCTTACGCCACAAGACGGGAGACAGTTTGAAGCCAACCAGACGGTCTAAGACACGACGGGCCTGCTGGGCATTCACCAGATTCATATCCAAACGGCGTGGATGCTCGATAGCCTCCAGGATGGCGGGTTTTGTGATTTCGTGGAAGACAATACGGTTGGTCTTACTCTCATCGAGTCCCAATACCTCACACAGATGCCAGGAAATGGCTTCTCCCTCACGGTCTTCATCGGATGCCAACCAAACCTTTTCGGCTTTCTCGGCTTTCGACTTAAGGTCAGCTACCAGCTTTGCCTTCTCGGCAGGAATCTCATATTCTGGTTCGAGCGTCTTGTCGTCAATGCTCAGTTCTTTCTTCTTCAAGTCACGGATATGCCCATAGCTCGACATGACCTTGAAGTCTTTTCCAAGGAATTTCTCAATCGTCTTTGCTTTGGCAGGAGACTCTACAATTACTAAGTTTTTTTGCATATTTTGCTTCGATTTATTTCTTACGGGCTGCAAAAGTAAGCAAAAAAGTCGCTCCCACCTTATTTATATAGAGGAATTTTGGTTTTATTAACACTTTTCGACTAAGAATCGGTGTACCGCCTGGCGAATAGAACGCAGTCCGAAGCGTTCGACATACACTTCGCGCAATGGCACCCAAGCCAGTTCTTCTGCATCGTCGGCTGCCTTCACGACAACGTCGTCTTCTTCGATATGACAGACGAAAAACAGGTCGAGCGTATGGATGTCCATGCCTGAGTAATGATAGACATTGGGAAAGGAAAAGAGATACGCCACGCTGTCGGCACTGATCCTGAGGCCTGTCTCCTCGAAAATCTCACGTACCATGCCTTGCTCGGCCGTCTCCTCATTGTCGACAAAGCCGCCGGGCAAATCGAGTGTGTCCTTAGCCGGCTCCTTCCCTCGACGTGCTACCAAAAGTTCGCCTTTGCCGTTGAGGATAAAGGCTGCCGTTGAGGCCCTGGGGTTCTGGTAGTAGGTAAAACCGCAATTACTGCAATGCCTGCTGAGGGCATTATGGATCTCGAAATCACTGCTGCCACATTTCGGACAGTAATGGAATAGTTCTAAAGGATGATGGCTCATGATGTTACCAATTATCTGTACGGAAGGGGAAAAGGGGCAGATTGGCGCCGTTCTTCACGTTGCCGATCTGGAAATTCTTGAAGCAATAGCGGACGGCGACAGGTTTCTTAACCTCAGGGCAGACAATCATGATGGCCTCGTCCCAATAGCCGCCTCCTGGTTGCCAGAAGTGGCGGGCTTGTGCCGGATAGAACACCTTGTCCTCACCAGCAACCTCGAAACCCTCCATCTGTTCGAATGGCGCATCAGCAGAGTAATTGTCCTGCAGATGAATGAAGACAGTATCGTTCTTAATGGTCATATCCTTATATGACGAACTCTTATAGAGCACATTCTCAAAGCCGTAATCCCTGTGAAGGGCGGTATAGGCCAGGCGTTCGCCTACGGGTTGCTTTTGGGCTGGATGAATCTGGGAGAATTCATAGGGATAAACCAGGTCGTTGATACACACCAGACTGCTATTAGGAATCATTTGAGCAGCTTTCCATTGCTGCTCACGCAACAGGGCTCCGCTGATAGCGTTCACATCACCGTCGTCATAAGCCCAGGGGGCGATCTGTACGAAATAGAAAGGAATCTCACCCAGACCGAACTGCGAGCGCCATTGCTGTACGAGAAGTTTCATGCGCTCAGAATACTGGTCGCCAGGATCACCGACATTTGAACAGCCTTGGTAATAGAGGATACCCTTAATGGTGTAGTTCAGGATGGGATTGAAGGTGCCATTACCCCAAAGCAGGGAGCGATGGTAGTCTGTCGGCCATTTCCGGGCAATCGTAGCAGAGTCCGTCGGGTCACTGGTATATCGCTGCAGGTTTTCTTTGGTCAGCCAACTTTCCACGCGCGTACCTCCTTTATTAGCTTCAATAAGACCAATGGGGATGTCCAGGGCCGAATGCAAGAGTCGGGCAAAGAAATAACCCGTAGCAGAAAAGTCGCCCACAGTCTTCGGTGAGCAGACACGCCATTCGCATTGGGCATCTTCCTGAGGTTCTGAACGCATCTCACTCGGAATCTTAACGGAGTGGACACCTGCATGGTTGGCCGACTCGATCACCCAGTGGTTGTAATCCTTGACAGGACACATGCCAAAACCTTTGACAGGCATCTCCATATTCGACTGTCCTGCACAGACCCACACTTCTCCTGCTAAGACATTGTTGATGGTCAGTGGCTCACCATCATCAAACGTAATTGACAGCGGGGTATATGAAGCTTTCGGTGTTTTTACCTTCACCAGCCATTTGCCATTCTTGTCTGCCTTCGTTGTGACCACCTCATTGTTCCAGGAAGTGGTAATTTTTACCGACTTTCCAGGCTGAGCCCATCCCCAAAGACGGGCATCTGTCTGTTGTTGTAATACCATGTTGTCGCAGATGATGTGCGGCAGCCTTACCTTGGCCTGAGAACTGATGGTCAGTGCCGAGAGCGCCAGAATTGTCAGAATCTTCCTCATTTTTGCTTATTGTTTTAGTTTTCTGCGTGCAAAGTTACGAAAATAAAAATAAAATGATTAACTTTGCGCCATAAAAAATGTAAGAACATTATGAGAAGTCTGAAAACGATTACTACCATGCTGCTGCTCGCATTGTCGATGGCGGCTTTTGCACAGAAAGGAACAAAGATGGAATTATGGCCAAAGGGTGCACCAAACAATAATGGTGACGAGAACGACAAGGCAGAGTTAACAGTTTATCTGCCCGATGTAAAGAAGGCGACAGGACGTGCCGTTGTCTGTTGTCCGGGTGGCGGCTACTCCCATCTCGCCATGGATCATGAGGGGCATCAGTGGGCAACATTCTTCAATAGCAAGGGAATCGCACTGATTGTATTGAAATACCGTATGCCTCATGGCAACTTCAATATTCCTATTTCTGACGCGGAAGAGGCCATGAGGACAGTCCGTCGCAATGCGGTGGACTGGCATATCGATCATAAGGATGTGGGAATTATGGGCTTCTCTGCTGGCGGACATCTGGCTTCGACGATTGCCACGCATTCCAAAGGTGATGCTGCCCCTAATTTCCAGATACTCTTCTATCCCGTCATCACCATGGATCCGGCCTTTACCCATAAGGGGTCGCATGATAATTTCTTTGGTCAGGATCATTCCAAGAAGGATCTGAAGAGACTGGAGCAGGACTATAGCAATGACCTGCAGGTGAATCGCACTACATCACGTTGTTTCCTTGCTCTCAGCGACGATGACAAGGCAGTGCCTGCCGCCAATGGTTTCAGCTACTACCAGCAACTCTACAAGCACGACGTGCCGGCATCTATCCATATCTATCCTACGGGTGGTCATGGTTGGGGCTATCGGGAGACATTTGCCTTCCATTACCAGATGATTTTTGAGCTCAAGGCCTGGCTGGAGAGTTTCTAAAAAATAGATGGCAACCAAACGGTTGCCATCTTCTGTGTCGACACTTGGATTCGGACCAAGGACCCCCAC
>CAMJBL010000099.1 GCA_946403845.1 uncultured Prevotella sp. | reverse complement strand
TATTCGCTTTAAACGAAATTATGCCATATTGCGAGTGCAAATATACAACAATTATTTCATTTAAACGAAAAATTATACTGTTTTTTTATGGTTATCTGTGCAAATCCATTTGTTGCACACAGATTAATCCACAAAATCGAGCTGATTATGTAGATTGTACCTCCCTAATCATAGTCACAAGTTGGTGCTCCAGCTCTTGCATGAAGTCATGAAGCGAATAGCTTCCTCGTTCTATCTGGCGCAGTTTGTGTTCCCACTGGCCAGTGAGTTCAGGACTCTTCAAAAGAGTCGAATGAATCTGTACTATCAGATTTCGACCTGCTTGATTCGAAATCAGATTGCGATGATCACGACGAACATAGTCACGCTTCACCAATGTTTCAATAATAGAGGCACGACTTGATGGGCGGCCAATGCCGTTTTCCTTCATGGCCTCTTTCAAGGTCTCGTCCTCGACGAATTTTCCGGCTGTTTCCATTGCCTGAAGGAGTGAGGCCTCAGTATAGTGCTTGGGCGCAGTGGTCATCTTCTTTTCGATGGAAGGAGTGTGCTGACCAGACTCGCCAACCCTGAATGACGGGAGGGTTACCTTCTCATAGCTCTGACTGTCATCGTCTATAAGCTCCTTACCATAAACAGCACGCCAACCTTCGGAGAGGATGGTACGACCTGTGACCTTGAACGTAAGAGAACCAGCATTGGCCAAGACAGTTGTATTGGCATATTCGCAAGCCGGATAGAACGCCGCACAAAAGCGACGGACTACTAAGTCATAGACTTTATGCTCAAAGTCATTGAGAGTACTAAGGTTTCGAGTATCACCAGTCGGGATGATAGCATGATGATCTGTCACCTTACTGTTGTCGAACACCCGCTTGCTCTTTGGCAGCTGATGGCCTACCAAAGGTCGTGCTCCAGCACACACATCCGTCAGATTGGCGATAATGCCAGGACACTTGGGATAGATATCATCCGTCAGGAAACGGGTATCGACACGCGGATAGCTGGTCAGTTTCTTCTCATATAGGCTCTGCAGATTCTTCAACGTCGTATCGGCAGAGAAGCCAAACTTCCTATTGCAATCAACCTGAAGCGCCGTGAGGTCATAGAGCTGTGGCGGTTGTTCACTGCTGCGTTTCTCCAGCACATCTTTTATAATTAAAGGACTGCGACGGGCAAGAGCCAAGGCTTCTTCAGCAGCTTGCTGAGTCTGAAACGAACCGTTGGTAAACACCGTATCGCGGTATTTCGTGGCCAACGTCCAGTAGGGCTTTGGCACGAAATGCTCAATCTCATTGTCACGGGCAACAATCATCGCCAATGTCGGAGTCTGCACACGCCCAACACTAAGCAGCTGTTTGTACTGACCATACCTGAGAGTATAAAGTCTGGTGCAGTTCATACCCAACAGCCAGTCACCTTCGGCGCGAGCCAGTCCTGCCTCGAAGAGCGAGTCATAATTGCTCTGAGGTTTCAGATTCTGGAATCCCTGACGGATGGCTTCTTCTGTCAGCGACGAAATCCATAATCTCTTGACGGGACACTTAACTCCCGCGAGCTGCATCACCCACCGTTGGATGAGTTCGCCCTCTTGACCGGCATCACCGCAGTTCACGATGCCATCGGCCTTCTTATACAGATCCTTGATAACCTTGAACTGTTTCTTAATGCCTGGGTTATTGATAAGCTCAACCTCGTACTGAGGTGGAATCATCGGCAACACGGACATGCTCCACTTCTTCCACTGAGGATAATACTTATCCGGCGATTTCAGTTCACACAAGTGACCGAAAGTCCACGTAACCTGATAGCCATTACCTTCGTAATAGCCGTCTTTCTTCGTTCTCGCTCCCAATACCTTGGCGACCTCTAAGGCCACCGAAGGTTTCTCACAAATACATACTATCATATCGTTTTTTCCTGCAAAGGAACTGCAAACCGATGGAACCATCTGCCTTACGAAATTATCATTCCTGGTTTAACAATTCAGATTGGATTCCATTCGTGAATTGTTAATTCACGCAAGAAAACTGAAACAGCAGGCCTGAGCCAGCAGATTGTTGTAGTTTTGCGCCGCGAAAGCGATAAAGAAACAAACAGCGAAATGAAACAGAGAAATCCACAATGGAAACGCCACCTTATTATAATAATAGGTGCAGCGATGATTGCAGGTCTGACGGCTTGCAACAGTAAGAAACAGAAGTTCGAGTTCGACCATGCACAGGAGGCCATAGCCGCCTGTCATCAGGAGTTGGCGACAGTCAAGGACCAGAAGGATGCCACCATCGACGAACTGGTGGCCCGCATCAACATCTGGCAGGAACTGCAGGACTCGACACTCACCCTCATGGTGCGGGATTCCACACTCCAGAACGATGCCCGACTCGCCTCGGAGTTCTTTGCCGTAACCGACAGCTTCAGGATGGTCATCACCCGTCTTGCACTTGCCAAGCAGCGCTCGATGGCCGACGTGGTAAAACTGAAGGTAGGCACCTCTGCCAGTCGCAAGGCCATGCTGGCCTCCGATGAATTCCGTTCGGCACGTCAGTATTACCTCGACTTCAACCGCCGCATCCTCCAGAGCGCCGAGACCTGCCGCAACGACATTATGGCTCAGAAACAGTTGGATACCAAGCAGTCGGCCAACTACCGATGGCTCCTCATTCAGCCTTTCCTGGCGATGGACAACTACGCCACGGCCATGCTGACCCCGCAGCAGGAGCAGACGTTGGCACATTTGGCCGAGGAACTGCCCATGCTCCTTGCCTACGTTGACGGCAAAGAGTATGCGCACTCGCCCAAATCGGAAACGGAAAAACTCTCCTCAGTGCTGAGCGAGTATTTCCTGAAGTGTTACCTCAAAAGCGTTTTGTGATGCTATTCATTATAACTGGAGAAGTCGATGAGCGCATCATCGCAAACCTGATGGGCTTCCTCGAAGCCACCGAAAGCATGGAAAAGTTCAAGACCGATGACCTCGAACTGACTGCCCTGAACGACGGCAATCAGGCGACGGTAACCATTCCCCTGACCCGTCAGGAAATGATAGACGACCTGATTGACTTGCTCGTCTCGAAGCTCCTCCTGCAGGTGCTCTACCTCTACAGCGACAAGGCCGGCAACAACTTCCAGGCTATCGCCTACTCCATGCCCTATCAGGACGAAATGTATGTGGTACGCATAGCGTCACACCAGTGCGGCATCATTGATGAGATACACGTCGATTTCTATGCCTCCATCGAAACCGTCTTCACCTTCCTGAAGCAGGAACTGGAGCGACTGGAGCAACCGCAGCCCGACCTCGACATCGAGGAACAGCAGCGTCTCGACGCATTGCTCATCAACTTCCTCTGACCGCCACAGGCAGTCGCCTTTCAAACAACAAAAACAAACAGATTAAACGACTTAACAAATTCATAAAGCAACATGAGTATAATAGACTTGAAAATGATTCTGATGTTCGTGATGGCCGCCGTGCCGTTCACGTTCGCCATGCGCTGGCGACCTGCATTCGCCACGCGATTCTGTGAGGGTATGAAGCGCAGCGACAACTTCCGCAAGTTCTTCACGCTCGTCATCCTGATGGTGATGATAGCCCTCGAGTTCATCGACTTCCAGGCATCCACCGCCATTGCCACGATGATGCACGACGGCCATCTGTCCGCAGCTGATGCCGCACAGACCATCGGCCTTTACGGTGCACTGATGACCCGCCCCTACGCCACACTCTTAGCCGCAGTGATGAGCCTGGCCATGTTCTCGTACAAATGGGCCGACACGGTGCTCACCTACCTCCACGACCACCCGAAGCATTTCCTCGTCGTGGCAGCCGTCGCCATGCTCGTCGCCATGGTCTCGCCTCGCTACATCATCGTCACCGAGATGCTGGAGATAGTGCTGCTTGCAGCATACATCTACCCCGACCGTATCGGCAACATAACAGGAGGCGGCATCCCGCAGTCCACTATGCGGGATGCCGTGCTGGCATAAACAATAAAGCATTACGACATGGATAAGGACACAGTTAGAAACAGCCAGGTGCGAATAGTCACAGACATCGCTCTCTGGAACCTGCTGCTGCAGGGTGTGAAGAAACAGCCGAAGTACAGTCGCCTCGAAGCCTTCCGCGACCTGATGGAGCGTCAGCGCATCGCGCTGCTTACGGGTGACGGAAAGTTCATGAAAGGCAGCGTCCTCGAGTTCTCGAAAGCCTGGGGATGGGACCGCGATACGGTCAGCCGTTTCTTGGAGAAGTTACAGGAGCTTGGCATCGTCACCATGACCTTGGCAGGCAACCGAAAGGCAATCAAGTTAAACTATATCACAGACAACGATTTTTAGTGTGTACGACGACTGAAACGGAGAGCGCTTGCGCGTCTGCCCCAGGTCGTGCCACACTGCCCTTGGGCAGAAGGGTGTAGCCTAATACGCACTTTGTCGGCAGATGCCCCACAAAGATGCCCGTCCTCAATCGCAAGCGAATTGGAGCAAGCTCTCGGACGGTTAGGCTCAGGGTTCACACCCCAAGACCCCCATTTGAACTAATAAACGAACAAAAACATGGCTAAGCAAGTATGCGATTTAAGAGCAGGAAAAGGTATAACCGTTGCTCAAAGTAACGAACACCTTCGTGTAGGACAGCAAAACGCCTATATGAAGAAGGTATCAGGTACACAAGACCCCACCCGCGAGCATCTCAACTTCGAGATTGGCCGTGGTGGCATAGTAAAAGAGGTGGATAAAGACACCTCCATCCCCACCCGTATTAGGGAAATTCTGAAGGCAAGGGGTATCACCGACCCCAATGCAGGGCTTTCTGAGGATGATCCGCGTCGCCGTCGGACGGTTGCGAATATCATATTAGAAGGTTCAAGAGACGTGATGCGTCAGTTGGCCTTCGGCAATCAGGAAGTGAATTTCAAACGTGGATCAGACAATTCTCAGGTCACCCGCTGCCCAGGAATTGAGAAGTGGGCACAGGACATGTATCACTTCATGGCCGACAACTACGGTGAGGATAACATTGCGGCATTTGTCGTTCACCTCGACGAGACCCTACCACATATCCATTGTACACTGCTACCCATCACAGAAAAGAACAAGTTTTCCTACAATAAGTTCTTTGGCGGTAACAAGGAGGATGGCTCACGTAAGTTCAAGGAACTGCACGACCAGTTGGCCGAGGTAAATGCCAAGTACGGACTGGAACGTGGTGACAGTATCGCCACGACCAATGCCAAGCATAAGTCATATATGCAGTGGCTGGAGGAACAGATTGATTCCGGCAAGGTAACCCTCAATGAGCAAGAGCAGAAGATGACCGAACAGTCCACACAGATTACGGCAAATCAAGGGAGACTTGACAATCTGGAAACCGAAATCAAAAGAGCCGAGAAACGCTACAAGGGACTGACCACTATGATAATCAATCTTCGGGAACAGAAGCAGAAAATCATCACCGAGATTGGTGGTCTTGAAGAGGAATACAAGAATGGTCATATTCCCATCGATGAACTTGAAGAGAAGAAACAAAAGTTAGAAAACCAGCTCAACGATATACAGACAAAGTTGGATGACAAGAAAACAAAACTCGATGCAGCCATGACACAGTTAGAGAATCTGACAGGCATGAAAGAAAATCTTGAAAAGGCATACGATTCGCTATATGAGCAGGTCGAAAAGAACAGTCCGACACTGGAGGATGATGCCATGCGTGAAATGACTACAATGATGTGGAGCGAGGCCATCGAAGAGGTTCAGAAGGAACACCAGAGGTTGTGCGACTTCTCCAAGAAACTGCCGCCTGGACTGCGGAATGAGTTTGAGGGACTGATGGATGGTTCTTTCATCGAAGACATAGCCGAAAGAGGCAATGCAATTGTCGCCGCCGCAACCGCTATTTTCACGGGATTGATAGATGGTGCTACAAAGTATGCACAGGAGCATGGTGGCGGCGGTAATGGCCCAGGAAGTGGCTGGCGGCGCAAGGAAGACGAGGACGAGTATGCGTATCGTAGGCGTTGTTGCATCATGGGCCGCATGATGATGAGACCAGCTGGACGAAAATTGAAACGTTAATTCAAGCATGATAATTTCTGTGCGTCTGTGCAGTGAAATAGATGTTGTACTTTCGCGGCTAAAAAATTAAAAAGGTATTAAGCAAATGAAGAAAACAATGATTTTAATGGCAGCATGTCTCGTAGCAGGGACAGCTGCA
>CAMJBL010000098.1 GCA_946403845.1 uncultured Prevotella sp. | reverse complement strand
AGAACAACCCCATCCTGATCGGAGAGCCTGGTACGGGTAAGACCGCCATCGTGGAGGGCCTTGCCGGACGTATCGTGCGCGGCGATGTGCCCGAGAACCTGAAGGACAAGCAGCTCTACTCGCTGGATATGGGTGCACTGGTGGCTGGTGCCAAGTACAAGGGTGAGTTTGAGGAACGTCTGAAGAGCGTGATCAACGAGGTGACGAAGGCTGAGGGCCGCATCATCCTGTTTATCGACGAGATCCACACGCTGGTGGGTGCCGGCGGTGGCGAAGGAGCAATGGATGCCGCCAACATCCTGAAGCCTGCCTTGGCCCGCGGTGAACTGCGCGCCATCGGTGCCACCACACTGAACGAATATCAGAAGTATTTCGAGAAGGATAAGGCCCTGGAGCGCCGATTCCAGACGGTGATGGTGGATGAGCCCGACGAGCTGTCGGCCATCTCAATCCTGCGTGGTCTGAAGGAGCGCTACGAGAACCACCATAAGGTGCGTATCCAGGATGATGCCTGTATCGCCGCCGTGCAACTCTCTGAGCGCTATATCTCGGAACGATTCCTGCCCGACAAGGCCATCGACCTGATGGACGAGGCAGCCGCCAAACTGCGTATGGAGCGCGACAGCGTGCCTGAGGAGCTCGACGAGATCACCCGAAAGCTGGCCCAGCTCGAGATTGAGCGCGAGAGCATTAAGCGAGAGCAGCCCAGTCAGGCTAGCCAATCTAGCCAGACTAGTCAGACTAGCCCGACTAGTAAACTTGAACAGCTCGACCGCGATATCGCCGAGCTGAAGGAGCAGGAGACACAGTTCCGTGCCAAGTGGGAGGGCGAGCGCCAACTGGTGAATAAGATCCAGCAGGACAAGCAGGAGATGGAGAACCTGAAATACGAGGCTGAGCGTGCCGAGCGCGAGGGCGACTATGGCAAGGTGGCCGAGATTCGCTATTCGAAGCTGAAGGCCCTCGAAGACGACATAGAAGTGAATAGTGAAAAATTAAAAGTGAATAGTGACAATAACCGCCTGGTGCGCGAGGAGGTGACAGCCGACGACATCGCAGAGGTGGTGAGCCGCTGGACGGGCATCCCCGTCACGCGAATGATGCAGAGTGAGCGCGAAAAGCTGCTCCATCTGGAGGAGGAACTGCATAAGCGTGTGATCGGCCAGGACGAGGCCATCACGGCTGTCTCGGATGCCGTGCGCCGTTCACGTGCCGGTCTGCAGGACCCCAAGCGACCGATTGCCTCGTTTATCTTCTTAGGTACCACGGGTGTGGGTAAGACGGAGCTCGCCAAGACACTCGCCGACTATCTGTTTAACGACGAGACGATGATGACGCGTATCGACATGAGTGAGTATCAGGAGAAGTACAGCGTGTCGCGACTGATTGGTGCACCTCCGGGCTACGTCGGCTACGACGAGGGCGGACAGTTGACGGAGGCTGTCAGACGCAAGCCCTATTCCGTGGTGCTCTTCGACGAGATCGAGAAGGCCCATCCCGATGTGTTCAATATCCTGTTGCAGGTGTTGGACGACGGACGACTGACGGATAACAAAGGTCGTACGGCGAACTTCAAGAACACCATCATCATCATGACCTCGAACGCCACCCGCGAGCAACTGCGCTCGACGATGCGTCCGGAGTTCCTGAACCGTATCGACGAGATCATAACCTTTACGCCGCTGACAAAGGAGCAGATTGCCGATGTTGTGCGCCTGCAGATGAAGAAGGTGACGGAGATGCTGGAGCCGCAGGGCATCCGTCTGGAGTGCACGCCGCAGGCTGTCAACTACCTCGCTGAGCAGGGTTACGATCCGGACTTCGGTGCACGACCCGTGAAGCGCGCCATCCAGCAATATGTTCTGAATGACCTGTCGAAGAAGCTGCTGGCCGATGAGGTGGATCGCGACAAGCCGATCATCATCGACGAGTTTGGAGAAGGGTTAGTGTTCCGCAATTAGCGGAACACTTTTTTTGTGGTGCCATCGGAGAAGCGGACGATGTAAATCCGAGGTAAGAGGTAAGAGGTGAGAGGTAAGAGATTACCTTGGAGGTCGTAGATGGCGACGGGCGTGGCGTCAACAGGCAGGGAAGTGATGGCATCGGGGGTGTCGGAGAAGTTGAAACTGATCAGACCATCGGTCTCCTGAATCTGCGTGATGGGCTTACCCATGAAGAGACTACCATCACTCCGGGCATGGAAGAGCGTAGCCGCGGGTGTGGTGGTATCGGTGAGGGCATCGTGCACCACCCCTAAAGAATCGGTATAAGGATAGGCTGTATGCTGCAGGCGGATGCTGCGACCATCTGCGGCATACTTATTCTTTCTGCCATAAAGGCTTTCATAATAGTTGAAGTCAAGGCCGTCGGCATGGAAATACTCATAGCGATGGTGAGAGGGGATGTTATTTACGCTATTGGCAATCCAGCTACTTTCGCTGTAATCGACATGCGACACCAACAGACCATGCCCGGGGAGCATCAGGTCCCACCCTGTCTGCTGACGATTCTCAAGCAGATAATATTCTGAGGGATAAGCCTCGTTGACAATGCGGTAGGCGACACCTCCCTGATCGAAGGATGGCATCCCAGTGACATGGGTGGTTTCGGTGAGGTCTGTAGGCGACTGCCATTTCATCAGTTCCCGTTCGTGAGAGGAAAGATTAACGGGGCACCAGCCATCGCCAGCATAACAACCGCCATCCATCAAGTCCCATTCGTCGAGCACGGAATATTCATCGCCATAAGTAGGATAAAAATCCGGCAGGTCAAAAGTGTGGCAATACTCATGACAGATGGTGCCGATGCCGCAAGAGACATTGTTGGACCACAATTCTGCGCTCGCGGAGTAGTAATTGATTCTGACGCCATCGAATGACCTGTAAAACGAACCTGTATTAGGCCAGATGCACCCTTTGGCAACTTCTGCCACCTCATTACCCCCGTAGCCGGCATAGATAAGGATGACGGTTGGAACATAACCCTCGCCATACCAGTCGTAATCAGCGAAATCGACCTCCGGATCAACGGCCTTTACTGCCTCATAGAATTGGACTGAGCCCTGATTGTAGCCTTCCCCACCCTTTTGTTGCGATTTGAGTTTAACGGGTCCGAGGATATCGAACCGGATATTGAAAAGGCCATGCGACTGATCGCGGAAATAGTCGGCTATACAGCCCGGGCCCTTGCCAAGATTATAGCCCTGTTCATTAAACATCCGATCATAGAACAGCTTGGGTTCCTCGCAACTGAAGTCACAGTCGGAAAAGGAAAACAGGACAACGGGCACGCGATAGACCTTATCGGCATCCCACGGTTTGACAGAGGCCAATCCTGCACGCCTCATCGCCTGATGACGTTTGAAGGTGAGCACCGTTCCGTCACTCATCCGATGGGTGATAACCCCTACCGCGAAGGCAGAGGGGCCAAAGACACAAAGTGCAAGAAGGAGCAGCCATTTTCTCATCTGACAACCACTTTACGACCACCTACGATATAGAGGCCCTTGCGCTGAGGACGGCCAGGCAACTGGCGTCCCTGCAGGTCGAACCATGGCTGCGTGGCATCAGAGACGCAGACGATGGTCTGTATCGCATCAGGTGACTTCATGAAGTCGAAAGAGGCCAGACCGACACTATCGACGGCGATGTTTGTCAGGGGTTTCGACATCAGGAAGATGCTGTCAGAACGCGCATGCCATAACTGGGCAGCAGGCTGTGAGGTGTCGGTCAGACTATTGTTGTCCTGATAGGGATAGGCCCAACCGGAATAAAAGCCAGAAGAATTGTTGTTGGCAGGGAAGATAGTATAATGCTGAGTCTTGGGGGTATTGGCGTAGTCAGTAAATCCCGCCCATATCAACTCGTCGTAATCGATATGGAAGATGATGACGCCTGCACCCGGCAACTTCGCATCAAACCTGGTGGGCTGACGATTCTCAACGATATAGTATTCATTGTAATAGTCGTCGTTGCGAATCAGATAAGCCTGTCCCTCCTCACTCAGTGCCGGCATATCGGTGATGGTTGCAGGTTCCGTGAGTTCGACGGGTGTGAGCCACCCCATCAGCCAGCGCTCATGGGCAGAATAGCTGGTGGGACAAAAGCCATTACCGGTATTGTTACCATAGTCCATCAGGTCCCAAGCACCAACGAACTTCGTCCTTTCATAATAGAAATCGGGGAAGCCAAAGCAATGTGTATATTCGTGGCAAATGGTACCAAAGGCATCATAACCGCCATAATAACCGATTTCCTGAACGGCACAATAAGCATTGACGGTATAGGTCTTCCCCCCCTGTTCGAAAGAACGGGCATCACGGTGGTAACCTGCCGGTTTCGTCTGGTCCATATGTTCAGAAAGCCACCACTGATGGGGCCAGATGGAATTACTGTCACCGCCATAGCCGCCATAGGAGCTGCCCTTTCCGGCATAGATGAAAAGCAACTGGTTGACATAGCCGTCGCCATTCCAGTCGTAAAGGCTCCAGTCGATATCGCGCGTCAGCAGCACATCAAGGGCATCATCAACCAGGTATTGGGAGTTTTCGTCGTCGTCATAGGTACTGCGGTATTTCTTACACGAGTCGGCAAGCTGGACATACTGCAGGTCGAAGACTACATCGAACTGACCATAACTCTGATCATAGAAATAATCGTGAACGGAGCCATAGAACGGCACTTCCGAGAGATTCTCGGTATTGAAGATCTTATCCCACTGTTGAAGCGTTGCGTCTTCATCGCCCTGGAACGAGCGGTCCTTGAATGCGGCAAGCACCACCAGCTGGTGGCGGGTGCCCTTGTAGAAGTCGCCGCCACAATGCCACGTCGGACTCTGGGCACGACGCGTCACCGACACAGCACGCGGTGTGCCTCGCCGACAACCCTGCCGGTGGAAATCTTCTGCTGCCGCCGTCAATACGACAAACAGCAGCAGAAGAATTGCGGTAGCAAATTTTTCACTCTTCACTTTTCACTCTTCACTTCCTGGGGCACCAGGGCTTCAGGGTCTTGAAAAAGTCATTACCCTTGTCGTCGACGAGAATGAAGGCGGGGAAGTCCTCCACCTCAATCTTCCAGACAGCCTCCATACCGAGTTCGGGATACTCCACACACTCGATGCTCTTGATAGAGCTCTGAGAGAGGACAGCTGCCACACCACCGATACTACCCAGATAGAAGCCACCATGCTTCTTACAAGCCTCGGTGACGGCATCGCTACGATTACCCTTGGCAATCATCACCAACGAGGCACCAATCGACTGGAACTCATCGACATAGGGATCCATACGGTTGGCTGTGGTGGGACCCATCGAACCGCAAGGATAGCCCTCGGGTGTCTTAGCTGGTCCGGCATAGAGCACGGGATATTTCTTGAAGTAATCAGGCATGCCCTCGCCGGCATCGAGACGGGCCTTCAGCTTGGCATGGGCGATATCGCGGGCCACGATGATAGTTCCCTTCAGGTTGACACGGGTGCTGACAGGATACTTCGACAACTCCTTGCGAACAGCATCGATACCCTCGTTCAGGTCGATGGTAATGGTGTTCTGTCCCTCACCAGCCTTGGCATATTCTGCGGGAATCAGCTCCGAGGGGTTGGAATCCATCTTCTCGAGCCAGATACCGTCGGCATTGATCTTCGCCTTGATATTTCTGTCGGCAGAACAGCTGACGCCCATACCAATCGGACAAGAGGCACCATGACGTGGCAGACGAACGACACGGATGTCGTGAGCCAGATACTTACCACCGAACTGGGCACCCAGACCGATCTTCTGCGCCTCCTTGAGGAGTTTCTGCTCGAGGTCGATATCGCGGAAGGCACGACCTGTCTCGTCGCCTGTGGTAGGCAGACCGTCGTAATACTTAATCGAAGCGAGCTTCACGGTGAGCAGATTCTTCTCGGCAGAGGTACCACCTATCACGAAGGCGATGTGATACGGCGGACAGGCTGCCGTTCCCAACGACTTCATCTTCTCGACGAGGAAGGGAATCAGCGTGCCCTCGTTCTGGATGGTCGCCTTGGTCATGGGATAGAAGTAGGTCTTGTTGGCAGAGCCACCACCCTTTGCCACCATCACGAACTTATACTCAGCACCCTCACAGGCCTCGATATCAATCTGGGCAGGGAGGTTGCAACGGGTATTCACCTCGTCGTACATGTTCAGCGGGGCATTCTGCGAATAGCGCAGGTTATCCTGGGTGAAGGTATTGAACACACCCAGGCTCAAAGCCTCTTCATCCTCGAAGCCCGTCCAGATCTGCTGACCCTTCTCACCATGGATAAT
>CAMJBL010000097.1 GCA_946403845.1 uncultured Prevotella sp. | reverse complement strand
CAGTAATCCCGACAAAATCGAATGTAACGGACTGATAAACAGTTCGTTACTTTCATTTAGGGGAGGTCGACCGGGACAAAACGGTGGCAGCTCCGACCACAAAAATTGTTGAACAGGAGTCCATTTTAGAAATGAAATGGACAAAAAAATGACTATTTCTGATTTAAAAAAAGTTAAAGTTTCTGGGGATCCTGAATCCTCAGGGGTGGAAAGTGTGCTCAGTGGCCACGGGCTGAGTTGTATGGACAGACGGTCCATGGTGGACTATGTGAAGGAATACCGTGAGCCGGATGTGTGCTGGGGAAAGGAGGTGTTCATCAGCTTCTATGCCTTTGATCCTGCCCAGGGGAAACTGCGGAGGAAGCGCATCAAACTGAACCGTGAACTGAGGCTGATCGAGGGACGCCGTGAGCAGAGGGAATATGTACGCGGGGTGATGAACAGGATCCGCGACGAGCTGCGCAATGGATGGAACCCCTGGATCATGCAGCAAGGCGACGGCCTTGTGTATGTCAGGTGGGAGGATGCCTGCAGCCGATACAAGGAATACCTGGCCAAGCAGCTGTCGGAGCACAACATGCGTGAGGATAGCGTGACTAGCTATCTGAGCTACCTGCGTGTGATGATGCGCTGGATAGACGAAGAAAGAAGTAACGTTCGTTACGCCTACCAGTTTGACAAGCGACTGGTGGATTCTTTCCTGGACTATATCTATTTGGACCGTGACAACTCCATCCAGACGCGCAATAATTACCTGGCCTGGATCAAGAGCTTCACACAGTATCTGCTCCGGAAGTCGTATATCAAGGAAGACCCGACGGCACAGATACCCCGTATGAAACTGCGCCGGAAGCAAAAGAACCGCGACGTGATACCGCCTGAGATCCTGATCAGGATCCGCGAGTTCCTCGAGAAGAGGAACCGTCATTTCCTTCTGGTCTGTCAGCTGCTGCACTATCTCTTCGTGCGCCCTCATGAGCTGGCTTTGCTCAAGATCGAGGACTTCTCGCTGAAGGACCGCACGCTGCGCATCCACTGGGACGTGGCCAAGAACTGGCAGGAGGCGGTGGTGACGCTGCCGGCACATGTGATACACCTGATGCTGGATCTCGAGATCTTCAAGCATCCCGGCTCCGACTACCTCTTCAGCGACGGGTTCCGTCCGGGCAGGGAATGGAAGAGCGAGAAGCAGTTCCGCGACTACTGGGCGCGGGTGGTGAGGAAGGAACTGGGATTCTCTGACCGCTACAAGTTCTATTCGCTGAAGGACACCGGCATCACCAACATGCTCAGGGCGAACACCGACGTGCTCAGCGTGCGCGACCAGGCACGCCACTCGAGCATCCTGATCACCGACATGTACACGCCGAAGGATGTGAAGAAGGCCAACGAGTTGCTGATGAACTACAAGGGTGAACTATGAAAATCCCGTGCGATCCTCACGGACGGCACGGGCGAAATGAAATGTTGAACAAAAAAATGTATATCTGTTTATTCTGGGTTGGGATGGCTGGCCACGTCTGCGCCGAAGCGGATGAAACAGTCGCAGAGCCGGCGGAGTTCCTTCAGGCCGTCGAGGGAGATGGCAGGGGTGTCCTGCTGGTTGATCACCACCTGGAACATGTACACCAGGCCGTCGTTGCCCGCCATCGAGGCGGTCTCTATCTGAATCAGTTCGTTTGGTACCATAATCCTATCCTCCTATCAAAGCTGCGAGAAACATGAGAGCGAAGCAGAAGCACACCGCGAGAGAGGCCCGGAGCAGATCCGGGAGAGAGCACATGCCGAAGGAAATCTTGCGGGAAGGCTTCGTAACACTTTTTCGAAGGCCTTCTGACAAGTGTTGGAAGGCTTCGTAAAAACCAGCGCCAAAGGACGGCCTCGCTGCGAGGGCTTCGTCCGGCCACTGGATCTGGAGTTGGGTTGCTTGTTTCATAACTGTTGCTTTTTTAATGCTGTTAATTACTCTTTTGCCGCCAAGGCCTTCGGGGTAAAAGGGAGGCGGCTGTCAGTCCCCGTTTGCAATCCGATCCATGCTAACTGCAACGAGCTACATTTCTCGCGGAAACCTCCAGCCGCCTTTTCTGACTTATCTGTGGGCATTAAAAAAGCCCTGCTTGTGGTAGAGCGGGCGATTGCTGCTGCCCGTAGCAGTTTGATAGCATTACTATCGGATTGCGGTGCAAAGATAGGTACTTTTGAGTTAATAACAAAAAAAAAACGCTAAATGATGTTAAAACAAATGTTTTTGTTTCGAAAAGGTTTATTTGTGGCCACGAACACATTGTTTATATACGTATGCGCATGAAAAAGCCCCGGCCTTTGCGGGTCGGGGCGCACTCTTGTAGTGTCAAAAGAAACAAAAGCCTCAGAAGGCAATTGCCAAGAGTTTATGTCCTAAGTCGTGAAGGGCTTCCTCCAGTTGCTTGGCTTCTGCAGGTTTGAAGTGAGCCTCCTTGCCGTTTACCTGATTGCCATTGATGCGCTGCATGAGCCATGATTGACTCTTGCCGAAATAGGTGGTAGCTATCTGCGACCAATTGATGAACTTAGGTGTGTCGCCCATTTTCTTCTTGATGGCTTCTACTATCCATTCGTCAACATCCTCCTGAACCGCATCCAGGATGCGGTAGTGATCCTCAACGAACTCCTTCTGATACTTTTCCTTCTCTTCAGGAGACATGGCATTTTCCAGTTCGTGCTGGTAACGGACTGCAGCCTCCTTCTCTTCGGGGGTCTTAGCTTTCCGATAAGTCTCTGCAATGAGCTTATGCGTGGGGTTCTGGATGTAATCGTCTAAATTTCTCATACTTTTATATTTTTAGAAGGGTTGCCCCTTGCGGGGCTTCCCTTTGTTAATCTTCGAGTGGAATTCCTAATCCGAGTAATGCCTCGTGAGCTGCCTTCCATTTATCCAAGTAGATGTTTATTAATTCTTCTTTGATGTTTTTAGGAAGATCTGAGTTCTCAATTTCCAGCATTTTCTGCTGAAGCATCTCCTTGAATTCCTCTGCTTCTTTTCTTGTTGGCATTTGCTTTGAGTTTTAAATGTTATACTTTATGTTTCTTTTGACGATACAAAGGTAATAATAATTTTTTTATTTTCCAAATAATAAATTAATTATTTTTCTTTTTAACTAAAGATTTAACATTTCGGGTACGAAAAACCCCGATATCCTCTGTCGGACGGCGGGGTGTAGGACCATTGATTAACAACTTAAATAATCAAAAGCATGAAAAGTTTGAGAAAAGGCAGCCCTCCGCTGAGGGCAAATAAATATATGAAAAAAACTCTTATCTCTACTGCCGTCGCGGCAGAAACTTTTTTATAAACCAACATAAACCATAACTAATGAGTAACAAGGTTAGGATTATCGCGTAACCTCCATAGTCGAGCCGGATCCGCTCCCAACGCGTCAGCTGCTTCTCGAGCGTCACCGTCTTGGTATATGTGACCCTGCGGGTTTTCCAGACGGTCTTCTCTTTTTCAACGACGGAAATGGAGTCCGTCTTTCCGATCTTCTGCGGCTTGTTTGCCAGCGAATGGCGGAGAAACGCCACGCCGTCGATCCAGATCATCGAGGCGTCAGAGACGGCAAACCCTGTCTCGAGGTGGGAGGTGGAATCCCTGGTCATCTTCTCCTTCAGCTCAGCCGGAACCTCGACATACACCGTCACCGGAACTTTGATGACCTTCTCGATGTACTCGATGCGTACCGAGTCGCTGGTGCTCTCTTTTTCCTCCACGCTTTTCTTCACGGTCCGGCATCCGCACAGACCCAGCAGCAAGCATGCCACCGTCAGACCGTACATCATCAGCACGGGACCACAGCCCTTGGGATCCTGATTGCTGTAGGTCTTGAAAAACCAGTATTTGTATTCTTTCCAGGTCATAAGCCGAATTCCTTCTTGAAACATCTGTAATAATAGAGGCGCTGGGCAAGGCCGTTTTGGCCGCCATTCACCTTCCTCGTGATCTGCTTAACAATATCCTCTCCGATCTTCCCGCCGTCGTCATGATCGGCAATGGCAGAGAGGCCCTTCTTCCACCAGAACCACATGGCCGACTTGGTGTGGCCTGGCGACTTCGAGAGCCATTCAGGATGTGCCATCAGATTGCCCACGCAGAAGCCGGAGTTCTGATAGGCCTGATAGTTGGTCCGGCCGGTGATCTGGATGAAGCCACGGCCCTTGAATCTCTGGCCGTCGCCTGGTTCCACGTTGCCCAGATCCTTGCGGCCTTCATACTGTTTGCCGCTGGCGATCTCCTCCACATAGTTGAGCGCACCCGACTCGTGCCAGCACTGTGCCAGGAAATGCACAAGGCGGGCCGTGGTATCGATGCCGAACCTGTCGCTCCACAGATTGAATACTTCCACAAACTCCTGTGCCCGTTTACGGTTGGTGATGGACACTGCCCTCAGCAGCTGCTCTACCGTTATCTTCATTGCCATATTCTATTTCTCCTTTCCTTCGTTTCTGACATTCTTCCTAGCCTCTTCAACAGCATCGAAACTGTCGTCGGCTACAAGGCCCATAACAACAGACTGTCTGGTCTGACAGTTGATGTTGGTGCAGACAAGAGGCTTCAGACCTTCATACAATCTGCGGAGCATGGCTATCTCGTCACCTTGTGTACGTTGCGTGTTCCGCAGTTCGTCGATGGTGTGCTGCAGCTCCGCATTCTCCTTGCGAAGCATCTCTTTCTCTTCCTTCCGGCGTTTAAGATCATCCTTGAGTTCGTTGATATAGGTTTCCTGCTCGTCACGGACAACTTTCATCCGCTGACGATCCTTCTCCATGTCCTCTATGATCTCCTGATAATAGTCCTGGCGCTTCATGTCGGCTTCAGCTTGCGCGCCTTGGGCACCTGCCTCTGCGCTTTTGGCTTCCGACTCAGCCTTGCTTCTGGCGTATTTCAAAGTGACGATCGACACTATCAGACCTGTCAGCCCACTTGTGCCGATCAGCAAACTGAGAAGCTCTATCCATGTCATTGACTCCATCTCTGTTAATTCTTTTTCTGCAAAGATAATGATAATTACGTGATAAAGAAAGGACGCATGTGGGCACTTGTGAATTCTACAGGAAAAGATTATCTTTGTGCCATGGTTGTGCCGGCTGTGGCTCAATCAGGACTCAGACATGCTAAAAAACCACTCCAAAATCCTACGAATTATGATCGCAAAAATCAGCTACAACATTACACTGAATCGCAATGGTTATGTGAACCGTCAAGGCACCCGCGAGGTAGTCATCGAACTATACCAGCTCGGCACCCGTGCAACGATCAACACCCATATCAAAGTGACGGCTCAGGAACTGAAATTCGGAAGGTTTCAGGAGTGCTGCCCGCTGCGGGTGGAATATACTAGGATCGTCGACGAGATGGTGCAGGAACTGACGCGTCTGGAGATGGAGATCATCTGCAGCCATAGGGAGTGTACACCGAGGAAACTGCGCGAGGCCTGGCGCAACAACCTTTCACGCTCGGCACTGTTGCGCGACTTCACTGAGTCGGTGGTAGGTCCCTCAAGCCGGAAGGCCAACACGAAGGCCTCGTATATTACCATGGTGAAGGGTCTGGAGGAATTCTCGCCTGGTCTTCGGATCAAGGATATCAACTACGACTTCCTTGAGAGATGGGTGAACTGGCAGCGCGACGTCAAGCAGCTGAAGGAGAACACGATCATCGGACGGCTCAAGGCCTTGAGATGCCTGATGAACGAGGCCATCAAGCGTGATGTGCTGACTGTCGACGAGGACCCGTTCAAGGCCTACACGATAGGGGAGATGAAGGCAAAGAAAGAGTATCTTACCGAGTCGGAGCTTCGCCGTCTGGAGAGAGAAGATGTCGCTGATCAGCGGCATGGCCATGTGCGTGATGCTTTCCTCTTCTGCTGCTATACCGGTATCCGTTGGGGTGATTTCAAGTCGCTCACCACGGGTCAGATCCGCAATGGTGTGCTGACTGTCGACCAACTAAAGACGGGTCATGTGGTCAGGATCCCGCTGAGTGATATCTTCGGCGGTCGGGCCATGGCCATCATTGAGCGGTACCCGTCGCTTGAGGCCTTCGCCGATATCGGTCATAACAGTCATTGTAACCAGCTGCTCCGGGAGGTGGCTGCAGCTGCAGGGATCCGGAAGCATTTGCACTGGCATCTGGCCAGGCACACTTGTGGTACCCTGCTTAACCAGCATGGCCTTCAGATGCAGGAGATCCAGCACATTCTCGGCCATCAGCGCCTCGAGACGACAGAACGGCACTATGCCGCCACTGCCTTTACACAGGTCAAGAAGAGTATCCGCAAGGCCTTCAGACACAAAACGCAGGATGGAAGTTAGATCTGGGCGGTA
>CAMJBL010000096.1 GCA_946403845.1 uncultured Prevotella sp. | reverse complement strand
GTAATGAGCACGTATTCTCTATCGAGCCTCTGAAGATGGTGAAGAAGGATGGTAATCTCTATACCTTCGAGGTGGTGCATTCGCCCAAGCAGGCTGGTCAGTACAAGAGTGCTGTCCGTATGTATCCCACGAACAAGAACCTGCCTCACCGTCAGGACTTCTGTTACGTGAAGTGGTTGGAGCTTCCGGCATTCAACGGCTAATAGATAAAGAAATCCCTCGCTCATTTGGGCGAGGGATTTTTTATTCTTCTTCTGAATAATTCTCGAGAATATATTTCCCTAAGTCATTGTCTTTGTTGCGTTCGGCGCAGTTGCGGATGGCCTGCTTCATCCGCTGGTCGATGCTGTCGATATCACGTAGCAGATTCTTCTGCGTCTCTTCGGTGGTATAGGGACTCTGGTGGATGACATTGACGATGTTCTGAATCTTCTGACTACACTCCCGAATGGTATCGTTCAACGCCTGCCACTCCCGCATCTGACGCTGCTTGGAAGAAAACTGGCAGCCTGTCATCAGGATGACCAAGACTGCCGGTATGGTAAGTTTAGATGAGATAGAGGTCACTGATACTCATGTTGTTAATGACACGACGGATGGCTTCTGCGAAGGTGTCGGCCACAGAGAGCTGCTTCACCTTGGCGCAACGGTTGCTATAGGGAATAGAGTCGGTGAACACAATCTCCTCAAGGGCCGAATTCTGCACGCGCTCGCTGGCAGGACCGCTCATCACACAGTGTGAGGCGCAGGCGCGTACGGTCTTAGCACCATTCTCCTTCATCAGGTCGGCAGCCTTGGTAATCGTACCGGCTGTGTCTACCATATCGTCGACAATCACCACGTTCTTACCTTCCACCTCACCGATAATCTGCATCGACTCCACCACGTTGGCACGGGCGCGTGTCTTATTGCAGAGCACGAGGGGACAGCCCAGATATTTGGCATAGGTATTGGCACGCTTGGAACCGCCCACGTCGGGAGAGGCAATCACAAGGTCCTCGAGATGCAGACTCTGCAAATAGGGCAGGATGACACCAGAGCCATAGAGATGATCGACGGGAACATTGAAGAATCCCTGAATCTGGTCAGCATGCAAATCCATCGTGATAACGCGATTCACACCAGCTACGCTGAGCAGGTCGGCCACCAGTTTGGCACCGATACTGACACGCGGCTTGTCCTTCCGATCCTGTCGTGCCCACCCGAAATAAGGAATCACGGCATTGATGGTACGGGCAGAAGCTCTTTTAGCAGCATCAATCATCAGCAGCAACTCCATCAGGTTATCGCTGTTGGGGAAGGTGCTTTGTACGAGGAAGATATCACGGCCACGGATACTCTCCTCATAACTGACGGCAAACTCGCCATCAGAGAACTTGGTGATTTGCAGTTGTCCTAATGGGCATCCCAGACTTTGGCAGATCTTTTCTGCGAGGTACTTTGTAGCGGTACCGGAGAATACCATGTAAGAGTTTGTATTGCTCATTTTTCTGATTATATGTTTTATTAGTCTATCGCTTTCTTTAAACGCTCGAAGTGCAGCAGCAGCTCCTTGTAGTCAAGCTCGTTATGGATATCGAAGCGGTTCCAGAGGTCGCCGCAGATGACGACACCGCCGAAGCCTAAGTCGCGTGCCACCTTGATGTTGTCAAGGTTCATACCACCGAGCGCATATACCTTCTTGTCGATGAGCCCCTGACGCGAAGCCTCCTTCAGCTCTTCCATCGTGAAGTTCGACTTCTCTTCCTTCACGGTCTGGCTGTCGAAGATGGGGTGTAGGAACACGTAGTTGCAATGTTTCTTGGCTTCTTTGAGATCGGAAATGGCGTGACAGGTACGACTGATGTTGCCCTTATAGCCCGAAGGGGGCTCCGTATAGGCATCGTCGATGTGAATGCCGTGCAGACGGTATTCCTCTTTCAGATAGAAATGGTTGTGGACAGTCGTCTTGCTGGCAATGTCTTCCCCCAGGAGGGTCAGCAACCGCTCCGAATACATCGGTGAGGACCCCGGCTTGTGTAAGTGCAGGTTGTCCATTCCTTCCTCAAAGAGGTTGGTAAGAATCTTGTCTTCCTCCACGAAAAACGTGGGTCTTGTCATTACGATTAACTTCATTTCTTCAGTCTCGACTCTTTCTCACGTGCAAAATTACACAATTTTTTAGACATAAGTACATAAGAACAGATATTTTTTTGTTTCTTTTGTTCTTTTGTCTAAAAAAATAAGTACCTTTGCATCTCGAAAATAATAAATTAGAAAGTTAATTGTACGTTGTACATAGTCAAATTACAAATTTAAAAAAGATGAAAGCATTTGTTTTTCCCGGACAGGGAGCTCAGTTTGTTGGTATGGGTAAGGATCTGTATGAAAACAACCCACTCGCAAAAGAACTTTTTGAGAAGGCCAATGATATTCTTGGCTACCGTATCACTGATATTATGTTTGAGGGTACTGACGAGGAGCTGAAGCAGACGAAGGTGACGCAGCCTGCCGTCTTCCTCCATAGTGTGATTTCTGCCCTCTGCATGGGCGAGGCCTTCGATCCGAAGATGACCGCTGGTCACTCTCTGGGTGAGTTCTCGGCTTTGACAGCTGCTGGCGCCCTGAGTTTCGAGGATGGCCTGAAGCTTGTTTATGCACGTGCGATGGCGATGCAGAAGGCTTGCGAGGCCCAGCCCTCAACGATGGCAGCCATCATCGCCCTGCCCGACGAGAAGGTCGAGGAGGTTTGTACTGAGGTGAGCAAACTGGGTAAGGGTGTTGTTGTACCCGCCAACTATAACTGTCCCGGACAGCTGGTTATCTCTGGTAACGTAGAGGCCATCGAGGAGGCTTGCGAGCAGTTGAAGGCTGCCGGTGCCAAGCGTGCGCTGGTGCTGAAAGTGGGTGGTGCTTTCCACTCTCCGCTGATGCAGCCTGCCAAGGATGAGCTTCAGGCAGCTATCGAGCAGACGGATATCAAGACTCCGAAATGTCCTGTCTATCAGAATGTGGATGCTAAGCCTCACACCGATCCTGCAGAGATCAAGGCCAATCTTATTGCCCAGCTGACAAGTTCCGTCCGTTGGACACAGAGTGTGCAGAATATGATTGCTGATGGTGCTGACGACTTCACTGAGTGCGGACCTGGTAAGGCCCTTCAAGGTATGATTGCAAAGATCAACAAGGAAGTTGCAGCTCATGGCATCGAGTAAGATCATTATTTATCAGATTTTCACCCGCCTCTATGGCAATCGGAACACCACTCGTCAGGAGAATGGTTCGATAGCCGAGAACGGATGTGGAAAGATGAACGATTTCACGCCCATGACCCTGAAGAAAATCAGGGAAATGGGCGTGAGCCATATCTGGTACACGGGTATCATCCGTCATGCTACCCAGACCGATTATACAGCCTATGGTATTCCTAAGAATCATCCTGCTATTGTGAAGGGTAAGGCAGGCTCGCCTTATGCCATCACGGATTATTACGATATTGATCCCGACCTTGCGACGGATGTCAATCAGCGTATGCAGGAGTTTGAACAGCTGATCGAGCGTACGCATCAGGCAGGCATGAAGGTCATCATCGATTTCGTGCCTAATCACGTGGCCCGTCAGTATCACTCTATCTGCAAGCCCGAGGGGGTGAAGGATCTGGGTGAGGAAGACAATCCGCAAAACGGTTTTGACCCTCAGAACAATTTCTATTATTGTCCGGGTCAGCGCTTCACACCTTACTTCGATCTCTATCATGGTGAGGCAGAACCCTATCTCGAGGAACCAGCCAAGGCTACGGGAAATGACTGTTTCCACAATGCCCCAGGTATCAATGATTGGTATGAGACGGTGAAGTTGAACTATGGTGTCGACTACTTTGGTGGTCGCGTTGGCTTCTTCAACCCCATTCCCAATACCTGGAGCAAGATGACCGATATCCTGCTCTTCTGGGCTAGGAAGGGTGTCGACGGTTTCCGCTGTGATATGGCGGAGATGGTGCCTGCCGCTTTCTGGCAGTGGGCTACCGATAAGGTGAAGTTTGCCTATCCCAAGCTGATCTTCATTGGTGAGGTATATAATCCTGCCGAGTATCGTAACTATCTGGCAGCGGGCTTTGACTATCTCTATGACAAGGTGGGCATGTACGACACCCTTCGTGAGGTGATGTGTGGTCATCAGAGTTCCCACGCCATCACAGGCGCCTGGCAGGCCACAGACGATATACGTGGCCACATGCTCTATTTCCTCGAGAACCACGATGAACAGCGTATTGCCAGTAGTTTCTTTGCAGGTGATGCCCAGAGGGGTGTGCCAGCCCTTGTGGTGTCGGCCCTTCTTCAGCAGAATCCGCTGATGATCTATTTCGGACAGGAGTATGGCGAACGGGGGATGGACAAGGAAGGATTCAGTGGCAATGACGGGCGTACAACCATCTTTGACTATTGGAGTGTCGACACCATAGTCCGTGCTGCAGAGCGCAAGCTGACGACTCAGGAAAAGCAGCTGAAAGCCGTCTACGATAAGGTGATGGGCATCGCTGTTACCGAGAAGGCTATTGTCAATGGCGCCTCTTTCGATCTGATGTATGTCAATGGTCAGTATAACCACGAATATGCCTTTATCCGTAAGGCTGGTGTTGAGGTGTTGCTGGTGGTGGCCAACTTCGCTGCTTCCGAACAGACGATTGGTATTACGATCCCGGGTCATGCTTTCGATTTCCTAAAGATGAAGGAGAAGAATGTTGTGGCTACCGATCTGCTTTCCGATGGGAAACAGAAGATATCGTTGAAGCGTGATGAGGCTGTCGCTGTCAATGTGAAGGGGTACAGCGCCGTTGTGTTGAAATTCAAAGCATAAGTATATGGATCCCATTCTTAACGAGCACAACAAGGAAGAGTTCCCGCCTGCGCATACTGCGGAGCATCTGTTGAACCAGACAATGATCCGGCTGTTTGGCTGCGAGCGGTCTTATAATGCGCATATAGAGCGGAAGAAGAGCAAGATGAGTTTTTATCTTGACCACAAGCCGTCGCGTCAGGAAGAGAAGGAGATTGAACTTCGGATGAATGAGGTGATTGACGAGGACCTGCCTGTGACCTTCGAGTTCGTCACGCGGGATAATCTTCCTCCAGAAGTCTTTACCGACCGTCTGCCTGAAGATGTCTCCGACACCATCCGTCTGGTCCGCATTGGTGATTATGATGTCTGCCCCTGTATTGGCCGCCATGTCCGCAGCACTTCTCAGATCGGGCGTTTCGAGATGCTCGGTACAAACTGGGATGAGCAGGAGCGCTCCTTTCGCGTGAGGTTTAAGATTGTGTGATTCTACAAAATAAATGCCCGACCTTCAAGGCCGGGCATCTTTTTATTTCTTCAAGGCAATCTTCATAAACACGGGGTAGTGGTCGGAGTAACTGAGTTCCTTCATATAATACGACAGTCCCTCGTAGTTCTTATCGTGGAAGATGTAATCGATTCTCAAAGGCGTCTTGCCACGAAGGGTGTGCATCCAGCCGCTTCCGCAATCCTTGAAACCATCCGACAACTCGCCCTTCAGTGTGTTGTAGACGTAAGAGTAGGGGACATCCACGCAGTCGCCTGCCAGAATGATAGGATATTCGCACTCACGCATGTGCATGGCGAGAAGATTAGCCTGTCCCGCACGCTTGATCATACCCACGGTATAACTGCCATAGATAGCCTCCAGCAGGCGGTTTCCTTGTACATTATAGCCGTCTTCCTCCATCTTGTTGGCGCGATAGTACACGTGGTGGGCACCTGCCGTCTCCAAGTGTACGTTGTAGACGCGGAACATCTGTCCGTTGACATCAATGTCTATATACATTGCAGCATTGGCGCTGGCAGGGAATTCGATAGGTTCGCTCTTCTTGATGGGATAGCGGCTGAAAGTGGCCATATGTCCGTTAGCACCGTATTCCATATAAGGGAAGTATTCCTTATAACTGTCAGAGTTATTCTGGTCGCCGTTGTAGTCACTATACTCCTGAATGCAGAAAACATCCACTTTCTGCTTCTTCATTTCTGCGAGGACGTCCTGGGCGATGAAGCCTGAGGCGGAGCTACCGAAACCAGCTACATTATAGGTGGCAATCTTCAGACCTTCCTGTTTGTCAGCATTCTCATCGAGACTTCTGAACTGATAGAGCGTTCCGATATAGGGAATGCAGCAGAGCAGCGTGATAAACGGCATCAGCGCCCAGTGCCAGCGTCTCAGAATCAGCCAGTACAACAACAGGATCACATTGCCTAAAATCAGCAGGGGGAGCACATAGACGAGTAGGGCACGTGCCATATTGCCTGAGGGATAGGCATCGCCTCCGTAAAGGCCTACAATCGTAAAGACCATCATCAGGAAGGTGATGATGAGCATCATAAATGAGAAATACTTCTGAACTGCAAGTTTACCCATA
>CAMJBL010000095.1 GCA_946403845.1 uncultured Prevotella sp. | reverse complement strand
TGCCGGGATAGGCATAGACACCGCTCAGGCCTGCGTCGAGCGCACCCTGGGCAATGGCCTCGTCTCCCAATAAAAGCTTTTTCATTTCTGTGTCTGATTAAAGTTTCCGTGTGCAAAGGTAGTGCTTTTTGCTGATTCTCGCAAGGATTTTTTTTAATTATTATCGTTATGTAAGGAAAAAAATGTAACTTTGCACCAAAATAAATAGCACCACGGTGGTCATGAGGCCGGCCCCAACTGGCCCTTCTTCCTCGACTTCTTTGAGCGCGAAGTTGTTAAGGATTAGCAGCCGTCGCATAATTACCATCTGCCGGGGCGGTTATCGCCGCCCATGCCACCGCCCATAGAGCCGCTGATGCTGGTGGAAGCCGTGACATCGACACTCTGCGAGCCGCTGCCGATAGTGCAACCCGTGGTGAGGCCATAGAAACTGGTACCTCCGCTGATGGAGCAGCCTGCACGAAGGGTGTAGGTAGAGCCGCTCTTCAACGATGGAGAGGAGATCATCAGCGCTGTGCCACTATTATTGCTGGGCAGTGTATAGCCCAAGATGGCTGTGGAGCCCGACAACAGTCCGATGGTGGAGCCCAGTGATGCGCTGACGGCGATGCTGGCCTGTTTGGATGAAGAAGATATGGCCTGCATGCCACCGCCAACAGCAATCACCGTTCCACCGTTGATAAAGGCCGAGTAGCCTTCGGCAGCATCGATACCGCATTCAGGTTGTGCTGCGCCCTCGGCAATAACCACGCCTCCGTTGATATAGAGATTCATATTCGAGTCGATACCGTCGTTATTGTAACTGCGGGCATAGACGTAGCCACCATCAACATAGAGGTTTTTCTTCGAGTTGATGGCATCATCATAGCTGTAGCACTCCACGGTGCCGGCCTCGATATGTATCTCACCCTTGCTCTCGATGGCTTCCGTGCCGTCGCCGGTACCCTCAAGACGCACGAGTGTCTGTCCGCCATTGATGGTCAGGTCGCCATCGGCCTTGATACCCTTTGGCGAGACGCTGCCCTTCGAGTCTTTCTGGCGTTTGCCAGTGGTGATAATGCGGACGATGCCGTCGTTGATATTGATTTTGTCATCGCAGTTGATACCCTTGCCGCCGATACCCGTCGACTTGATATTCAGCTCACCACCGTTGATGTTGATGATGCTATCAGCCTTGATGCCTGAGCAGGCGCTATAGTCGCTATCGTCGGAGTCGTATTCATAGCCGCCACTGGTCAGGATCGAGGTGCGTCCGCCATCGATGCGTACCTCGCCGTCGGTAGAGATGCCCTTATCGGCTGTGCCTGTCACGTTGACATTGATGACACCACCCGTAACAATCACGGCATCATTGCCCCGGATACCGTTACCGGCAGAGGCATCAACGTAGAGGTTGGTCTTGGGCATGGTGCGCACATAGTCATCGCTGCGTATACCGGCCTTGCAGTTGGCGTCGACTTCAAGATAGCCTGAGCCGCTGAAAACCAATTGTCCTTCCGAGAAGAAGCAGGCTTTCATGTCTTCGCTGTCGACGGCATCGCTGTAACTGGTGCCATCGGTGAGGTAGTTTTTCGAACCGTCGTTAAGCACGATAAACGTGCGTTTCTTACTCTGGTTGTTGATGGCGGCACCATCGGGGTTGGTAATCTTCACACCATTGAGCACGATGGCCTGTTTCTTGCTGCTGTAGAGCTTGAAGAAACCGTCAGTAGTCTCGCCCGTGAGTACATATTTGATAATGTTCTTGCCTGTGTTGGTGGCAATAACATCGTTGCCGCTGATGCTGACAATCCACTCATCATCGCCGCTGACCGTTGCCTCGCCAGAGGTCGAGAAGGTGATGGTGATGGTCTTGGCGAAGGTGGTGTTCTCGATATAGTCATCATCCTCGCTGTCAACGGTCACGCTTTCCGAGATGGCGTTTCTGTTGAGGGCAACCGTAAACGAGGTCACGTCGCCTTCACTCGATGAACCGTTGGCGACATCATCTGTGCTGCCAGTAGTCGTCGTATTATCGTCGCTAGTGGTCGTTGTGTTATCCGTCCAACTGTTCTCTTCCCAACTATCGTCGGTTGTGCAGGCCGTGACCGCGAAAAGCAATGCGGCTGCCATGCTAATCAAATGCTTCTTATTCATATCCTTGTTGTTATATTGTTAATAATCTGCTGCAAAGATATGACGAAAACAGGAAGCCCGCAAATCTTTTCAGCGAACTTCCCGTTTCTTTCAGCCAATCTTTATTTCGGCTGCAAAGAGGCATACTCATGGGCGACGTTCTTGATGCAGGGGCAATCCTTCCCTGGATTCAGGTCGTGGTGACCGACGATCACGGCTTTGGGATAGCGCCCGTGCAGTTCCTCAAGGAGTCGTCGCATGGCAGCCGAGGCGGGAGGGGGGCAACTACGGGTTGTTCAGATAGTCTCTTCGTGCTATCCGGATAGTCTCAATGACGTGTTCAGATAATCCCTATAGGGGTATAGAAATAGTCTGAATGAGTCGTCCGAGATATCTGAACGAGGCATAGATGCCATCCCTTTCAGTTCGTTTTCTCGCCATGGCAGAGTCTGAGCAAGCTCCACTCTGCTCATTTGGCTTAATGAAAACGTTTAACTTCATGTTATTTTATGTTATTTATTGGATTATTCAGAAATTATTCGTAAATTTGCAGCCAGAAATAACATTAAGATTATGACAGCAATAGAGTTACGTGCGGAATTGTTCCGTGAGATGAGTCCGCTTCTTGACAATGAGTCGGCAATGACAAAGATGCTGGCTTTTGTGAAGTCGTTGGTTCCTGCGAAAAAAACGAAGACGGAATCAGATTGGGCTAACCGTTTTGTCGGTGCTTGGAAAGACAGCCGTTCAGCAGAAGAAATCATCAGTGATATTCGCGAAAGCACTTTAGTCATATCGAGGGACTTGATATAGAGGACTGGGTAAAATGAGTTAATTTGTTCTCTATAACGAAATACCAACACTATCCCTCTCCCCCTCACCGGCGAGAGGGATGTTTCGTTTTGGCGATATGGTGTCAGATGTTTCATTCTCATATTAATAAATGTAGAGGTGTCCCATGGTTATTACTTTTCTCTGTAATGGTGAAGTAGGTAAAATTATTTGCCACAGGAACACCTCTTTGGATTCAAAGTCTGTTCTTCTCAGCATTACCGGCACCAGTCCCCTTGTACTTCGACGGGGTGACATTGATGCGGTAGCGCAGGGAGAGCTGGATACAACGGGAGTCGTTGTCTTCCTCTTTGCTAATCATCAAACGGTTGCTGTAGAGGGTGAAGCGGTTAATGCCACCATTAAAGAGGTCGTTGCCTGTTAATTTGACGTTCAGGCGACGCTTGAAGAAGTCTTTGCTGACACTAAGCGAGAGCATTGGGTTAGTGCAGTCGAACCAGACATTCTGCTGGTAGCCGTGCGTATGCATATTGAAATCGGCTTGTAACAACCATTCGTGAGGGAGTGATATAATGTTGCCCAACTGAAGAGCGAATATGGGATGGTTAAATCTTTTTTCTTCACCAAGAAACTCTGATTTGAACCATGGTTTCATCAGCATGACGTTATACTGTGGTGTCCATGTGGCCTGTCCCAGTTTGACATTCTTCTGTGCTCCAAGAGTAATAGTAAGCCAATCTGCATGGTCATAGTTCTTATAAGTGACAAAGTTAACCTTTGAGTCTTCTTCAAGACTGTTGGCTGTATATAGAATAGGATCAACGCAATGAGAGTAGTTTGTCATCAGGTAAAGCCATTTCCACATAATCGTTGCATTCATATTATGGTATTTTATAGGCTTCAAATACGGATTGCCTGTCTGACGGTTTAGACGGTTCTCGTATATAACATCGCTGCTTAACTGCCAATATGATGGTCGTGTAGTGCGTTTGGCATAGCTAAAGGAAAATTGAAGATCCTTAGCAGATGTTGATACTGATACCGATGGGAAAAGGTCATTGTATATACGGCACTGCTCATCACGCCGCTGTCCATTGACGAAATACTCCGACTTCACGTGTTCGTAGCGTAGACCTGCCGACAGCTGAAAGTTTCCTAACTTTTGTCGCAATTCCACAAACGGTGCAATGTTGCTTTCATGCTGTTCGTTGTTGCTGTTGGCAATATATCCCTCCTGATTGTCAAATCTGCTTTTCCAACGCGTATTGGTATATTCTTCACCAATCTCTATCTGACCTTTCCATAATGGATGTGTGACGAAAAGTTTCTCAGCAAACAACTTACTGCGTGTCTGACTCTCGGTATTCACATCGCGGTCTTCGTACTCAGTACTAAGTTCCTGTTGTTGATTGGTGCTCTGCTGTTTGCGAGAAGTATAGTCGGCATTAAAGTCGATGCTGAGTTGACCTACTTTGCCTGTGTAGTAAAGATTGATCTGATGGCTGGGAGTATTCTTGTCACGCCGGACGTTGCTGTTTTGCAGGTGGTCGTATGGCTTTCCATCAGCCAGCAAATCATCATCATATTCACTGCGAGTCTTCACGTAGTCGTATGTATTTTGATAAAATCCACCGAATGAGTGGTTATCACTGATTTGGTAGTTGAAGCCGAATCGTCCTTCTAGGAAGGGATTACGAACATGATTTTGCTGCTTATTGTTAATCACCCACAGTGTGTCGGCAAATACAGTCTGCTCAAACTCGCCACTGCTCCATCGTTTGTTGTAGGCCCCAAAGAGGTTGGCAAAGAGTTCCAAACCACCTGTGCGGTAGGTCAGGTTCACGCGCTCGTTGTTGGCATAGCCTCGCCCTCCGCGAGACCAAGATGACAATTCCACACCCAAACCTTCGCCTGCAGCCCGCTTGGTGCGGATAATGATGACAGCATTAACCGAAGCATCATAGCGAGCACCTGGATTTTGGATAACCTCCACATTGCGGATATTGTCCGACTGTATGTTTCTCAACTCGTTCAGGTCGGTCAGTTTGCGGTTGTTCAGATAGATAAGTGGTGTCCCTTTTCCTAAGATCTCGTAACCCTCGCCCCGTTTGGCAATCATCGGAACACGTGTGAGTACATCCTCTGCCGTACCCATCCGTTCCATCACTGTTCCTTCCACATTCATCATCAGTGAATTGCCTTGAAGCACAACTTTGGGACGCTCGCCTTGTATTTCTACGCCATTCAAGGTGTAGTTATCAGGATGCATTCGTATAGTACCTAATTCGGGCTTGTCGCACATCTGGTATATAGTTTTATAGCCGACATAGGAGATACGGGCGAGAACCCTTTCTTGCATTCCCGACGTGTCGTCGCCTACCCGTAGCCTTTCATAAGGAACTGCGAAATAGCCACTTTCGTTGCTGACACCACCACTAAGCAGTGTGGAGTCGCTGGGATTGAGGATTGCTACGTTAGCGTATACCACTGGCACGCCCTGCTCGTCGATGATGGTGCCCGTCAAATGACGATCGGTCTTGTGAGTACATTCTACATAGATTTCCTTTTCACCACTCTTATAGACGCGGATGGGATAAAACCCGACAATCTGCATAATGGCATCCACAACGGACTTATGGCGTACATCTGTTGTAACACGGAAGTCTTCCAGTTCATCGTATATGAAGATAACGTCATAGTTGGTGGTCTGTGACTGGATATATTTCATGGCATCGGATAGCGACACGTCATGGAAATCATGGGTAATACGCTGTGCACTGACAAGTGAGACAATGGCGCACAACAATAGTATGAATGATAGTCTTTTCATCATGGCAAGCGTTTTAGCAATCCTTGGCAGGGATGGCGGTGGTTCTTATGAATAGGGTATCATTCTCTATCTTGATCTGTATCCACTCGAAGTTGTTCAGCATCTCCACGACTTTCTCCAACGTATATTCCGGCTTCCATTGGTAGAACAGTCTGGGACGAGGTGCATCTTCGTTTTGATAGACGACCTTGACGTTATAGTAACTGGAGAGCTCTTTGAATATTTCTCCTAAAGGCACGTTGTCGTAGAGTTTTGGCTGAGGAACTGCTATTGTGTCAGTTTCGGCCGTTTGTTGGTGTGGCTTGTTAATACGCACCTCTTCAATCGGGGTATTTGAAGTTCTTTCAACGTTGGCAGCATGGCGCACCACATAAATGGCTGCATAGGCCATGCCTGAAAGCATGAGAATACCCACAAACATAGCGGCAATTTTAAGAAACGAATACTTTTCACTTTTCACTTCTATCTTTTCATTTCCAAACCGCTGCCATTCTGCATCAATCATGTTGTCGGTGATTTCCTCGTCGGCACGTGCTGCGTCGACGGCACTCTGTGTCTTGGACATCAGCGTGTAGAGTTCACGGCATTCATCGTCGGCAAGAATCTCCTGCCACTGGTCGGCCGTGTATCGGTGGGGCTGTTCCATCATCTGGAGCAATAGATCGGTCTTGTTCATACGCTCATTGTTTTTT
>CAMJBL010000094.1 GCA_946403845.1 uncultured Prevotella sp. | reverse complement strand
TCTCTCGTCAGAACATCGAGATGCTGCCCGAGGGCAACGACTACAGCCAGGCTACGAAGGGTGCTTACGTGGTAGCTGGCTCTGATGCTGACTACGACGTGATCCTGCTGGCTTCGGGTTCTGAGGTGTCTACCCTCGAGGCTGGTGCCAAGCTGCTTGCTGCCGACGGCATCAAGACTCGCGTGGTGAGCGTGCCTTCTGAGGGTCTGTTCCGCAGCCAGTCGAAGGAGTATCAGCAGAGCGTGCTGCCCGCTGGTAAGAAGAAGTTCGGTCTGACCGCTGGTCTGCCCGTGAACCTCGAAGGTCTGGTAGGTGCCGACGGTACCGTATGGGGTCTCGAGAGCTTCGGCTTCTCTGCACCTTACAAGGTGCTCGACGAGAAGCTCGGCTTCACAGGAGAGAACGTGTATAAGCAAGTCAAGAAATTATTAGCATAATAATTTAGTTTACAGTTGACGGTTTACAGTTTACAGATGAAATGCCTGCATGCAGAGTAATCAACTGTAAACCGTAAACTGTAAACCGTAAACAAAAAAACTATGGAAGTAAAGACAGTAGGTGTGGCCTGCGATCACGCAGGCTACCCTTTGAAAAAGTTCGTACTCCAATACCTGGAGGAAAAGGGCTACCCCTATAAGGACTATGGTACCTGGAGCGATGCCTCAGTAGACTACCCCGACTTCGGCCACGCTCTGGCAGAGGGTATCGAGAGCGGTGAGGTGTATCCTGGTATCGCCATCTGCGGTTCTGGCGAAGGCATCAGCATCACGCTGAACAAGCATCAGCAGGTGCGCGCCGGATTGTGCTGGATTCCAGAGATAGCCCATCTGATCCGTCAGCATAACGATGCCAATGTGCTCGTGATGCCGGGACGATTCATCGACAACAATATGGCCCGTAAGATCATGGACGAGTTCTTTACCGCCACATTCGAGGGCGGGCGCCATCAGAAACGCGTCGATAAGATCCCATGTAAATAATTAAAAAGTCCCGCCAAACGGCGGGATTTTTTATTGTGCCTCAAAGTTCTTCACCCAGTCTTTCAGTTCGATGACGGCATCCTCATGCTCCGGATAGTAGCGCAGGATGATGGTCACCAGTCGCGTGGAGTCCTCGATTACTTTGGCATAGTATTCCCAGTCTTCGTCGACCCCGCGAAGGATGGAATAACGGTCGGTGACCTCGACCAGATCGGCCCCCATGCCCATCATCCGCTGCCCGGGGCTGCGCATCATACTGTCGACACGTTCCGTCATGAACGATACCGACACATCGTCCATCATAAACAACTCCTGACGCCCAGCGGTCTCAGGCAGTTCCTGATGAACCAGATACGAGGGATAGTTGATGTTGAATCCCAGGCGCTCGCTATAATACTTTAGCAGGGTATAATTGCCCATACGGATCGACAGGCTGTCGGCACTTGTCAACTCACTCACATAGCCGTTGGCCTGCTGACGACTGTTGCAGGCACCCAGCACCCCCATGACGACAACGGCCAGAATCAAAAATCTACACTGTTTCATACAAAATTCGCTCTTTTCAGCCACAAAGATACAAAAAAGGGGGCAAATACTTGTCAAAAATCATAAAATTCAAAAAAAAATAGGGAAATATTTTTGTAATCGACTGAAAATTAGTAACTTTGCAGTCCAAAATCGAGAAAAAACAGATATTCACATTATTAATATATAGAAGAACAGAAAATGACTAAGGCAGAAATCATCAACGTAATTGCTGAAGAGACAGGCATTGCCAAGAAAGACGTGGCCGCTACTGTAGAGGCCTTTATGGAAGAAATCCGCGTAAGCCTGGCGGAGAACAAGGAAAATGTTTACCTGCGCGGATTCGGTACCTTTACCGTGAAGCATCGTGCAGCCAAGACCGCTCGTAACATCTCAAAGAACACGACGCTCGTTATCGACGCTCACGACTTCCCCGCATTCAAGCCCTCTAAGAGCTTTATCGAGAAGATGAAAGACTAAAAGATCAGAATTTTAACAATAAACATTTAAGAATTATGCCAAACGGAAAAAAGAAGAAGGGCCACAAGATGGCTACTCACAAGCGTAAGAAGAGACTGCGCAAGAATCGTCATAAGAGCAAGTAATCACCGATTACTGCCCGCGACGGCAAGACGCAGCAAAAGAAATGAAAGGAGTGTGTCTGAAGATCCGACGAGGATTGAGGCACACCCTTTTTTGAGTTAAAACCCACTATCAAGCAAGCAAAAGACAATGACAAGTGAAGTGATCATTGATGTGCAACCGAAGGACATCTCGATCGCACTGCTCGAAGACAAGACACTGGTGGAATACCAGAAGGAGCAGCGGTCGGCATCGTTCTCCGTGGGCAACATCTACGTGGCAAAGGTGAAAAAGCTGATGCCCGGACTGAACGCCTGTTTTGTCGATGTCGGTGCGGAACGTGTCGCGTTCCTGCATTATCTTGACCTGGGGGCTCAATTCTGCTCTTATGAGAAATACCTGAAACAGGTAGCAAGCGACCGCAAGAAACTCTACCCCATCCAGAAGGCCACCATCCAACCGACACTGCCCAAGGAAGGCAGCATCGCCAATGCGCTGAAGGTAGGCCAGGAGATCATGGTACAGATCGTCAAGGAGCCCATCAACACGAAGGGTCCGCGTCTGACATGCGAACTCAGCTTCGCAGGACGGTATCTCGTGCTGATACCCTTCGACAACAGCGTATCCGTATCGACCAAGATCAAGAAAGGTGAAGAAAGGAGTCGTCTGAAACAACTCATCCAGAGTATCAAACCCAAGAATTTCGGCGTGATTGTAAGAACAGTGGCCGAAGGCAAAAGGGCCGCCGAACTGGATGCGGAGTTGAAAATCCTACTCAAGCGTTGGGAAGACGCTATAACAAAGGTACAGAAGACCTCAGAAAGGCCTGTACTCTGCTTTGAGGAACAAAGCCGCGCCGTTGCGATGTTGCGCGACTTGTTCAATCCCACCTACGACAGCATTCAAGTGAACGACCAGGTAATCGGCGAACAGATCCGCGACTACCTCGGCTTGATTGCTCCGGAGAAGAAGGACATCGTGAAGCTCTACAAAGGCGCGTTGCCCATCTTCGACAATTTCGATGTCACCAAGCAGCTGAAATCAGGATTCGGACGAACCGTCAATTACAAACATGGAGCCTATCTGATCATCGAGCATACGGAGGCCATGCATGTGGTAGACGTAAACAGCGGTACCCGCGTGAAAAAGGAAAACGGCCAGGAAGCCAATGCCTTAGAGACGAACTTAGGCGCTGCCGACGAACTGGCCCGTCAGCTGAGACTCCGTGACATGGGAGGTATCATCGTGGTGGATTTTGTGGACATGAAGCTGGCGGAAGACCGTCAGATCCTCTATGAGCGCATGTGTAAGAACATGCAGAAGGACCGTGCCCGCCACAATATCCTGCCACTGTCGAAGTTCGGACTCATGCAGATCACCCGTCAGCGCGTCCGTCCTGCGATGGACGTGAACGTGGAGGAAGCCTGTCCCACCTGTCACGGCTCAGGAAAAATCAGGTCGAGTTTCCTGTTTACAGACCAGTTAGAGAGCAAAATTGACACGATGGTCAATAAAATCGGCATCAAGAAGTTCTATTTGCATGTACACCCCTATGTGGCGGCCTATATCAACAAGGGAGTCTTCAGTCTGAAGACGCAATGGCAGCTGAGATACGGACTGGGCGTGCATATCGTTCCTTCTCAGAAACTGGCTTTCCTGCAGTATGAATTCTATGACGCCAAACAGCAGTTCATAGACATGCAGGAAGAGATTGAATCAACATTACAGTAAGTAATCCCCCACATCTATGCTGACACTGACAATACTGTTCTGGCTCTGTCTGTTTATCGTATTCTACACTTATCTCGGATACGGTATGTTGCTTTACCTGATTATCCGTCTGAAAAGACTGGTGAAGGGAAGGGCAAAGACAACCGCCATGCCCACAGACGATGAGCTGCCCACGATGACACTCATGATCTGTGCCTACAACGAACAGGATATCGTGGCAGAAAAGATGCAGAACACCCGTGCCCTGGACTATCCGAAGGATAAGTTCAGGGTCATGTGGGTTACCGACGGCACTACCGACAACACCAATGAGCTGCTGAAGGCCTATCCCGAAGTAGACGTCGTGTTCAGTCCGGAGCGCAAGGGCAAGACAGCTGCCCTGAAGCACGGCCTCAGCGAGGTGAAGACAGAACTCGTGGCCTTTACCGATGCCAACACCATGATCAACAGCGGTGCCATGCGTGAGATAGCCCGACAGTTCCAGAACCCAACCGTGGGCTGTGTGAGCGGCGAGAAGCGCGTGGCCTCGAGAAACGGTGAACTGGCAGCAGAAGGCGAAGGCCTTTACTGGCGTTATGAGAGCACATTGAAAAAATGGGACAGCGAACTCTATTCGGCCATGGGTGCTGCCGGCGAATTGTATGCCATCCGTCCGGAACTTTGTCGCGAGGTGCCCGACAACGCCCTTTTGGATGATTTCATGATGTCGATGCTCATCGTCGACGAGGGCCGTCGTATCGCCTATACCCCAGAGGCCTATGCCCTGGAATACGGCTCTGCCAATATCGCTGAGGAGTCGAAGCGCAAGCGTCGCATCGCAGCCGGTGGTCTTCAAAGTATCTGGTGGCTTCGCAAAATGCTCAACCCCCTGCGTCAGCCATTGGTGGCCTTCCAGTACATCAGCCATCGCGTGCTCCGCTGGAGCATCACACCGATCGCTCTGGTTATCCTGCTCCTCGTCAATATCCTGCTGGTATGGTTAGGCGCTGGCCTTCTTTATACCGTCGTGCTGGTCCTCCAGGCACTTTTCTACATAGCGGCCTTCTTAGGATGGATACTCAACCGGTGCGGCCATCGCAACAAGCTGCTTTATACCGCCTACTATTTCCTATTTATGAACCTGAATGTGTTCCGGGGAATGGCCTATCTGAAAAGCCACTCACACAGTGGTGCATGGGAAAAAGCAAAAAGAAGCTAAATTTTTACGGTCATTTCTTGTTTCTTTCAAAAACAATTAGTAACTTTGTACCCAAATTACGTCATCAAAGAACCCGAAAAAGGCTTTGAAAGAGAATGGAACAAGGAGAAAAGGACATTCTATTACAAAAACTTTCTGACGCTTCCCGTAAATTGAGGCTCGTCACTGAGCAGCTGGAGATAGCAAACAGAAAACTGAAGGAATACGAAGAGAAAGCTCTGAAGGCTGAGAAAGCCAGTCAGATGAAATCTTTGTTCCTGGCTAACATGAGCCATGAAATTCGCACTCCCTTGAACGCCATTGAAGGTTTTTCGCGCGTCATCGTTGAAACAGACTCCGAAGAGGAGCGTATGAAATACTATCAGATTATCGAGAGTAACAACCAGCGCGTAACGAGTCTGATCAACGAAATCCTCGACCTCTCTAGAGTGGAATCAGGTGAACTTGAGATAAAGAAGACGGAGACCGATATCAACCAGCTGTGTGAGAATATCAAGCATCTGTTCAAGTTCCGTTGCCCCGAGTCTGTCAAACTGGAGTTTGAGAAGCCGATGATGACCGCCACGATGAATACCGATGCCAACCGTCTGATACAGGTGCTATCCAACCTCATCAGCAATGCCTTGAAGCATACCCCGATGGGCAGCATCACCTATGGTTTCCGGATCATCAACGAGATGAAGAACATCGAATTCTATGTGAAGGATACGGGTTCGGGTATTCCCCCTGAATTCATCGACAGTATCTTCAATACCTATGCCTCGAAAGATGCAGAACATCAGAAGGGCTATGGCCTGGGGCTGGCGCTCTGTAAGATCATCATCGAGAAGTTAGGAGGTACCATCAGCGTAGACTCCACCGTGAATCACGGTTCTACCTTCACTTTCGTACTCCCCTTCCACGGTACCGTTGGCGGTATCGACCAGGAGCGTACCACCACGACCACCAATGTGCGTACCATCCGCGTAAGCGCCCGTCCTGGCGAAATGAACCAGAAGACGATTCTCGTGGCAGAGGATGAAGACAGCAACTACGAACTGGTGAAGATCGTGCTCCAGAAGCGTTTCCGTCTGATTCGCGCCCATAATGGTATTGAGGCTGTCAACCTGAACGAGGACGAGCACCCCGACCTGATTCTGATGGATATCCGCATGCCAGAGATGAACGGTCTCGACGCCACACGCATCATCAAGGAAATCAACCACGACATCCCCGTCATCGCCCTCAGCGCCTACGCTTACGAGGAGAATGTCCGCGAAGCCAAGATGGCAGGCTGTGATGAGTTCATGGCCAAGCCTTTCAGAGTGGAGAATCTCGTTGATATGGTCAAGAAATATCTCGATGACGACTAAATTCAAATTGAATCAATCATTTAAACACTAATATGGGTAAACTTGCAGTTCAGAAGTATTTCTCATTTATGATGCTCATCATCACC
>CAMJBL010000093.1 GCA_946403845.1 uncultured Prevotella sp. | reverse complement strand
AAATTACGAAATTAATTCGAAATAATCATTCTAAACAGAAAATATTTTTATGAACAGGAAAACTATAATCATCATCGGAGCCACATCAGGCATTGGCAAAGCTCTCTTTGAGAACTACGCAAAGGACGGAAACCGTCATGGTATCGTAGGCCGAAGGACGAATTTGTTAGATGAACTTCGCTGTCAGCATCCGTCTAATACATATACCGCTACGGCCGATATCACCAAACAAGACGAGATAGAGCAAGCTGTCCAATCGCTCCATAAGGAACTCGGAAGTATTGACCTCGCCATCGTCTGCTCAGGCACGGGTGAAATCAATCCCTCACTAGACTACGATGTGGAGTGCCCGACGCTCGACACCAATGTCACGGGCTGGACTTTCGTTGTTGATATGCTCTACCACATTTTCGAGCAGCAAGGTCACGGTCACCTCGTTGCCATCACTTCAGCAGGTGGGTTGCGTGGTGAACCAATGGCACCTGCTTACAGCGCAACGAAAGCCTACCAAATTAACTATATGGAAGCCCTGCGCAAGAAGGCTTACAAGGCTGGTGGTAACATCATCGTCACCGATGTCCGCCCCGGCCTCGTTGATACGGCAATGGCCAAGGGCGACGGTCTATTCTGGGTGATGCCCGTCGAAAAGGTTGCCTGTCAGATATGCACTGCCATCCGTCTCAGGAAGTCGAAAGTCTATGTCACCAAGCGATGGTACCTACTTGCCGTCATAAATAAAAATCTGCCGTTCAAATTGTATAAACGGATGTAAAACAGACATTGAAATGAAACATCTGACACCATATCGCCAAAACGAAACATCCCTCTCACCGGTGAGGGGAAAGGAATGGTGTATGGGGGTGGAATGAACAAAGAATTCGCATAAAATAACATGAAGTTAAACCCTTTAAACCCTGAAAATGGTATGAGTCCATAAGATAATCAGTAAAAAGTATCGGAATGTGAAGGAAAAAAGTAACTTTGAGGCTTTGCCTCGAAAGTAGGCTGCATCTCGGAAATGCAAATAAATAACAATTTGTTTGGCATTTCGCTCGATTTGCACTACCTTTGCACCCGTAGACATATAAAACGACATAGCAACCGCAGCTTTTGTAAGTCTCTCGAACTGCAACTCTGAAGACATATACTAAGCAAGTTGGCTGCCGGCTCACGTATACGGCAACGGATACGTGGGCATTGGTGGTTAAGGCATTAGTATATGGGTTGTTGCAGACCCGAGAGATTTTGCTGTTATTAGCTTTCCAATTCACCCACGTTCCTCCGTTGTTTTCTCTCTCCCGCCTTTGCGGCGTATTATATGTGTTCAACAATCAAAGAAGAAAACGGAAACGAAAAAATGAATTTCGATAACAACGAGGATGCCCTCGGATTCATCAACCGTCTGCTTGAGCGGCTGCACCAGGCAGACTATATCAATCAAGGCAGCAAAATAGAAGTAGTGTATGTCGCCTCTGGCGGACAGCATGTAGAAACGCAATATATAAGCCTCACCCCTAACCCCTCTCCAAAGGGCGAGGGGAACTTTAAAGGGCGGGAGAAAGCAAAGGAGCGGCCAGTTCTTCCTGATGTGCTTTGCACCGAGGAGGCAATGGCACTTTGGAAGAAAGCGCAGGAAGCAGGTTATGTGGATTCCAACTACCAGCCACTGATCTCCCGTACCCAGTCGGCACTGTTGGCCGACGCGATGGCAGAACGATTAGGTATCCGTGAGAAGTGGAAGGTGTTCGAGGTGTTATGGAACAGGAAGTATATGTACCGTGATTATTACCAAGCACTTGGGCAGCAAAAGACGCTAATATTCCAAGATGAACTTAAAAAAGTATTGGCTTAATCAAAAAACCTATTAAAAAGTTTGGAGGTAATGAAAAAATTACCTATGTTTCTTTCCCATCCAGAACTTAATGCCGCTGCCGTTGGGCGAAGGCTGGGTATCAGTCAAAGCCTGATGGCCCAATACATCAATGGCACCAAGAAACCTTCAAAGGAAAGGGAGCGCATGATTATGGACGAGATAGCAACCATAGCATCTGAACTCCAGAGCATCTGCGCTTAGAAGAACTTTCCTACTACCAATATGCCCCCAATATGTACCTACCATATTGGGGGTAAATATTTCTGCTTTTTCGTAACTTTGCATCATAATTATTATAAAAAGTTACGACTATGGATGAGAATGTAATGAGCCAGTTGGATGTGGAACTGGCACATGCGGGAGAGGCGACGACGCTGAGTCCGAAGATGCTGCTGTTGGAGAAACTGAGGATCACGCCAGAGAAGGAGTTGGAACCGATGGATTTCCTTTTCAGGCTGTTCGGTAAGCCGTGTTTCCCCCGGCGCGAACTGGTGGCGATAACGGGTAAGGCGAAAAGTGGAAAGACGTTCGTGACGAGTATGCTGATGGCGTGCTGCATCACGCAGAAAGTGCTTGCACTGGAGCGCCACACAGAGATAAAAGGTCACACAGAAATCACAGAAAGCACAGAAATGAACCCCTTGCGCGTGCTGTGGTACGACACGGAACAGAGCGACGAATCGACGCAGGATATCCTGAAAAACCGAGTGCTCCGGATGATAGGTCACACAGATCTCACAGATCACACAGATAAGATGCACGATTTATGGTCAGCGGAAGAAAAAACCGTGACATATGTGCAATCCGTGGTCGAAAAGACATTCGACGTGTTCAATGTGCGGGCGGTGGAATGGAAAGAGCGTCGCAGTCTGCTGAAGGAGGCGGTGGAGCGGTATGAGCCAGACCTGGTGATTGTCGATGGCATCCGCGACCTAGTAAATGACATCAACGACGGGGTGCTGGCGCAGGAGGTGATGGAGGAACTGTTGCACCTGGCCACGCAAAAGAACTGCTGCATCGTCTGCGTGCTGCACCAGAACAAAGGTTCGGAAGACCACAACCTCCGAGGATGGATCGGCACGGAACTGATGAACAAGGCGTTTGAGGTGTATGCCTGCGAGAAGATGATGCCACAAAGAATGTTCAAACTGGAACAGACACTGACGCGCAAGTACGACATCGAGCAGACGCTGTATTTCGAGGTGAACGAACAGGGACTGCCACAGTCGTCGGTCGGCCCCACGGATGGCGTGGCCACAACGAAGACGGAGCGCCTGCCGTCGATCAACCGTGATTATATTGCGCATGAGGATGACGGCAGTTGGCGGTTCGATGTGATGAAGTTGTTCCTCGCCGCCTTCCAGAACGATGACGAACTGCAGGGCAGCGTACTGCGCGAGCGGGTGATGCAGCTGTCGGGCATCGTCATACCCTTCAAGTACAACCAGCTGCTGCACCAGGCTCTGGAGCAGAAGGTCATCGAGAAGTCACAGCGCGATGGTCTCACCGTCTATCAGCCGGCCCCCTTCTGAAGTCTCGTCCCCCCTCTTATATCTGTCCCCCAAGGGGGACTAAGATATGAGGGGGAGACTTCCAGAACCCCCGATTTTGAAGTGAAAAGTGAAAAGTGAAAAGTGAAGAGTGTAAAATTTGCTACCGCAATAATTCGTGTAATTCGTGAAATTCGTGGTTAAGAGTTTATGAAGATTGACGAAGTATTCTGCCATACGTTCAAGGCACTGAGGCACGAACTGGGACACGACAGGCCGCGGGACACGAGGCCGATGTGGCAGCGCAGGCTCTCGACGGCGTCGGAGTTCTGTCGGGCACTGGTGGCTTGTGGTTATCTGTCGGAGAAGCAGATGCAGCGGGCCGTGCAGCGCTACCGGCTGGGACGCTCGCACGACGGTGGTGTCATCTTCTGGCAGATAGACATGCTGGAGCAGATCTACGACGGCAAGATCATGCACTACCGTCCTGACGGCCACCGCGACCACCAGCGGAAGCCCTACTGGGTGAGCAGCGCGCTGAAACGCCACTACCTGAAGGACGATCCACAGCTGGCGGCAGAGATTCCCTCGCAGCACTGCCTGTTCGGCACACAATTATTAGCAACAACGGATTCCACGGATTTAACGGATGCTCCCAAGCCGGTGGCCGTGGTAGAGGCGGAAAAGACGGCCGTCATTCTCAGCGAGGTATATCCGGAGTACCTGTGGCTGGCTGCCGGCGGACTCTACGAGCTGACAGCCGCGAAACTCTTCCCGCTCAGGGGTCGCAGGATCATCCTCTTCCCGGACACCGACCCCGACGGCACAGCCTTCAGCACCTGGTACCGCGTGACCCTCGAGGCTCAGAGGCTGCTGGGACAGACCATCCACCTCTCACCGCTGCTGGAGCAGAAGGCCACGCCTGACCAGAAGCGCCGCAAGATAGATCTGGTGGACTTCCTTGAAGAATCGGGCCATTTACAATAACCCAGCCTTATTTTGTAATAACCCTGCCTTATCGCGCGATAAGGCAGGGTTATTGTCATTTAAGGGCGGCCGAGGGTGTCGAAAATGAGAGCCACCTCTATAGGGAGGAACGTGCGGCGCCCCGAGGCCAGGAGCTTGCGCAGGCGGGGATAGTCATGCATGTAGAGACGCAGCTTGGCCCAGGCTGCGCGGGGGCAGATGGCCGGGAAATAGAGCTGGGCCAGCTCCGTACGGCCGTAGGTTCTGATTGTTGTTTCCATACTGCAAAGATACGAAAAAATATCCGTATCTACAAGTGTTTCCATCGATAAAAATGCATACAATTCACCATAACTCATATTAAGCACTGCCAATGCATTCCGGAAGGCGAAAAGACTTGGAAAACGAATGAAAAAGCAGTACCTTTGTATCAGCTCCGGAAGCTAAGTGAACAATAAGTTAAACTCTTTAAAAAAACATGACATTATGATTGAATTGTATCTTTCAAAAGTGACCGAGACTACGGAATCGGAACAGGCGGGTAAGCTCTATGCCCGCGTGAGTTACAAACAGACGATGAGCGTTCAGGATATGGCGCACCACATGGCCGAGCACAACACGATGTTCTCGGAGGGTAGCATCTGCGGTATCCTGATCGACTTCGTGAAGTGTGTGCGTGAGCAGGTGCTCAACGGCAACACGGTGAAGATCGATAACCTGGCCATCTTCAAGGCCACCGTTGAGGCCAATGCCCTGGAGACGATGTACGACGCCGAGCAGGATAAGGTGGCCTCTGCCACCATCGGCAACCTGGCCGAGGGTGCCAAGACCGGTCCTGCCGTGAAGGTGATCAAGCTGCTGGCCCAGAGCACGGGCGACTTCACCCGCGACGAGCTGAAGAAGGACGTGAAGCTCTCTTGGACTGACAAGACCAAGGCTGAGATCGCTGCTGCCAAGGGCGGTAATAACGGCGGTAGTAGCTCTCAGAGCGACAATGGTGGCTCGCAGAGTTCAGAACAGGGTCAGGGTGAGCAGAACCAGGGCGGTCAGAATACTCAGAATGATCCAAGTAATCCGAACAATTCAGAAACCTCTGATGGCTATGCTTTGACCGTCAGCAAGCTGGGTAGCGGGTCCGCCTCAGTGACCATCAACGGCAGTGCCGTGACCTCGGGCTCGGCTCTGAACGAGGACGACGAGGTGGAGATCTCTATCACACCCGCTGAAGGCACGACGCCCAGCGCTACACTGAACGGCTCTTCTATCGAGCTCACAGAGAGCGATGGTGTCTACACCGGTAACTTCGCGATGCCCGCACAGACCTCGACCCTCGTGATCAACACAGGCTCCGCCGCTGGCGACAGCTCCATCTAAACTTTAATTAAACCACGAATTTAACGAATTAAACTAATTAAATTTGTGCGCAGAGAATAATTCGTGAAATTCGCGTCGCTCGGCTATGCCGCTTGCTACCGTAAGGACGCAAGAATTCGTGGTTAAAAAAATATCTGAAGTTTATGAAAATCAATCGTATTAAAGTAGGGAAGGTGTTGAAGTTTGTAGGGTCGTTGATTACCCTCGTCATTACCACATTCTTTGTTGGTAGCTGCACTGGTATTGTCCCTTTCACTTCCCTTTAACTCCTATGAGATCAATCACGTTAATTGTCATTCACTGTTCTGCAGTCAAGCCCGACCAGACAAGTTCGGTCGCTCAGATAAACACATGGCATCGCCAGCGAGGTTTCCACCTCGGCGTAGGCTACCACTACGTGATCCGTCGTGACGGAACGATAGAGCCAGGCCGTCCGGAATGGATGGTCGGTGCCCACTGCGTGAACCACAATGCCCACTCGATCGGCATCTGCTACGAGGGCGGGTACGACGCAAGAGGTCAACCCGCAGACACCCGCACCGAGGCGCAGAAGGCTGCCATGCGAAAATTGCTTGAGGAACTGCACGGACGTTATCCCCGTGCCTTCATCCTGGGTCACCATGACCTGAATCCCACGAAGCCGTGCCCCTGCATCAAGGATGTCGTCCATGAGTATGCCTCTCTGCAGCCGAAATAAGGAAAGTAATAGGTGGGAGAAACGAAGAAGCCCCGGGTCATTTCTGACTCAGGGCTTCACACTTTGTAAAGATGGCGGCCTCCTACTCT
>CAMJBL010000092.1 GCA_946403845.1 uncultured Prevotella sp. | reverse complement strand
CAGTATTACGAGCAGAATACCGATGTGGTGATTGTCGATACAGGTGACAGTTATGAGGGACTGTGCAGCTATTTCGGTGGAACATATATCTCTTATAGCAAGGAAAAGCCCATCTCCATGAATCCCTTCAAGGTGACTGAGACGGAGTATCTCCAGAACTTCGGTGAGAAGAAGAATTTCCTGATGTCGCTGATATTTCTCATCTTCAAGGGCAGTCAACAGCCCACGAAGATTGAGCAGTATATCATCGAGCGAACCATCATCGAGTATTATCGTGAGTTTTTTACTCCCTTCGAGGGTTTCTCCGAGGAAGAGAAGAAAGAACTCCATCAGACGCTGGTGATTGCGGCCAAGAGCAATGGCGAGTATGAGAAATACGAGGAAGAGCTGCAGGCGCGCAACGGTACTGGCTCCTACGACGTAACGGAAGAAGAGCGTGCGAAGTATGAGCGTAACAGCCGACTCTCTGAGAAGTTGCAGGCCGTGGTTGATGACGCAGCCAGTACGGAGGGAGAGAAGAATGCTGCCCGGAACCAGTTGCAGCGACTGACTCCTGAGATTGTCGAGGGCAAGTTCTTGGAAAAGATCGAGCGCGAGATTGCCAAGCGTGAGCAGCAGCGTAAGAGCTTACGGGTCCGGGAACTGTCGTTCAACAGCTATTACGAGTTTGCCCGTCAGCGTATTCCTCAGATTATCCATGAGGATAGCATTCAGTTCCCGATCAATGACTTCGCGGCCATCCTGAAGCCGTTCTATCGTGGCGGTGCACTGGAATATACCCTGAACAATGACATGGACGGTTCACTGTTCGATGAACAGTTTATCGTCTTTGAGATAGACAAGGTGAAGGACGACCCCGTGCTGTTCCCCATCATCGTGCTTATCATCATGGACGTGTTCACCCAGAAGATGCGTATCAAGAACAAGGTGCGCAAGTGCCTGGTCATTGAGGAAGCATGGAAGGCCATCGCCACCCCAGTCATGGCAGAGTACATCAAGTACCTGTATAAGACGGCCCGAAAGCATTGGGCAATGGTGGGTGTGGTGACACAGGAGATTCAGGATATCACCTCTTCTCCTATCGTCAAGGAGGCCATCATCAACAACTCCGACGTGTTCATGCTGCTCGACCAGAGCAAGTTCAAGGATAAGTTCGATGACATCAAGGCCACACTGGCCCTGACGGATATCGACTGCAAGAAGATCTTCACGATTAACCGTCTTGACAACAAGGTAGGCCGTTCGCCGTTCAAGGAGGTCTTTATCAAACGAGGCACTGAGGGTGATGTCTTTGGCATCGAGGAACCGCGAGAATGCTATATGAGCTATACGACGGAGAAGGCTGAGAAAGAGGCGTTGAAACTCTATCGGCGAGAGCTGAATTGTAACCATCAGCAGGCTATCGAGGCCTTTGTGCGCGATTGGGAACGTAGTGGTATCGGTAAGTCGCTGGAGTTTGCACAACTTGTAAATAAACAGGGTAAGGTTTTGAACCTGCCACCTAAAAAACAGATGATACATGCGTAAGGTTTCATTTTTCATTATATTCTTCCAGATGCTGACCGTCCCCCTCTTTGCAGGGGGATGGTACAGTGTTAATATCGACCTGAAGACCACGGCTGCTATGACCGCTGCTTATGCTGCAGAGACGGCTACGGAGATGATGAACGACGAGGACGTGCAGAAGATTCTCGACCATTATACCAATGCGGAGGTTTCTACAGCAGGTATCTTTGCATCGAAGTGGCTCGACAGGAAGGCTCTTCAGAATGCTGGACTCTTCGGTGATGCCGAGGAGAACTTCTATTATAAGCGTATCTATACGATGGTTAGTGCTCAGATAATGCCAAAGATTCTTGATGTGGCAGCGCTTGCCGTCAGGAATCCAGAGAAGGCCATCTATTGGGGACCATATTTATTTCGCACCTGTGAGCAGGTGAAGCAGCTTTGTATGACCTTCGAGACAGTGGTGGCCAACGGGAAAGTGTCGTTTCAGGACGTCGCTTTCCTGGCCATCAACGATAATCTGAAAGGACTGTTCGACCTTACCAAACTTGGTGAGGTGGACTGGGCTGCCGTTTGGGATCATCTGGCTGACTTCGGTGATGGTTTGACGAAGGAAGATCTGGAAGAGGACTTGGAAGGACTCATGACAGCTGGTGGGGCAATTGTCTCTGGTGGTGGAGCCGTGCTTGATAGTGTCTGGACGAATGCCAGCAGGGTAGGGGGTGTCTTTCATTCAAGGCCCGGCGAAATACTCCAGCTTTATCATGACTTCAAGGATATGTATGAGACGCTTTCTGATCCTTCGAACATCAAGGATCTGGTGATGCAGCAGATTCTCTCGACGGACAGTACTGGTGTGGCCAACCTCTTTACGCTTGACGGCTATAACATAACTTCTTATATCAGCGACTACCTTCAGGAGATGCAGGGTCGCTATTATACCCAGCGATGGTATATCTACTGGCGTGATTCAGGTAGTGAGCAGGTGTGCAGTTATGCTCCACCTACAGACAGTGAGAGCATCATGTATGGTGGTGAGTGGTATCGTGTTGGTACGTCAGATGCCAACTATCAGTACACTGCTGCCGACTACGAGAACTCCCTGCGAAACTCTGAAAGCTATGCAGGATGGAGCCGTGCACGGTGCCAGGAACTCAATAGCAGTGATTCGAAGTATCACTATGACTTCTATAACTATATGTCATCCTCGCGTATCTATAAATCGAAGTCAGGTCGAACGACGGCCTTTTCCTACGCACATTACATTGATGTGTATAAGACTTGGAATGTCTATGAGGAAGTGTACGAGGAAACCTTTGACTCGCAGTACGATGCAGAACAAGCCATGCAAGCGAAGTTCAATGCAAAACTTGCTGAGCTTAACGACAACGAGGAGGGGCGTGTCTATCGAATCGGGAAGGATCGCAAGAACTATTATCAGGCTGCTGACGAGGTAAGAATGCGTGGCTGCTCAACGGTCAGCTTTACCATGGAGTGCCACGACCAGGCTAAACTTGGTGAAGGAAATTTCTCATGGAAGGAAAACGGCAATCAGCGCCATGCCCTCGACGAAGATTCCAAGCGCTATGCTATGGAGACAACGCTCTCAGGCGGTGCCGACACATCAGAGTTGGACGAGGGCATTAGTACATGGGGTAGCGAGGTAACCCGTCTGCAGGAACAGATTCATGCACTTGAAGTGGAGAATGACAACCTGTTGGCACAGATTAGTCATGCGAGTGTTGAAGAAGCAGCATCCCTTCGGGCGCAGTATAATGCCAACCGCACGAAGATTAACCAATTGAAAGCAGAGTTGAGCAATGCGCAGTCGAAGTTGAGCCAGTACCAGAATGCAAAGAGGGAGTTAATAGATGACTTTGCTGATGAGCGCGATGGCACCTACCGTATTCCTGCCGTGATGCACGAGATAGAGACAGCTTACAATATCATGTGGACGGATGCGGGTTCATGGCAGGGTTGGAGCTTCATTCGTCATGGAAATGTTCCGAATATCAGTGGCGAGGTGACGTTTCAAGCTGACCTCTCCAAGGAGCGTGGTGAGAGCCATTTCCTCGGCATCCGTTACCACCGTGCCATCCTTGCCGTACATTGGACGCTGACCGCCAACTATTCCAGTTCGCAGATTGTGGATATGATGGAGCTGGATCCTGAGTTGAGCGATGCAGAGAAAGCCGATTTGGTAAACCAGAGGTTGCATGAAATCATGAATGACCATCCAGGTTGTACTGTCGAAGCCAATTACGCCTATAGTAATCCGGCTGAGTCGGAGGGTGATGAAGATGCCATCCATCTCTTATGGACATGTGACCGTCTGAATATTGCGCGTGACGTGGACTACCGTCTCTCGAAAATCTATGCTCAACTCATACTCATTGAGAAGTTCATGCGCAGCCGCGAGACCATGCTCGACTACCTGAAGCAACAGCTGGGTATAACCGTTCTCAGTGGTACAGACCGCATCCGCATCGGTGGCCGCAGTTTCCGGCATTGGCGTAATGTCGCTTCTGCTGTGGCCCGTGGTGATTATATCGTAGAAGATGATGAAGATTGAAAAGATATTCCTGATGTTGCTGATGCTCGTGCCGACGATGGTGCGGGCACAGTACAGTTTCGACTTCCTGTCTGTAGAAGCCCTGATAGACGACCACAAGCGCATCCGCAGTGTACTGATGGCCCGTAGCGGTGTGGAGCAGGCCAATGAACTGCTGCATCAGTATTCCAGTGAGGCCAATGTGGATTACGACTCGCTGAACGTGAAGCTCGACAAATACACCAAATGCTTCGACATTATCGATGTCATCTACAATGGCGGTGTGACGGTACTGAACGTCAAGAACACCTACGATGATGTCTCTGACCGTATTACGCAGTTAAAGGACTTACTGGAGCGGTTCACTACCCAGCTGACGCTGCGAGGCAATATCGTCTCGTCTGACACCATCATCATCAATGCCTGTGATCGTGCCGTCAATCAGGTGCTGGTTGACGGGCGTGAGCTGACGAACAGCCTCTATGAACTGGCGCAGTACGCTGTTGGTGCGCGACAAATTACGACTGAGGGCCTGCTTACGGTGTTGGGGCAGATCAATGAGTCGCTTGACAACATCCGCCATTGCATCGACCACACCTATTATGTCGTCTCGCGCTACGTCACCATCCGCCTGAACTACTTCAAACGGACGCTCTATATGTCGAAAACCATCCGTGAGATGGCCAACGATGCCTTTTCGCGGTGGAAACGGGTGGCGGAGGAAGTCGGGTATTAAAGTGAATTATTAGCTACCGATATGAAGAGATTATATTATCATGTTTTGTTATTGGCGGCGATGCTGCCGCTCTCTGTGATGGCTCAGTCAGTGACCTATAATCATGATGAGTCGGTGATGAACCAGTTTACCATTGGTGAGACAGGTGCGGGCAGTTTCACACCCGACTGGTATTACGATGTGCTGCATAAGAACTACCGCAACGGAGCCATGATGACCAATAAGCAGTTCTTCCGCAGTCAGATGAACCTCACGCTCTATCAAGAGGTTCCCCATGCCGAAGCTCTCGATTCAGCCTTGACGGAGCGTATGCGTGTGGAAGCCAAGAACATTGCCGACCGTACACCGGGCTTGACAGACATTGCCTGGCAGGTGGAGCGGGGGAAGATAGAGTCGAAGCTCTCCGTTCTGAAGGGCAATATTGAGCGTATCACGCTGGAGGGCGGCTCGGCGCATAGTTACACCACTTGGCTGGAGCGTTACAATGCCATCAACTGTGGACTTCAGGCTGTGCGCGATGCCTACATGCCACAGGGTAAGCGCAAGGAACAGTATCTGGCCATCTACAAGGACATCCTCCTGAAGAACACAGAGGTCTGTGAGTATATCCTCTATCTCCGCAAGCTGAAGGAGGTGAAAAACAATTCCGGCTCAGCCCCTGCGCCCCATCGTGCCAACATCACAACTATCTGCCGTTCCGCTCATGGCCGTTGGAAGGTGGCTATGGCCGCTGGCGGTGGGATAGGGGAATGATGCTTAACTAAGCAGCCATTTCCACACAGGAATGACATTGATGCCATCCTCAGTAGTCTCTTCATCGTAGGAAATAAGGAAGCACTGCCAGTCTGGGTGAGATTTGCTGTATTTGACAAGGGGAGGTATCTCGCGGTCTTTTGTCGATTGCTCTCTGATGCTGTATGATGCCTGGATGGCCAGTTTGGCATCAGGCACAAGGAAGTCTATTTCCTTATCTACATTCAGATAGAACACGTTATCTTTGCCATACCTACGACAAAGTTCTATGGCCACCATGTTTTCGAGCAATGAAGTGTCAGGATTGGTGAGGAACAAGTTCAGCAGTCCGTTGTCTATGAAATAGTATTTCTTCTGCGTTTCCTTTTCGGTTAGTTTGCCCACTTCGTTTTCCATAGGCAGTACCAGCCAGCTGTCGGCGGTGAAATCAACATAGTCAATGGTCGTTGGCACACTGATGGGGCTGCCTGTAGAGACAATGATGTTCTTAAGTCTGTTGAACGACAAGGGCTGTTTGACGCTTTCCGCCATTTTCTTGATGAGAATGTTCATTACCCTCTCGTTCTTGATTTTGTTTCGTGCGCAGATGTCGCCTAGATATATTTTCTGATAGAGGCTTGACAGCATGGCTCGTTTGTTCTTAAAAGAAATGATCTCCGGCAGACCACCATAGTAGAAATATTCGCTCAGATGGCGCTTGACCTCACTGCGTTGGACGCTATCGTACTGCCAGTGTTCTTTCAGTTCCACATGCTGGGCTGTAAGATATTCCTTCAGCGAATAAGGATAGGCATCAAGGATGAAGAACCGTCCGCCAAGGGTAGTGGCCACATCCTTGCTGAGCATCTTGGCATTACTTCCTGTGACATAGACACGGTATTTGGCATCGGCCAGGCGACGCACGAACTTATCCCAATATGGGATATTTTGTACCTCGTCGAGAAAAACTATTGGTTTCTTGCCGTATAGTTCCAGATGGGCTTCCAACAGACTGTTGAAGTCTTCTGTCTGAAATTCTGCCAGACGTTCGTCCTCAAAATCTATAAAGAGAATTTCGTCCCAGCCTTTTCCTTCTGCCTGAAGTTGGCGTACACGCTGATAGAGCATGTA
>CAMJBL010000091.1 GCA_946403845.1 uncultured Prevotella sp. | reverse complement strand
CTGCCTACTCGGTATCTCATTCCGTTAGCGACTGCAAACATAGTAACTACGGCTATCCCAAGATACCAAGCACTAAGCATGAGTTCTGGGTGGCGAAGATTCGCAGGAACCAGGAGCGAGATGTTGAAGAGCAGAAACGATTGGCGGAAATGGGATGGCATAGCATCACCATATGGGAGTGCGAGCTGAAGCCGTCGAAAAGGGAAGAAACCTTGAAGTCATTGGTTTATACATTGAACAAGATATGGCTGGAGGATCATCAGGCTGTCGTGAAGGCTTATCCCAAATTGGAGGAAGAGGAAGGTATGCTGAAAGCAGCGGAGGACGGGATTAAATATTGAAAGATAAGGAATGTCGTTTGATTATAGTCCCCCCTCCAAAAAATAGCCGCTGACATTCACATGCCAGCGGCGAACTAATAATGTTAACCTTTTATTCTAAAAACCTTAAAAATGACAGGTGCGCATCATCTCGATGGGCTAAATTCGCTATGAAAAACCTTTGTTAGACTAAATCTAAAATCTATACTATGATAATGTTAACCTTATATCGATGTCTCTGAGATTCGCTTTCCTCAGTATTTGATTCTTGTATTAACTGAGTGCAAAGGTAAGGATATTTTTCGAATCCTGCAAGATTTTGGGAGAATATTTTCATCGGCGTCTTATTTTGACGGTTATTATTTGGAGGATAGAGATAATTGCACTACCTTTGTCTCAATATTATAAACTTGAAAACCATAGATCACTAACACCGCGGCCAAGTATCATGGAAAGATAGTAACTAATTAAAACTAGAAACAAATGAAAAAGAAAAAATACATGCTGCCTGGCAGACAATGCTGGGCCGCAAAGAGAGAGTGCGGCCCAAGAGCCCTGTGTATCATTATTAAGGTGGAACAGCTGAATGCTATTCTTGGTAATAACCCTGTCATACATAAATCATAGCTATGGAAATCGATAAATTGAAGGGATTATTTGAAGGTGGAAATTTTCCCAATGCTCAGATCAATATTCTGACGGGTGATGGCATTCAGATCAGTTACAAGTCAAGTGAGGAAAAGAAAGGAGAAGCGGAACCAGCATCGAAGGATGCCATCATGGATTATGTGAAAAGACTGATGCCTGTCGTAAGGGAAGAGTATAAGAGTGTTTATTTAGATCTGTGGCTTGGGATTTTGGATTTAAAGGAGGTTAAGCTACAGGTCTATAACAAAGGTAAGCAGCAAGGCACCTCGTTCAATCGTGACTTCGTGGCTCAGATTATCCATCAGTTAGGCCAGAGGATCTATACGCCAGAGGCAAATACGGTGGTGATGGCAGAGTATCTGGAGCCTGAAAAGGGTAGAGACCATCCTGTCAGAAAGAAGTTGGGAGAGAAGCCCGAGAAAGTCATCGCAAAAGCTATTGAGGAACAAATAAAAGGCGTCTTTTAAAGAGTTTTTGTGGAAGAATCGTGAAAGTTGAGTGTTCGTAAAAGGGCACTCAACTTTTTCTGTATCAGGGGGTTGGAAGAATGGAAGAAAGTTGGTGAAGTTTCTTTCATTTTTCCACTCAACTATTCTATCTACTTTTGTCCTCCGAAAGCCGCGCAGGGAGATAGACCGGTCCTCCGCTGCAAGGTAAAAACGTTCAAAATTAAACAAAACAAATGAAAAGGAAATTTCTCACTAAGAGAATCGCACGTAATGTGCAAATGGACAACACGGACCTGAGCGAGTACTGTTTTCGTGAAATCTTAAACAATGTACGCGTATGAACGAGGGAATTTGTCAGCAATGCCACATCAGGAAGAAGATGACCATCCACGTCTTCGCGACGATCATGGCGCTCTACACCGTCAGCAGCGCAAAGAAGATTGCCGAGGAGTTCGGACTGTCAACCTATCAGGTGCAGAAAATGGCAAGGATCTGCCGTGTGAAGAAGGAGAAGAGTTACCTCAGGGAAATCTGTAGCCGCAATGCCATGGTCTCTGTCAACAGGAAAAGGAGACTGCGCAACCGTAGGATTGCAAGGGCCGTCCGTCTCTTCAACGAGGGACACTCCAATGTAGAGATTGCCCGTATCATGAAAGTGAGCGTGGCAACGGTGAGCAAGTACAAGAAAATTTTAAAACTTAAAAACAACTAGCAAATGGATACATTAGAAGCAAAAGTGTTGATGGAGGACAGCGTATGCTGTCTCGCAAGAATGATGGAGCAGATCAGACTCCGTGAGATTGAGAAAGCGGCAGATCTCCATGACGAGCCGCTGCAGGATCATCTGGCAGAGTGTACCTCTGCTATTGCACCCTTTGAAGGCATGGATTTTAACAATTGCCTGGAGTATCTGAAGAATCTCCACGAAGGTTTCAAGGTGGCTTCTGACCATGAAGACAAGGTTGAAAGGCTGGTAGTTCTGGATGATTATGATGCGACGCATATCTGTGACATGGTGATGGGCTTCATTGGTCACGGATTCCCCCAAGACCTCATGTCGTGTGCCTCGGAGATAAAACGGATGGCCAGGGATCTCCTGCGTTCGAGAAAGAGTCGCGCCAGGTCTGACAAGGGCTGCCAGAAATTGCTTGAGGAGTTTGTGCCGAAAGCGGAGGAGATTATCACGAAGCATGGCTATAAGCTCTGGAACGACGGTCAATACAGCCTGCCTCTCGGATACCTGCAATCATGGATGGAGCGGAGGTACTGGAACAAAGATTAAACAATAACAAAACCAACAAAAATGAAAAAGTTTATTGAATTAGCATTAGAGGTGATTGAGAACCTCGATAACGACAAGTGTGTGGAGGGTTCGCTCCGCAAGGACAAAAAGACGGGCAAGATCGTGTTCAGGGCGTACGTCCGACAGAGTCGACGTAAGGACAAGCTGCTCCGTCCGCTGGAACACGGCTGGCTGAAGGAATCGGCAACACGCTTCAAGTTTTACAGTTCCGTGAAGAAGGAACTGGGGTACAGACTGGTGAGCGTGGCCATGCACCGTGACCTGAAGGACGCCATGAACAAGCTGGAGATCGACGAACTTTTGAACAAAGAAAAATAAAAATTGAAAAATATGGAAGCATTAGTGACTATTATTGCGGTGGGCGCATACGCTGAGCGCCAGTATCAGAAGCAGGACGGCAGCTCTGAATACTTCAAGAGCCGTGGCGTGACAATGAAGCGTGGTGGCGACGTGATCTATGGTGAGATGACTGGGGAACTGGCATCGAAGAACCGTGACACGCAGTTCCAGCAGGGAATGCCCTACATCGTTAAGGGCTTCTGGAAGCATCGCACGTGGGGCGACAACAACGATCGCCATGAGAATGCGTTCTACATCACAGACCTGCAGAATCTCTAACAACGAATTTAAACAAATTACACGAATTAGATGTTTACATTTCAAGAGAATACTCATTTTTCTCAGGCTCTTCCCTGCACAAGGGAGGAGTTCTGGGAGCAAGTAAGAAAACCTTCGACGGCTTGGAGGATCGATGCACGACGGGCTATCTTGGCGGCGGTAGAAGCTTCGAAGACGCAGGGCGCAGCGGCCATTCACACTTGGCTCCAGAATTCAGACTATCAGAAGTTCCTTGTCAAGAAGCAGGGGATGAAGCGGAAGGCTGCCAAGGAGGCCTGGGAGAGGAAGACGGACGCTGAGAAACTGCTGGCCTTTGCGCAGGAGGTGAAGGAAAATCTGCCTGCCTTTATCTTTGCCTGCCGGGAGTTCGACGAGACGGAGACAGGGAAGGGCACCATGTTCCGTCACCGCCGCCTCGCGGACTGCCACCTCAACGGACTCTTTATGCTCGATATCGACCACGTGGAGAATCCCATGCAGATATGGTACAAGCTACGGGATGACGAGGAACTGATGAGGCGCGTCGCACTGGCGCACATCACCAGCAGCTCGTTCGGCATCCGCATCGTGGCCACGGCTGACATCAGCCTCGGCAATCTGGCGGACAACCAGATCGTCCTGGCACAGGCATTGGGCTACAAGGCCGACCAAAGCTGCATCGACGCGACACGCAACTCTTTTGCTCCGAAGGAGGAGGATATACTTTACATTAACGAAGAACTATTATTCAATTATTATGATGAAGAATTTGACAGGCGGTTTACTGCTGCGTATCGCCAAAAGAACACTCAACCAACTCGTTTTCAATTTGATGCTGATGATGATACTGCTGGTGGTGGCAGTCCTGTGGCTGCTCACGCTGCCCCTGAGGCTGCTGAACAAGGGACTCAGAATGTCAGCGGAGTGGATGTGGAACCAGTGGCAAAGATAAAAAAGACAACGGATAATATTAAAACGACAACAGGGACAACTGAGACAACTATTAAAGACGACAACTTGTCGTCTCATGAAAAAATGTTGTCTAAGTTGTCAGAGTTGTCGTTAGAAGAAAAAAATGAATTGTCGTCTTTAAAATGGCGCGGCTATGATATTCAAAGTATTATTGATGCTCGGTATGCTGACAAGCTGCCCTGCGGCGAAGACAGCAACAGACACAAAGAGAGTCTCAAACTCGCTACAGATCTGCTCATCATGCTCGACGGCGACAAGCAGAGGGTGCTGCGTATCGTGGAGGCCCAGCCCTGGGTGCAGGATATCATCGAGGAACGCGATGAGAACGTCGAACAGACGGTGGAGTCGGCAGCAGGGTGCGTCGCGGAGAAGGAGAAGAAGTATGCAAACCCGATGCCCAGTAAGGCCATGCTCGAGGCGGTGAAGGCCGTCACGGGAAAGAATTATCGGGAGATTGTGAGTGAAGAGTTCTTTGCAGAGCAAAGCGGCAAAGCCGAGCGAAGAGTGAAGAGTGAAGAATTTGCTGCCGCCAAAAGTGAACAAGCCATCAACAGCATGCTCGACGGCTGGGGCGCGGAGATAGAGGCGATGTTTGACGAGTTCCCGCTGCTGGCTGACGTGTGCGCAGGGTTGAAGCGGAGCCAGTATCCTGCGGCGGTGTTCACGGCTGGCGGCGCGCTGATGACGCTGATGACGAGGTGTACCTACAGGTTCTACCACCGTCCGGAACGGGAGCGCAGGCTCAACTGCTCGCTGCTCATCATCGGACACCCTGCCTCGAACAAGTCGATGGCTGATGACATCTGCGACATCCTGATGTCGCCCGTGGAGACGGCTGACAAGGCGGGACTCGCCGCACTGAACCGCTACAAGCAGGACACGAAGAAGAAGGCCGCCAACAAGGAGGGCAAGGACAGGCCGCAGGGCATCATCCGCATACACCCTGCCAGAACGAGCAACGGCCAGCTGATACAGGACATGCTGAACGCGAAGGAGGTGGTGGACGGCAAGGAGATGCAGCTGCATATGTTCACCTTCGACACGGAACTGGACAACTCGATCACCCTGCAGAGCGGCGGATCGTGGATCAACAAGCAGAGCATGGAGCTGAAGGCCTTCCACAACGAGGAGGACGGACAGATGTACCAGAACTCGGACTCACCAGTGGACAAGTTCCACGTCACCTGGAACTACATCTACACGGGTACGCCCATCGCCCTGAAGAAGAAGGTGAACGAACGGAACTTCGGAAGCGGACTCTCCACACGCCTCACGGTGATCCCCATGCCCAAGACGAACTACGAGATGATCGCCTTTCAGGAGGTGACGACCATCGACTGGCAGCGGCTGGAGCGCATGAAGGCGTGGGCCTTCAAGCTGGACGTGAGGGCGGGAGAGCTGCCCATGTGGCCACTGGTGAAACGGCTCTACGACTGGACGAAGAACCGCATGGCCGACTGTGCGGAGGATGACTCAGAGGCCAACGAACTGATGCTGAAACGCGTGCCGTATCACGCCCTGAACTATTCGGCGCCGTTCATCGACATGCGCCACTACGGGAGCCTGCACCAGGAAGGCAAGTTCTGGGAAGGCACCTACGAGGTGGACGAGACGGACTGGAAGCTCTGCGAACTGATGGCCCGCATCCAGTATGCCACGCAGCAGCACTTCTTCGGAGTCTTGGCTGAGAAGTATTTCGACGACATGAACAACGACGTACAGATCACGGGCAGGCGCCATTATCAGAAGTCGCAGGAGGGCTATCAACGCCTGCCGGAGGTGTTCTCTGTAGAGGATGTCAACAAGTGCTTTGGCTATAACAATGAAAGATCTGCAACAACAAAGATCAAACGTCTGATTGATGCAGGAATGGCCGTGAAATCTGAAGAGTATATTGAGGATGGCCATATCAGGAAGAAGTATCGAAAAGTGAATCAGATGTACATGTAGTTTCCAAAACACCAAAACATCAAAACATCAATTTGAAAAGTTAAATGATAAACGTAGCATTAAACAAACAGGCAAAACTCTCCGAGCATTTGACTTCGTCGAGTGAGGCTACGCTCGGCCATTCGAACAAGCTCGATGGCTCTCGCTTATCGCCTCACTTCTCGCTCGGAGAGCTCACCAAGACAAGTGTGAAATCATTGGACGGGAATATCCCGAGCCGCGAGACGATTGAGAACCTGAAGCGGCTGTGCCCTTGGCTGGAGGAGTTGCGATACACATACAATTCGCTCTACTGCCTGAAGCCGGGCGAGGACTATGAGACCTCAAAGAACGTAGAACCCATCATCATCACGAGCGGCTACCGTTCGCCTGACGTGAACAGGGCCGTGGGAGGGGCATGTTCGAGTAACCATCTGACGGGCTGCGCCGTGGATATCCGCTGCGTGGGCGTAGAGCAGGCGATACGCTATGCCGCCATCCTGCTCGACACGGCCGATGACCGCCAAG
>CAMJBL010000090.1 GCA_946403845.1 uncultured Prevotella sp. | reverse complement strand
TCTACCTTTTTAATGCAAGTATCTGATTTTCAGTTGGTTACAATTCCTGCGTGGGCAAATAGCCTTGTCCAGGTGCACCGCCCGGGAATCCGCCTCCCGGGAAAGGCATGCCGCCACCTGGGAAGGGTGCACCACCGGGGAAGGGTGCGCCACCACCGAATGGAGCTCCACCGCCGCCGAAGGGGAAGCCGTTACCCATCTGTATTTCTCTCAGTTCCTGGATGCGTGGTTCCCAGTCGCGATCAAAGCGGTCGATATTCTTGTCGAGGAAATCCAGACGGTCGGCCAACCACTGCTTAAGAATGGTTATCTCCTCCTCATAGCTGCTCACACGATAGGCAGTAAACATGGCGAGCGGGTCGAAATTGAAGTTGCGACCGGCAAACATGCCAAAGCCGCCACCGCCTCCGAAGCCGCCATTGAAGCCGCCTCCGAAACCTCCGCCACCGAAGCCTCCACCAAAGCCACCGCCAAAGCCCATCGGGGGCTGCTGACGATTCGGCTGCTGAGGTCTATTCGACTGCTGTTGCTGGTTCTTATCGACCAACAATTCGGGATAGGTCTGGAAATGATGGTCCTTGGCTTTCTGCAACAGCTTCGCCTGGTTATCGATGATGGCATAGAGGTGCTTGGTGCTAAGCACGGTCTTGCGAAGCTCCTGATAGCGCACCTTAACGGCTTTTCTGAAGGCAGGATCCTGCAGCAGGCGCTGCCAGAAAGCAGGTGTAGGCTGGGTGTTACAGCCCTCGTAGCACCAGTCCTCAAACTGGTTGGCATTACAGAAACTGTTGTTGCCATAAGCGAGATTATAGTCCCATACGGGTCCCGCATGCAGCTTTCCGCCCGTGCCGTCCTCCTGGAGCTTCTCCTTGTAAAAATAGGCGCTTCGCTTGTAGCCGTCGGCATTCAGGCTCAGTTCGGTATGGATGAAGTAATCCACAAACGACGGGACATCGATGTAGCGGGCATAGCCCTTCTCCGGATCGGCAAAGTCGGCACTCTGAATCACGGCCTCCACTGTGTCGACATAATTCTGGATATAGGCCATCTGCTCCGGCTGGAGGCTATTTTTCTTGGGATAGATACACGACCAGGTAATCTGGCTCGTCATGATGCCCGGTCCCACACCGGGGATTTTCGACTGGAAGGTGGCATCATCGTCGTTATAGGTATCGATGCGGAGGATGTAGCCGCCAGTAAGCTCGCGACCTTTCACGTCCGACTTCTTGAGCTTGTTGATAGCCACGCGATCCTCGCTGCGCTTGATAGCTTCGGTAAGGATATAGATGCCACGATAGCTGTCGTTGAAGACCAGCTCCACCATCTTGGTCCGCGGTCCCCAGTGCCCCATTTCTCGCCAGAGCTGGAAGGCCAGCGGATCGCGCACCATTGAGACATCGTTGTAAGGTGCCAGCAGCACCCAGTCGCTATGAGCCGGCAGGTCTAAAAGCGACATATCCTGTTCCTTGCCGTTCTCATCGCGCAACTCAAAGGTGTATTTCTTCTGATTGAAACTAAGCGAACTGTTACCGCGCAGTTTGATGCCGATGTCACCGTCGTAGCCGTCCATCTCCATGTGGGCCGTCACCTTCTTCTGAGCGTTCAGTTCGGTTTCCGCCTTGATGGTGATGAGGGGCAGCCCCGAGGTCTGCGCAATCACCTGGCAACCCGTTGTCATCAAACAAACCGCCATCAGGCAGCAATATCTCCATGTTCTCAATACGATCTGTTTCATACCGATTATATATATAAAATGTAAAGGTACATAAAAAGCAATTTAACAAAATAAACCCCCACCCTATTCGGTGGGGATTTACTTTTCAGAGAGAAAGATTTTCTATAGATTCAGGCTCTTTTTAAGGGCCTCGATCTTTTCTTCAGCAGCCTTCGAGCAGCGCTCATAGTCGGCAGCGCCCTTGAACGAAGGATCCTTAACCTCGGTGTAGAACTTGATCTTCGGCTCTGTACCGGAAGGACGGACAGAAACCTTTGTGCCGTCGTCGCAGAACCACTGCAGCACATTCGACTTGTCGGGCATATCGAGCTTCTCCACAGTGCCGTCGGCCTTCTTGGCCTCCAGTTTCTGGAAGTCTTTCGAGAGCACGATCTTCGAACCGCCCAGATCCTTCGGCGGGTTCTCGCGGAAATTAGTCATCATCTGCTTGATCTCGTCGGCACCCGTCTTTCCCGGACGAACCACGTTGATGGTCACCTCCTTCGAGAAACCATACTCCGCATAGATATTCATCAGCAAGTCGTAGAGCGTCATGCCGTTGTCGCGGGCCCAGGCTGCAATCTCACAGATCAGACAGATAGATGCTGGGGAGTCCTTATCGCGCACCTTGTCGTAAGGCAGGAAGCCGAAGCTCTCCTCACCACCGCCGATATACTTCTTCTTACCCTCGTTGACGCGGATCTCGTTGGCAATCCACTTGAAGCCGGTGTAGCAGTCGTTATACTCCACCTGGTTCTTCTTGGCAATCTCAGCAATCACCTCGGTGGTCACGATGGTCTTCACCAGGAACTCGTTGCCCTTGAGCTGTCCGAGCTTCTTCTTGTTAGCAATGATATACCATGAGAACATCATACAGGTCTGGTTACCATTCAGGATCTCCCACTCGCCCTTAGAGTTGCGGCAGACGATGGCCAGACGGTCAGCATCAGGGTCGGAAGCGATCACGAGGTCGGCATTCAACTTCGTTCCGAGCTTCATACCCAGCGTCATGGCCTCGGCATTCTCGGGATTCGGGCTGACCACCGTCGGGAAGTTACCGTCGATCACCATCTGCTCGGGCACCACGTGGATATTCTGGAAGCCCCAAGAGCGCAATGCCATCGGGATGATGACGCGGCCTGTGCCGTGCATCGGCGAATAGACGATGTTGAGGTCTTTCTGGCGCAGGATAACATCCTGGTCGACCATTGCCTCCTTCACAGCCTGGATATAGTCCCAGTCCATCTCACCGCCGATAGGGATGATGAGGTCCTTGTTGCCCTCGAACTTCACATCGCTGATCTTCACCTTATTCACCTCATCGATGATACCCTTGTCATGGGGGAAGAGCACCTGGGCACCGTCGTCCCAATATGCCTTGTAGCCGTTGTACTCACGGGGATTGTGAGAAGCGGTGACGTTCACACCGGCCTGACAGCCGAGCTGACGGATGGCGAACGAGATCTCCGGCGTGGGGCGCAGGCTCTCGAAGAGATAGACCTTGATGCCGTTGGCCGAGAAGATATCGGCAACCGACTCAGCAAACATACGTCCATTGTTACGGCAATCGTGACCAACCACCACCGAACTCTGCTTACCAGGGAAAGCCTTGTTGATATAGTTGGCAAAACCCTGTGTAGCCATGCCCACGATGTACTTGTTCATACGGTTGGTACCTGCGCCCATGATTCCGCGCAAGCCACCAGTACCAAACTCCAAATCGCGATAAAAAGCGTCGATCAGATCGGTCTTGTCGGGGTTATCCAACATGGCCTGAACTTCCTTACGTGTCTCCTCATCAAAGGCGGGAGCGAGCCATTCCTTTGCACGTGCTTCGCACTGAGCAATCAATTGAGCATTATCTGCCATAATTCTTCGTTTTTATTTGTTTTAGATTATACTTTTATTTCGAATTACAAAGATAGTGTTTTTTTGTTTACGGTTTACGGTTTACGGTTTACAGATGATTACTTTTATAAATAATTAACTTATAATGTTATCCTTTTAAAACATTTCATCTGTAAACTGTAAACCATAAACTGTAAACTATAACCTCTTCAGAATCTTATCTATTTCATCAAACTGTTTGCCCATGTTCAGATTGAAATAGATGCGATAAAGGGCGGGCGCCCATTTCTGTGCGCCGTTAGGGGCCAGAACGCGGTATTTCTCCATATAGGGCATCGCATTCTGGTACATCTTCCTGATCTGCTTCTTATGGCGCACAGGGTCCATTCTCAGGGCGATGTTCAGATAGGCCGTCCCAGCATTGTAATAGGCCTCGGCCATATCTGGATAGCGCCGGATGACCCGATCGGAATAGTCCAGGCTCTCGGCAAACTTCTCGAGGTTGAGCAGTGCCACCGACTTGGCAAAGAGGAAGAGACGGCTGGTAGAGTCGGCCTCGAGTGCCTGATCGGCCACCGCCAATGCCTTCTCCGGCTGGTTCTGATAGCTGTCCATCAATCGGGGGAAGAAATAGCTCGACAGCGGGTATTCGTTAAAGCCCTGCCAAAGGGTGGCGACATACATCGAATCGTCGTTCAGCGATTTCCATGACTCGGCAACATACTGCAGCGTCCAACTGCGCTTGGTTGTATCGGTCATTGCGAGGTCACGGTAGCGCAAGGCCAGAATGGGGTCCTCCATGCGATAGCCGCTATAGGTGGCCCAATAGGCTGCCTCGGCCATACGGGGCTCCTGCGAGAAGTCATAACCCGTGAACAAAGGCTGGCGACGACAGTCGATATAGGTCTCGAAATAGTCGTAGGCTTTCTTGAAATCGCCTTTCCTCACAAAGAAACTGCCTCCGAAGAAAAGGTTAGAACGGTAGCCCGACATATCGCGGGCCACATCCTTGCGCAATTCGAGTGCCACCTTGCCCATCTTGTCGGGACGGGCATCAAGGGAGTCCAGACGGAAGGAGATGGTAAACAGCTTGCGCACGATCGAGAAGAACTGCGCCGTATCCTGCTGCTTCTTCATATAGAACTTCTCGTTGGCCTGGTCGTATTGCTTCTGCACACTCTGGAACCAGATTTCATAGATGCGCTTGTTCTCGCGATTGGCAGAGTCTTTCAGCAGGTCGGTCATGAGTTTCTCCGCCTTATCGAAATTCTTGCCGCTCTTCAGGTAGGTGCGCGCCTCGCCGATCTGCTTGCGCTGACCGCAGACAGAAAGCGTTGCAAAGAGTGCAATCATCATCGATATGGTCCTGATTCTCATCTTCCTTTCCTTATTAAAAAAGAGAAAGCCATTCGACTTTCTCTCTTCTTGGTGATTCCGGCGGGATTCAAACCCACAACCTTCTGATCCGTAGTCAGATGCTCTATTCAGTTGAGCTACGGAACCAATCCGTTTTTGTTTTGCGGGTGCAAAGGTACGCACTTTTTTCGAACTGACCTAATCTTTTCATGACTTTTTTCGAAAAACGTGCATTTTTTACACGATTATGCGCGTTTTATGATAATTCTCACGGAATTCAGAGGGGCTACAGCCCTTCTTCTTGCGGAAAATACGATTGAAATTGCTCAGATTATTGAACCCGCAGCCATAGCCGATCTCCGCAATCGAATTGGTGCTGTCGACGAGCATCCGGCTGGCATAACCCAGTCGCATGTCGATGATATAATCCGTCAGGTTACGGCCTGTATGCAGCTTGAAGAAGCGGCTGAAGGCGCTGGGACTCATGCCGGCGATGTCGGCCATATCGTTCAGGCGGATCTCGTTCATATAGTTCTGATTGATATAGTTCTTCACCTTCAGCACCCGTCGGCTGTCGCTGGCCACCTCGACTTTCGCATAGCTGCTCGTGGCCAAGGCCCGGGCACCCGGACAGAGCGAGAGCTCATGGAGGATGGTGAGGAATTGCATGCAGGCATAGAAGCCGTCTTTGATGCCGCTGAGCGAGCAGAGCATCGGATAGACCTTCAAGATGGCATCCATGGGGAAGCTCAGGCCTTTCTGGGCCTCGTGCATCATCTTCTGCAGGGATCGGAAGGGATTTCGACCGAAGAGACTGTCGTCGGAGAAGTCGATGTCGAAATGAACGGTAATCTCGTGGATATCCTCGCTGGTGCAGGTATTCTGCTCCCAGACATGCTCCAGATCGGGTCCGGTGATGAGCACCAGGTCGTAATCGCCTATCACCTCGTTGGAGTCACCCACAATGCGTCGCACGCCAGGGGCATGCTCCACGAAGTTCAGTTCAAATACCTGATGGTTATGGATGGGGTAAGTAAATTCCTTCTTGCGTCGTTCGGCAATATAGAGCACATCCTTACCCGTCAGCTGGGTGATTTCATGAATAACCTTCGATTCCACCATCCTCTCACCTCTCACTTCTCACCTCTCTTATATCTTGAGTTCCTTCAAGATCTCCGACATGCGTTGCATATTCTTGATGCGCATCGGCACGAGGGGCAGACGCAACACATTCTCGATGAATCCCATCTCTGAGAGCATTGCCTTCACGCCGGCGGGATTGCCGTCGACGAAGAGCAGCGAGAAAAGGTCGGTAAAACGGTGATGAATCTTCCGGGCGGGGTCGTATTCGCCACGCATCTGCAGCCGGATCATCTTCGAGAATTCCTTGGGCAGGGCATTGCCGATCACACTGATCACACCCACGGCACCACAACTGATCATCGGGAAGGTCAGTGAGTCGTCGCCAGAGATCACGTCAAAGTCATTGGGCTTATTCTTGATGATCTCGTCCACCTGCTCCAGATTGCCGCTGGCCTCCTTGATGGCCACGATGTTCTGGCAGTCGCGAGCCAGACGGACGGTGGTGGCGGCCTGCATGTTCACACCTGTACGACCAGGCACGTTATACATGACGACGGGGAGTTTGGTGGCTGCAGAGATGGCCTTGAAATGCTGATAGAGACCTTCCTGCGAGGGTTTGTTGTAATACGGGCAGATGCTCAGGATGCCGTCGACACCACGGAAGTCGCCGGTCTTCAGTTCCTCAACGACCGCCGCCGTGTTATAGCCGCCACAGCCCATGAGAATAGGCACGCGCCCCTGCACATAGTCGACGATCGTGTCCTTGATCTTCAGCTTCTCAGCAGCAGTAAGCGTTGGTGTCTCACCTGTGGTTGCAAGAATACAAAAGAAGTCGGCGCCGTTGCTGAGCTGATAGTCCACCAGACGTATCAGAGCCTCGTAGTCAACGGAGCCGTCTTCCTTGAATGG
>CAMJBL010000089.1 GCA_946403845.1 uncultured Prevotella sp. | reverse complement strand
GCAATCGTTTGGAAAACGAAACTATTTGCAAGACTGATAATCCGATTGTCAAGGAAAAGGACCTGACGATCGGATAATTTTTTATAATATAGACGCAAGAACATATGGACATAAAAAAAGCAGCCTTCTGGCTGCTGTAGTTGCGGAGGCAGGATTCGAACGTGCGACCTCCAGGTTATGAGCCTGGCGAGCTACCAACTGCTCCACTCCGCGATGTCATTTTTTCTAAGCGGCTGCAAAGGTACGAAGATTTTTTGAATTACCAAAATAATTGGGCCATTTTTTTGAAAAAATGCGTTTTTCTGAACATTTCCTTTGCTTTTTCTTGCGTATTTAAAAGGAAAATCGTAATTTTGCACACTGAAAGAATGTGTGCAATTTTGCATAAATCAAGGAGGAAGCAGATATGTCAATATCCAAGACCAGACAAAGACTCGTAGATGTGGCCCGTCAGCTGTTTGCCAAAAACGGCTTAGAAAACACCACAATGAACGACATCGCCACCTTGTCGGGCAAGGGACGGCGCACACTCTACACCTATTTCAAATCAAAGGAAGAGATTTATTATGCCGTGATTGAAGGCGAGCTGGAACGTCTGAGTGACAAGCTCGACGAAGTGGCAGCCCGTAAGATCCGTCCGCAGGACAAGATCATCGAGCTGATCTACACCCATCTGAGCATGATTCGTGAGACGGTGGTCAGAAACGGCAACCTGCGTGCCGAGTTCTTCCGTAACATCTGGATGGTGGAGAAGGTTCGCAAGCATTTCGACGATGCAGAGATTGAACTCTTCCGCAAGGTTTACACGGAAGGTAAGGAGGACGGCGAGTTCGACATCGACAATGTGGACCTCGTGGCCGACATCACCCACTATTGTATCAAAGGTCTTGAGGTGCCGTATATCTACGGCCGTATCGCCCATGGCATGAAGGAAGAAGACACCAAGCCCCAGGTGGCGAAGGTGGTGTATGGTGCCCTCGGCAAGTTCCAGAGGAAATAGTTTAGAGTTTAGAGTTTATAGTTTAAAGTTTATAGTTTAAAGTTTATAGTTTAAAGTTTATAGTTTATAGGAATTATGGGATTATTAGAAGGTAAGACAGCGCTGATTACAGGTGCTGCTCGCGGTATCGGAAAGGCTATCGCACTGAAGTTCGCCGAAGAAGGCGCCAACATTGCATTCACCGACCTCGAAGTGAATGAGGAAACAGAAAAGGAAATTGCCGCCAAGGGTGTGAAGGCCAAGAGCTACGCCTCGAACGCTGCCGATTTCGCTCAGACAGAGGAAGTGGTGCAGGCCGTGAAGGCAGAATTCGGAAGCATCGATATTCTGGTGAACAATGCCGGAATCACCAAGGACGGTCTGATGCTGCGCATGACCGAGCAGCAGTGGGATGCCGTGATTGCCGTCAACCTAAAGTCGGCCTTTAACTTCATCCATGCCTGCGTGCCTGTGATGATGCGTCAGCGTGGCGGTAGCATTATCAACATGGCCTCTGTAGTAGGTGTGCACGGTAATGCCGGACAGGCTAACTATGCTGCCTCAAAGGCAGGCCTTATTGCGCTTGCCAAGAGTATCGGTCAAGAGATGGGTCCGAAGGGTATCCGTGCCAATGCCATTGCCCCAGGCTTCATCGAGACAGCCATGACGGCTGCCCTGCCTGAGGAAGTCCGCAACGAGTGGAAGCAGAAGATCCCCCTCCGTCGTGGCGGTCAGGTAGAGGATATCGCCAATGTGGCCACCTTCCTCGCCTCAGACATGTCGAGCTACGTCAGCGGACAGGTGATCCAAGTGGATGGCGGCATGAATATGTAGTGAAAAGTGAAAAGTGAGAAGTGAAAAGTGAATAGTGAATAATTATGGAAGTCGTTTACGAGGACAACCATATTATTATAGTGAATAAAAAAAGCGGGGAGATCGTACAGGGCGACAAGACTGGCGATCGCCCCCTTTCTGATATTGTCAAGGACTACATCAAGGAGAAATACGCCAAGCCTGGAGCGGTATTCCTAGGTGTGGTGCATCGTCTGGACCGTCCTGTCTCGGGGCTGGTGGTGTTCGCACGCACCTCGAAGGCCCTCACGCGATTGAACAAAATGTTCGCTGAGGGTGAGGTGCATAAGACGTATTGGGCGATCGTAAGAAGTGAAAAGCGAGAGGTGAGAAGTGAAAAGATCTGCGGCGATGGCGAATGGCATACGTTGGAGCATTGGCTGGTGAGGAATGAGAAACAGAACAAGAGCTATGCCTATGACCAGGAGAAGCCAAATGCGAAGAAAGCCATCCTGAAATACCGTGTGCTCAGCCACAGCGACCACTATTCGCTCCTGGAGGTGCAGCTCATGACAGGGCGTCATCACCAGATACGCTGTCAACTCGCTACTATCGGCTGTCCCATCAAGGGCGACTTAAAATACGGTGCCCCGCGGAGTAATCCAGATGGCAGCATCTCACTCCTATCACGAAGGGTGGAATTCGTCCATCCCGTCTCTAAGGAGACCATCATCGCAGAGGCTCCCCTACCCGACGACGTCCTCTGGCAAGCCCTTGACCCCAAAAGTCAACCATCTGAATGAAGAAAGCGCTGAAGTGGTTGGGAATTGCGGTACTGACACCCATCCTGCTTTTTCTCATACTCGCCGCACTACTCTATCTGCCACCCGTACAGAACTGGGCGGCTAAGAAGGTAGCGGCCATCGCTTCAGAAAAGACGGGGATGGAGATTACCGTGGGACATGTCAACCTGGAATGGCCCCTCGATCTCGGCATCGACGACTTCCGCATGCTCCATCCTAACGACTCGCTTCCCAACGTCACAGACACCATCGCCGATGTGGGACACCTGACGGCCGACATACAGCTATGGCCGTTGCTGAAAAAGCGCGTGGTGATCAACGAACTCTCACTGCAAGAAGCCAAGATCAACACCAACGGCTTTATCAGCGACCTGCGCGTCAAAGGCAGGATGCAAGAACTGTGGCTATCGTCGAAAGGCATCGATCTGGATAAGGAGACGATGGAGGTGAACGGTGCCCGTCTGGCAGAGGCCGACCTCGACATCCAACTCGCGGACACCGCTGCTGTGGACACCACAACGTCGGAAACGAAATGGCTCATCAATGCCGACAGCCTCAGCATCCACAAGAGTCACCTGACCCTCCATATGCCTGGCGACACCCTCAACATAGATGCCTATATGGGGCATGCCGTCGCCAAGGAAGCCAACATCGACCTGGGGAAGAGTATCTACCAGGTGAGCAGCTTCAGATGGAACGACGGCCATCTGAGTTACGACAACCGCTTCGAGCCCCAGGTGGCAGGCCTTGACTATAACCACATCGCCTTGACGGATATCAGTCTCGGCATCGATTCGATCAGCTATACCCCCGCAGGCACCTCATTCTATATCCACCATACGAGTCTCAAGGAAAAGAGCGGCCTTGAGATCTCCGAACTAAAAGGTGGGGTCAGACTCGATTCTGCCTTTAACAAAATACAAATACCCGCCCTCGCGCTCAAGACACCCGATTCAGACATTTACACCGAAGTCGATATGGATTTCAACACCTTTGACGATTGGAATCCTGGCAAGATGAAGATGCGTCTGAATGCGCAATTGGGCAAGCAGGACCTGATGCGATTCATGGGAGACATGCCAGCAGGATTTATCCGCCGCTATCCCAATCACCCCATCAGCATCAAAGGGTCGATTAACGGCAACCTGCAGCAGATGGAATTTACGGGTCTCGACATCCATCTGCCCACAGCCTTCCATCTCACTGCCAACGGTACAGCCGGACATCTGACTGATCCGTCGAAACTGCAGGCGGACCTGAAGATCAATGCCAAAACACAGGATATCGGCTTCGTGACAGCCCTGCTCGACGCCAAGACCATGAGCGACTACCGTATCCCCAACGGCATCACCCTCGATGGTACGCTGAAGGCCAACGGCCCACGCTATCAGGCAGACCTCATCGCCCACGAAGGTCAGGGAACGGTAAAACTGAAAGGCGATGCCACCATCCCCAGGAATGCCAAGGGTGAGATGGTGCCCTGTATGATGAGCTATGACGCCAACGTCAGTATCAAGAATCTGAACGTGCATCACTTTATGCCCAAGGACTCGATCTATACCCTTTCGGCCGATATCAAGGCCAAGGGCTATGGCACTGACGTCCTTTCAAAGAACACCCGTCTAACGGCCGATGCCACCCTCCACCAACTGCAATACGGCAGCTGGAACCTGAGCAACATGACGGCGAAGGCGACGATTGGCAACGGACGCGGCAAGGCCACCCTCACTGGTCACAACGCCCTGTTCGAAGGCGACATCACCGCTGATATGCTACTGGCGCCTGCCCTCTCGAAAGACAAGACCATAGAGGCCCAGCTTTGTGCCGACCTCGCAAAGGCCGACCTCTTCCAGTTGCGTATCATGGACGAGCCTCTCACCATTGGTCTGAGCGGCGACCTCGACATCAAGTCGGACCTCAAGGATACCCACTACGTGAGCGGACTGATTGACAATATCAGTATTAAGGACAAGAAAGACACCTATTATCCCACGAAGGTTGGCTTGTTGCTGAAGACCAATCGCGACACCACCTATGCCCGCATACAAAGTGGCGACTTCATTGTGAAGCTCGATGCACAGGGTGGCTACGAACGGGTATTAAAACAGCTGACCACCCTCGGCGACTCCGTCATAGCCCAATACGAGGCCAGAGTCATCGACCAGCCTGCCATCAAACGGCTGTTGCCAACGATGAAGCTGCATGTAGAGAGCAAGCGAAACAACCCCATCGCCAATTTCCTGAAGACTCAGGAGATTGATTTCAAAGACCTGTTGGTAGACCTAAACACCTCGCCAGAGACAGGCATCAACGGTGCCCTCCACCTCTATTCGCTGAATTACGACAGCACGCGCATCGACACCATCCATCTGAACCTCACACAGAAAGGCGACCGACTTACCTATCAGGGTCAGATACGCAATAATCGTCGGAATCCGCAGTTTGTATTCAATGCCCTGATCGATGGTCATGTGCATGAGCACGGTGCGTTGGCAGGTCTCCGTTATTATGACAAGGATGGTAAGATGGGTGTCAGGATCGGCGCCACTGCCGAGATGGAATCAGGCGGTATCCGTTTTAAACTGATGCCCGACAGACCAACGGTGGGTTATAAGGAATTCAACCTGAACAAGGACAACTATATCTTCCTGGGCAGCGATAAGAAGATTCAGGCGAAGGTCGACCTCATTGCCGACGACAAGACCGGTCTGAAGCTCTATACAGAGAACCAGGACTCAACGATGCTGCAGGACCTGACGCTCTCTTGCAACCGCATCGACCTGGGAGAGATCACCTCCGTTGTGCCCTATCTGCCGAAAATCACAGGAAAGCTCAATGGCGACTATCACATCCTGCAGGATCAGAATGAGAAATTCTCTGTGGTCTCTGATATGGCCGTACAGAACATGACCTACGAGGGTGCAGCCATCGGAAATCTCAGTACGGAGCTTGTCTATCTGATGAAGGAAGACGACACCCACGCCATCGAGGCCCACCTCATGCTCAACGATGAGGAATTCGGAACACTGAGCGGCAACTATCAGAACAAAGGCGAGGGAAATATAGATGCCACCTTCAACATGACACGATTCCCATTATCGCTCGGCAACGGATTCATCGAAGACCAAATTGTAGGTCTCGAAGGCTTTGCAGAAGGTGAATTGGCCATTAAGGGCACGCTGAAACATCCGAAGGTGGATGGTGAACTTTATGTCGAAGATGCCTATCTGATAAGCCAGCCATATGGCATCCGCATGCGCTTTGACAACGACCCTGTACGTATCATCAATTCCCGTCTGCTGCTCGAGAACTTCGGACTCTACGCTTACAACGACCAGCCGATTAACATGATGGGCAACATCGATTTCTCGGATATGGACCGCATCACGATGGATATGCGTATGCGGGCAACTAACCTCCTGCTGATCAATTCGAAGCAGGAAGCCAAGAGTATCGCCTTCGGTAAAGCCTACGTGAATTTCCTGGCGCGCATGCAGGGACCGTTGGAGGCGTTGGACATGCGAGGTCGTCTCGAAGTGCTCAGCTCTACGGATATGACCTACATGCTCCTCGACTCGCCCCTCTCTACGGATAACCGTCTCGACGAGCTCGTGAAGTTTACTGATTTCAGCGATTCCATCCAGACGATAGTCGTCAAGCCCGTACCCACAGGACTCAATGCCGATTTGACCATCTCCGTGAATCATGGTGCCCACATCGTATGTGACCTCAATGTTGAGCAGACGAATTATATCGACCTCATGGGCGGCGGTGATCTCCGCATGAGATATAACCATGAGGGTCTCAACCTCACGGGTCGCTATACCCTGGATAGAGGCGAGATGAAATACTCACTGCCTGTAATCCCGCTGAAGACCTTCACCATCAAGGACGGCAGCTATGTTGAGTTTAAGGGCGATGCGATGAATCCCACGCTGAACATCACGGCCACTGAGCACACCAAAGCCTCCGTCAACGACGAGGGTAGCAGTCGTGTGGTGGCCTTCGAATGCGGTGTGATCATCACCAAGACACTCAACGACATGGGACTGCAGTTTATCATCGAGGCCCCTGAGGACAACCTCATCAACGGCGACCTCAACAGCATGACAGCTGAAGAACGCGGAAAAGTGGCTGTGGCCATGCTCACCACAGGCATGTATCTGGCCGACTCGAACACCAGCACTTTCTCGATGAACTCCGCCCTCAGTTCGTTCCTCCAGAGCGAGATCAACAATATTGCAGGCTCAGCCTTAAAGACCCTAGATCTCAGCGTGGGTATCGACAACACCACCGATGCCACAGGCGCCATGCAGACAGACTACTCTTTCAAGTTTGCCAAGCGGTTCTTCAACAATCGTCTGAAGATCGAGCTGGGTGGTGTCGTCTCCTCTGGCGCCAATACACCACAGGGACAGAAACAGTCGTTCTTCGACAATGTCACCATGGAGTATCGCATGAACCAGAGTGGCACGATGAATGCCAAACTCTTCTATCAGCAGAATGTCTACGACTGGCTCGACGGCTATACCAACATGTATG
>CAMJBL010000088.1 GCA_946403845.1 uncultured Prevotella sp. | reverse complement strand
CGACCCCTACGTCCCGAACGTAGTGCGCTACCAACTGCGCTACATCCCGATTTTTGGAAATCGGGTGCAAAGGTACGCAGTTTTTTTGAAATACGTGCAGAATTCGGAAGATTTTTTTCGAAATCAGCGTATTTATCTATGTTGTCGGTAGTACTTTCGGAACACGTCGTACTCGTCGCACTTGCGGATATAATCCTCCTGCGGCTGGTCGCCCGTCTCGTCATAAAGGGCCTGGAAAGCAAGGAACTGAGGCGAGTCGCGATGGTAAATCTGCGTGGATTCACCCTCCACCCATCTCCATTCCATCCAATACTTCATGCCCTTCACATCGTTGTAAAGTTCACGATAGCCGAGGGCGAAGAGGGCCTTGCGCTTCAGCGACTGGTCGCTGCTCATCGCTGCCTTCTGGAGCAGCTTCACAGCCTTCTGGGCCATGTCGACCTCGTTGACGCGAACCGAATCCCAGCAACTCTTATAATCACGCAGCAACCACCAGCAGTCGCCATAGATACTGGCCTGCGCATAGCGGACAGCCAGATTGTAACTACTCTGTTCGAGGGCCTTGCCATTAAGCATATTGAGTGAGTTCTCCATCATCTGCACCTCCTTGCAGAAGTCGAGTTTGCGATGCTTCCACCACTTATGCTCACGTTCCCACGCCTGGCTGCTATCGAGCCACTGACGCTTAGCCCAAGGCTCCACATCCCACTGACGCACGAGTGAGTAATAGAGATATTCCTTGCCGCGATGCTCATTGTAATAGCTGATGGGCACGGTGTTCAGCCACTGGATGGCCTTATCCCACTGGCAGAGACGCATATACTTGGTGCCAATCATGTCGCTCATGGCCGTATCGTTCAAGTGAATGTTACTCTTGAGGAACTTGTCGAGCTTGGTGTTGGCAGGCGCACTGACGTAATAGAGGAATTTCTCCGTGCTTGCGACATTGAGGGTGTCGAGATCGAAGCCAGAGCCAGCACTGTGTAATGCTGTAGCAACGGCAGCGAGACGCACAGGGTTAGAGCGGTAGTGAGGCACGAGCACCTGATTGGTGAGACGGTTCTCGACATTGTCGAAGAACGAATCGCCCCATTCATGTTCCTCCTGCTTTCCCCTAAGCCATACAAGCTCGTCGGCAACGTAGTCGTCGAATGCCTGTCCAGGCTTGGCCTGCGAGGCGGTGATATAGAGCAGCAGCGCGTGGGCATTGTCCTTCATACGGGCTGTTCCGTCGAGCTTCGCAGCAGCGAGGATATCATCGACAGCCTCCTTCTTCTTGCCACTGAGGAACTCGAGCCACGCCTTGGCCATCTTCCACATGATAGGACAATCCGTCTTGCCTTCCTTGACGACCATCTCGCAGAACTGCTGCATCTGCCACGACTCCTGTTTGTTGATGTCGCGGATAAACTGCTTACCAACAGACCCGCCTCCACCACCATTTTCAGCATCGGCAGCCTCCTGGGCATTGTTCACAAAATCGGTGAGCAGCCAAGGCAGCGCCTTCGAAGTGGGGTTCTGCTTATAGTGCTGACTGATGGCCTGATAGGAGCGTTTCAGATAATACATGGTCATAAGGCTCTCGTAATCGTTCATCTCAGCGAAGAGCTGTCCGGCCTCTGCCTCACGACCCGTCTTATAAAGAGCACCTGCGTAGATATTCTTCATCATATCCTTGTAGACGGTCTCGATAAACTGGCTGGCCGTCTTCTCCCAGAAAGTGATGTTCTCCTGGTGCTGGCCAAGCATCATGTTACAACGCATGAAGAGCAGGGCATGCTGGGAGCGCAGTTTGGAGTTGGTCTTTCCCTGGGCATAGGTACGCACCGCCTTCAGGTCGCGCTGTTGGGCGGCAATCTCCTCCTTCGTGGGATAATCCCATTCGTACTGTTTGTCGCGCTCCACGCCGACGCACTTCAGGTACTTCTGCAGGTTCTCCACATAGCTGACCATCAGCGCATCGCCTTTCTGACGGGCTGCCTTCAGCACATCTTCGTCATGAAAGGAGTACCAATCGTTGTCGCTGGTGTCGCCGATGTAGGCTTTCCAGTTGTCATTACAGATCTTCTCCACACGATCTTTGAAACACTGGCCTGTGTAGGGACTGAACATGTAATAATTGTCTGTGCCATACCAGCCACAGGCAAATGTAGGCAGCGTCAGGGCCGCCAACAGACTAATGACGATAAATTTCTTCATAGGTTTCTGGTTTATATCTGTCGATGTTATCTTTGTCAAGGTGATAGGTGATAATCAGTCGGCTGAGGTCGCCACTCTCCTTCTCCATCGCATGCTTCACTTGGAGAATCTCCTCAGCCTCAACGGTACGGTCGACCCTCACGCCCTGAATAGTGTAAGTCCATTGGAACACAGGATAGGCAGCCGCCAACGGTAGGGGATAGTCGTCGAAACGCTTCAGGTAGGGACCCACATCGCGGAAGTCGAGAATAGGATTGCGCTCCTCCCACTTACGAGGATCACCTGTATTGTAAATCATCAGCGCACCATAGTCCACAGGCGGCGCCTCCATTGCCAGCTGGTGCAGACGGATAGTGGTGGATAATCTAGCCGAACTAGCCGATCTAGTCTCACTAGACTGACTAGACTGACTAGACTGACTAGACGGGCTAGTTTGGCTAGTATTTCCAGCCTCCCAAAACCTTCGAACCTCCTCAAGGAACTGATAATAGCGCTTGCGGCTCTTCGAGGTGTAGTCGCAGTCGATCTGTATCTCGCGGACGTTCCTGATGTCGTTGGTCTCGTTCATCTGCTGAATACGCTTCACGATTTTCTCTGCCAACCCCTCGTGCGTCTCGTGCATGCAGTCCTCCGTAATATAGACGGTGGGGATGATCTCGATGCTGTCAGGCAGGGTGTCGCTGAACGAGATGGTGGCATTGGGTTTGGGCTCGCCGTCATCGTTCATCACCACATCGAAGTAGCGACAATATACCTTATTAATATGATACTGCGCCAGAAAGGCCTTCTCTGCAGAATCGAGCCTGAGGTCCGTGCGCCAATAATAGACGGCATTGCCACTCTCGAGGGTTTTCCGAGAGGACTGCTTCTCACAGGCTGTCATCGCCAGCAGCAGCGTCATTATTAGCAGAGGCCTGATTTTCATCGGAGTATTCTGAGTAATCAGAGTAATTCTGGTAATTGATAGAGTTTCGTGCTGTTAGAGCCCTTGATGAGAATGTATCGGCCTTCGGGCTGCTCGGCAGCGATGGCGGCTTTCACTTCCTCAACATCCTTGAACTTCGGATAGTCACAGCGGATATCGTCGAACTCCTCACCTACGAGCCAGACGGTCTTGATATCTGAGGTCTGCAGATAGTCAACGATGTGCTGATGCTCCTCCTGCGACACCTCGCCAAGTTCGCGCATAGCCCCCAGAATGGCCATCTTGTTGTCAGCCTGCATGAGTTTGAAATTCTCCAAAGCAGCCATCATCGACGAGGGGTTGGCATTGTAGGCATCGACTATCAGGTGGTTCTTCTCCGTCACCGTCATCTGGCTGCGGTTATTTGAGGGGACATAGTTCTCAAGGGCCCCACAGATCTGCTTACGGTCTACGCCGAAATTGATACCTACGGAGATGGCAGCCAGGAGGTTATCGATGTTATAGGCGCCAATGAGATGCGTTTGCACCTTATGCCACTTGGTGCTACGCCCCTCCTCCTCGAGTGTCATCAACGGCTCACGCCAGCGGAACTTCAAGAACGGATTGCATTCTATCACCTCACCGCTGATGCAAGTATACTGATTCTCAGGTTCTGTGGAATAAGGGGTGAGCCAGATATCCTCATCGTCGGCAATCTGATCCATCAGGTGCTCATTGTCGGCATTGATGAAAATCAGACCGTCCTGACGTGTGCGAAGGAAGTCATAGAGCTCACACTTCGTCTTGATGACACCCTCGAACGAGCCGAAGCCCTGCAGATGGGCACGTCCCACATTGGTAATCAGACCACAGGTGGGCTCAGCCGTTTCCACAAGGGTCTTAATGTCGCCAGGATGACTGGCGCCCATTTCGATGACAGCAATCTCGTGTTCCTTCGTCAGACGGAAGAGGGTCTTGGGAACCCCCACATCGTTGTTGAAATTACCCTGTGTATAGAGCACATTGTATTTCTGCGAGAGCACAGCTGCCACCAATTCTTTCGTGGTAGTCTTGCCATTGGTGCCTGTGATGCCAATCACGGGGATATCAAACTGGCGGCGATGCTCACGGGCCAGGTCCTTGAAGGTCTGCAGGCAATCGTCGACAAGGATTAATCTTTGGTTTACAGTTGACTGTAAACTGTAAGCCGTAAACACATCTTTGTCATCTACAATAGCATAGGCACAGCCCTTTTCGAGGGCCTGAACAGCGAACTTGTTACCATCGAACGATTCACCCTTCAGCGCAAGGAAAATACTCCCCTCAGGACAATCACGGCTGTCAGTCGTGATGCAGGGATGCTGCTGGTATAGTTTATAAAGCGCTTTTATATCCATGATTCATTATAATTTTGGTGCAAAGATAGCACTTTTCGTGGAGTTATGGGAGTTAAAGGAGTTAAAGGGAGTTAAAGGGCCACACTTTTCACTACTTTTTCGTAACTTTGTGGGCGAAATATGAACTATACACTCAATGTTCATGGCCGACTGCTGGATTTGAGCAGGCCGCTGGTGATGGGTATCCTCAACGCGACACCCGATTCTTTCTTTGCTGACAGTCGTCAGCAGACGGAGGAGGATATCGCCATGTGCTGTCAGAAGATGCTGTCAGAAGGTGCCGCCATCATCGATGTGGGCGGCTGTTCCACGCGTCCTGGTGGCGAAGTGGCCACAGAGGCTGAGGAGATGAAACGCCTGCGCACAGCCCTCGCTGTGGTGAGGCGCGAGCATCCCGAGGCGGTCATCTCTGTGGATACCTTCCGTCCTGACGTAGCCCGTATGACGGTGGAGGAGTTCGGTGCCGACATCATCAATGATGTGGGCGGTGGTACGCCTGAGATGTTCCGCATGGTGACTCGACTCCGCGCACCTTATATTCTCATGTCGCTGCAACCCACCATCAGGGAGATGCTCCTATCGTATGCTGAGAAGGTGCAACAGCTGCGCGACATGGGTGCGAACGACATTATCCTCGACCCTGGCTTCGGCTTTGGAAAGACGCTAGAGCAGAACTATGAGATCATGAACGATCTGGAGAAGCTGCTGGTGATGGAACTGCCATTGCTGGTGGGAATCTCAAGGAAGTCGATGATCTATCGTGCGTTCGACTGCACGCCCAAAGAGGCACTCAACGGCACGACGGCGCTCAACACCATCGCCCTGATGAAAGGGGCCAGCATCCTCCGCGTCCACGATGTGAAAGAAGCGATGGAATGCGTAAAAATCGTCGGGCAATTAAATCGTTAAATTGTAAATCGTCAAATCGTAAATAGATAAGGTGCTACTCGAATTCGGAATAAAAGATATCATCGACATTGTATTGGTCGCCCTGATGTTGTACTACATCTACCGACTGATGCGCGAGTCACGTTCTGCGAACGCCTTCAAAGGCATTATATTGTTCGTAGTCGTCTGGCTCTTCGTATCCCAGGTGCTGGAGATGCGAATGTTAGGCACCATTCTCGACAAACTGGCAGGCGTAGGTCTGCTGACGATTATTATCATCTTCCAGGAGGAAATCCGTAAGTTCCTCTTCAATCTTGGCGGGCACCAGCGCATGCGGGCCCTGAAGCGTTTCTTCACCTCGTCGAAGCAGAAGGACAATGACAGTAAGGAGTTGAAGCAGATGATCATGCCTTTGGTGATGGCCTCAATGAATATGAGCCGTCAGAAGGTGGGTGCGCTGATTGTCGTGGAACGGAGTTCGACACTCGACGATATCGCTGCCACTGGCGACAAGATCGATGCCAATATCAATCAGCGTCTGATTGAGAATATCTTCTTCAAGAACTCCCCGCTGCACGATGGTGCTTTGATCATTTCCGACAAACGCATCAAGGCCGCTGGCTGTATCCTGCCAGTGAGCCACGACCTGAGCATTCCCAAGGAACTGGGTCTGCGTCACCGTGCTGCCAAAGGTATCTCTGAGGAGACGGATGCCCTGGCCATTGTGGTGTCTGAAGAAACGGGCAGTATCTCCGTCGCCTCCAAGGGCAGGTTCCGGCTGCGTCTGTCGGCAGAGGAACTGGAGAGTATCCTGACAGAAGAACTATCATAGAAATGTTTAATCTTTAATAATAAAAACAAACTATGGATTTATTAAGTCAAATTGTAGCGCGCGCTAAGAGCAACAAGCAGCGCATCGTGCTCCCGGAAGCAGAAGAGGAGCGTACACTCTGTGCAGCCGACAAGGCATTGGCCGACGATATCGCAGACATCGTCCTGATTGGTAACCCCGCCAAGGTAGAGGCACTCGCCAAGGAGAAGGGGCTCACCCACATTGGCAAGGCCACCCTGATCGACCCGGAGAATTATGACAAGAGTGAAGAACTGGCCGAAAAACTGGCAGAGATCCGCAAGTCGAAGGGCATGACCATCGAGGAAGCCCGCAAGCTGATTAAGAACCCCCTGTACCTGGGTTGTATGATTATCAAGACAGAAGGTGCCGACGGACAGATCTCAGGTGCCCTCTCTACCACTGGCGACACCCTGCGTCCTGCCCTGCAGATCATCAAGTGCCAACCAGGCATTACCTGCGTAAGCGGTGGTCTGCTGCTTATCTCAAAGCAGAAGCAGTATGGTGAGAATGGTGTGCTCGTTGTGGCTGATGTTGCTGTGACGCCCATGCCCGATGCTGCCCAGCTCTCACAGATTGCCGTATGTACGGCTCAGATGGCAAAGGCTGTGGCTGGTTTCGAGGATCCTCGCGTAGCCATGCTGAGCTTCTCGACAAAGGGCTCTGCCAAGCATGAGGTCTGCGACAAGGTGATCGAGGCAACACGTCTGGCCAAGGAACTTGATCCGACGCTGAAGATCGACGGTGAGTTGCAGGCTGATGCCGCTTTGGTACCCAGCGTAGGTGCCAAGAAAGCCCCCGGTTCTGATATCGCCGGTAAGGCCAACGTTCTCGTGTTCCCCAACCTCGAGGTGGGTAACATCGGCTATAAGATGGTACAGCGCTTAGGCGACGCCATCGCCATCGGTCCTGTGCTCCAGGGAATCGCCCGTCCTGTAAACGACCTCTCTCGTGGCTGCTCCATCGATGACATCTACTACATGATTGCCATCACCGCCTGCCAGGCTATGGACGCAAAGAAGTAATTGAAAGATTGAAGAATTGAAAAATTGAAATTAAAGAGATGAAGATATTAGTTTTAAACTGTGGTTCGTCGTCGATTAAGTACGCCCTGTACAATATGGACGACAAGAGTGTGATGACCAGTGGTGGTGCTGAGCGTGTGGG
>CAMJBL010000087.1 GCA_946403845.1 uncultured Prevotella sp. | reverse complement strand
GTCCAGGCACTTCGGCACGGACGAAGGGTTTATAGAACACATAACAGTCGCGACCCTCCATCCTGAGATGCTTGTAACCGGTCTCTCCCGAGGTCATCGCACGGATGGCGTCATACTCAGAATTGTCGTCCAGCTTCTCCGTCAACTCGAAGGCGTTCTTGTTGAGGAAGGCACTATCGGGGAAGACTATCAGTTTTCCATCTTTGTCGAGCAGGATACTGAAGGAATTGGGCGAGGGTTTGCTCTCGAGCATGATTTTCGTGAGCTGAGTGAGTGACACACTGACATCAAAGGCACCGATGACACTCTGCCCCTCGTAGATAGGCAGACGGAAGGCGGTGAGGGGTTCGCCATTTAACTCCTTGAGTCGCAGGGGCGTGGACCACCCCACCTTATTAAGATCCACGGCAAAGGTGTCGGTGGCCCAGTGAAAATGGGCGTCAACAACATAAGGGTTGACATCCACCAACCGCTGGGCATAGGCCTGCAGCTTCTCGGGCTGACGGTAATAGGGCAACATCTTGAAATAGACATTGCCAGTGGCCTGCTCCACATCGAGGAGTATATTGTCGATACGCGCCACCGTGGCCTCGAGGGTCTGGGCAGCATTGCTGATGGCCTCCTGACGCAGGGCCCTACGCGAGAAGAAGAACATGATGAAGAGTGCCACGACTAGCAGGATGGCCAAGGCGCCGATCACCACCAGACTGAGTCTGGAGGAAAGGGTATTGCGGATATGGCTGGCGAATCGTGACATTGGCGGGGGTTATTCTGCCAACGTGAAATCAAGTTGTTTACGCTCCAGATTGGCGCGGGCCACCTGGATACGGATGGGATCACCCAACTGGTACTTCGTATGGTTGCGACGACCAACGATCACAAAGTTCTTCTCATCGAAGTCGTAATAGTCGTTGCCGAGGTCGCGGATGGGAATCATACCCTCACAGTGATTCTCATCGATCTGCGCATAGATGCCATACGAGGTAAGACCTGAGATATGGGCATCGTAGGTATTACCGATCTTGTCGGCCATGAACTCCACCATCTTGTACTTGATGGAGTCGCGCTCCGCATTCTGTGATACCTGCTCCATATCGCTGCAGTGCTCACAGAACTCCTCGTACTTATCTTTATTGGCCGAACGGGCGCCAGCCTGGTATTTCGTCAGCAGACGATGCACCATCATGTCGGGATATCGGCGGATGGGCGAGGTGAAATGGGTATAGTAGTCGAAGGCCAGACCGTAGTGGCCGATATTGTGGACACTGTACTTGGCCTTCATCATGGCGCGCAGGGCGACGGTCTCGATGGCATTCTGCTCGCGCGTTCCCTCGGCATCCGACATCAGGGCATTGAGCGACTTGGTGATGGCACCCTTCGTACCGCTGGTCTTCACCTTATAGCCGAACTTCGAGACAAACTGGCGCAGGTTCTCGAGCTTCTGGGGATCGGGTTGGTCGTGGACACGATAGGGCAGCGTCTTAGACTTTGAACTTTGAGCTTTGAGCTTTGAACTTTTGCCTTGCGGCTTGCCGACAGACTCGGCAACCGTCTTATTTGCCAGTAGCATGAACTCCTCGATGAGTTTGTTGGCATCCTTCGAGGTCTTGAAATAGGCCTTCACGGGCTTGCCGTTCTCGTCGATATCGAAATGGAGCTCCTCGCGGTCGAACTTCACACTGCCGTTCTTGAAGCGGGCAGCACGGAGCTTCTTGGCAAGGGCATCGAGCACAATCAGCTCGGTGGCATTCTCGCCTTTGAGTTTTTTTCGAGGAGAGAGGAGTGTGGAGAGTGGAGTGAGATTACTTTTTGCGGCAGAACTATTCTCACTCCTCACTCCTCCCTCCTCACTCCTCATATCAATAGCCACACCATTGTCCTCGAGCAGCTGCTGCACCTCCTCGTAGGCATAGCGACGGTTGCTCTTGATAATGGTATGTGCCAGATGCCACTTCTTGACATTGGCCTCGTCGTCGAGCTGGAAGATGACACTATAGCAGAGTTTCTCTTCGTCGGGACGCAGGGAACAGATGAAGTTACAAAGACGCTCTGGCAACATGGGGATGGTACGGTCGACGAGGTAGATACTCGTCGCACGGTTATAGGCCTCCTTATCGATGATAGAGCCTTCCTTGACATAGTGAGAGACATCGGCGATATGCACACCCACTTCCCATAAGCCGCTGTCGAGCTTACGGATGGAGAGGGCATCGTCGAAGTCCTTGGCATCCTTGGGGTCGATGGTACAGGTGAAAACATCGCGGAAGTCCTCACGACGTTCAATCTCCTGCGGCGTAATAGTGGCATCAATCTTATCGGCAGCGTCTTCCACATTTTTCGGATACTTATAAGGCAGATTGTACTGGGCGAGGATGGCATGCATCTCAGCATTGTTCTCACCTGTCTTTCCGAGGATATCCACCACGGAGCCGATGATGTTCTTATGCTCATGGTCGGGCCACTGGGTGACCTTCACCACCGCCTTGTCGTCGGTCTTACCGCCCTTCAGCTTGCGCTTGGGGATGATGATGTCGTGAACAAAGGTAGCGTCCTGCGGAATCAGGAAGGCCCAGTCCTGGTCGACACGCAGCTTTCCGACAATCTGATCGTGGGCACGACGGACAATCTCGATGACCATCGCCTCCTTGATATGCTTGTCGCGACGGGCCATATACGACACTTTTACCTTGTCGCCATCCATCGCCGACATCGAGTTACGCTCAGCTACGAATACTGGCGTTCCGCCATCATCGGGCAGAAACGAGTTACGACCGTTGGCCTTACGACGGAAGGTACCCTCCTGAACCTGCGTCTTCAGGTTCAGACGATAGGAATTGTCGCTGACCTTCGAAAGGAAATCGTCCCAGGCCATTTCCTCCATCGTATCGATGGCGAGCATCTTCAACGGATGGGTGTCGAGCTTCAAAGCCTTGAAAATCTGCTTGAACGAAAACGTCTCGTTCGGGTTATGCTGGAAGAGGTTCTGAAGCAGCTCACTGACCTGCTTCTTACCTAACCTTTTGCCACCTTTTTTCTTTCCCATACAGGTGTAATATTTAAGTTTTCGGCAAAGATAATAATTTTTATTAATAAATAGTGCTTTTTTTCTTAATTATTAACTAAATCTTCGTACCTTTGCACCCAAATTCAGCAAAATGAAGATATTAGTCACTGGTGCGAGCGGTTTTATCGGCTCCTTTATCGTGGAAGAGGCCCTTCGTCGGGGCTTCGAAACGTGGGCGGCCATCCGCAAGAGCAGTTCGAGGGAATGGCTGCAGGATGAGCGGATCCATTTCATCGAACTGAACCTCTCGTCGAAGGCGCAACTCGTCGAGCAACTGCAAGGCCTGGACTTTGACTACGTGGTACATGCCGCTGGCGTGACAAAGTGTCTGAACAAGGCCGACTTCCATCGCATCAATACCGAGGGAACGAAGAACCTGGTAGAGGCACTGCTCGAAGTGAAGATGCCCCTGAAGCGCTTTGTCTTTGTGAGCAGCCTCAGCATCTTCGGCGCCATCAGGGAACAGCAGCCCTATACGGAGATCCGCGAGAGCGACACGCCTCAGCCGAATACCGAATACGGACGCAGCAAACTGGCGGCAGAGCAGTATCTGGAGACCTTAGGCGCGCGCCTACCCTATATCATATTAAGACCTACGGGCGTGTATGGTCCGCGCGAGAAGGATTACTTCATCATGGCGAAGAGCATCAAGCAGCATTCTGACTTCGCAGTAGGCTTCAAGCGTCAGGACATCACGTTTGTCTATGTCGAGGATGTGGTGCAGGCGGTGTTCCTGGCTTTGGAGAAGGGTGAGAACGGACGCAAATATTTCCTCTCCGACGGCAAGGTATACCAGAGTGCCACCTTCAGCAACCTGATCCACGAAGCATTAGGACGCCCTTGGTGGATCCGTATCACGGCGCCGGTATGGGTGCTGCGCATCGTGACATTCTTCGGCGAATATGTCGGACGGATGACGGGTAAGGTGACAGCGCTGAACAATGACAAATACAACATTCTCAAACAGCGGAACTGGCGCTGTGACATCCAACCGGCCATCGACGAACTCGGCTACCAGCCGAAGGTGCAACTGGAAGAGGGCGTCAGACGAACAATCCAATGGTACAAGGATCACGGATGGCTGTGAGAGTGAATAGTGAAAAGTGAAAAGTGAATAGTTTAAAGTTCTTGTTTGAAATAGAGAAGAAGCCGCGGAAGGGGCTGTTGGCAGTGGAATGGGTCATTATGGGCTATCTGCTGCTCACCACGCTGCTGATACTGTTTACCTCTACGAAGATGCCGGATGCAGAACCCATGCTCTGGGGACGGTTCCGCATCGTCATGATGACATTGGCCCTTTGGGCGGTCTATCGCATGATACCCTGCCGATTCACCCATTTCTGTCGCATCGGCGCGCAGATGCTGCTCCTGCCCTGGTGGTATCCTGATACCTATCTGCTGAACCGTATCTTCCCCAACCTCGACCATCTGTTTGCGGGCTATGAACAACAGCTCTTCGGGTGTCAGCCAGCACTGTTCTTCGCGCAGTCATGGTCGCATCCGGTATTCAGCGAACTCATGCATTTAGGCTATGCATCGTATTTCCCGATGATCGCCCTGGTAACGCTGTTCTACTTCTTCTGCCGCTATAAGGAGTTCGACCGTACGGTGTTCATCATCCTATCGTCGTTCTTTATTTATTACGTCATCTTTATCTTCCTGCCCGTCACAGGACCACAATATTACTACCTGGCAGCAGGTCTCGATAATATTGCCCATGGCACATTCCCCGATGTCGGCAACTACTTTGCCACCCACGACGAGGCGCTTCCCATTCCGGGCTATAGCAGCGGTTTCTTCTACCACATGGTAGAGAATGCCCATGCAGCAGGCGAGCGACCGACAGCGGCCTTCCCCAGCAGTCATGTCGGTGTGACCACCATCCTGATGCTCCTGGCCTGGCGCAGTCAGAACAGGAAACTGTTCTATATCATGCTGCCACTGTTCATACTGATGTGTTTCGCCACCGTCTATATCCAGGCTCATTACGCCATCGACGTTCTCGGAGGCTGGGTATCGGGCATCGCCATCTTTGCCGTTTTGCATTTTTTATACGGAAAAATTTGGCCGATTCGAAAATAATGTCTACCTTTGCAAACGGATAAGTAAGGATAAAGACATGCTAACAGCGAGGATTCCGACATACGAAAAGTCGGGATTCTTTTGTTTTTTGTCTGTCTAAGTAAAATTGAAACTAATTAAATTGTAAGTAATATGGCTTATATGTCACAAGAAGGCTATGACAAACTGATAGCCGAACTGAAACGCTTGGAAAGCGTTGAACGCCCCAAGGCCTCGGCAGCCATCGCAGAGGCTCGCGAGAAGGGCGACTTGAGTGAGAACAGTGAGTATGACGCCGCCAAAGAGGCACAGGCGCATCTTGAGGATAAGATCAATCAGCTGAAACTGACGATCTCAGAGGCAAAGGTCGTGGATACCAGCCGTCTGAGTACCGACTCCGTGCAGATCCTCTCGAAAGTGGAGATGACCAATATGACGAACAAGGCCAAGATGACCTACACCATCGTCAGCGAGAGCGAGGCCAACCTTCGTGAGGGAAAGATCTCAATCAAGACGCCGATTGCCCAGGGTCTGCTGAACCATAAGGTGGGCGACGAGGTGGAAGTGAAGATTCCACGTGGCAGCATCAAGTTGCGTATTGATAAGATAACGGTAGGATAAATTTAGTTTACGGTTTACAGTTTACGGTTTACAGATGAATACCTAGTAAACCATTCATCTGCAAAACTAATCATCTGTAAACTGTAAACCGTAAACTGTAAACAATAAATATTATGGATATCTTTAGCAAAATCGCTGCTGGTGAGATTCCCAGCTACAAGTGCGCAGAAAACGAGGAGTTCTATGCTTTCCTCGACATTAATCCGCTGGTAAAGGGTCATACCCTCGTCATTCCACGTCGCGAGGTAGACTATATCTTCGACATGGAAGACGATGAGATTGCCCGTTACCAAGTGTTTGCCAAACGTGTGGCCCTCGCCATCAAGAAGGCCTTCCCCTGCAAGAAGGTGGCACAGGTCGTTCTCGGCCTCGAGGTGGCCCATGCCCATATCCATCTGATTCCGATGCAGTCGGAACAGGATGTAGACTTCCGTCGCGAGAAACTGAAACTCTCAGAAGAGGAGTTTAAGGAAATCGCATCGAAAATACTGACCGAATTTTCGAAATAGTTGACAGTTGACAGTTTACAGTTTACAGATGAATACCCTGCAAGCCCTTCAGCCTATAGAAGTAATCACCTGTAAACTGTAAACTATAAACTGTAAACTAAACAAACTCTTCTCCGTATTTAATCTGTACTTCGCTCACATACTTACGCACCAGCGACGACGAGTCGCCCTTCTTGCAGATGAGCAACACATTGTCCTTCTCAGCCACAATGTAACCCTCCAGACCATTAATCACGCCCAAACGGCCCTTCGGTAACTTGATGACGTTGTCGCTACAGTTCTCGAGAATCACCTCCGAGTCGATCACAACATTGTCATCGTCGGTCTTCCGCATCGCCTCATAGATGCCATGCCAGGTACCGAGATCGGCCCAGCCAAAGTCACACTTCATGACAAACACGCCCTTGCTCTGCTCCAGAATGGCGTAGTCGAGCGATACATTCGGATAACGCGGATAATTCTCCTTCACATACGCCATCTCCTGCTCATAGGTATAGTTCGGAATCTCATCTTCCAGATGACGGAGGACATCGGGGAAGATCTCCATAAAGCTATTCAGCAGATGACGCGCGTTGGAAAGGAAGATACCCGTGTTCCAATAGAATTCACCACTGTTCATGAACATCGTCGCAAACTCACGCTCGGGCTTCTCCGTAAACGACTTCACGCTATATACATCAGGCTTGCAACTCACATCGCCTAACTGGATATAACCATAACCGGGTTCAGGTCTGGTGGGCTTCACACCCATCGTCAGCAACACATCGTTCTCAGAAACATAGCTCATGCCAAGTTCTATGCTCCGCTTGAAGCCCTCGTCATTCAGCACCATCTGGTCGGAAGGCGTGATAATGACATTCGCCTTAGGATTAATACGTGCAATACGCATAGCCGTCCAGGCCACACTGGGACCCGTATTACGATGAACAGGCTCTACAAGGATATTGTGATCAGACACTTCGGACAACTGCTCCTTGGTCAGTTGCAGGTATTCCTGACAGGTACACACAAATATATTCTCCTTTGGCAGGAGCTTCACGAAACGGTCATAGGTCGCCTGCAGCTGCGTGCGTCCCGTACCGAAGAAATCCATAAACTGCTTGGGATACAAATCCCTACTACATGGCCACAGGCGTCTGCCGCGGCCTCCTGCGAGAATGACACAGAAGTTTCTCTTGTCAGTTTGTTCCATTTATAATATCTATAGTTCTTGTTTCTGTGGGCGAAGTTACACAAAATAGTTGATATAAGCAAGTATTTTTCATTTTTTTATCAGAAACTTTTGCTGTTTCAGATTTTTGTAGTACCTTTGCACCCGCTTTGGTTAAGAAACCTGCTGCGTTGTCAAGCCCAGATGGCGGAATCGGTAGACGCGCTGGTCTCAAACACCAGTGGGGCA
>CAMJBL010000086.1 GCA_946403845.1 uncultured Prevotella sp. | reverse complement strand
CACCTGACTGTTAATCAGGGGGTCGTTGGTTCAAGCCCATCCTGAAGCGCCTAAGGGGAGTGAGAGAAATCTTACTCCTTTTTAGTTTATCTAAGTCTAAGTCGTAGAGGGTATCTAAAAATATAGGCTAAACATGGATAATATGCAAGAGCGGTTCCCAATTGTCGATGAGGAGGGAACGGTGATAGGACAGGCGACACGTGGTGAGTGTCATAATGGTTCACGCCTGCTGCATGCAGTGGTGCATCTGCATGTATTTAATGCGCAGGGCGACGTATATCTGCAGAAGCGGCCTGAGTGGAAGGACATTCAGCCAGGCAAGTGGGATACGGCCGTAGGCGGACATATCGACTACGGCGAAACACCAGAAGAGGCCCTGCGTCGCGAGGTGCGCGAAGAATTGGGCATCACGGATTTCACGCCTGAGTTTATTGGCAAATATGTGTTCGACAGCCAGCGCGAACGTGAACTGGTTTACGTGAATCGTACTACTTACGACGGCCTTATCCAGCCCTCAAAGGATGAACTCGACGGTGGCCGTTTCTGGACAATAGCAGAAATCCGCGAGTCAATGGGTAAGGGCATTCTGACACCCAACTTCGAGCGTGAGTTCGAGCAGTTTTTCTTAAGGGATTGATGAAGAACTGAAGTCCAATTAATGCTCCTCTAATGTTGCTTCAGCTATCAACTCTTTTGCAGAAATGCGCTGGATATTGTCATTATCGTCGCAGATAATAACATCCTGGCCTCTCAATGCTTTTTCTTCATGACGTCGGGGAAATGGTTCTTTTTTATTAAATACCTACGAGTGAACTGCCTTTGATCAGAATCTTAAGCAGTTTTTTATCATTTCAGGCCATCTTATTTGGTGAATTCGAAAAAAGAATATATCTTTGCAGTTAAAAGAAAGTATTTTCAGGCTGTGAAATAGAATTTTCAACACGTAGAAATAGAATTTCAGCACGTAGAAATAGATTTTGCGGTGCAGAAATAGAATTTTCAGCACGAAAAAATACATTTATTGTTAAGACATTAATCTTTTGCGGTTAAGGATTTTAACTTTAGCTGTTATGAGTGAAAACAATTGTAAGGAAAATCGGATAGATAAGCAGCAAAGAAAAAAGTAATAAGTAGAATAGTATTCAATTAAAAACATTTAAGAAGATGGCAAATTACATTTTAAAGGAACTTCCCGGGGAGATGACAGAGGGCAAGACGGTGATTTATCCAAAGATGAAGAGATTCTCGCTGTTTGACTATGAGATGGTCATCCAGCACATGTGCAAGTTTGCCCCAATCCTTAACGAGGGTGTCATCCGAACCGTCTTTGGTGCGCTGAAGGAAGAGATGCTGACGGCTATGCCTGCAGGGCACACCGTCAAGATTGACGGACTGGGCGTGTTTTCCCTGTCCTTGGGATTCGACACATCCACGGCTTCAGAAGAAAAAATGGCACTTAAACAGAAACTCAACGACGATTACGACCCCAAGCTGGAATACAGACATGTGTGCATCAAGGGCATCAATTTCAGGCCTGACCCGGAATTGCTGAGGGAAATGAATAGGGTGGCAACGTTCGAAAACGATGGTGTAGAGTTTGTGCCTCAAAGGAAAAGTCGGTATAGTCGCGAAGAGCGTCTGGCAAAGGCCAAAGAGATTATCGACAAACAGGGATTCATGACGCTGTCTGACTATGCTGAGGCAACCGGCCTGTCCATGAGCGGTGCTTCAAGAGACCTCAAGCAACTGATGGCCGACGGCGATTCTGGCATCGTCATTTGGGGAGACCACACGCATAAAGTCTGGGTAAGACGAGCTCACACGGGGACAGGAGTGTTGTGAGGTACGAGTTGCATCCTGCTGGTATTCACACGTTTGTTTACGGATTTGTTTGAACCGATGATTTTCAAGAAACGCTTTTCAGGCTTGGAGTTAAACGGTATTCTGGGGCTTGCCTATAGCGAATGCCAGCACATTTTTGATGGCGACATCGATAAGACGGATGCGGGCTTCGTTGGAGGCCCAAGCGATGTGGGGCGTGATGAAAGCATTCTCACATTGTAACAAGGGATTATCTGCCTTCGGGGGCTCCTCGGTCAGTACATCGGCGCAGAAGGCTCTCAGACGGTTGGCCTTTAAGGCGTCTGCCACATCCTGATCATTGATTAACGGACCACGACCTGTATTGATGAGGATGGCCGAGGACTTCATCAGTTCGAGTGTCTGGCGGTTGATGAGGTGCAGGGTGTCGGGGGTCAGTGGGCAGTGCAGACTCAATACATCGCTTTCTGCCAGTAGCTCCTCCATCGTCCGCTTACTGATGTACGAAGGTAGCTTGTCAGCCGCCTTGCTGGTATAAGCCACGACCTTCATCGCGAAGGCGTTGGCGATGGCGGCCACGCGCTGACCGATGTTGCCAAGCCCTACAATACCAAAGGTTTTTCCTGCGAGTTCTGTCAATGGGGTATCCCAGTAGCAGAAATCAGGGTTAGAGGTCCATTTCCCTCCACGATTGAGGATGGCGTAATGCTCCGTGCGATTGGTGACGGTGAGCAAATGGGCGAACACCATCTGAGCGACACTCTCTGTGCTATAGGCAGGTACGTTGGTGACGATGATGCCGTGCTCATGAGCCGCCTCCACATCGACGACGTTATAACCCGTCGCCAACACACCAATGTACTTCAACTTGGGCAGTTGCTCGATTTCCGGGCGTTTGATCAGTACCTTATTCGTCAGAATGATCTCCGCATCCTTCGCCCGCTCGATGGTCTCATCAGGTTTCGTTCGGTCATAAACGGTGAGTTCGCCGATTTGCTCCAGCGGCTGCCATGACAGGTCGCCAGGATTAGCAGAATAGCCATCTAAAATTACAATCTTCATATATTTACCCTTTCTTTTTGTCTGCAAAGATAGTAAAATAATCCGCTAATAGACAAACGGATATAACAAAAATAGTTAAAAAAGCGGCCATTAGCGTCGGCTCTCGATTATTCTGAGTACTTTTGCAGCGATGAAAAAGCTGATTTCCATATTGTTAGTGTTCTTGCCGGCCCTCGTATGGGCGCAGGGGCAGAAAGACCATAACTTCGAGGTGGCCAAGCATCTCGATATTTTTAATAATGTCTATAAGAATCTCGACCTGCTCTATGTCGACACGCTGAATCCGAAGGATGTGATCGGCACGGGTATCAATGCGATGCTGCGTCAGCTGGATCCGTATACCGAGTATTATGCGCAGGACGAGACGAAGAATCTGAGGATGATGCTCACAGGTAAGTATGCCGGCATCGGCGCGCTGATCCGTAAGCATCAGAAGCTCGACCGTGTGGTGATCGACGAGCCCTACGCCAATATGCCTGCTGCTGAGGCCGGTCTGCAGAAAGGAGATATTATCCTGAGCATCGACGATACGTTGATGACGGATAAGGAGGTGGGTTTTGTGAGCAGCCATCTACGTGGCGAGCCCGGCACCAGTTTCCTGTTGAAGGTGATGCGGCCTTCTACGGGCAAGCTGATGAGCTTTAAAATAACCCGTAAGAACATCAAGTTGCCAGAGCTGCCTTATTATGGCATGCGCGAGGGCAATATCGGCTATATCAACTTCAATAGCTTTACGCAGGAAAGTGCCAAGGAGGTGCGCAGGGCTTTTGTCGACCTGAAGAAACGGGGTGCCACTTCGCTCATCTTCGATCTTCGTAATAATGGCGGTGGCTCTGAGTCGGAGGCCGTTGATATTGTGAATCTCTGGGTGCCGAAAGGTATTACGGTGGTCGACAATCGTGGCAAGGTGAAGCAGGCCAGTCATATGTATAAGACCCGTCTGGAGCCCGCCGACACCATTATGCCCATTGTGGTGCTGGTGAACGGCGAGTCGGCCAGTGCCAGCGAGATTACCAGTGGTGCTTTGCAGGATCTGGACCGTGCAGTAATATTAGGTACGCGCACATACGGTAAGGGCCTCGTGCAGATACCCATCGACCTGCCTTATAATACGAATATGAAGGTGACGACCTCGAAGTACTATATTCCCAGTGGACGTTGTATCCAGGCCATCAACTATAAGCAGGGCAGTACGGGCTATCGTGAGCATATTCCCGACTCACTGACAAAGGTATTCTATACCGCAGGTGGTCGTGAGGTTCGCGATGGCGGCGGCATCAAGCCCGATGTGGAGGTGAAAGCCGATACCATCCCCAATATTGCTTATTATCTCTCTGCCACCGGCCAGGATTCCACAGAGGTGATGTTCGACTATGTGGTCGACTATATCGCCCAGCATCCGACGATTGCCGAGCCAGCCAAGTTCCATCTGACTGAGGCCGATTGGGAAGCGTTCAAGGCCCGTGTCATCAAGAGTGGATTCACCTATGATCCCGTCAGTAAGAAACAGTTCTCAGAACTGGTGAGGACCGCCAAGTTCGAGGGTTATTACGACGAGGCAAAGTCGGCTTTCGACAACCTCGAGCAGAAGTTGAACCACGATGTGGCCTTTGACCTGGAGAAGCATAAGGCCGTGCTCCTGCAGATTCTGGAGAGCGACATCATTGCCCACTATTATTATCAGGCTGGCGCTATCGAGGCCGGACTCAATTTCGACCGTCAGTTGAAGGAGGCCGAACGCCTGTTGAACAACCCTGAGGAATACAAGAAGCTTCTGGCGCCGCAGAAGCCCAAAGAAACGTCGTCGCTGATCAGAATCGACAAGAAACCGATTGGAAATATCTCCTTGAAACAGAAGAAATTAGAAATTTTCAGCGCTTTATCGTAAAAAACTTGAGAAATATTTGGTAGTTCGGAAAAAAATGCGTAATTTTGCACCCGTTCAGTGGAATGAGAGACCCGCAAGGGCCTCTCTTTTTCATTATTATTACAGTTAGATGATGATTAATAAAGAGACGATTAAGACATTAGTGGAAGAGTGGTTGCAGGGCAACGACTACTTCCTGGTAGACATTATGTTTGGTTCAGACGACCGCATTGTGATTGAGATTGACCACGCCGACGGTGTCTGGATTGAGGACTGTGCCGAGTTGAGCCGATTCCTGCAGGAGAAACTGGGCGAGGAGCTGGGCGACTTCGAATTGGAAGTGGGCAGTGCCGGCCTTGGTCAGCCGTTTAAGGTTGAACAGCAATACATCAACCACATTGGCGACGAGCTTGAGGTGCTTGATGCCGACGGCAAGAAGGTGCAGGGCATCCTGAAGGAGGTCAATGGCCGTGAGTTCGTGCTGACCATTAAAGAAAAGCAGAAGGTAGAAGGCAAGAAGCGTCCCGTGATGGTTGACGTCGACAAGACCTTCTCGATGGATACTGTGAAGTATGCCAAATATCAATTGACATTCAAATAAAAAAATAATAAAATAAATGGCAACAAGTAAAGATGCGAAAGGCCCCTCAATGATTGAGACCTTTCAGGAATTCAAAGAGACGAAGAACATCGATCGTACAACGCTGGTGAGTGTGTTGGAAGAGAGTTTCCGCAACGTCATCGCAAAGATCTATGGTTCGGATGAGAACTTTGACGTGATCGTCAACCCTGACAAGGGTGACTTTGAGATTCACCGTAACCGTATCGTGGTAGCAGACGGCGAGGTGGAGGATGAGAACAAGGAAATCGCCCTGAGCGAGGCCCAGAAGATTGAGCCCGACTATGAGGTCGGCGAGGAAGTGTCCGAAGAGGTGAATTTCCAGAAGTTCGGCCGTCGTGCCATCCTGAACCTCCGTCAGACACTGGCTTCGAAGATCCTCGAACTGGAGCACGACTCTCTGTATCAGAAGTACAAGGACCGTGTGGGTCAGGTGGTCAGCGGTGAGGTTTACCAGATCTGGAAGCGTGAGGTGCTGCTGATCGACGATGAGGGCAATGAGCTCCATCTGCCGAAGGGTGAGCAGATTCCCAACGACAACTATCACAAGGGTGAGACCGTTCGCGCCATCGTCAAGGAAGTGCAGAACGAGAACAACAATCCCCGTATTATCCTTTCGCGTACCTCTCCCATCTTCCTGGAGCGTCTGCTTGAGGCTGAGGTGCCTGAGATCAACGACGGTCTGATTACCATCCGTCGTGTGGCCCGTATGCCGGGTGATCGTGCCAAGGTGGCCGTGGAGAGCTACGACGAACGTATCGACCCGGTAGGCGCCTGCGTAGGTGTCAAGGGTAGCCGTGTTCACGGTATCGTTCGCGAGCTCTGCAATGAGAATATCGACGTGATCAATTACTCCAGCAATGTCCAGCTGTTCATCACCCGTGCCCTGAGCCCGGCCAAGATCTCCAGCATCACCATCGATCAGGAGAACCACAAGGCCGAGGTTTATCTGCAGCCCGAGGAGGTATCACTGGCCATCGGTCGTGGCGGTATGAACATCAAGCTTGCCTCGATGCTCACAGAATATACCATCGATGTCTTCCGTGTGGTGAGTGAGAACGAGGCCGACGAGGATATCTATCTGGATGAGTTCGCTGACGAGATCGACCAGTGGGTTATCGACTCTATCAAGGCCATCGGTCTGGATACAGCCAAGTCCGTGCTCAATGCTCCGCGTGAGATGCTGATTGAGAAGGCAGACCTCGAGGAGGAGACAGTCGACCACGTGATTGAAGTGCTGAAGGCCGAGTTTGAATAATGTTATTAGTTTACAGTTGACGGTTTACAGTTTACAGATGATATGCTGGCAAGCCGATCTGACTATAGAAGTAATCAACTGTAAACCGTAAACTATAAACAGTAAACAAAAATAAAGAAGAGAATGGGAGTTAGATTAAATAAAGTATTAACAGAGCTTAATATAGGTCTTCAAACGGCAGTTGATTACCTAAAGAAGAAGAAAAGCCTGGGTGAAATCAAGGACGACGCCAATGTGAACACCAAGATCACTGACGAGCAGTATGAAGCACTCGTCAAGGAGTTCAAGGGCGATAAGGACGTGAAGAAACAGGCCAATATGATCTTCCCCAAGAAGGAGAAGAAGGATAAGCCGAAGCCCAAGGAGCCCGTGAGGGTGGAGACGAAAGACGAGTCTCGTCAGACCTTTACACCCTTAGGCAAGATCGACCTGGATAGCCTCAATGGCAAGAAACCTGCTACTAAGCCAGCAGAGCCTGTCAAGGAGGAGAAGCCTGCACCAAAGGCTGCTGCCGAAAGCCCGGTGAAGGAAGAGGTTAAGAAAGAAGTGAAGCCTGCAGAAGTCAAAGTTGAACCCAAGGTTGAAGTGCCGTCTGAGCCTGTGGCCGAGGTGAAACCGGAAACCCCTGAAAAGCCGGAAACGCCTGAGAAACCTGAGGCAGAGGCCGAAAAGGCCCCAGAGGTGTTTAAGTTGAAGACGGAGCAGAAGGCAGTGCCCAACCTCAATGTCGTCGGTAAGATCGACCTCGACTCGCTAAACCAGAGTACGCGTCCTAAGAAGAAGACCAAGGAAGAGCGTCGTAAGGAGCGTGAGGAGAAGCAGGCTCAGTTGCATGGTGGCAATGGCGAGAAGAAGAAGCGCGAGCGTATCCGTGGCGGAAAAGAGCGTGTGGACATCGAGGCCGCTGCCAATCAGGACAATGGCAAGAACAATAACAAGAAGAACAACAAGAACAAGGGTGGTAACCAGAACTTCCAGGATAATGGCAACCAGCAGCAGGGTGGTAAGAAGAACAAGAAAAACCGTCCTGTGAAGCCTTTGGAGGTGGATGATGAGGCTGTAGCACGTCAGGTAAAGGAGACTTTGGCCCGTCTGACCTCGAAGAATCAGAACAAGAAGGGTGCCAAGTATCGTCGTGAGAAGCGTGATGCCGTCGCTGAGCGCATGCAGGAGGAGATGGAGA
>CAMJBL010000085.1 GCA_946403845.1 uncultured Prevotella sp. | reverse complement strand
CATTTTTATCTCGACTGGCTTAAAATCTCGGAAATTTTATCTAAATTTGCACCGTGATTAAGAAACAGATGTCTAACATTTAAAGATAGGAGATTAGATTATGAAGATGATTAACAAAGTGATTGCAGCCGCCATGATGATGGCCATCACAACCGCAATGCCAGCAATGGCAGGTAGTAGGAACCACAAGAACTACAACAAGAAAACAACAGTCGTCAGAGTGACCAACACCTCCAAAGGTTCACATTTCGACATGGTGGACAAAAGGACTTCCCATTTCGATAACCACAGACATCACGCCTACCGTCCAGTGGTCAAGACCTGCACATTCAGAGTCAGTCGTCATGCAGCTCACCACCATGCATTGGCCAAGGCAGAGCGCATCCAAGGTGTGATAGGAGCCTACTGGAACCCTCGTACTCACGAAATGACCGTCAGCTACGATGCCCGTGTGACATCAGCCCGTCATATCATGCATTTAGTGGCTTAGATGCCATACCATATATATCCAAGAAGTCCCGGCTTGCATAATAGCAGGTCGGGATTTTGATTCTGTATGATGCCAAAGACTATGTATTTTACTTCGGCGGCAGACTTTGGAAATGGCGGGTAAGATAAACCTGCACCATGAATAGCAGACATAGCCCGATGCCTACTTTATAGGGGCCTGTCAGGTCTGCGTTGCCAAACAGAATATGGGAGGCTGGTGTCACGATGATGGGCGACACGAACTGTCCGAGATAAAGGGCAGCAGACAGCAGGGGCATGACCGTCGTGGCTGAGTTCTTGCCGCCCTTGATGCTGGCGATGGTGTTCAGATAAGGAACGCCTACACCATTGGCGACACCTATGCAGGTTGAGCCGAGTACCACCATCAGGACATCGGGAACCAGATAGGCCGCATAGCCCAACAGAAAAAACATTGGAGCGAAATATTTGACGCTCTGTCGGAAACGGTTCACCACACCGCCAAACACCATGCCAACAAAGAAAGCCACGACATCAAGGCCTACCATGATGAGGGTGACCAGTTCCGTCCGCAGTCCTAACTGGCGGGTAGCCACAACAGCGAAGTTGGTGGGGAAGATGAAGAATATCATCATCAACAGCAGCATACCTACGACTGACGGATGGAATTTCAGCAGTTGGCGCGGTTGGAAGGGAACGCCACGCTTGTTTTCAGATGGTAGCCGTCACCTTCTTCGATACACGATTCTTTTCCATAAATAGTTCGTGGAGGTTCTTGCTCTGGCAAGCGGCGAAGCCGAGCGTAAGCTCTACCAAGCTATAGAGTCGTTGATTTGTATGTTTTGTAAATCGCCCGCAAAATTAGCAAAAATAGTTTAAATAGAGGGCTTCTTGCATCTTAAAAAAACGAAAAAGTGAGTCTCTATAGCATTCGTATAATCAACTTTTTTCGTTAATTTTGCAAGGTAAAGATTGATATTTTATCACTAAAATCAAGAGAATTATGTCAAAGACAGTAGAACTGCAAATCGAGAAGAGCCGTAATTTGTTGGAGGGTCTGCGCAAGCACCTCAGTGGAATTGGCGGCGGAGTGACTAATGATGAAATCGGACAGATGGAGCAATCGTTGAAAGAACTGGAAGCTGCCAATGCCGAGGTGGACCGACTGCGTGAGGAACTCACCCCAAAGGTAAAGCAAATGAACGAGGTGTTGACTCGTGTGAAAGAGGCATACGCTGACAAAAAGAAGACCTTGAAAGGCTATTATCCGCAAGAGCGTTGGGCCGACTACGGCATTCCCGACAAACGATAATCTGTTCTCACAACTCATTAAAAGGAGCAGTACCCGACTGGCGGATGCTGCTCCCTTTACTTATGCGGTTAATCTATGTACGTTACGAGACCTCGATGGCCTTGGTGACTAAACGCGCTAAACTATGCTGACAGTTTATTAAACTCGTTTAAACTTTGGCTTAAATCACTACGGCCGTTCCGTTGGTGGCAACCATCAGCATGGAGCCGTTGCCTCCTATAGTCTCATAATCGATGTCGATGCCTACGATGGCATTGGCTCCAAGTTCTTGTGCCCGCTGCATCATCTCCTGTATGGAGGTGTCTTTTGCCTCACGGAGTACTTTCTCGTAACTACCTGAGCGTCCTCCTACGAAATCGCGGATGCTAGCCATGAAGTCGCGGAATACATTGGCACCTATTATAGTCTCACCTGTCACCACACCCTTATATTCCCGGATGGCGTGACCTTCAATCTGTGGGGTTGTTGATAGTATCATAATCTTTTTCCTTTTAAAAGTTTCTATTTGTTAGACGTAATGATGATGCAATTTGTTCTTGCTAAGGCAAGCGGCAGAGCCGAGCGGCATGGATTGTGTTGAACGATGTCATCCTTAGACTATTTCTTTATCTCCAATATCCCGTCCACTTCATGCTCCACGAATGGCCCTTCCTTGCACTCCAGGAGTACGCTGGGTTCCAGACATTCCAGCCCGTGCCAGACGTTCTTAGGGATGTCAACACCATAGGTCCCGCTCTCCTGACTGATGACACACGACTCCAAAACTTCGCCATCGTCATTGTAAGTGCTCACTTTGACCTTGCCCTTCAGGATGACAAACGTTTCGGCCTTGGTGGGATGGTGATGCACGGGGATGAATGTGCCAGGCTCCAGACAGTTGAGGAACCGATGGCATTTCTCATCCATACTCTGATGGAAGTTATAATTCATTCTCAGGCGTGGTGACTGCTTGGCTTGCTCCACCACGCCATTGATCAGGTTGTCGTCAATTATCTTCATTGCTCTTTTGTGTATTTAATGATCTTCGTAGGACAAGCCTTCTCGCATTTCCTGCATTTCAGACAATCAGGATGCAAGTAGCCCAACTGCTCGCCACGGCTGCTATAGGGAGTGAGCTGCATCGGGCAGACTCGGGCACACAGCATGCATTTCTCCTCACACTGGCTACCGACATGGATGCTCTTGAAGGCCTTTGGCAGTGGGGCTTTCTTTGGAGCCACCCATGATGACAGCGTCCCCATCGGACAGAAACTACACCATATGCGGGGAGCATAGATGAACGACAGCGTTATCCCAACAACGGTAGTCAGCAGGATGATATTCCAGAACACCAGACCCATCGCACCCCAGTCGCCCCAGGCAAAGTACATCTGGATGCCGAACATGGCAAAAATGAAGAACACCATGAACAGGCGAAACCCGAAAGAACGGACGAACCTGGGTATAGGACGATGGGGAGAATACTTTGACAGCAGGCGGTCGTACATATTGCCCCTGGGACACACGTTCCCACACCAGAAGCGTCCTTTCCATACAGATGTCAGTACGGGGCCTATCATGCAAACAAGGGCAGCCCATCCCAGTACAGGGAAGAACCAGACAAGGATCAGGTAGGCGAAGATGATCCAAAACAGTTGCGGCCCTTTGACCGCGTAATATCTGTGAAATCTTTTTTGTATCATATCGTTACATTTATTATTGTGCCGCAGGAAAAAGCGTGTATCTGGTCATTCATGACGCTTTGCAGGGTCGTAAATGCTGAATCGCCTGTGCAATGGCTGGTGTGGAATCGGGTTTGCGGATAACGCACCTTCAGTCTGTGAGCAAGCGAAAGGAGTTCTTCGCCAGCTTCATAGCCGTCGAGCAGGTGGAAGCCTCCCACCACTTCGCTGACAGGGTACGGACAGGCTGCAAGGATGTTTTCGAGTCCGCTATGGGCACAGCCCGTAAACAGCAGGCCGTCCACATACAGAGCCAGTTCGTGACGGAAATCGTCGTTGACGAAATCGCCGTCAGCATCCTGAACATAGAGATTCTGATTGGCTCTTGGAATAGGCTCCTTCTGGGGGATGCGGGCAATGATGTGGATGAAGTCGGCGATGGTACAAGTCTCGTGAATCGGCAATAGCCTGTCGCTGTCTGTCACTGGCCATTCTGCCGTGATGCTATGCAGATGGCCGCGCTTGGAAAAGAATTTTCCGCTGACGGCATCTGGAGAGACTATGACTTTGGCCGTCCTGTTCACCTCCATTAAATAGCGCAATCCTCCGGCATGGTCACTGTGTCCGTGAGAGATAAACACATAGTCAACTGTGCTGAGATCTATGCCCAGCCTTTCTGCATTACGGATAAACAGATTGCTGGCTCCTGTGTCGAGCAGGATTCTATGCTGCTCAGTTTCCAACAGGATGGAGAGTCCGTGCTCCGTTTCCAGCGCAGGGTTATTCGTGCGGTTATCTACAAGTACAGTCCACTTCATGCGTTATATTATACACAGTGTTAATATCACTTATATCCATGCTCCTTACAATAGTCGATGGCGGGCTGGAATCCCTGAAACGTTGCCTTGTGAATCCGCTTCAGCCCTTTGTGCTCATCCTTGGGAACACTCGTGCTAGTCATCAGAAACCAACCTGTAGCAAAAGTAGGCATTTCCTACGAAACAGCCGAACTATTTGCTTAATTTTAGCATCCCAACATGGCTGCAGGGGTGATGCCAAGTGTTACACACAGCATACGGGCTATCCTAAGTGTCGGCTCTGCACGCCCGGAAACATAGTCACTGATACGCGACTGACTGACACCTATCGTCTCAGCCAGTTGCTTCTGACTCATATTCTTCTCGTCAAGCGACAGTTGTATCAGTTGGGCAACTGTCGGCTTGCCAATAGGATAATGCTCTTTCTCATAGTCGATGACCACATCCGACATCATAGTCAACTCTACTGCATTTCGATCAGTGGCAGGAGTATTGTCATCTACCAAAGGCAGAAGCTCTTCAATCCTTGCCAGTGCAAACTCGTACTGTTCCTTTGTTATTTTGCCCATACCTTATTGTTATATAGTTGAAGCGTCAATTTTGTCATATTCACTGTGAGTACCCACGAAGCGGATAAAGATATGTCCTATCGTAAACTTAACCACTACCACAAGACGATACTTGTTGCCACGTATGTTAAAAACATAATGCTGATTGCCAACATAGTCTGTGGCGGGGAATTCTACCTTAATGTCCGCAAGGTTCTTCCACTCTGCTTCCTCAGCGATGTTGTACCAGCGTTCAAGAGCAGCCTCTGAGTCAGCATGTCCTTCCTGACTGTAGAACTCAACTAATCGTCTATGTGATACTATTCTCATTTCGCATGCAAAAGTACGAAGAAATTTTGAAATACAAAAGAAAACTGAGAAAAATTTTAATAATCGAATAAAATAAGGTGCTGACAATCTGGCACTAAAAAAGGGAACCGATTGGGTTCCCTTTTACGTTACTTGCGGAGAGTGAGGCTCCTCTGGCGGAAGGTGAGGCTCCCACTCTATATCTCAAGTAATCGTGCTGGAAACCAACACCTTACGACGTTTCAATAATTCTTAGTAATATGTACTCTCTAATACATATATAATACGTTGGTGCAAAGGTAATCATTTCTTTTGAAATGGCCAAATTATAGCTGTCTTTTTTCTGTCGTTCACACCAGCACGACCCAAATACCACTTCTGTCATCACCATCCCTTCTGAGTTTGCCATTTGAGCGCAGCAGATTGATGTCTCGCGAAATGGTCATGCGTGATACATGAAGGACATTGACCAGATTATCCATAGTAATCTTTGGAGTAAGACGCATCAAATGAAGCATTTCTGCTCGTCTTTTCTCTGCCGCACTTCCATCAGTGACATTATCAGTGACATCAGTAACATTATCAGTAACATTATCAGTAACATCTGGTGTCCACACCTCACCGATAGGCAGGATATGTCCATCTTTATCCATGCTCAACTCCTCACAGACGAACTCTGGATGGCAGGGAATACGGATGATGAAGTAGGTATGCTCATCGTCAGCCTCGATGATAGAATCCGGTGAGCCGTTCTTCTTCAGTTCAGCATGAATAGTAGGGAAGCCCGTTCCTCTGCCTTCCGTCAGGTGCAGCTCCTTCAGGAACTCACCCAGACGAGGATTACGATAGCGGCGTGCATGAATCCGCTTGCCAGCCCTTAGGTCGTCCAACTTAATGCTCCGTTCTGCGCCGCCATAGCTGATAATCTCTATCTGGTCTGGCATGATGTTCACCTCGACGGGCTGATACTCGTCATATCGACGGTGATAATAGGCATTCACCAAACTTTCTTCCAGTGCTTGGTACGGATAGTTGTAGGTCACAATAGAGTGCTCATCGTTCTTCGGCTTGTGGATGTTCTTCCTCACCACCATATACTTCAGATACTCCAATGCCCTTCTGAGCGTCAGGTGTACAGGTCCCCTAAATGGCTCCGTTTCCGTGAAGTTGTTTGGGTCGCCATCCTTGCCCTTGGGATAGAACACGAAGTCAATCTGAGTGCCAGGGAAGAAGTGTTCAGGATGGTACGAGAACATCATCAGGGCCACATTCTTGATACGCGTCTGCTCTGCAGGCCCTTCCAATAGGTTCATCTGCTCCAACACCTGCATCGCCGTCAGATGTTCCATCTCACGAGCCAAAGAACTCTTCGTCTCGGCCAGATAGTCACGAATCAGCAGCATTGACACATCTTCTGGTTTCGCCTTCACATTTCCTCTGTCATCGAAAGGTACGCGATTCACCATGTTCATCAGTTCAGCCAAGTAGTCACCCTTGGCAACTATCGAACTCGAATTATAGCGGATGTAGTAGTTGTACTTCTTCTCTTTGGCTGTTATCAGGTCAGGCACCTTATAGGGGCGGCGCTCACCGGCTGTCACCCAAATCACCATCACCGTCTTACCATCCACTTTTTCAAAGAAAACTCGTGGCTGGTAGTAAGGTGTGATGAGGTTATTGAAGCCAACCATAGCCTTTTCTATCGGCTCAATATCGTTGATGTCAATGCCTGCCACCGGCCTTACCGCCCGTCCGTTCACCTCGTCAACACCCACAACGATGTACCCGCCACAGATGTCATCGAAGTCATTGGCGAATGCACATATAGTGCGATAGATAGGATCAGGGTTCCAGCCCTTCTTATATTCCACTCGGTTGTCTTCCACTATCTAACCACCCAGCAAATCTTCTATGTTTATTGGTAGTGCCATATATCTTATAACGTTTTCGTAACTATTGCTATTAGCACAAGAACATATCTCTTATTTCTTTCCCTTACTAATGAACTTGCAGAACTCCACCAAACTGCGCTGGATAACGCCGCCCACCTGTAACTGCTCCTTATACAGAGCCACCATAGTGGGTGACATACTGCGATTCAGCGCATAGCGAACCACCTCCATATCAGCATCCTTACAGAGAATGATGCCGATACTTGGATTTTCGTTCGAGCGACGTTCCTCCTGATCGAGTGCCTCTAGATAAAACTCCAACTGTCCCAAATCCTTGGGCTGGAACTCATCAGTCTTCAATTCGATAGCTACCATACATTGCAACAGCCTGTGATAGAACAGCAAGTCCACCTTAAACGTCTTGCCACCCACAGCAATACGGTGCTCGTCATCAATAAACAGGAAGTCCTTGCCCAACTCCAGAATGAAATCCTTCATGTGAGCGATAATCTCTTTCCTCAGTTTCGACTCCTTGTATTCCAAAGGAAGACCCAGCATTTCCAAATAAACCTTGTCCTTAAACAGAAGTGGAGAGGCAGGATAAGTCTTTGCCATCGCTTCCGACTGTACATCCTTCCCACCAAGTAGCGAATTCATCGTTCCTGTCTTTATAACGCGTATCAACTCCTTGTTTTCCAAGCGTTCCCTTCCGGCATAAAGCATGTAGAATAGCCGCTCCGTATCGGTTTCACACCTGTTCATAATAATCTGGTGATTCGTCCAGCCGGTAGCAAACAGCACACGAGGTATTTGTGCCATTT
>CAMJBL010000084.1 GCA_946403845.1 uncultured Prevotella sp. | reverse complement strand
CAGTGAGATCTGTGTGAGAACAAAAAAGAAGGTGTATGATGAAGAAGCGGATTGTAGAGATTGCGGTGAAGGTGATAGTAGCCGCGCTCACGGCATTTCTGACGGCAATTAGCACAACGAGTTGCATGGGGCTGGGGCCACTTTAGGAGTGAAAAGTGAAAAGTGATAAGAGGTTAGAGATTACCTTAATGCGAGAAATCGGGCTGGCATCAAACGAATGATGTCAGCCTTTTTTGTAACTGAACTCACTTGACACCTGTTTCCCGTCTTAGCTATGAAGCGCAGAACAATCGGGCCAGCAGGCCGATGAGTGCCATGTGGGCCGGATAGTAATAGTAGAAGAACTTGCCGAGCCAGCGGCAGCGGCCTCGCTGACCGTTGTACATCGCCAGCAGTGGGACTGCCAGCCAACAGGCCAGATGTACCATGCCGTAAGTCGGGCTGTGGAAGATGAAGAAGGCAACGGCGTAGAGCGAGATAATCAGCATCATCCAGAGCATCTGCTTGTGGAAATTACCCCTACTCCGTCCAATCATGAGTATGGCCAACGGGGCAGAACAACTCCAGTCGGACGTGCAGGTGAGCAGGCAGGCCACCAGGGTGACAGCCACTTTCTGCCAACACGCCAGCCGCTCCATGTCCCACACCTTGAGCAGTATCAGGCCCCACAGCAGCGGCCAGGCGATGCTGGTGGCATTGAAGAGCAGATTGTTCAATGGGTTGAAGCCCGACATATTGAAGTAGCAGAAGGCGAAGTGGCTCACCACGGCCAGCATGAGCAGACGGCGGAGGTAACGGCGGAAGTCGTGCGTGTGGTGATAGCCCTCGGCCACGAAGAAGATCATGATTGGAGCCGTCAGCCGCCCAATGCAGTGAAGGCCTACCTGCAGCGGCGTTTCCGCCTGCTCGTAGGTCTCGATGCCCACCCATGCCAGATGGTCAATCGTCATGGCGATGATGGCAATGACTTTCAGCGCATTTCCGCTCATATTGCAATCGATGGTTATAATGCTCGCCGCAAAGATACGAATTTTTTCTTGAATTTAAAAACAAAATTCCGATTTAAATGTCCGAGGTGGTTGAAGTGGGTGAGATTTTAGTAAAAACGATAATAAATTGTTAATTCTTAATGATGAATTCTTATTTCTAAAGAAATATTCGTACCTTTGCAGCCAAATTTGCAAAAACAGAAGGAAAAAAGAATGAATCATCAGAAAAATACAGCATTTCAAATGATTGCTGATATCGAGGGAGACTACAACGACATGATGCTCGGCGACGTGCCCGAGGTGGTGCCGGTGCTCCCCGTCCGCAATCTCGTATTATTCCCCAGCGTCGTCTCACCGATCCTCATCGGCCGCGAATCGAGCAAGCTGCTCATCCAGCAGGCCGAGAAGAAGCATACCACCATCGGTGTGGTGACACAGCGGGACCCCGAAGTAGAACTGCCCCTGCAGGCTGACTTATATGAGACCGGCGTCTATGCCAAGGTGGTGAAGACCCTGACGTTGCCGAATGGTAACATCACCGCCATCGTTCAGGCACAGGGTCGCCTGAAGATCGAGAAGATGCTCAAGAGCATGCCTTACCTGGAGTGTCAGGTGAGTCCGCTGGAAGAGCTGCAGCCCGAGAAGAACGACCGTGAGTTTAAGACGGCCGTCAGCGACCTGCGCGAACAGGTGGAGAAATACATCGAGGTGAGCGAGGATATCCCCGACGAGGCCTCGTTTGCCATCAAGAACATCACCAACGACATCATGGTGCTGAACTTCGTCTGCTCGAACATGCCCTTCTCCGTGAAGGAAAAGATGAAGCTGCTCGAGAAGGAACACGTGAAGGAGCGACTCTTCAACCTGATGAAGATCATCAACCGCGAGATCAACCTGCAGAACTTGAAGGCCGACATCCGCAACAAGACACGTGAGGACATCGACGAGCAGCAGCGTAACTACTTCCTGCAGCAGCAGATCAAGAACATGCAGGCCGAGATCGGCAACGGCGACTCGATGGAGAAGCAGGAGCTGCTCCGCAAGGCCGCCAAGAAGAACTGGTCGATGGAGATTGAGAAGGTGTTCCTGAAGGAGGCCGACAAACTCGACAACCTGAATCCGCAGAGTCCCGACTTCAACGTGCAGCTGAACTACCTGCAGACGCTGGTGAACCTGCCCTGGAACGAATATACCGAGGACGACCTCGACCTGAAGCGTGCCCAGCATATCCTCGACAAGGACCACTACGGCATGGAGAAGGTAAAGGAGCGCATACTCGAGCACATGGCGGTGCTGGCCTTGCGCGGCGACCTGAAGAGTCCGATTATCTGTCTGTACGGTCCTCCGGGCGTGGGTAAGACCTCGCTGGGCAAGTCGATCGCAGAGGCCATGCGTCGTAAGTATGTACGCATGTCATTAGGCGGTCTGCACGACGAGGCGGAGATCCGCGGCCACCGTCGCACCTATATCGGTGCCATGCCCGGACGCATCATCAAGTCGATCCAGAAGGCCGGTTCGAGCAATCCCGTGTTCATCCTCGACGAGATCGACAAGGTGACGCAGATGACGCACAACGGCGACCCTGCCTCGGCGCTGCTCGAAGTGCTCGACCCCGAGCAGAACAACGCCTTCCACGATAACTACCTCGATGTGGACTACGACCTGTCGAAGGTGCTGTTCATCGCCACCGCCAACAACCTGAGCACCATCCCCCGACCCCTACTCGACCGTATGGAGGTGATTGAGGTGAGCGGTTATATCACGGAGGAGAAGATCGAGATTGCCAAGCGCCACCTGATTCCCCGCGAACTGGAGAATACGGGTCAGAACGTGCGCGGCATGAAGCCCTCGTTCAACAAGGCCGCCATCGAGATGATTATCGAGCGCTATACCCGTGAGAGCGGCGTGCGCCAGCTGGAGAAGCAGATCAACAAGGCCCTCCGCAAGATTGCCTACAAGCGACAGGTGGAGGAGGATGCCGACTATAAGAAGATTACCCCGCGCGAAATTGAGGACCTGTTGGGCAAACCGCCCTTCTACCGCGATATCTACCAGGGCAACGACTATGCCGGTGTGGTGACCGGTCTGGCCTGGACGAGCGTCGGCGGTGAGATCCTGTTTATCGAGACCTCGCTGTCGAAGGGAAAAGGTAATAAACTCACGCTGACGGGTAACCTGGGCGACGTGATGAAGGAGAGTGCCATCCTGGCCCTCGAATACGTGAAGGCCCATGCCGAGACGCTCAACATCGACTACCGTATCTTCGACAACTGGAACATCCACATCCACGTGCCCGAGGGGGCTACGCCGAAGGACGGACCGTCGGCCGGCATTACCATCGCCACCTCGATTGCCTCGGCCCTCACCCAGCGCAAGGTGCGTAAGAACACGGCCATGACGGGCGAGATCACCCTGCGCGGCAAGGTGCTGCCCGTGGGTGGTATCAAGGAGAAGATCCTCGCTGCCAAGCGTGCCGGCATCACCGACATCGTGATGTGCAAGGAGAATGAGAAGGATATCCTTGAGATTCCCGATATGTATCTGAAAGGCATTACCTTCCATTATGTGGAGAACGTGCAGGATGTGTGGAACTTCGCCCTCACCAAGGAGATTGTCGATCATCCGCTTGACTTTACGATTCCAGAAGAAGAGAAGAAGTGAGATTCGAAGTACAACATAGCGACAATGCCAGTGAGGCGCGGGCCGGGGTGATTACCACCGACCACGGACAGATTGAGACGCCTATCTTCATGCCCGTCGGTACGGTGGGCAGCGTGAAGGCGGTGCACTTCGCCGAGCTTCGCGAGCAGGTGAAAGCACAGATTATCTTAGGCAACACCTACCATCTGTACCTGCGCCCCGGACTGGACATTCTCCGCAAGGCAGGCGGACTGCACAAGTTCAATACCTGGGACCGGCCGATATTGACCGACTCCGGCGGCTTTCAGGTGTTCTCGCTCACCGGTATCCGCAAGCTCACCGAGGAAGGCTGCGAATTCCGTAGCCATATCGACGGCTCGAAGCATGTCTTCACCCCCGAGAATGTGATGGACACCCAACGCGTTATCGGCGCCGACATCATGATGGCCTTCGACGAGTGTCCGCCGGGACAGAGCGACTATCAGTATGCCTCTAAGAGTCTGCGACTGACACAAAGATGGCTGGAACGTTGCGTGAAGCGTTTCAACGAGACCGAACCACTGTATGGCTACAACCAGACGCTCTTCCCCATTGTGCAGGGCTGTACCTATAAGGACTTGCGCCAGGATGCTGCCAAGCATGTCTGTGACATCTTGGGACAGCTGAACGACGGCGGCGGTGCCTCTATCGGCGGACTGGCCGTGGGCGAGCCTACGGAGGTGATGTACGACATGATCGAGGTGGTGAACGAGATCCTGCCCAAGGACCGTCCCCGCTACCTGATGGGTGTCGGCACCCCGCAGAACATCCTCGAGGCCATTGAGCGCGGTGTGGATATGTTCGACTGTGTGATGCCCACCCGCAACGGCCGTAATGCCCTGCTCTTCACCTACGAGGGGACAATGAACATGCGCAACAAGAAATGGGAGGACGACTTCTCGCCCATCGATCCCGACGGCTGCGACATCGACCGCATCCATTCGAAGGCCTACCTGCATCACCTGTTCAAGGCCCAGGAGCTGTTGGCCATGCAGATCGCATCGATCCACAACCTGGCCTTCTATCTGCGACTGGTGACCGATGCGCGCCAGCATATTATCAAGGGTGACTTCGTGGCGTGGAAACGCTCTGTCATCGACCAATTAGGACAAAGACGATGAATCATTCAGAAAGAGATTTCAGCAAGATCAGACTCCACCAGAAGCGTTACCGCCGCCTCAGGGCCATTGGGCGTTTCTGGGACAAGCTCTGTCACTGGCTCAGGTGGTTGCGCTATCTGAAATACCTCAATCCCTTCCGCTATCTGAACCGGCTCGACCGCTATATCATCAACAAGTTTATCGGTACCTACATCTACTCGATTGCGCTGATTATCAGTATAGCCATCGTGTTCGACGTGAATGAGAACCTGGCGAAGTTCTCGACCTACGGTGCCCCGCTGAAGGCCATCGTGTTCGACTATTACGCCAACTTCGTGCCCTATTTCGCCAACCTGTTCTCGCCGTTGTTCGTCTTCATCGCCGTGATCTTCTTCACCTCGAAGCTGGCCGGCAACTCCGAGATCATCGCCATGCTGGCCGCCGGTGTCAGTTTCAAGCGGCTGCTGCGGCCCTATATGATCTCTGCGGCACTGATTGCCATGGTCAACCTCGCCCTCGGTTCCTACGTCATCCCCAAGGGTACCATCGTGCGTCAGGACTTCGAGGCCAAATACAAAAACAAGAAGCGCACCACCTCGGCCACCAATGTGCAGCTGATGGTGGGTCCTGGCATCATCGCCTATATGCAGCAGTACGACGACCGTACGAAGACGGCCTTCGGCTTCTCGCTCGACAAGTTTGAGAACAAGAAACTGGTGAGTCACATGACGGCCTCGGCGCTGCGCTACGACTCCATCAGCGACACCCGCTATCACTGGAAGGCGCAGAACTGGAAAATCCGCACGCTCAAAGGCCTGAAGGAGGAAATCACATCGGGCGCCACCCTCGACACGCTGATTATGATGGAGCCGATGGACCTGGTATTCTCGGATGGTCAGCAGGAGACGCTCACCTCGCCGCAATTGCGACAATACATCTCGAAGCAGATCGACAGAGGTTCGGGCAATGTGGTGCAGTATGAGGTGGAATACCACAAGCGCATCGCCACCTCGTTTGCCTCGTTCATCCTGACGATTATCGGCGTCAGTCTGTCGAGCCGTAAGCGTAAGGGCGGCATGGGACTCTATCTGGGTATCGGTCTGGCACTCTCGTTCTCCTACATCCTGTTGCAGACCATCAGCGCTACCTTCGCCATCAATGCCGACACCCCGCCGTTGCTGGCAGCCTGGATACCGAATCTGCTGTATGTGTTTATCGCATATTTCTGTTATCGACAAGCGCCGAATTAAGAATTGAAAAATTGAAAGATTGAAGAATTGAAGAATTGAAAAATTGAAAAATTGAAGAATTGAAGTTTGAAGAAACATATTTAGATGATAATATACTCGATGCGCTGTATGACATGCGCTTCGACGAGATGACACCGATACAGGAACGCTGTATCCCCGAGATCCTCGACGGCTACGACCTGTTGGGTGTGGCTCAGACGGGTACGGGAAAGACGGCGGCCTATTTGTTGCCCATTCTGTCGATGCTCGACGAGGGCGACTACCCCAAGGATGCCATCAACTGTGTGGTGATGTCGCCGACCCGTGAACTGGCGCAGCAGATCGATCAGGCCATGCAGGGCTTCGGTTATTATCTGGACGGTGTGTCGTCGGTGGCGGTCTATGGCGGCAACGACGGTGGGCGCTATGAGCAGGAGCTGCGTGGCATGCGTCTCGGCGCCGATATGCTCATTGCCACCCCGGGCCGACTGCTCAGTCATCTGAAGGTGGGCAACCTCGACCTCTCGCGCTGCAGCTTCTTTGTGCTCGACGAGGCCGACCGTATGCTCGACATGGGCTTTATCGACGATATCATGAAGATTGTGCAGCAACTGCCCCAGAACTGTCAGCGCATCATGTTCTCTGCCACCATGCCCCCGAAGATCCGCGAGCTGGCCGTCGCCATGCTGCATAACCCCGTGGAGGTGAAGATCGCCGTCTCGAAACCTGCCGAGAAGATCCGCCAGTCGGCGTATGTCTGCTACGAGCCGCAGAAGCTGAAGATCATCAATCATATCTTCAAGGCCGGCAACCTGCAGCGCGTCATTATCTTCTCGGGTAAGAAAGACAAGGTGAAGGAGATTGCGCGCAGTCTGAAGCAGATGCATATCAACTGCGGACAGATGCACAGCGACCTCACGCAGCAGGAGCGCGACGAGGTTATGTACCGTTTCAAGGCCGGACAGGTGGATGTGCTCGTGGCTACCGATATCGTGGCGCGAGGCATTGACATCGACGATATCCGTACCGTCATCAACTACGACGTGCCCCACGATGCCGAGGACTATGTCCACCGTATCGGTCGTACGGCCCGTGCCGACCGCGATGGCGAGGCCGTTACCTTCATCAGCGACACCGATATCTACCGTTTCCAGCAGATTGAGCATTTCCTCGGTAAGGAAGTGGAGAAGACACCCCTACCCGACGGTCTCGGCGAGGGCCCTGAATACACCAAGCGTGAGAAGAAGCGCAGCAACACCCGTCGTCACGGTCGTTGGAACAGTCGCGGCAACGGTAGTAAAGACCAACGCAAGCATCGTCAGAAGAGGAAGCCTGCGAAGGATGGTGCAAAACAAAAGCAATAAGTTTAGTTCCTGGCCTTAGCGTCTTTGGCTTTGGCGGCTTGTGCTGCTTTTGCAGCTGCGGCTCTCTCGGCAGCAGCCTTGTCGCGTTTCTCGACTAATTTCTTGAACGATTTCTGCTCTTCCTTGGTAGCCAGCCCCTTCTTGATACGGAACTCCAGACGGGCCAGCTGCATCTGCTCGAGGAAACGCTCGTTGGTGTGCATGCGCGAATAAGCAGCAGCGGCTGCCAGACGACCGGCATCCACATCGCTCTGCCAGTGGGCACCCACAATCACACGACTCTCACCATACATGTATCCACGTTTCAGCAAGGTGTCGGCACGCTCGGGATTGATCTCCGAAAGCAACAGGGCGCTGCACCAGCCTAAGAGCGTGTGGCCTGAAGGATAAGAGAAATTCCTGCGCAGATCAGGCTCGAACTGCGGGGTAGCCGTATGTTCGTGGAAACGCATGAACGGACGGATGCGCTTATAGTAGAACTTGGGGAAATTGCTGATATTCTCGCCGGTGACCTTCGCATCGCGGAGCAGTCGCCAGATCTCGGG
>CAMJBL010000083.1 GCA_946403845.1 uncultured Prevotella sp. | reverse complement strand
GACCCCAACCTTGGCAAGGTTGTGCTCTACCAACTGAGCTATTTCCGCATTTTCTGAGGCATTCCCCTGAATGCGGATGCAAAGGTAATGCTTTTTTTGGAACTGACAAACTTTTTCGGGACTTTTTTTCTGAAAAAGTGCCATTTTATCGAAAAATACCCGTTTCAGAAGTATTAATCCATGCGATTTCGATAGTCATCATAGCAAAATCTGCGCAACACCTCCAAGGTTCCGTCCTCGTGCAACATCGCTATCGACGGATGGGTGACCCCATTAAAAGTATTGGTTTTGACAGTGGTATAATGAATCATATCCTCAAATATCACCTCCTCGCCAATCTCCAGATCATGGTCGAACTGCCACAAACCCATGAAGTCGCCACTCAGGCAGCTATTGCCGCCCAATCTGTAGAGATAATCGGAATACTCAGAGTTATCAGAGTACTCCGGGTAATCAGATATATTCTCCTCGACATGTTCAGCCCCCCGCACATCAGGATAGTAAGGCATTTCAAGACAATCGGGCATATGGCAGGTGAAACTGACGTCGAGAATCGCCGTCCTGATGCCCTTGTCTTCGACGATATCCACCACATGTGACACCAGCGGTCCCGTCTGCCAGGCAAAGGCGCTACCGGGTTCAAGAATCACTTTCAGCCAAGGATATCTTTGATGGAAGTCTCGCATCATCTGTATGAGCAGATCAACATCATAGTCCTTTCTGGTCATCAGATGCCCGCCACCGAAGTTGATCCATTTCAACTGCGGAAACCATTTGGAAAACTTCTCCTCGATATGCACCAAGGTTCTCTGGAAGACATCCGCCCCACTCTCACAATGACAATGGCAATGGAAACCCTCAATATCCTCTGGCAACTGTTCCGGCAACTTATCTGCCGTTACGCCGAAACGTGTACCAGGTGCACAGGGGTTATATAACAATGTGCCCACTTCCGAATACTCCGGATTCACCCTCAACCCTACAGACACACCTGTTGTCCGCTCATGATAGCGGCGATACTGCGAGAGCGAGTTGAAAGTGAGATGTGACGAACACCTGATGATCTCGTCAATCTCGTCATCGGTATAAGCCGGCGAATAAGTATGGGCTGGTGCACCGAATTCCTCAAAGGCGAGACGGGCCTCTGACAGCGAGCTGGCGGTAGTCGCATGAATATACTCCCGGAAAATAGGGAAAGTCTTCCACAAGGCGAAGGCCTTAAAGGCGAGGATGATCTCTAAATCGGCTTTCGCCGCAACTTCAGAGATGAGCCTGAGGTTACGGCGAAGTTTCTTTTCTTCTATAATATAAATAGGTGTAGCCATTAACTTTTGATAATTGGAACAGTAAAGCTGAATGTTGATCCCTGACCCTCGACCGACTCCACATAGCAGTCGCCGCCATTCTTACGGGCAAAGTCCTGACAAAGCTGGAGTCCGAGTCCGGAACCTTCCTCTCCGCCTGTACCGAAGGTGGTCTCTCCCTTATGGAAGATGGAGCCGAGACGGTCAGCAGAGATACCCACACCCTGGTCTTTCACGCTCACCTTGGCAAAGTCGCCCTCAGCGGCCATGATGATCTGAATCGTGGAATTCTCAGGCGAGAACTTGATAGCATTCGACATAAAGTTACGTAGCACCGTCTTGAGCATATCGTTGTCGGCGTTCACCTTCAGAGGCGTTTCCGGCTTCTTCAACTCAAGGGTGATATGTTTTGTCTGAGCAATCACATCAAAGATTTCCACCACACCCGGCACGATATCCTCCAGATCCAGATCCTGCAACACCACAGTCAGTCGGCCCGTCTGACTCTTGGTCCATTTCAGCAAGTTGTCCAACAGGTCATGCACCTCCTCTGATTCCCTGTTAGCCTGATCAAGCAATGTATACAATTCCGGTCCCACGGTTTCTGGCGATGCCGACTGCACCACGAGGTTCAGCACCATGCGGATGCTGGCCATCGGTGAACGCAAGTCGTGAGCGATCACCGAGTACATCTTGTCGCGGTTGCTCAGCGTCGCTTTCAACTCTGCATTCTGCTTCTCAATAATCCGCTTGGCAGCCACCAATGAAATCTGCTGCATCACACGCATCACCAACTCCTCCTTGTTAAAAGGCTTCGTGAGGAAGTCGCTGGCACCGACCTGGAAACCATGCACCAAATCTTGCGGGGTATTAAGAGCCGTCAGGAAGATAATAGGTATATCTTTCAGATCAGGATCTTTCTTCATAATGACAGCCGTATCGAAGCCCGACATATCAGGCATCATGACGTCGAGCAATATCAGGTCGGGGTGCTCCGTGCGCGCCTGGGTGATACACGCATTACCGCAGTTGGCCGTACATACCTGGAACTTTTCATTGGTAAGAAGGATTTTGAGCAACAAGACATTGCTCATCACATCATCAACTATAAGAATCTTATAGTCACTCCTATTTATATTTGATTCTAGAGTTTCAGCCATGTATATTAATAGTAGCAGTTATTTATCTTTTCGAATGCAAAAATAATGCAATAATTTGAAATTTCCAAATTATTGCACCATTTTTTTTATCTTTTGCCCGTTTTGGGGCGTTTTTTGCCGTATTTACTCTACCGTAACGCTTTTTGCGAGGTTTCGGGGTTGGTCAACGTTCTTGCCTTTGCATACCGCCACATGATAAGCCAGCAACTGCAAGGGAATGGTAGCCACCAACGGTTCCAGACATTCCAGTACATCGGGCAGTTCAATCACCTCATCTGCAATTCGCGCAATGGTATCGTCGCCTTTCGAAACGAGGGCAATCACCCTACCCTGACGAGCCTTGATCTCCTGAATGTTCGAAAGCACCTTCTCGTACATCGCGTTATGCGTGGCAATCACCACCACAGGCATATCCGAGTCGATAAGGGCAATCGGACCGTGCTTCATCTCCGCTGCAGGATAACCCTCGGCATGGATATACGAGATTTCCTTCAATTTCAAGGCACCCTCAAGGGCCACGGGATAAGAATAGCCACGACCCAGGTAGAGGAAGTTATGGGCATAAGTAAAGGTACGCGCAAGGTCGGCCACCTTCTCATTCGTCTGCAGCACCTCACGGATCTTCACGGGAATCTCACTCAGACCCTTCACGACCCTCAGATATTCATCACGGTCGATGGTGCCCTTTGCCTCTCCCATGGCCAAGGCAATCATCGTGAGCACCGTCACCTGACCAGTAAACGCCTTGGTAGAAGCCACACCGATCTCTGGTCCTACATGGATATAGGTACCTGTATCGGTGGCCCTGGGTATACTGCTGCCGATGGCATTACAGATACCATAGATAAAGGCGCCACGCTCCTTGGCCAACTGAACGGCAGCCAGGGTATCGGCCGTCTCACCACTCTGCGAGATGGCAATGACCACATCGCCCTTGCCAACCACAGGGTTACGATATCTGAACTCTGAAGCATACTCCACTTCAACAGGTATGCGGCAGAAGGTTTCTATCATCTGCTTACCGATCAGACCGGCATGCCAAGAGGTACCACAAGCCACAATTATCACACGTTTTGCTTCTAACATCTGCCTTCGATAATCAATTAAGGCCGAGAGTGTTACGTGGTCTGCTTCAAGATTCACACGACCTCGCATACAGTTGGTCAAACACTCAGGCTGCTCAAAGATTTCCTTCAGCATGAAGTGTGGATAACCGCCTTTCTCTATCTGACCGAGATCGATGTCGACCGTCTTAACCTTCAGTTCCTGTTCCTCACCAAGAATGCTCAGCACGTGCATCTCCTCATGGCGCTTGATGACCGCAATATTGCCGTCTTCCAAATATACCACCTTGTCGGTATATTCCACGATCGGACTGGCGTCAGAACCAATGAAGAACTCGTCCTCACCGATACCCACCACCAAGGGGCTTTGCTTACGGGCAGCCACGATTTCATCGGGATTACGTTTGTCGAGAACGGCAATGGCATAGGCACCAATCACCTGATAGAGTGCCACCTGGACAGCCTCGAGCAGCGACAGGTTCTTCTTCACCATCACATACTCAATCAGCTGTACCAGCACCTCGGTGTCGGTATCGCTGATAAACTGCACACCCTTGGCCTTCAACTTCTCTTTGATATCAGCGTAGTTCTCGATGATACCATTGTGGATAATAGCCAGGTTGTGCGACTGAGAATAATGAGGGTGGGCATTCCTCGATGAGGGCTCGCCATGCGTAGCCCAGCGGGTATGGGCGATGCCAATGGTACCGCTCACATTCTTGTCGCTGCAGTACTCACAAAGATTATCCACCTTGCCCTTGGCCTTATAGACATTCAACTCACCGTCGGTATTTATCAATGCCACACCGGCAGAGTCATAGCCACGATACTCCAGACGGCGAAGGCCCTTGATGAGGATAGGAAAAGCCTCCTTATTACCAATATATCCTACGATTCCACACATATTATCTTGGATTATTTGTTTCAAAAATCTGCATGCGCTCTTCCAACTGGTCATACTGATGGTCCTCGATGAAGGAAGTGCAGACACGCAGACCTTCCTGTTCGGAGCCACAAGTAATAAGGCAGATGGCCGAAACGCCATAGTACATCAGTTCGAGCGCCAGCTGACCGGAAGTCATGCCTGGATAACCGATGGTGAAATAGAAACCGTCGGCAATGGGCTCGTCGAGATCCTTGTCGTAAACCACATAAAAGCCGTGACGGCAGAAGATCTCCTTCAGCTTACGGGCCCGCTCGCCATACACGCTGATCTCCTTGCGGAAATCATACTTGCCCTCGTAGGCGGCCTTCAGCATGGCTGCCAAGGCAAACTGAGCACTATGGCTCGTGCCCGACGACAGGGCATAAAGCATGCGCGTAGAGAACACCGGTCCGAAAGCCAGACCCTGATAACGCTCGGAGAGGTCATCGAAATGACGATGGAACAAGGCATCAGAGATACAGGTGACACCGATACGCTCTCCGGCATAGCTGAAAGCCTTCGAACCGCTGATAAGCAGCATGTAATTGTCGGTATAGCGGGCCACTGTAGCCTGATAGGGCGGCTGGAACGGTGTCGAGAGGTCCTTTCGGAAGTCCATGGCGAAGTAGGCCAGGTCCTCCATCACGATGACATCATACTTCGTAGCCAGTTCACCGACAATCTGCAACTCCTCCTCACGCAGACAGATCCACGAGGGGTTGTTGGGGTTGGAATACACGATGGCACAGATGTTACGCTGCTTCAGGTAGCCCTCGAGCTTCTTGCGCAGTTTCTCACCACGATAGGCATACACATCGAAGGTCTCATACTTCACGCCCATCACCTCCAGCTGCATCTTCTGCACAGGGAAGCCCGGGTCGATGAAAAGCACGGTATCCTTGAGCTTGTCGCGCTGCGAGCAGGTGAGGAACGAGGCGAAAGTGCCCTGCATAGAACCGCTCACGGGTATACAGCCCTCAGGCTTGATATCGATGCCGATAAAGGCCTTCACAAACTGCGAGGCGGCCTCCTTCAGCACGGGAGCGCCCTGAATATCGGGATACGAATGGGCAATACCCTCTTTCAGCGCCTGAATCTGGGCGTCGACACCCACCTGGGCAGCAGGCAGACCGGGAATACCCATTTCCATCTTGATGAACTCTACCCCACTCGCCTTCTCGGCCTTGGCAGCCACTTGTTTCACCTCACGGATCGTTGCCTTGGCAAAGTCCTTGATGCCCAACTCGGCCACCAATCCGTCAACCAATTTTTTATCTATAGGTGTATTCATCTATAAACTATAAACTCTATACTAAACTATTTCTGCGCAGCGCGTCCAATAGCGAGCGCCTTGATATTAGCCTCGACGATGGCCTCGCCCTTACGTCCGAAGACGCGGCGGATGGCATCCTCCAGCTTGTCATACTCAATACCCAATGCCTTCTGGGCAGCACCCAACAGGATAACATTGGCCGAACGGGGCACGCCATTGTCCTTGGCAGCCTGTTCGATGTCGAGCACAATCACATTCTTGATCTTGGCAAGATCGGCCTTGATGGCCTCGATGTCAGGATAGTTGGGGATATTGACGAAGGGTGCGCTCGAGGTAATAATCCAGCCGTCCTTGGCCAGGAACGGCAGGTAGCGCAAGGCCTCCATGGGCTCCATCGAGATGATGACATCAGCACCACCCAGGGCTATCAGGTCGCTGGCGATGGGCATGCTCGAGATGCGCAGGTTCGACTGCACATCACCGCCACGCTGACTCATACCGTGTACCTCAGCCTGCTTGATATAGAGGTTCTCCTTCATGGCGGCCTCGCCGATGATGGTGGCGATAGAGAGGATACCCTGTCCTCCTACACCGCATAAAATAATATCTGTTTTCATATTCTTTTTGTTTAGAGTTTATTGTTTATAGTTTATAGCTGATTACCCTGCAAGCCCTTCCGCCTTTAGAACAAATCATCTATAAACTATAAACTTTAAACTATCAACTCTTATTCTTCTTTTGTTTCAAATGACGCTGTAATGTCTGCATGCATTCACGACGCGGGATAATCACACTCACACCGTGATAGTTGATCTCATCGCGGATGGCCTGCGTAATCTCAGGCATGTTCTTCGGAATGGGATTCACCACCTTCAGGTGATCCTCGCTCAGACCCAGACCCTTACAGATAGCCTCAAACTTATTGGTACCTGCCGAATCCTGTCCGCCCGTCATGGCAGTCGTCAGGTTGTCGCTGATAATCACAGTGATGTCGGCATTCTCATTGATGGCATCTAGCAGTCCCGTCATACCAGAGTGAGTAAATGTAGAGTCGCCAATGATGGCCACAGCAGGCCACTGTCCGGCATCCGAGGCACCCTTCGCCATCGTGATCGAGGCACCCATGTCCACACAGCTGTGGATGGCCTTATACGGCGGCAGGAAACCTAAGGTATAGCAACCGATATCACCGAACACACGGGCGTTAGGATACTCCTTCAGCACCTCGTTAAGGGCGGTATACACATCGCGGTGGCCACAGCCCTGACAAAGTGCAGGCGGACGTGGTGTCACATCCTCGCAAGGTGCATAGCTCTCGCTACTCTCTATGCCGAGTGCCTTCTTAAGGAAGTCGGGATTCAACTCACCAGTACGAGGGAGTTCGCCTGTCAGACGTCCCTTAATCACGGCATTGCCCGGCATCACACCACGCACCTGATCCTCGATAAACGGCTGGCCCTCTTCGGCAATCAGTACAAACTCGCAATCGTCGGTCATGCGACGGATAAGCTTCTTGGGCAGCGGATACTGCGAGATCTTCAGCACGGGATAAGGACAACCATCGGGAAAGCACTCCATCAGATAGTTGAAGGCGATACCGCTGGCGATAATACCCAGCTTATGGTCCTTACCGTCGATATACTGGTTATATTTGCTGTCTACGGCCATCTGCTCAAGGATGGGCTGCTGACCGGTCACCACCACATTACGCTTGCGGGCGAAGGCAGGCAGCAACACCCAGTTCGAAGCCTGGGCATCGTAGTTCAGTTCGTTCTGTTCACGGGGCGCGTCCTTCACCTCCACCACGGCACGCGAGTGGGCCATACGGGTGGTCACGCGCATCAGCACGGGCAGGTGCATCTTCTCCGACAGCTCGTAGGCCTCGGCCATCATGTCGTAGGCCTCCTGCTGACTGCTGGGCTCCAGCGTGGGGATCATGGCGAACTTACCATAGAAGCGCGAGTCCTGCTCATCCTGTGAGGAGTGCATCGAGGGGTCGTCGGCCACCAACACGATGATACCACCGTTGGTACCCGTCATGGCCGAGTTCACGAAGGGGTCGGCGCAGACGTTCAGTCCCACATGTTTCATACAAACCAGTGCACGCTTGCCCATATACGACATACCGAGGGCGGCCTCCATGGCCGTCTTCTCGTTGGTCGACCAGCGGCTGTGCACACCGCGCTCCTTAGCCAGCGGCGAGTCCTGGATATACTCTGTGATTTCGGTAGAGGGAGTGCCGGGATAGGCATAGACACCGCTCAGGCCTGCGTCGAGCGCACCCTGGGCAAT
>CAMJBL010000082.1 GCA_946403845.1 uncultured Prevotella sp. | reverse complement strand
CCAACGCCGCCATCCAGATCACCTGCTACGACCGCAACGGCAACGAGGTGAAGCGCGTGACCTCCGCCGATGACGGCACCGTGGAGGATCCCGAGAACGAGAACACCGAGAACGGTACTGAGAACAACGGCACCGAGAACGGTGGCACTCAGAACCAGGGCGAGCAGAACCAGCCAACTGGCTATGCGCTGACCATCAGCAAGATGGGTAGCGGCTCGGCCAATGTGACCAAGGACGGCAACGCCGTGACTTCGGGCGCCTCACTGAATGAGGACGATGAGCTGGAGATCTCTATCACCCCGGCTGAGGGCACGACGCCCAGCGCTACGCTGAACGGCTCCTCTATCGAGCTCACGGAGAATGACGGTGTCTACACCGGTAACTTCGCGATGCCCGCACAGGCTGCAAGCCTCGTGATCAACACCGGCAGCGCCTCTGGCGACAGCTCCATCTAGGATTAGTAATGTCACACAGATCTTCACAGATCTCACAGATATGCTTCCTAAAGGAAGCGGGAGGAAAATGAGATCTTAACATTCCGGAGGAATAAAAAAATCTGTGAGATCAGTGAGATCTGTGTGAGTTAAAACTATCAAGGAGTTATGAAAAAGAGAGTGATTGAGATTGCGGTGAAGGTGATAGTAGCCGCGCTCACGGCCTTCCTGACGGCCATCACCACCACGAGCTGCATGGGTCACGGACCGATTTACATGTAAGATGTTTGAGGGCTTGTGCCCTGACTCTAAACAAAAGAGCATCCAACTGCTATGATGGCGGTTGGATGCTTTGGATTTGCCCTTTCTTACTTTGATGAAGATGACAACGCTCCGGTGACCTCCAGATAGCGGCGGGCATAGTGACGCCCCATCTCTCTATAGCCCTCGCTGCTGAAATGGACATTGTCGTCGCCTGGAGGACAGCCTTCAGAGGAGACGACGTAAGTATTGGGATAGTGGTTGGCAATATCGTCGATGGTGGGATTGGCATGGGCACAGACTCCGTTGTATTCTGCGCGCACCACCTCGCCGACTAACAGGGGGACGGCCCTCAACAGCCACCGACACGACGCCGATTCGCACGCTGTCGGGCACCGTTTCGAGCAGGGTACGTCCGAAGTAATCGACTGGTCCGAGATGGGCATCGGCACGGCAGAGGGGCGGCACAGCCTTGCGCCAAGTGCCTAATACGCGTCCATCACTACCGTCGGTGGTCGCCATGCTAAGATAGCGGTCGCTTACCGTCAGGTCTTGTTCCTCAATGGGGGCCATACCCGCCATGTTTGACTGTCCAAAGCAGAGGAAAATCCAGAAGTTCTGGTCCTGTGCATATAACTGATTTGCTTCCATCATAAGCAGGCAAATTATTACTGTTAATAGTTTTTTCATACACTTCATCATTCTGATAATGGCACAAAATTACGCATTATTTACGATATAGCCAAATTTTGACGCAGGAAAGATGATTGCACACGGGAAAATTTGGAAGTATGGAAAATAGTCTGTATCTTTGCAGCCAGAAACTTGGTAAGTGACAACAAACAATAAATAACGATGAAAAAACTATTATTACTATTTCTATTGATGTGTTGCTCGTATGAGTTATACGCAACTGATTTGAGCGGGAAGTATATATCCCAGAGCGGAGAACTGATGTTCAGATTCACGGCAGACAGTCTGTATATCGACATTGCCCAAAGCCAACGCAATATCTCTGCATTCAAGCTGGTAAGGAACCTGGAAGACAAGAAAGCCACCTCCTTTAATGCTTTCGAGAGTTATATGGAAAATGGTCGCGAAACCTACCGGGAGGTATTTATCCGCGTCACCAAATTAAAGAACAAGAAATATCTGCTCGAATATTTCGGTAAAGACAAAGACCGCGATTATAATTCGAACGAGAGATACACCATCAAGCAGATTGAGGAATAAGCAGTTCAGGAAGCGCCGTATGAAACATCCCATGTATTATCTTTCCAGATTTGTGATGCTGCTGATGCTATTGTCAGCAGGCAAGGTCTCAGCCCAGACAGTCAGCTGCGGCCCGATTTACTGCGAGGGCGAAGAAGTGACCATCGACGCGAGGGACTTCGTAGGGTTCGGAAACCGTCTTTCCTTCAGTGGCCGCGCCGATTGGCCAACCCGATCCGAAGGGCAGGGGCGGCGCTGGATAGACCGCATCAAGAACATGCCCGACTACCTGCTGGATTTCTATCAGGAGTATGGCGAGAAGGTACAGGAAGTGCTCGATGGCGGCAGAAACTGGGCATCGGATCCTGAAAAGGGCGTCTATGTGGAACAACAGGACAGGTATTGCGTGAAATTGAAAGTGTATGAGGGCAGTCTGGATTTCGAGTTTCCCAAAAATTCGACCAAAGAGGTGGCACAGGAGTATGCCCGTCAGGCGGTAAGCGTGCCCACTCAGGGGAACTGGGAAGAGGCTAACGCCTTCATCTACTTTCTCACCATCTGCCTGAGCAAGGATTATCCACAGGCTTTCTGGCTGTGTAATTATTTCAGGTGGTCCTACAACTATAACTACTATTACAACTATAATCTCTCAACCGGTAAGGGCTCGATGACTTACACGCAGAACATCTTCTTCACACTGAAGGGATCGGACTTTGACCGCAGAATCGACGGGTTCCAGGATGCCGAGACGATTGCCTCGGCCGTGGAGGAGTATCATCAGAAGGTGAATGAGGTGATCAGCAGCTGTCCCTGCGGCAACCGCTATGACCAGATTGTCTACCTGAACGACTGGCTGACCAAGCACAACAGCTACTGCTCAATCTACTATACCGACCGCGACAAGGTATCGGCGATCGTTTGGAGCCCCATGAGCGCCCTTCGCGAGACGACAGGTGCGAATGGTCCGGTGTGCGAAGCCTATGCCAGAGCCTTCAAGGTGTTCTGCGACGAGGTAGGGATTCCCTGTGTACTGGTAGAGGGCTTTGCTAAGGGTTCGCGGACGGCGACTGGTGAGTCGCACATGTGGAATGAGGTGAAGATGGAAGATGGCCTATGGTATGCCGTTGACGTCACCTGGAACGACCCCATTGATTCGAAGAACAGGAAGATCTCGGGTATGGAGACCCGAAAATGGCTGCTGCTGGGCAGTCAGGATGAGGTTTCCAGCGGCTTCACTTTTGCGGAGTCACATCCCGTGGGCATCACATGGGATCTTGATCCCAATCTCGAAAAGATGTGGGACTACTCCGTCCAGTCATTCATCACCACCCACAAATACAGCGGCGGTTCTGCCATCATGGCCATTGACGATGATATACCCGCTTCAGATATCCAGGTATTCGACCTTCACGGCCATCTGCTGGGCACCGGTCGTACAAAGGCCGAGGCAGAGCGATTCTTAAAGGTCAGCCCTGTCATCATCGTAAACGGGAAAAAGCTGCTTAGGCGCTGACGTTGTTATAATTGACAACGGGATTGGCGTACATTGTTAGGATGCGCTCGCGGAGGAAGGCCTCGTCCTTGTTGTCGAGAGTGATCTTAGCAAGCTGACCGGCCAGATACTTTTCGAAGCGCTGCTTGTCGGCAGCGGTATAATGAGCGCTGTTGGCCTGATTGCCACGGAGTTCGTCGAGGGCGATATAGTTGCAAGGGAACAACTCATATCCCTTGTGGATTTCCCGATCCATCCGCTCAGCCAAAGCCTTATAATATTCGGTCTTGGGGAGGTCCTTCAGGTCGTCGATCCAGGTGTTGACGGGTGCTGCCGGGCGATAGACCACACGGCCCTTATAGCCGAAGATACCCGTCTTCATATTGTCGAGGTCGTCCTGACGTGATTTCTTGAAACCGGGATTGTCGCGCTTCTGCTGGAACTCCTGTGCCTTGAGGTAGTCGCAGGGATCGTATTCGTAGCTGATGGTCAGCGGTACGATGTTCAGTTCCTGCAGGTCGCCACCCATGGCCAGCATTTTCAGCACGGCATCCTGGGTACGGTCGTTGGAATCCTTTGCCCTCCCCTCGCGCTGGGCTATCCAGATATTCTCCTTCTTCTGCGTGACGGCGAAATGGATGTATCGGCTCATGAGCTGCGAGGCAGCGAGGGTCTCACGAAGCGAGAGGCCCCGACGCACCGTGAAGGCCTTGTTCATGCGGACGAGGCGCTTGATCCAGGGATAGATAAGCAGATTGTCACCGATACCAATCTCGACGGTCGTGGGATAACCCGCCTCGAAGAGCTTCACATCGAGAAAGGCGGAATCGAGCACGATATCGCGGTGGTTAGAGACGAACGTAAACCGTTCGTCGAGGTGAGAGGTGAGAGGTGAGAGGTGAGAATCATCAAATCTACAGCCGTCGGTATGCTTGCGGATGATGTGGTTGACGATGGGCTTCATGAAACGCTTCTGAAAGTCCAGAGGAGTCTTGACGCCCTTGAAAGCCAGGCGCAGCAGGCCGTTGCGCACTGACTTAGGCAGCCAGGGTGCAAAGCCCTTCATCACGACATTGAACTGGCGGTCGTTCAAAAGGTCCTCGAACGCCTGTTTCATCTCCTCAGCCTCGTAAGGCCGGATCTCGCTGAACTCTTCTGGAATCTTCATCTGCTTATGTAAACTGGTTTTCTACGATTTCCGTCAGGACATCGGTCATTGAGAGGCCTGCAGCACGTACCTGCTGCGGGATAAAGCTCGTGGCCGTCATGCCTGGCGTGGTATTCACCTCAAGCATGGAGATCTTACCCTCCTTCGAGATGATATAGTCGATACGGATGATGCCATTGCAATGGAGGATATCGTAGATGTGCGAAGTGATCTGAGCCACGCGATCAGCGACATTAGCCGAGAGGCGCGCAGGCGTGATCTCCTGCACCTGTCCGTTGTACTTGGCATCGTAATCGAAGAACTCGTTGCTGGTCACCACTTCCGTTGCCGGCAGCACCACGGTCTTCTCCCGGGTCTTATAAACACCCTGCGAGATCTCCGTGCCCTCAAGGAAGCCCTCGACCATAATCTCAGGACTCTCCAACATGGCTTTACGGATGGCTGGTGCCAACTGGTCCTTACACTTCACCTTCGACACGCCAAAGCTGGAACCATCGGCAGCAGGCTTCACGAAACAAGGCATACCAATGCGCTCTTCAATCTCGTCGTCGCTCACCAGTTCCTCATAGCCCTTACGGATCAGCAACGAGTCGGCCACGCTCACGCCATAGCCACGCAGATACTGGTTCAGCACGAACTTATCGAAAGTCATGGCCTCAACCAGTACGCCACTGGTGCTATAGGGCAGACCGATCAGGTCGAAATAGCCCTGCAGCAGACCATTTTCGCCAGGAGTGCCATGTATGGTGATATAGGCATAGTCGAACAGTTTTGCCTCGCCATTCTCCATAAACGAAAAATCATTGCGGTCGATTTGGACGGTGGTGCCGTCAGACAGTTCCACGTGCCAGTCCTGACCTTTGATGTCAACGATATACACATCATAGCGCTCCTTGTCAAAGAAGGAGTAGAGTCCCTGTGCCGAGCGCAGGGAAACATCATGTTCTGAAGAGTCGCCACCACAGACGATGGCAATCGTTCTCTTTAAATTCTTCATCTTATCTAATTATTACTTTTTTACCTTTATATAGTTTCTCCATTTATCTATCAGGGCCGCCATGTCGCTGGGCCACTCGGAGGTGAAATCCATCTGCTGACCCGTTGTCGGGTGTACGAAGCCCAGTGTCCTGGCATGCAGCACCTGTCGCGGACAGAGCTTGAAGCAGTTCTGGATATAGGCCTTGTAGCTGGCCGTGCGCTCACCGCGCCGGATTTCGCACCCGCCATAGCGTTCATCGCAGAACAAGGGGTGTCCGATGTGCTTCATATGGGCACGTATCTGATGGGTGCGGCCCGTTTCAAGTACGCATTCCACCAGCGTGACATAGCCATAGCGCTCCATCACCCGGTAATGCGTCACGGCAGGCTTGCCGATTTCCGAATCAGGCGGGAAGACCTCCATGCGCAGACGGTCCTTGGGGTCGCGTCCGATGTTGCCCTCTATCCTACCCTCGTCCTCCACGAAGTTGCCCCACACCAAAGCATTGTAGCTGCGATGGGTGGTCTTGTTGAAGAACTGCTTGCCCAGAGAGGTCTTGGCGTCAGGGGTCTTGGCGATGACCAGCAGGCCACTGGTATCCTTGTCGATACGATGGACGAGTCCCACCTCAGGGTCGTTCGGATCATAGCTCTCCAGGTCCTTCAGGTGCCAGGCGATGGCATTGACGAGCGTGCCGCTGAAGTTGCCGCAACCCGGATGTACCACCATACCCGCCGGCTTGTTGATCACCATCAGCTGGTCGTCTTCATAGACCACCTCCAAAGGGATATCCTCGGGTTCGATGGTGGTATCATAATGCGGACGGTCGAGCATCAGGGTGATAATATCTCCCGCGCGTACCTTATAATTACTCTTTACTGGATTTCCGTTAACGTGGATAAAACCCGCGTCAGCGGCTTTCTGGATTCTATTACGGCTGGAGTGCGGCTGATGCTCTGCCAGGAACTTGTCGATACGTACGGACACCTGACCCTTATCCACCTCGATACGGAAGTGCTCATACAACGTCTCGCCGTCGCAAGCCGGTTCTCCGGCTTCGAGCAGTTCGTCGTCATCAAGTTCGATGTCGTCCATTACCTCACTCACTGTCCTGTTACTTCTTTTATTTCCTCAAAGTCATCTGTTTCCTGATAGGTGCCATGTGGCGTCTCGGCTTCGTCATCCTCACCCAGACGATACTCGGGCTCAATATAATCCAGTTCTATTTCGTCGGAATCATATTCGCCACTGCCAATCATCAAGGTCAAGGGCAAATCAATTGAAATCATATCACCAGCAGACACACGACGACCTCGGCATAAGATGCCATACACCCAGTCTTTCTCGCCAGCCACCAGTTTCGGCGGCAGCATCTTGAAGCCCATGGCGGCCAGTTTGGCTTCTGCCTCACGATAGCTGCTGTTATCCACCAAGTCGGGAATGGCAAAGGCGGGAGATGACGGGGAGTTGACCGTCACGTAAATAGTGTGCCCCGACTTGACCAAGGTGCCGGGACCAGGATTCTGAGCCAACACACAGTTGGCAGGCAGTTTCTTGTTATAGCCCGAGTCGGCCACCATGATATTCAGGCCGTCTTCTAATATCAGGGTTCTGGCATTGGTAAACGACATGCCCTCAATCTTGGGTACCTTGATGCCTTCGCCATGATGAGTATACCACTCCAGACCGTACTTGACGCCCAGACACAAAGCCACAATAACAAGTGCCATCGCCAGGAGGTTACCCAGGAGATAGCCATTCACAAACTTCCCAAAGAAATCCTTTGTCTTCATGGCTGCAAAGTTACGAATAAACGAATGAAAAACCAAAGCAAAAACATAAAAAAATAAAAAGAAGCAAAGAATAATCTCTACTTCTTTCTATTTTTGCATCTTTTTCTGCGAAAAAGGGAAAATTACTTTCCGTGATTCTCGTCAGAAACCGTTAACTTCTTACGACCCTTGGCGCGACGTGCAGCCAAAACGCGGCGGCCATTCTTGGTGGCCATTCTCTCACGGAAGCCGTGCTTATTCACGCGACGGCGATTGTGCGGCTGAAATGTTCTCTTCATTGCTTTTTACTATTTATTTGTTACTTTTTCAACGATTTGGGGTGCAAAAGTACTCATTTCTTTTGAATTACGCAAGAAATATGTGAGATTTTTCACTTTTCACTTTTCACTTTTCACTTTTTTTCGTACCTTTGCACCCGAAAACGATATAAAAGTAACATTTTTAGGTATATGATTAATTCACAAGACATTAAAAAAGGCACCGCCATTCGCATGGACGGTGGCATTTGGGTTTGCATCGATTTCCAGCATCGCAAACCAGGCAAGGGTAACACAATTATGATCATCAAGGTCAAGAACGTTTCTGACGGTCGCGTGCTGGAGCGCCGTTTCAACATCGGTGAGAAGCTCGAGGATGTAGTCATCGAGCGTCGTCCCTATCAGTATCTCTATGAGGACCAGA
>CAMJBL010000081.1 GCA_946403845.1 uncultured Prevotella sp. | reverse complement strand
GCGGCATCTCGTCCATCTCGATGGCGAGGCGCGAGAGCACCCACGAGCGGTTGATAGTGAGCAGGTATTTCATGCCGAAGCCGCGATCGGTAGAATGGAAATCGGCGGCATTGAGCATGTGGTTGCCCAGATGGCCCATGAAGAGGCGCTGCGAGAAGTCGCAGTGGAAGGGCTCGGCCAGAAAAGAATATTTGCCTATCTTTTCCATATTAGCTGGTTTGTTCCCTTTCCTCGAGGAATTCGCTTACCTGCTCCTGCATGCCTCGTGTGACGGCGATACGGCCCGAGCGCGTGTACTGCAGTACGCAGCCGAAAGCATCGAGCGCACGATAGAGCGAAATGATATCCTCAGTGATGCCATGCTTCATGGCGATGGTATAGGTGGGATTGACCTCGATGATATGGGCATCGAAGCGACGGATGGTCCGCGAGATCTCAGGATTCTCCATAACCTTATCCGTAGCGAGTTTATAAAGGCCTGCTTCACGGATAAACAACTGATCATCAGTGAAATAGTTGGCCTTCACCACGTCGATCTTCTTCTCGATCTGACGGGCAATCTTGATGATCTGGTCCTCATCGCTCCAGGCAGTAATCGTGTACTTATGGACACCGGGGATACTGGAGGCCGACACGTTCAGGCTCTCGATGTTCACCTGACGACGGGTGAAGACGGCCGTCACCTGATTCAGGATACCAGCCACGTTCTCGGAATAAACCAGCAATGTATATAATTTCTTCTTATTCTCTTCCATATGCGGTAGCAAATTGGTTATATCTCCAGCATCATTTTATCCACATCCATGCCCGGAGGCGTCATCGGCAGCACGTTGTCCTCTTCCATAATGGCGCACTCGAGAATAAACGGGCCGTCGGTCTTCAGCATCTGCGCAACGGCAGCAGACAAATCCTTACGGTCGGTCAATGCCAGATAGGGAATGCCATAGCCCTTGGCAATCATCGCGTAGTCGGGATTCATCATCCTGGTAAACGACTTGCGACGCAGCCAGAACATATCCTGCCATTGACGCACGTTGCCAAGATAGTGGTTGTTCATCAGGATCATCTTCACTGGCGCCTTCTGTTCCATGATGGTGCCGAGTTCCTCGATACACATCTGGAAACCGCCGTCGCCCATGAAGCAGCAGACGGTGCGCTCGGGGGCCGCAAAGGTGGCTCCGATGGCAGCAGGCATACCGTAGCCCATCGTTCCCAAGCCGCCACTGGTGCAGATGCTACGCTTGTGGTGATACTTGAAGTATCGGGTTGCAAACAGCTGATTCTGACCCACATCCGTCACGAGGACTGCATCGTCAGGAGCCTGCTCTGCAACGGCATTTACCACCTCGCCCATCAACAGCGGACCCTCCTTGGGATGGATGGCGGGCTCGATGACTTTCTCACGCTCCATCTGATCGAGCGGCTTGAAAGAGTCACGCCACGCCTGGTGGTCATTCTTATTCAGCAAGGCCGTGATAGCTGGCAACGACTCCTTACAGTCGGCCACCACAGCCACATCGGTCTTCACGTTCTTGTCGATCTCACTGCGGTCGATATCGAGATGGATGACTTTGGCCTGCTTGGCATAGGTCTTCAGATTGCCCGTCACACGGTCGCTGAAGCGCATACCGATGGCAATGAGCACATCGCACTCCTGCTCCTTCAGATTGACGGCATAGTTACCATGCATGCCCAGCATGCCCACATTGAGCGGATGGTTGGAAGGAAGGGCCGAAAGACCCAACATCGTACGGCCAGCAGGGATATCGGCTTTTTCCAGGAACTGAATGAGTTCGCTTTGTGCATTGCCGAGTTCGACACCCTGCCCCACAAGGGCCAAAGGCCTCTTGGCATTATTGATAAGCTCAGCCGCCTGGCGCACAGCCTCAGCATCGAGTTTCGGATAAGGCACATAGGAACGTACGAAGTTAACCTTCGCCGGCTCCCAGTCGATCTCCTCAACCTGAGCATTCTTGGCAAAGTCGAGCACCACAGGACCGGGGCGACCCGTACGAGCGATATAGAACGCACGGCTCACAGCCCACGCCACATCTTCGGCATGACGGATCTGATAGCTCCATTTCGAGATCGGCTGCGACACGCCCACAAGGTCGACCTCCTGAAAGGCATCAGTACCCAGGGCGCCAATGGGCACCTGACCGGCAATGACCACAATGGGCGTGGAGTCGAGCATGGCATCAGCGATACCCGTCAGCGTGTTGGTGACACCTGGGCCACTGGTCACCAGGGCGACGCCCACCTCACCAGAAACGCGGGCATAGCCCTCGGCAGCATGGGTGGCTCCCTGCTCGTGACGCACGAGGATATGGTCGAAACACTTCTTCTCACCACGGGTGTAGTCGAAGAGTGCGTCGTAGACAGGCATGATGCTGCCGCCAGGGTATCCGAAGATGGTTTTAACCCCTTCTGCCTGCAACGCCCGCATCAGCGCCTTTGATCCTGTAATTCTGTCTTTCAGCATAATCTTTATATTCTAGTTAGACTAGTATGACTAGTTGGGCTAGTATGGCTAGTCGATGATTCTAACACCGCCCTTATCGGCACTGGATACGCTCTGAGCATAGGCGCGTAAAGCCTTAGAAACCACGCGGTTGCGCTTCAGCGGCTGCTGTTCGCGGGCAGCGAGTTCCTCGTCGGAGAGCTTCACATTAATCGAGCGCGAGGGGATGTCGATGACGATGATGTCGCCATCCTTGATCTTGCCGATATTACCACCATTGGCAGCCTCAGGCGAGATATGGCCGATGGAGAGACCCGAGGTACCACCCGAGAAACGGCCGTCGGTGATCAGTGCGCACTCCTTGCCGAGGTGCATACTCTTGATATAGCTCGTGGGATAGAGCATCTCCTGCATGCCAGGACCGCCCTTCGGACCCTCGTGGGTAATTACCACGCAGTCGCCTGATTTCACCTTGCCACCGAGGATTCCCTCGCAGGCATCTTCCTGTGAATCGAAGCAGACGGCAGGACCTTCGAAATGCCACAACGCCTCGTCGACACCAGCGGTCTTTACCACGCAGCCATCCTGGGCGATGTTGCCGAAGAGTACAGCCATACCACCATCCTTGGTGTAGGCATGTTCGATATCGCGGATACAGCCGTTGGTGCGGTCAGTATCGAAACATTCGTAGTAAGTCTCCTGAGCGCCGAGCTCATTGCAGAACTTACCTGCAGGGGCAGAGAGGTAGATTTTGGGGGCATCAGGCTTGGTGATGCTATAGCCCTCAATATCCTCAGCCAATGTATGTCCGTTGACGCGCTTGGCACTCGTGTCGATAAGTCCGCCCTTGGCCAGTTCGCCAATGAGGGACATCACACCGCCTGCCCGTCCGAACTCCTGAACACTGTATTTCTGACTGTTTGGGGCCAGTTTGCAGAGGAACGGCGTCTTACGCGAAAGGGCATCGATATCAGCCATCGTGAAGTCGACACCGGCCTCCTGGGCCACAGCCAACAGGTGCAACACGGTATTCGTAGAAGCACCCATCGCAATGTCGAGCGTCATGGCGTTGAGGAAGGCCGTGCGGGTCGCAATGCTGCGTGGCAAAACGCTCTCGTCGCCATCCTCGTAGTAGGCAAAAGCATTCTTCACAATCTGCTGAGCCGCCTGTTGCATCAGGCGCACACGGTTCTTATGGGTAGCCAGGATGGTACCATTGCCAGGCAGACTCAATCCGATAGCCTCGGTGAGGTTATTCATCGAGTTGGCAGTGAACATGCCCGAGCAGCAGCCACAGCCTGGGCAGGCGCGGTTTTCCACCTCTGCGAGTTCCTCGTCGCTGACAGTGGGATCGCCGCCCTTGACCATCGCTGTGATGAGGTCGAGATTCTCGCCCTTGTACTGTCCTGCTTCCATTGGTCCGCCACTAACGAATACAGCGGGGATATTCAGACGCATGGCAGCCATCAGCATGCCTGGAGTAATCTTGTCGCAATTGGAAATGCAAATCATGGCATCGGCCTTATGGGCGTTCACCATATATTCCACACTGTCGGCGATGATATCACGTGAGGGCAGTGAATAGAGCATACCATCATGACCCATGGCGATACCGTCGTCGATGGCGATGGTATTAAACTCTGCAGCGTAGCAGCCGAGACTTTCGATCTCGCGTTTCACAATCTGTCCGGCCTCATGCAGATGCGTATGACCTGGCACAAACTGCGTGAAAGAATTCACGATGGCGATGATCGGCTTACCGAACTGTTCTCTCTTCATGCCATTAGCCACCCACAATGCGCGGGCACCTGCCATTCTACGGCCCTCTGTGCAGACAGCACTTCTCAACTGATGTTTCATATCCTCACGATGTTAAGTTGCAATTATTTTGTTGTATCTGTGAAGGTCGCCACGCGGTTGAAGTCGAGCTCGTCGAAGAGCTCATCAGTGGCACCCATGCCCTGAATGGTCAGACGACTGGCTGCAACGCCATAACGGCTGACGAGGGCATCCTTCACGGCCTGAGCGCGATTCACCGACAGACGCTGGTTCAACTCGGGGTTACCCTCGGGCGAAGCATAGCCCTTGATGAGGATCTTCGACTCAGGATGATTCTTCATGTATTTGGCAATCATCGCCACGCTGGCCATCTGGGCAGCATCGACAGAGCTCTTGCCCTGACCGAAGATCACGGTAGGCTGCAGCACATTGTTGTTGACCACCTGCGTCACCTTCGTCACCTTGTTGACCACTGTGGGCTTCACCTTCCTGGCGGCCTCGAGCGAGTCCTCCAGCTCTGCGATACGACGGATGTCGCGGGCAATGCGACGATCCTTGCTGTCGCTCTCGTCGCGAAGCTCGTTGATGCGTGCGTTCAGATCGTCGATCTCCGACTGGTCGCGCAGACGGGCAAAGGCAAAGTTCTTTGTACCGTTGCTGGTGCCGAACTTAAAGTTCAAGCCCAGGTTAAGCTGGAACAGTCCGCTGCGGGAGTCATACTTGTAATTGCTGGCGCAACGGCTCAGCGCATTGACCATACGGCCATTGTCCCACAAGCCAAAGACGACGGCGGGCTCAAGATAGAGTTGCACAGCGCGGCTGGCACCAAGGTTGAAGGCCAAGTCAAGGGCAGCCTTCGAATTGATGCCATTGGCACGTGGCAAAGCCCCAAACTGATGCGACCAGCCGAATCCGCCCAACGCAATGAGCTCCACACGACGGGGCTTGCCCAGATAGCCTCCGAAGAAGTTGGACAAATTGAAGGTTCCCAGCGCATCGACATTAATGGCGTCGACAAACGTACGGGTCTTCATGAGCGACTTCTCGTTAGACTCGAAATAGGCATTGGCATCGATGGCCACACCAAACGAGGTGGTAAAGTTCTTACCAAGACGCAGACCAGCACTGGGGGCAATGCCCTTCATGAAGCCTGCCTCACCCCATTTCTGCATGGGAGTGGCAGCACCGCCATTGATACCCAGATACCAGTTATCTAAGGTCTTATGGGCCGTTACCACTTTCTTCTCCTGTGCACTGGCCGAAGCTGTCAGCACGGCCGCAGCGAGGACTAAAAACAGCTTTTTCATGTCGTCGGTATGATTTATTTCTCTACGATAATCTTTGCACCTTCCTTCAAAGCCTCCATATTCAGGGGAATAAGGTCGTGATGGCGCTCGGGGAGCGTCTTCTTCAGCGCCTTCTCCACACCCTTATCACTAACGACGGGAGCCACCTTGAGCAGTCCACCAAGGACAATCATGTTGAACACCTTACCGTTCTTCATCTCGGCAGCCTTGTCCATCGCGTTGATCTCGTAGATCGTGATATCCTTACGCGTGGGCTTGTTGATGATACCGAAACCGTCGTAGATGAGAATACCACCGGGTTTGATCTTCGGCTCGAACTTCTCGAGCGAGGGCTGGTTCAACACCACGGCGATATCGTACTTGCTGAGGATGGGCGAAGAGATACGCTCGTCGCTGACGATCACCGTCACGTTGGCTGTACCACCACGCTGCTCAGGACCATAGGCAGGCATCCAAGTCACCTCCTTGTCCTCCATCAGTCCACTATAGGCCAGAATCTTACCCATCGAGAGCACGCCCTGACCTCCGAAACCTGAAATAATTATCTCTTTCTTCATACTTTTATCTTTTCAACAACGGATTACACAGATTTCACGGATTTACTGCGGTTTCAATAATCCGTATAATCCGTTTAATCCGTTGTTTATTTAATCATTTGTAGTATCTTTGAGGTCGCCTTTGGGATAGAAGGGGAACATGTTCTCCTTCATCCATTCGTTAGCCTTGGCAGGTGTGAGTTTCCAACCGCTGTTACAGGTAGAAACGAACTCCACGAGGCTTGAGCCCTTACCAGCCATCGAAGCCTCGAATGCCTTGCGCAGCGCCTTCTTGGCCTTCAGGATAGCTGCCACGTTCTCAACACTCTGACGAGTCACATAGCATGTACCCTCCAGACCGGCAGCGATATCCGCCATCTTCAGGGGATAGCCATGCAGCTGCGGATCACGGCCATAAGGACAGGTCGACGTCTTCTGACCAATCAGCGTGGTAGGTGCCATCTGACCGCCCGTCATACCATAGATGGCATTGTTGACGAAGATGATGACGATGTTCTCACCACGGTTCAGGGCGTGGATGGTCTCACAGGTACCGATACAAGCCAGGTCACCGTCACCCTGATAGGTGAATACCAGACGGTCGGGCCAGCAGCGCTTGATACCCGTAGCCAGTGCGGGAGCACGACCATGGGCAGCCTCCTGCCAGTCGATATCAATATAATTGTACGCGAAGACAGCACAGCCTACGGGCGATACACCCACGGCCTTGTCTTCCATTCCCATTTCCTCGATGACCTCGGCAATCAGCTTATGCACCACACCGTGACTACAGCCAGGGCAGTAGTGCATATTGTTGTCGTTCATCAGCGTCGGCTTCTTGCAGACGATATTCTCGGGCTGAACTATCTGATTTCTATCCATTTTCTTTCTCTTTTCGGAAACAAATTATCACTAATGACCACCAATTTTATCCACTAATTATAACAAATTATTTATTTCAATTTGTGGAATAAATTAGTTCTAATTCGTTCCAATTTGTTTCTTAATTCATCACATTATCTTTTCTTTCAAAGCCTCTACGATTTCTTCGGGATCGGGAACGATACCTCCCAGACGGCCAAACTGCTCAACGGGCACTGCACCGTTCACGGCGAGGCGGACATCCTGTACCATCTGTCCGGCATTGATCTCGGCCACGAGGATACCCTTCACCTTCTTCGACAACGCCTTAATCTGCTTGATGGGGAACGGGAACAGCGTGATGGGACGGAACAAGCCGACCTTGATGCCCTGCTCGCGGGCAATCTCCACAGACTTCTCTGCGATACGGGCAGCAGAACCGAAGGCGACGATGGCATACTCGGCATCGTCCATCAGCTGCTCCTCATAGCGCACCTCATTCTCTTGAATCTTGGCATATTTCTCCTGGAGGGCGATATTACGCTGCTCCATAATCTCAGGCTTCAACTCGAGCGATGTGATCACCACACGCTCACGACCGCCCTTCGGCTTACCAGTAGAGGCCCAAGGACACTGCTTGATCACTTCCTCGTCCGTACGACGGGGCTTATAGGGTGGCAACACCACCTTCTCCATCATCTGACCAATGACACCATCGCTCAGAATCATAGCGGGGTTGCGATACTTGAAGGCCAGTTCAAAGGCAAGATCCACGAAATCGGCCATCTCCTGCACAGAAGAGGGAGCCAGAACAATCACCTTGTAGTCGCCATTACCACCACCACGGGTAGCCTGGAAATAGTCACCCTGTGAGGGCTGGATGGTTCCCAGACCAGGACCGCCACGCTGAACGTTCACAAACACACCCGGCACCTCGGCACCAGCCATGTAGGTGATTCCCTCCTGCATCAAAGCGACGCCAGGAGATGACGACGAGGTCATCGCACGCTTACCGGCACCGGCAGCGCCATAGACCATGTAGATAGAAGCCAGCTCGCTCTCAGCCTGCACCACCTGCATACCGGTGGTCTCCCAAGGCTTCAGCTCAGCCAGTGTCTCAATCACTTCACTCTGCGGAGTAA
>CAMJBL010000080.1 GCA_946403845.1 uncultured Prevotella sp. | reverse complement strand
TTCTGACTCTGAGGGTCTGTACGATACGGCTCAGTTGATTGGGGATACGTATCTGCTGTGGACACTTCGAGAGACACTCCTCACAATCCTGACAGGCACGTGCCCATTTCTCTGCCTCGGGCAGGGCCTTGCGGTAACCCTCGATGAACTTCTGTTGGCGCTCAGCATAGTCGGGGGCAGAAGGCTCTGGCAGCGGGATGATATGCTCCCTGACGGCCTCGTTGTAATAGGTGAAGTTCCCTGGGATGTTGACGCCATAAGGACAAGGCATACAGTATTCGCAGGCGGTACAGGGAATGGTGGGTACACCCGACATCTCGTCGGCGATCTTCGCCAGCAGCGCATTCTCCGACTCTGTGCAGATCTCCAGGGGCGAGAACGTCTTGACATTCTCTTCAAGATGGTCCATGCGGTTCATGCCACTCAGAACGGTGAGGATGTTGGGGTAGGAGCCCACCCATCGGAAGGCCCAGCGGGCTGTGCTGTCGTTGGGGTGTACGGCCTTCATCTGACTGGTGAGTTCGTCGGCCATCCTTCCGAAGGCACCACCACGCAGCGGCTCCATCACGACACACTGGATGCCGAGTTTCTCGCATTTGCCATACAGGTATTCTGCATCCGCATCCGAGCGACGGCCACCACGCATCGAGGCATGACGCCAGTCGAGGAAGTTCATCTGTATCTGTACGAAATCCCAGTGGTATTCGTCGTTGTGGTCGAGCAGCCAGTCGAAATCGCGGACATCACCGTGATACGAGAATCCCAGATGCTTGATACGGCCTGCCTGACGCTCCTTAAGCAGGAAATCGAGGATGCCATTATCGAGGAAACGGCCCTTCAGCGTGTTCATGCCACCACCGATGCCATGCAGCAGGTAGTAGTCGATGTGGTCTACCTTCAGACGTTCCATCGACTGCTCGTACATCCGCTTTGAGGCGTCGAAGCTCCAGGTATTCTGGCCTTGGTTCGACATCTTCGTGGCCACGTAGTATTTGTTTCTCGGATGGCGTGAGAGGGCATTGCCCATCAGTACTTCCGACTGTCCACGCATGTACATCGGGGCGGTGTCGTAGTAGTTCACGCCATGTTCGATGGCATAGTCCACCAGCTGGTTCACCTCCTCCTGGTTGTTGGGTAGGCGCATCATACCAAAGCCCAAAAGGGAGATCTGTTCGCCAGAGCCGTGCTGTACACGATAGGTCATACGGTTGTCAACGGCCTTTTTCTCTTTCTGTGCAAAGGCACTCAACGGCTCCATCGCCATCAGGGCCATGGCCGATCCCGTGCCGATACCGAGTCTCTTCAGAAACTCTCTACGGTCCATGTTTAGTTTATCCTTTTCCATACTTTATGTGATTGACGGGGTCAAAGTTACGAAGAAAAAATAGAAAAAACAACAAAAACGAGGTAAAATTTTGCCAGTCTCGTTTTTTTATTGTAATTTTGCGCGCTAAATCATATTGATATCAATTTTTTAAGCATTTTATGGCCAACACTAACACATTTGTAGGTTCCAAAATCAAGGGAATCAGAGAGTCGAAGAATCTCAGCATCGAGGAGATAGCCGAGAGTAGTGGTCTGTCGGTAGAACAGATCAATTCCATCGAAAACGATCAGAACCTGCCCTCCTTAGGGCCGCTGATCAAGATAGCCCGTGCCCTGGGCGTTCGTCTGGGTACGTTTATGGACGATAACGATGCCTTAGGTCCTGTGGTCTGTCGCGCTGCCGATCGTGAGCGCAACAGCAGTATCAGTTTCTCGAACGGTGCTGCCGATGCCCGCAAGCATATGGAGTATCACCCGCTGGCACAGCAGAAGGCCGGTCGTCACATGGAACCGTTTGTGATCGATATCAACCCCGAGGAGAATCCCGATTTCAAGCTCTCTGCCCACGAGGGTGAGGAGTTTATCTATGTGATGAACGGTGAAGTGGAAATCGAGTATGGCAAGGAGAAATATCTGCTTAAGGAGGGCGATAGCATCTTCTATGATTCAATCGTGAAGCATCATGTGCATGGCGCTCCTGGCAAGAGTGCAAAGATTCTCGCAGTAGTTTATATCCCGTTCTAAAGATGAGCAACGTTAAATTAGACATGGCAGGCAGACCGCTGCCTGATAGGACATATCCTGCTGAGACGGGTAGCGAGGGCTATCAGCTCTATGAGCGCACCCTCGGCCAGTGGCTCGAGTATTGGGCTGAGACGACACCCGATAAGGAATATATCGTTTATAGCGACCGTGACCTCCGCTTTACCTGGAGTAAGTTTAATGAGCGTGTGGATAATCTCGCCAAGGGTCTGATTGCCATTGGTGTGGAGAAAGGCTCGAACGTCGGTATCTGGGCAACGAATGTGCCCGACTGGCTCACCTTCCTGTATGCGACAGCTAAGATCGGTGCTGTGCTGGTGACGGTGAATACCAACTATAAGCAGAACGAACTGGAGTATCTCTGTAAGGACTCCGATATGCATACGCTCTGCATCACCGACGGTACATGGGACTGTAATTATGTCGACATGACCTATACCATGCTGCCGGAGCTGAAGAACTGTGAGCGTGGTCATCTGAACAGTGAGCGCTTCCCCTATATGAAGAACGTGGTGTTCATCGGTATGGAGAAGTATCGTGGTATGTTCAATACCGCAGAGCTCCTGCTGTTAGGACAGAACGTGGAGGACGAGACGCTCCTGGAGATGAAGAAGAACGTGAACTGCTACGATGTCTGCAACATGCAGTATACGTCGGGTACGACGGGCTTCCCCAAGGGCGTGATGCTGACGCATTTCGGTATCGCCAACGATGGTTACTTTACGGGCGAGAATATGGGCTTCACGCAGGATGACAAGCTCTGCGTCTGTGTGCCCCTGTTCCATTGCTTCGGTGTGGTGCTCGCCACGATGAACTGTCTGACGCATGGCTGTACGGAGGTGATGGTCGAGAAGTTCGACCCCCTCGTGGTGCTGGCCTCTATCCATAAGGAACGGTGTACGGCCGTCTATGGCGTGCCCACGATGTTTATCGCGGAATTGAATCACCCGATGTTCAATATGTTTGACGTGAGTTGTCTGCGTACGGGTATCATGGCGGGTTCGCTCTGTCCTGTGGAACTGATGAAACAGGTGTCGGAGAAGATGTTCATGACTATTACCAGTGTTTACGGCCTCACAGAGTCGTCGCCAGGTATGACGCAGACCTGTCTGAACGATACCTTCGAGCAGCGCTGCACTACCGTAGGTCGCGACTTCCCGTTTGTTGACGTGAAGGTGCTCGATCCCGAGACGGGTAAGGAGTGTCCCGTGGGCGTGCAGGGTGAGATGTGCTGCAAGGGCTTCAACGTGATGAAGGGCTATTATAAGAACCCCGAGGCGACGGCTGAGGTGATCGATGCGAATGGCTATCTGCACTCTGGTGACCTGGGTGTGAAGGATGAGCAGGGCTTCTATAAGATCACGGGTCGTATCAAGGATATGATTATCCGCGGCGGTGAGAATATCTACCCACGTGAGATTGAGGAGTTCCTTTATCATATGCCCGGTATACGCGACGTTCAGGTGGCCGCTGTGCCTTCGAAGAAATACGGTGAGGCTGTGGGTGCCTTTATCATCCTCGAGGAGGGTGTAACGATGACACCTGAGGATGTTCAGTTGTTCTGTCGTGGAAAGATTGCCCGCTATAAGATTCCGAAGTACGTGTTCTTTATCGACCAGTTCCCGCTGACGGGCTCTGGAAAGATCCAGAAGTTCAAGCTCAAGGAAATGAGCCTCGACCTCTGCAAGAAGTTCGGGTATGAGGTGATATAAAGGAACGTTTACAGTTGACGGTTTACAGTTTACAGATGATATGCTGGCAAGCCGTTCTGACTATAGAAGTAATCAGCTGTAAACCGTAAACTGTAAACCGTAAACAAAAATAAGAATGTTTGAGAATTTATCAGAGAGATTAGAGAGATCGTTTAAGATACTGAAAGGTGAAGGCAAGATCACTGAGATCAACGTTGCCGAGACCTTGAAGGATGTGCGTCGCGCCCTGTTGGATGCCGACGTGAACTATAAAGTTGCCAAGACCTTTACGGATACCGTGAAGCAGAAGGCCATGGGTATGAATGTGCTCACAGCCGTGAAACCCAGTCAGTTGATGGTGAAGATCGTGCACGACGAGCTGACGGAACTGATGGGCGGCAAGGCCTCGGAACTGAAACTCGAGAGCCGTCCTGCCATCATCCTGATGTCAGGCCTGCAGGGTTCAGGTAAGACCACGTTCAGCGGTAAGCTGGCTAATATGCTCAAGACGCGTCAGCACAAGAAGCCATTGCTGGTGGCTTGCGACGTGTATCGTCCTGCTGCTATCGAACAGTTGAAGGTGGTAGGTGCTTCTGTGGGCGTGGATGTCTATACGGAAGAGGGCAACAAGAATGTGGTTGAGATTGCCCAGAACGCTATCCGCAAGGCCAAGCAGGAGAGCTATACCGTCGTCATCGTCGATACTGCCGGTCGTCTGGCTGTCGATGAGGAGATGATGAATGAGATCTCCAATCTGAAGCAGGCCATCAATCCTGATGAGACGCTCTTCGTGGTCGACTCGATGACGGGTCAGGATGCTGTGAATACGGCGAAGGAGTTCAACGACCGTCTCGATTTCGATGGCGTCGTGCTGACGAAACTCGATGGTGATACCCGTGGTGGTGCTGCTTTGAGTATTCGCACTGTCGTTACGAAGCCCATCAAGTTTGTGGGTACGGGTGAGAAGATGGAGGCCATCGACGTGTTCCATCCCGATCGTATGGCCGACCGTATCCTCGGTATGGGTGACGTCGTCTCGCTCGTGGAGCGTGCCCAGCAGCAGTTCGACGAGGAGGAGGCCAAGCGCCTGGAGAAGAAGATCCGCAAGAACAAGTTCGATTTCGACGATTTCATGGGTCAGATCCAGCAGATCAAGAAGATGGGTAATATCAAGGACCTTGCTTCTATGATTCCCGGTGTGGGTAAGCAGATCAAGGATCTCGACATTGACGACGACGCTTTCAAGGGTATCGAGGCTATCATTAACTCGATGACACCCAAGGAGCGTGCCAATCCCGATATCATCAACCAGAGCCGTAAACTGCGTATTGCCAAGGGTTCCGGAACGAAACTCGAGGATGTGAACCGCCTGATGAAGCAGTTCGACCAGACGCGCAAAATGATGAAGATGGTGAGTGGTATGGGCAGTAGCCGTATGGCTCAGATGGCGAACGCCATGAAGGCCATGAAGGGCGGAAAGCCGAAATTATAACTTTGTTTACAGTTGACGGTTTACAGTTTACAGATGATATGCTGGCAAGCCGTTCTGACTATAGAAGTAATCAACTGTAAACCGTAAACTGTAAACAGTAAACAAAAGATATATGCAGTTAATTGATGGAAAGGCAACGGCAACAGCCATTAAGGCTGAGATTGCCGAAGAGGTAAAGGAGATAATGGCTAAGGGAGGCAAACAGCCTCACCTGGCAGCTGTACTCGTGGGTCACGATGGTGGCTCGGAAACGTATGTAAAGAATAAGGTATTGGCTTGCGAGGCCTGTGGCTTTAAGAGCACATTGATTCGTTTTGAGGATAATATCACGGAGAATGAACTTCTGGCGTGTGTCGATCAGTTGAATAAGGACGAGGATGTCGATGGTTTCATCGTGCAGTTGCCTCTTCCCAAGCACATCGACGAGCAGAAGATCATCGAGGCTATTGACTATCGTAAGGATGTCGACGGTTTTCATCCCATCAACGTGGGTCGTATGGCGATTGGTCTGCCTTGCTTTATTTCGGCCACCCCTCTGGGAATCATCACCTTGCTGAAACGCTATAATATCGAGACTTCAGGTAAGAAGTGTGTTATTCTCGGACGTTCCAATATCGTTGGTAAGCCGATGGCCCAGCTCATGATGCAGAAGCAGTATGGCGATTCTACGGTGACCGTTTGTCACTCACGCTCGAAGACCCTCAAGGAGGAGTGTCGTCAGGCGGATATCATCATCGCTGCCATTGGTCAGCCCGACTTCGTCACAGCCGATATGGTGAAGGAAGGGGCTGTTATTATAGATGTAGGTACTACGCGCGTGCCCGATACCTCTAAAAAAAGCGGCTTCCGTCTGAATGGCGACGTGAAGTTCGACGAGGTAGCCCCCAAGTGCTCGTTTATCACGCCTGTTCCCGGTGGGGTAGGACCGATGACCATCTGTTCGCTGATGAAGAATACGCTCGCTGCCGGTAAGAAGGAATATTATAAATAAGGTATGACGGCGGAGGAGTGGTATCAGCAGGGTAATGAGGCCCGTAAGCGTGGTCAGTGGCACGAGGCTATCAATGCCTATATTCAGGCGATAGAACTCGACCCTGAGAGCCCCGCTGTCGAGGCCAAGCGTATGCTCGATGATATCATGGCCTTCTACTGCAAGGATATGTATAATCCCTGAACGGCCAAAGGTCTTCTGATAAAGCGCTCCAATGGGAGTACTTTTTTTGTTAAAGAACGTTAATTATTTGGCGGTTACGATATTTTTGTGTAATTTTGTGGACGTAAACAGTTAATTAAATATAACCATTAAAAATTTTTCAATTAGTTCTTATGAAAATTAAGAGTTTATTAGTGTGTGGAAGTATGGCCTTAATGGGTGCTGCTTTCATGTCTTGCTCGAAGGATATCGCCTTCGATAGCGAGGCCGCAACACAGAAAGTAAAAGCTGAGTATGAAGCCAATTTCGTAAAGAAATATGGCGCAATCGATCCAAATCAGACTTGGGACTTAACTTCGATGCAACCCACGTACAGTCTGACTCCTGAGGGAAACTCTGCAAGAACAATTACCCGTGGTACAGAAACTATCGAGAAAACAATTACTCCAGATTTCACAGTTGAGGGTAAAGTTCTGACATGGTTTTTTACAAATCTTCGTGCAGGTGATGACAATACCACGAAAGGTGATCCTTTCTATATGACGACTGTTGAAGGTGAGCCATTTACGATTGTTCCTATCTTCCAGGGTAATGCTTCCAAATATTGGGAGTTGTATATGCATGTGGACGGCATTGATAATGACATTCTGGTTTGGAAAAAGGGTGATCAACTCCGCTACAGAATGGAAGAGGGTGGCACATTGACACCCACCGGCGTAGGTCAAGCCGGTGTTAACGAAAAAGCCTTTGAGGTTAAAGCACCTGCTATATCTTTTGCCGGCCTGCCCCAAAAACACAAAGTAGACTTCTATCTGAAGGCGTGGACGAATTGGGACACCTATACGAAAGATAATTTGGGAAATAAGTCTTCTAAATTCAGTTCACTGAAAGGAAAGATGATCGCGCTGAAAGATTGCGAGAAGCCTGGCGACGTGCCTGAGAACGTGGAGGCTTGTATCATCGGTTGCGAGGATGCTAATGGTGTTGACGATGACTTTGAGGATTTGGCCTTCTTGGTTTATGGTAAATTTGGTATCAATAAGCCCGATGAAATTTTTGAAACCACTACCAAGCGTTATCTGATAGAAGACCTTGGCGCAACAGATGACTTTGACTTCAATGACATCGTTTGCGATGTGTCACAGACGAAGAAAACTACCATTTATTATACGTTGGATACTGCAAGTGGTAAGTTAGTGAAAACTGGTCAAGATGGTCCCACTCTGATAAGTCAAGATGCTGTGATCCGTGCCGCAGGTGGTACGATTGACTTCACTATTACCATTGGTTCTAAGGGTACTACAAAATGGACCAAGAGTGATTATCTGGATGTTGAAACAATGTACAACACAGGTTGGAACGGTGAAACAATTAATTATAACGCTGAACTCGCTAAATTCCCCATCACGGATATGGACTGGGATCCCGAAACTAACAACATCACTGTCGAAGTGGACGGTAGGGGGGAAAACCAGGGCCTTCAGATCATTGAGTTCGCGAAGGAGGGCACTGTTCCTATGATGGTTGCTGTCGATAAGACGATAAACTGGATGAATGAGCGTCAGAGTGTTCCCGGACCTAAAGATCCTAAACCTTGGTGGTACGAGCCCCAAGAGTAATCATTAGTATTCCCATTAAATATCAAGGCTCGCCCTAAGGGCGGGCCTTTTTTATTGCCCAAACTCGAAAATATCCAAATAAATTTGGTTTTTCGCTCGATTTGCACTACCTTTGCATCCAATTTAGAAATTAATGCATTAATTACAGGATAATATGGCAAAAATGAAAGGCGCCATTG
>CAMJBL010000079.1 GCA_946403845.1 uncultured Prevotella sp. | reverse complement strand
CTGAGTTGAAAGGTAACGGGTGAGGGAAGAGTACCAGGTTTAAATTGTCGACAGCTAACTACTTCGCTCTGCCCCAAGACTCGCAAACTTTCAACAATTATGACAAAGAAAATTAAGAAAGAATCGAGACAAGTAATGGTCGACGGCATGATGTCGTTCGACAAGTTGGAGAACGGTCAGCACGTCGCAGATTTTGTCTGTACGGAGCATGTAGAGATTGAGCCCTTTTCGGGCGAGTTCAGGGTGCAGGCCATCGGGAACGGCTGTATGACAATGGTACAGAAGCCCAAGCGCTATAGAGGAAAACCCGTTAGACGAGGATTGCGTTGGTCGCTGTCGCTAACCCGCAACGGTCAGATCCTCATTAACTGGCGAATGCCGATTGGTGAGATTGACAAAGCGCCATTTTACCTGAGGTTCGACGCCTTGGAAATCGCAGAGGCGATAAAGGATGTGTATGAAGAAATCTTAAACCAACTTTAATCCATGATTTACAGAATAACGTATGAGGGTGATGGCAAGAACAAGAAGAAACTTGCCCGCCCAGTTAAGGATCGCAAAGCGCTATTGGCATTGCGAAATTCGAAGACAAACCTCGGACTTCTTGAGAAAGCCAGAAATGGTGATAGCGAGGCTAAGGGAAAGCTGCTGCAGCTGGCGTATAACATCGGCCATGTGGATGGGCCGATAGCTGGCTGCAAGAGTCAAGGCAGTTTCTTCTTTCATGATGTCGACTGCTACGACCAGACGCAATCGGAAGCAATCAAGAATCAGATTCTCTCGAAGAAGGACGAGATCGGACTGATGATGCTGGAGCGTTCCGTTGGTGGTGGTTGGCATTTGGTTTGTAAGCGCGAGATGGGCAAGACCATCTTGGAGAATCAGGTGCGTGTGGCTTGTGCGCTGCAACTGGAAATGGATACCAATACGAAGGATCTGCAACGGGTGTGTTTTTCGACCAGCGGTTCAGAGGAGGATTTGCCTTATTTGGATGATGCGCTGTTTGAGGAGCCTCTGAACGTAGAGGAGTGCGAGAAAGAGTTTGAGACTCTGAAAGAGCGCGAGAAGAAAAGGCTGGAGGAGGTGCCCAAGGGGGCTAAGAAGGCGAATAAGCACTATCGGCCTTGGGAAGACGACACAAAGGGGTCAGGCACCTTTGTGCCGTTGCAAACAACAGCACAAAAATGCCAGACCCCATGTGTCGCTGAGCCGACGGAACGGACGAGATTCGTATTCCGGGAGTGTATGAAGGAAGAGGATGTGACGGAGGCGGATCTGGTGAATGAGGGCGGCAGGCATAACTCGGTGAAGAATGTCTTGGGACTTTGCAACCAGTTGCTGACAAGGGATGAAACGTTGAGCATGCTCCGCGAACTGATGCCGGATCATTGGCAGGACAAGAACATTCAGGATTTGATAGAAGCGTTTTATACCGAATATTATAATCCGAACCAGCGGCTGAATCAGGTGCAGAAGCGGATATTTAAGGAAAGCAAGCGAATAGGGGTTGAACCGATTCTAGTGGACAGTCGCGCTGATGTGTCGCTGCGCTCCGATCAGGTGAGCAGTTCTCACGATTCACCATCAATCGATGCACCATTGTCGGAAATCTATGCCAGCAGTCTGCCGCCCAAGATGCCAGACCAACAGCCAAAGCTCATTAAACTGTTGACGAGCAACACGCCTGATATCTATAAAGCGACCGTTGCGCATGCGGTTTTCCCGTCGTTAGGCGCCCATCTTCACAATGTTCAGTTTCGTTACACTGATAATGTGCTGCACGAAGCGACCCTCATGAATGTGGCGATGGCTGTAACAGGTGGTGGCAAGGGTTGTATAGATGAGCCTATCAACCGAATTATGGCTGACATTCGCGAACGTGATGCAGAAAACGAGCGCAGGCTGAAGGAATATAATGAGGCCAACAATCGGAAGGGTGCCAACAAGGATAAATTGCAACGTCCTGACGACTTGGTGATACAGGAGATTCAGGCCGATGTGACCCATGCGGGTTTTGTGCAACGACTCGATGAGGCACAGAAACGTTTCCTCTATTTCAAACTTAACGAGATTGAGATGTTCGACCAGTTGAAGAGCAAGCCCGGTCAGCAGTTCGTGATTATCTGTCAGGCTTTTGATCCAGGCAACCGTTATGGTCAGACGCGTGCAGGATCGCAGTCGGTGAATGCTACGGTCTCCATCCGATTTAATTGGAATTCAAGTGGTACGATCGGTGCCGTTCAACATTATTTCTCGAAAGTGCTGACAAAAGGCCCCATCTCTCGCATTAACTTCTGTACGATACCCGAGAGGGAAATAGGTGCGGAACAGCCTATATACGGCATTTATGATGAGAACTTTGACAAGGAACTGCAGCCTTATATCAAGCATCTGACGGGCGCTAGCGGCATCATTGTCTGTAAACAGGCCAAGCAACTGGCTCTTAAACTGATTGACGAGTGTGCTGAATTCTCCAGACTGTCGCAAGACCGCGTGTTTGAGAACCTCTCTTTCCGCGCTAATGTGATTGCCTATCTGAAAGCCTGTGTGCTCTATGTGGCCAATGGCTGCAAGTGGGAGAAGAGCATCGACGATTTCATCCGTTGGAGTCTACATTATGACCTCTGGTGTAAGATGCGGTTCTTTGCCGATGGTATCCGTCGGGCAGAAAACGCGGCGCAGGGCAATTCCCGAGGACCGAGAAACCTGTTGGCTCTTCTGCCTGATGAGTTTACGTATCAGGATGCAGTCAGTCTCAGACTGAAGGAAGGCAAGTCGAAGGAGGGGACTGGGAACATGTTGAACCAATGGGTTTTCCGTGAGTATATATTACGAATTACAGATTACAGTTTTAAAAAGATTAGGTTTAAAAGGTATGAACAAAGTGGAAATCAATAAGGAAATGAAGTTATCGCCTCACTTTACGCTCGGGGAGCTTTGCAAAACGAGTTATCATACGTTGGATGGGAACATCCCGAGTCATGTGGCGATTGAGAATCTTCGCAACCTTTGTCAGAATTGGCTGGAAGACCTCAGGTATAGCTATAATGCGCTGTATGGCGATGTTTCGAGGAGTGAGGAGTGCGGAGTGAGGAGTGAGAATACTCAGAAAGCAGAGATTCCGATTATTATATCTTCAGGATATAGGTCAGAGGAGGTGAATTTGAAGTGTGGAGGCGCGAAGGGCTCGAATCATTTGACGGGCTGCGCGGTGGATATCCGCTGCTACGGCCCCGAGCAGATGATAAGGATGGCAGGAATATTGCTCGACATCGCCGACGGCACAAAGCGCGAATTTGACGAATTAATCCTCGAGAAACGCGGCACCACCTATTGGATTCACTTCGCCGTGCGTCCGAAAGATAATCGCCGAAAGATCCTGTTTGACTGCCATTAGTCAGCCACTCGGGCTTCAAAAAAGGCCTCTGGATGAATGTCCAGGGGCCTTATGATAGGGGGTAATTCAATCTTAGTTGGCGGCTTCGAACTCCTCGAGGAAACGGGTATCGTTCTCGGAGAACATGCGGAGGTCGGAGACGCGGTACTTCAGGTTGGTGATGCGCTCGACGCCCATGCCGAAGGCGTAGCCGGAGTAGATCTTCGAATCGATGCCGCAGAGCTCGAGCACGTTGGGGTCGACCATGCCGCAGCCGAGGATCTCGACCCAGCCGGTATGCTTGCAGAAGCCACAGCCTTCGCCACCGCAGATGAAGCAGGAGATATCCATCTCTGCCGAGGGCTCGGTGAAGGGGAAGTAGCTGGGACGCAGACGGATCTTCGTATCGGGTCCGAACATCTCCTTGGCGAACGACAGCAGTACCTGCTTGAGGTCGGTGAACGAGACGTTCTTGTCGATATACAGGCCTTCTACCTGATGGAAGAAGCAGTGGGCGCGGGCGGTGATGGCCTCGTTGCGATAGACGCGACCCGGACAGATGACGCGGATGGGCTCGCTGAGCTTACCATCCTCGGTGTGCAGACGCTCCATGACGCGGGCCTGTACGCTGGAAGTATGCGAGCGCAGGAGGATGTTCTTCGTGACATCGTTGGGATGCTGCGATACGAAGAAGGTGTCCTGCATGTCGCGGGCGGGGTGGTCGGCGGCGAAGTTCATCTTCGTGAAGATGTGGTTGTCGTCCTCCACCTCGGGACCGTCGGCCAGCACGAAGCCCATGCGTGAGAAAATATCGATAATCTCGTTGGTGACGATGGTCAGGGGATGACGGGTACCGAGCTGGATGGGGTAGGGTGTGCGCGTCAGGTCGATGGCCTCATCGCCACTCTCCTGCGTCTCACAGGCCTCGCGCAACTGGTTGATGCGCTCTGTGGCCAGCGTCTTCAGCTCGTTGATCTTCATGCCGACGGTCTTCTTCTGGTCGGCTGCCACGTTTCGGAAGTCGTTCATCAGGGCGGTAATCTCACCCTTCTTGCTCAGGTATTTCAGTCGGAGCTGTTCTACTTCGTCGGCGTTCTTGGCGCTTAATTCCTGCACTTCTTTGAGCAGTTCGTCAATCTTATCTAATAACATATCTATGATAAATTTGCAAATTTGCGTGCAAAGGTACTTATTTTTTTAGACATATCTACATAAGAACATAATTTTTTTGTTTCTTTTGTTCTTTTGTCTAAAATATTTTGTAATTTTGCGGCATATTTTGAGAGATTCCAAGAAAGACGAAGACGACATGTCGTAGATGAGAAAGGTTTTTGGTGCGTTTTTCGCAGGTGTGTTGCTGATGTTCTCCTGTACAGGAAAACAGGCGCAGCGGGTGGAAGAGTCGTCGACAGACTCTGTGGCCGATACCGTCGACTCCGTGCCGATGGACACACTGGAGCAGTTGCTCGTGGAAACACCGACGCCAAAGGCCATGGACGAGTTCTTCGATGATTTCCTCTTTAACTTCGCCGCCAACAAGAAGGTGCAGAAGGCGCGCATCATCTTCCCCCTGACCGTGCATCAGACCGACAAGGACGTGCAGATCGAGAAAAACAAGTGGGAGATGGAGCGGTTCTTCATGCGGCAGGGCTACTATACGCTGATTTTCAACAACGACGAGCAGATGCAGATGTCGAAGGACACATCGATCAATCAGGCCATCGTGGAGCGCATCCTCCTGAAGAAGGACCTGGTGAAGGACTATGTGTTCAACCGTATCCGCGGGGCGTGGATGCTGCGCGAGATCCGCGAGACGAAGATTGCTGACAACTACAATGCCTCGTTCCTGGCCTTCTACCAGCATTTCGTGTCGGACAAGGCGTTCCAGGTGAGGAGCCTCAATTCGATGGTGAAGTTCGTGGGTCCTGATCCCGACGACGACTTCAATATGATGGAGGGTGTGATAACGCCCGATACGTGGGAGGCCTTCGCCCCGCAGTTGCCGTCGAAGACCATCTACAACATCATCTACGGTGATCCGACGCACGAAGGCAGCCATAAGATCTTTATCCTGCGCGGAATCTCGAACGGACTGGAGCTGGAACTGCGGTTCCAGAAGGTGGGCGAGCGCTGGCTGCTGATGAAAATGACGACGTAGAGTTTACAGTTTACAGTTTACGGTTTACAGTTTACAGGTGAGAGATATCATAGACTATAGTTTGAAGGGGCATAATACATTTGGCATTGAGGCTAAGTGTAGGCGATTCCTGGAGTTTGAGACGGTGGACGAGGCGCAGATGGTTGCGAAGATCCTGCGCGAAGCGGATGCCCCCTATATTATAATAGGTGGCGGCAGTAATCTGCTGCTGACGAAGGATTACGAGGGTATCGTGGTGCGCTCGGACGTTCTAGGCCTTTATATCGATGGTGACCGGATGATCTGCGGTAGCGGCGAGGTGTTTGACGAGGTGGTCGAGGCGTCGCTGAAGGCCGGACTCTACGGTCTGGAGAACCTCTCGCTGATTCCTGGCGACGTGGGGGCTTCGGCTGTGCAGAATATCGGTGCCTACGGAGTGGAGGCGAAGGACTATATCGAGACCATCGAGGCGGTGGAGATTGCCACCGGACGGGTGGTGGAGATTGCCGCCAACGACTGCGGCTATGCGTATCGGCAGAGTCGGTTTAAGCAGGACTGGAAGAACCGCTATCTGATTACCCACGTGACATATCGCCTGTCGACGACGTTTACGCCCCATCTGGACTATGGTAATATCCGCGAGGCCCTCCGACAGGCTCAGGGATCGCAGGCGGCGGGAGAGACCGTCGGTCCGCAGCAGTTGCGCGACACGATCATCGCCATCCGGAATGCGAAGTTGCCTGATCCGAAGGTGACGGGCAATGCGGGCAGTTTCTTTATGAACCCCATCGTAAGTCGCGAAATCTACGAGCAGCTGGCGAAGCAGTATGCGGGCATGCCCCACTATGAGGTGGATGCCGACCACGTGAAGATTCCCGCCGGTTGGATGATCGACCAGTGTGGCTGGAAGGGTAAGGCGATGGGTCGCGCCGGTGTGCACGACAAACAGGCCTTGGTGCTCGTGAATCTCGGTGGTGCGACAGGCGCGGAGATTGTCGCCCTCTGCCAAACGATTCAGGCTGAAGTCAAGGCAAAATTCGGCATCGAGATCCACCCCGAAGTGAATATCATTTAGTAATCATAAAGTTCAAAGCTCAAAGTTCAAAGTTCAAAGCTCAAAGTTCAAAGCTCAAAGTTCAAAGCTCAAAGCTCAAAGTTCAAAGTTCAAAGTATATGCGTCTGACGTTTTTGGGAACGGGAACATCGTGCGGCGTACCGGTAATCGGATGCCAATGTGAGGTCTGTCAGAGCACAGATCCCAAGGACAAGCGTACCCGTTGCTCGGCGCTGGTGGAGACGGACGAGACGCGACTGCTCATCGACTGCGGTCCCGACTTCCGTCAGCAGATCCTGCCACAGCCCTTCCGCAAGATCGACGGTATCCTGATTACCCATGCCCACTACGACCACATGGGCGGTATGGACGATATACGGCCCTATTGTCAGTTTGGCGAGATCAATGTGTATGCCGACCCCTCGGCCCGACAGTCGATGCTGGAGATGCTGCCTTACTGCTTTGCCGAGAACCGCTATCCCGGCGTGCCCGCTATCGGACTCCACGAGATTCTGCCCCATGAGCCTTTCCGGATCGGGGATTTCGAGATTTTGCCCTTCGTGGTGATGCACGGTAAGCTGCCCATCATGGGCTACCGCATCGGGAAACTGGCCTATATCACCGATATGAAGACGATGGATGAGTCGGAGATGGCTTATCTGGAAGGGACTGAGCTGCTGGTGGTGAATGCGCTGCGCTTTGACAAGCCCCATCATGCCCATCAGCTGGTGGCCGATGCCGTCAGATTCGCCAAAAGGGTGGGAGCGAAGCAGACGTACCTGATCCATTCGTGTCACGATATCGGTCGTCATGAGATTGTGAACCGCTCATTACCGTCGGAAATCCAGTTGGCTTATGACGGACAAACGGTGATTTTTTAGCGCAAATCAGGTCGAAAAAGGGCTTTATTGGCTAAAAAACGTTAAATACTGAAAGATTTTTGTGGAAAAGCTTGGAAGGTACTGATTATAATCGTATCTTTGCAGTGTGTTTTTCATAGTATTAGATTTAAGGTTAACAAAGGTTAGGGTCCCAGCGGGGACCCATTTTTTTATCTTTTTTTCTTAGATTTCTTACCAAAAACACCCCTGTAATTCTTCATCAGTTTCCGTACCACGAGGAAGATATCAATGGCCGTCACACTGTTGGCGATCAATCCTGAGATGTAGTCGCTCTTGGTGTTGCCCTCACGCTTGATGAAGGTCTGATTCCATAGTGAAGTAAACTTCGTATTGTCGTTCTGTATCTGGTCGATCAGCTCCTCCTTGCGGAGACGGATCTCCTCAAGGGTGCGGAATTCCTGGGCAGGATGCTTTTTTACTGGTAGCATGGAAAAGTGAAAAGTGAATAGTGAAAAGTGAATAGTTAATAGTTATTTGCTGAGGAGGAGGTTGGCCAAGAAGTGAACAAGGGGCTTCTCGATCCAGGGCCTGCGGAAGATGATGAAGAGGATGAAAAGGAGCAGATGGATGGCTCCCACGATGAGGAAGGCCGTCGTCATACCCACGATTCCGCCCAGCCAGAAGGCGATGGCGAAAGAGAAATACATCACCACAGCAATGATGATAAGGATGAAGATGAGCGCCAAAGTGGCCGCCTTCAGCAGACGTACCACTTTGTCGATCACATCCAGCTTCAGATATTCCGTCTGAAGTCCGAGATAATGCTTGAGCACCTCAATGA
>CAMJBL010000078.1 GCA_946403845.1 uncultured Prevotella sp. | reverse complement strand
ATTCAGGAATCACCTGGTCATTCTTGAAGAAATAGTTCTTGGCCACCTCAAAGGCAACCTCGCTACTTTCTTCATTGTTCCCAACTGCCGCCACCGGCTTGTTTGTGCAAGCTGCTATTGCAAGCAACATTGTAAATGCTAATAAAATCTTCTTCATTGTATCTCTATTCTTGATTATACTAATACCACTTGTAACCATGTTCCTTACAATAGTCAATCGCAGGCTGATAGCCTTGGAACGTAGCTTTGTGAATCCACTTCAAGCCTTTTCGTTCGTCTTGTGGTACGCCTGTGCCTGTCATCAGGAACCAGCCTGTGGCAAACTGTGCCTGGGCATCACCGCCATTGGCTGCCAGCTCATACCAGAAAGCACACTCTTCGAGGTTCTTCTCCACACCATCGCCATTCCAGTAGGCTGCACCAACGTTCTTTTGACTCAGTACATGACCTTGGAAAGCTGCCTCACGATACCATAGGAATGCCTTGTGGTGGTCACATTCTACGCCATCCCCGAGGTAATAGGCATTGGCCACGTTTACCTGCGACTGCATATCACCCTTGTCTGCGGCCTTCATGTACCATTCAAAAGCTTTTTCTGCACTTTGCTCCACGCCTTTTCCGTGATAATAGCACTCGCCGACGTTGAAGCAGCCATAGACATCATCCAGCTCCGCAGCCTTCATGTACCATTCGAACGCCAGTTCAAGGCTGACCTTTACGCCAGTGCCACGCTCATAGCAGACACCAAGGTTGTTCATAGCCTTGGTATCGCCCGCATAAGCCTTTTCGCGGTAATCGTCTGCCTTGTTTCGCTCTTTTGGCATATCGTGAGTTATTATCGATTCAAATATTTCCAAAGCCCGATAGAATCGTCATGATGTCGCAGTTTCTCAACGATGTTTACAAGCTGCTTTTGGATGGCTTTCTGTGTTGTTCCCATCTGCTGGGCAAGATCCCTTATAGACCGTTGCTTACATCCCATGCCAAGTGTCTGGCGAAGCAGCAGGTTCTCGTCAGCGGTGAGTGCATGATTCAGCAGGCTGTTAATCTTCTCAGACAACTCGAACCTTGGCGCACCTGCCAAGTCAAACGGGTCGTGTGTATCGGCAATCCCATCCAGACTGCCGTAGTTCTCCCATCTGTCCTGCATCTGTACCAGCAGATTCTCTTCGTCGTGCAACTCGGTTACATCCATTACTAAACCCACTCGAAAATCTCTTTTCCTGCGCCAACCTCGAAATGATATTTGGCAATGCCTAAATCTATTTTTGTGTAGCCAATCATTGAAAAACCTTTCTTGGCTCTAACCTGTTGGTGACCATCTTTCATGCCAACGTACTCGAAGGAGAACTTTTGCTGGTTCACGGCTGTTGGGGCCAGCATGGCAGCTTCAACACCTTTCTTGAACCATGAGGGAGTAGTGTCACTTGCATTACTTACTTGTTCTACAGTCTTGATCTTATGACCAACGCCCTGTGTCTCACCATAGCCGATGGCGATATAGCAGGCTATCTTCTCTCCATCTTCAAGAATATACGTTCCAGGCACCTTTGAGTAGCTGAGTCCTACCCAGCAGGTGTTTAAACCCAATGTCTGAGCAAACAGTACCAGATGCTCACCATAATAGCCGACGCGCTCATCCAGATCTTCGGCCTTTTTGCCAGCCACTACGATATAGTTGTTGACTCCACGGAACTTGCCATATTTGGCCAGTGTCCCTTGGAAAGCCTTTGGCTCATTAAGAATCAGCTGTATGTGCAGGTCGCCTTCACGGTTCAACTCTGCAATCTTCTCTTCCAGCGCTTTGACAACATCCTCTGTCAATGGCTGTTCCTTATATGCCCTTACACTGTGCCGGGCTTTGATAGCTTCTTGTATTGTCATTTGCATAAATACATTTAAATATCTCTGCTAAAGTACTCATAAATGCCGTGAAATCTGCAATATGTTCAAACATGTCCTTATTTCAATTTCATTGCAATTCCTCCTTGCAAGGCATAGCTTAAGCAAGCTTAGCTCTGCTCTTGCTTCGTTCGTCATTTCAATTGTTTCCCGTCTGAGAACGCATTGCCAACTGTCTTACCTAACTGAATATAGGTATGGTGAACAGGGTCGAAGGTAATCAGTTCCATCTTCTCCACATCAGGTTTGCCGTCTTCGGCCAGATACTTTTCGTCACAGAGAATATTGACGATTTCTGCTATCAGATAGTAGCCCGTCTCACTCTCGTCAATCTTTTGCTTCACCCGGCATTCAAGTGTCATCGGGAATTCCTTGAATACTGGAGCGTTCACGTTGGGAGCCTTCTCAATAGTCCATCCCGTTTTTTTCATCTTGTCAGGAGTGTTCCTGCCACTCACGATGCCCACATAGTCAGAAGCTACCATCGTGTCTGTAGTTGCAAAAGCTACGGTGAACTCTGGATTCTCAGCAAGGTTGTCAGTTGTTTGGTGAGAACCGAGCGAGATCATAATCTCGTGCATATCCCACTGGCCACCCCATGCAGCATTCATTGCATTGGGCTTGCCGTCTGTATCATAAGTACCGATAATCAGTACTGGTTGTGGAAGGATCCACGCTGTTGATTTAAAACTCTTCATATTTATCTGTTTATATTATTCATCTTCAACTTCACAATGCAGGAATCCCATTTCCTTGGCTTTCTCTTGGTTCATCAGGAAGTAGACAACTTCACCCTCGTTGCAGAGTTCACCCTTCGAGTTGGTTATCTCCGCATTGATATATACAAGATTTCTAACTTGCTTCGTAACCTTTGCCCGAATAGTCAGCTCCGGCTCTGTGGTTGAGACAGCCTTGCGGAACTTCACATTCAGTTGTACGGTATAGCCGCTGGTCTGCAACTTGCGAGTGACCACCCATCCACACACTTCATCAATCAGCGTACTTAGGATACCGCCGTGCATGGTGTTCACCCAGCCCTGATAATTATGCTGTGGATTCCATTTGCTCACGATATAGTCACCATCCTCATAGAACTCTAGATGAAGTCCGATGGGATTGTCAGGACAACAGCCAAAGCAGTTGTACTCAGGATGGTTGCGCCAAGGATTTATTATCTTCTTCATTCCTTAAACTTACCTTTTATCCATAACTTCCAGTATTTCCATCCGCCTGTAGTCCACAATGCCAGGAAGATGAGCACAGGCTGGAAGAAAAGTCGGATGAGACGCAGATTGTCGGTATTGAGACCGAATGCATCAATGTGGTTCACATACTGGTTGATGTTGCCAGGGAAGATGGCAACATAGAACAATGCCAATAGGGCACCTGCGATTGCCCTCCATTTACTAACAAGGAAGATGATGCCAAGGCCAAAGGCTATTTCTACTACGCCGGATGCAAGTACGACAAAGTCAGTAAATGCAGGGCTGAACTGTAGCCATGTAGGCACCTGTGCCACAAACTCCTGACGGTTGAACGTCAGATGACTAATACCTGCATAGGTCATAAATGCTCCTAATAGCAGACGGAAGATTAGTTTTACGTATTTCATATTATTGGTTCTTTTTTAAATAATCGGATAATTCAATCGTTCCAGCATCGTTTCTGACATCAAGAGTCGGGACATACTCTTCCATCCTTGTAGTGCCACTGGCTTTGTCGACGTAGAAATTGACGAAAGCCCCTGTATAACTGCGGAATACCACCTGGTAGGCAGAATCGGTCTCTTCTCCCATCTGAACATACATGATGGAAGGATTATCTTTGGCGATGCTCCAGTCATACTCGCTATGGCAATAATTGCTGACTCCTTCGTAGGCCATTTCTGCCGTTATTTCACTCTTTGTGGTATTGCTGCCGCATGAGCAAAACAACAGGGCTGTCAATATGAATGAAAAGGCGATATGTTTCATAGTTTCTAAACAAATCTGCATACGTGATCGACTGCAATGTCGGAGAATCCGAATGCCTCGGCCTTCGTCATGCGGCCGTTCGCTACTTCAGATACGATATCAACAAGTTCGCTGCCCATCTGATGGATGGTCTTCTCACCTCGAAGCACGGCACTGAGGTCAACATCCATATTGTCCTCCATCAAGTGGAAAGTACGTTCGTTGGCAGTTACCTTCAGTACTGGGGCGATAGCATTGCCTGTGGGGGTTCCTCTGCCCGTTGTGAAGACAATGGCCTGACAGCCAGAAGCCACCATCGATGTGACTGAGGCGATGTCGAAACCTGCGGTATCCATCACTACTGCTCCTCTCTCAGATGGTCGAACGGCTTGCTGAAGGACTTCACGGATGGGGCGTGTACCTCCTTTACGGATACAGCCAAGGCTCTTCTCTTCGAGTGTTGACAGTCCTCCGGCTTTGTTGCCTGGGGTAGGCTGACCTGCACGACAGTCCTGACCTGCGGCTGTCAGATGAGCCTCGTATTCACGGCATACCTCGATAATCTGGTTGTGAATCGCAGGAGTGGCAGCTCGTTTGGCTAATATATGCTCTCCGCCAATCCATTCTATCGACTCGCTCATCACCGTCGTTGCACCCATATCCACCAGCAGATCGCTCATCTCGCCAACTGAAGGATTGCTGGCAATGCCAGAAGTGGCATCCGAACCACCGCACTCAATGCCGATATAGAGTTCTGAGGCGTCGAAGAGCTCTTTCTGTTGCATGGCTGCCGCCTGAGCCATCTCCCGTGCAGCTCTAGTGGCCTTCTCGATGGTCTTCAGCGTACCGCCTTCTTCCTGGATGCCGAAGGAAACAACGGGCTTCTTTGTCAAATGTCCGATCTTTTCCTTCAGTTGACGATGGGGAACCGTCTCACAGCCCAATCCGATAATCACCACACCATATACGTTTGGATGGCAGGCAAAGCCCGTCAGAATCTTCTGGCTCATGTCGGTATTCGCCTGTACATCGGAACAACCTGTATTAAAAACGATGTTTACGGCACTGCGTATCTGACTGGCTACAATACGGCAGGTCTCGCTGCCACAGACACATGTGGGCAGAATCAAAATGTGGTTACGAATACCAGGACGGCCCTCAGGACGGCGATAGCCCCAGAACTTGAAAGGTTCCTGCTGGGGATTGCCCTCCGACTGCTCTGCGCACATATGCCAGTCATCGCCAGTCAACTCACTATCGTAGTCGCGTTGTTCACTTTTCAGGTTCTGGCCGTTCACCCAGCATCCCTTGGCAACAGGCATAACCATACGCCCCAGACTTTCACCGTATTTAATTACTTCGCTGCCTTGGGACAAATCCGTTAGCGCCACCTTGTGACAGTACGGAATATTCTCCTCGGCCTTCAGAGTGACACACTTAGTGCCATTCATGTAGCAGACATCCTCTCCCTTATTAATCTCGGTGACTGTTGTTACAACGTTGTCAGCCGGATTCATCATCAATGCATTGATTATCATATAAAGTCACCCTTTTTGTCGCAAAGATAGTGATATTTAGCGGATTATTGTTATCTTTGCATCGAAATTTATAATTGTTTAGTAAGAAATGATAGAAATAGGACTGAAATATACGAGCGAATTGACGGTTACGGATGCCGTGACCGCTATTGCAGTCGGTTCTGGTGACATGCCTGTTCTTGCCACTCCTATGATGATGGCGCTGATGGAGAATGCGGCCATGCTTGCCGTTAAGAATGAACTGCCGGACGGTTGTACGACAGTTGTGGATCGAGAGAAATTCATGTCAAGACTATAGGAATATGGTATACATGAAACTGAAGAAACGAAAAATCAAGTATGCTGCGATATTCTGTCTCTGCTGGTTTGTCTTCTTAGTCATTCTGGTTGACGGAGTCCTGAAATTCCAGACATTGGTTGACTATTTCGGTTCATACGCATTAGTAGAGATTATGCTATTGCTATTGGTCATTCTACCCACACTGGCAGTATACAGATTAACAAAAGAACGTAAAACGATGAGTAAACGGGATTATATTCAGTCAAATAAGGACTGGCTTGAAGCCAAGTCGAAGGAGAAAGGGGTTAAGGCTCTTCCGAAGGGAATATATTATAAGGTACTGGCAGAGGGGGATGCTTCGAGTGCCCAGCCGACGGTACGCAGTATCATTACCGCACATTACACAGGCAGAACTGTCGACGGCAAACAGTTTGATACAAGCCGTGGCGGTGTGCCTCTGGCTTGCCGTCTCTGTGACCTTATTGAGGGTTGGATTATTGCTATGCAGCAGATGCATATCGGTGACAAGTGGGAACTGTATGTCCCTGCAGAGATGGGCTATGGCAAATTCTCTCAGCCAGGCATCCCAGGCGGGTCAACGCTTATCTTTGAAATAGAACTGTTAGGCATCGCATGAACCTCCCCAAGTTTATAATTACCATGGACAGTGTTTTCCGTCTCGGCATGGTTGACCAGCACAAGCACTTGCTTAAGCCGGGTGACCAGTGCATTGGTGGTGGCTATTATACCTTCGACTTCGTTTCCAATCGCATCATCCTTGACAGAGAATCATACGACTTTGGCCGTCCCAAATGGCATCTGCTGGATAGGCTGAAAGTTCCTTCTACCTATCGCGGCATGCGCATCGTCTATAAGTACGACGATGGATTTCACGACGATTTCAATGTCAGTGAAGAATTGCATATAGAATACTATGATTGACTTTGATTCCATCTGGCGCACTCAGGATGAGATAAGGACGGTTGTAAATGCCGTTCTGGGTGAATGCATCTGGAATCTGGCCTATGATGAAAGGCGTAGTGCCATCGTTCTTGAACTGTCTGTTACCCTTGAAGAAGACACCATCAGTAATTTATGCTGCCAGTTCCCGATACCTGCCGATTATGACGGGGTAGGATCGAGGGGAACGAAATTCGTGTTTTACATATAACAGAAAAAGGGAACCTCATTTCTGGGATTCCCCGGAGTCCTCTTGCGAGGCATATGATAGAGGCAAGTAAACAACCTTAGCGGCGACCTCCAAAGTGGCCGGAACCACCGTGATTATTTCGAGTATTCATAGCGACTTCGCGATTCGGAGCCTTATGAGCATTATGGTTGCCCATATTGTGGTTGCCCATGTGTCCCTTGTCGTTCATCACTCTTGCGCCTCTGTCCGGCATTGGAGCATGATTGTGCTTTGCAACAGGAGCAGCTGCGGGCTTGTGCATGTGGGCATAGTGTGAGCCATGAACTCTGTTATGACCACCACGGTAGCTCACGAACACCGTCGGATGTGCATTGTAGAAACGGCCTCTGCCATAGTGAGTATACACTGCGAATGTCCATCCACCAGCCTTCCATGCTACGGGGCGATAGAAGTGGTTCAGTGCTACATACTTGTCATACTGCCACGGAGTCAGCACGAAGCGGAGGTCTGCATTACGACGATCCCACCAGATGCCAAACACGTCACCATGACCGTTCAGGCTCATCAGGTAGTCGAGGTTGATCTCGTAGACTGCCTCATACTGTGCAGCGGTAAGGTTCAGCTCGTAGGCCATCTTGTCCGAGAGGAACAGAGCCTCGTGCTTTGCTGCGTTGTAGCTCATTGCATTGGCCGTGATAGTCATTGCCATCATCATTGCCATAATCATCATCTTCTTCATAACTTTGTCTCCTATCTTTAATTTGTTAGACATTTGTTTCTTATTCTCACCTCTTTGACGTAAAGAAGAGGACGAAAGATCCTGGATTATTCCTATAATTATGGGGTGTATTCCCTATATTTACGGGGGAATTTTCCCTTAATTTCATGTGATTATTTATGAAATACCGAACCTTTGTGATGTTAAATGCCTAGCTGATGGTATTTCGCATTACTGTTTTTCACCGTACCTTTGCAGCAGAAACTTTAGTCATTGTGAAATTGTATATTAAATGGGTAGATCTATGGTAACAAAAGAATCTGATTACGGCCAGCAGTACAAAGAGTATACAACTCAGGCCGCAGGCAATAAAGCCTATATAGTAGGCGCTCAGGTGCTCGGTGGAGAGCTCTGGTTCAACTAAGCGCAGTTCCACAACCCGTTTGTAAGGCAGCTTCAATAGCTGCCTGTTTTTTTGTTCTGTGTAAAGGAGAATCTGTTATTCTTCCCAGTCTATTTCCGTAAAGCGTGAGAAACGTTTCCCGTCACGCTCTATGGTCTCGAAGAACATCTTTTCAGGACGTACCCAGTATTTGCGGTCGCCATAAAGTGCCTGATAGACTACCATCCGTTCCTGGGTCTCGGAATCAAAGGCAATATGCTCCAGTTTGTACTTGTTTCCCTTGAAGTGCTGGAAATATCTTACGCGATCTTCTGAAATGGGAAATTCCAACAATAATTTTTCAATAAGAGGCACATACCACGTCTTGAACTGGTCTGTCGTTGGGGTATGGCCACCTGGGAAGTGAAAAGTGTTGTGATAATGTTCCAGAAACAATGGCTCGAAGTGTGCCAGTGTGTCCTCCTCACCGAAGAGTCCCCATACGCGAACCTTATTATATATATTACAGCAGTCGAACTGATGGGCTTCCATTTCCTCGAACTCGCTAATGAGCTGTTCGTTGATGGTGAAGTCCTGCTTGCCATCGGCTCTTGGTGACTTGTATTGATGGTTGCCGATACGCTCACGGAGGAAGTCTGACATCTTGAAATGCGGATTGCCGAGTAGGGCAGGGACTCCGA
>CAMJBL010000077.1 GCA_946403845.1 uncultured Prevotella sp. | reverse complement strand
CTGATGATGAAGAACGTGTACTACCTGGCCTCAACAGTGGAGCGCACAAAGTTCCGTCTCGACATCAAATACCAAAGTGATACGGCCGGTGTCTATCTGACTTATATCCCTGACCAGCGTGTGAAAGAACAGACCCTGCTGAGGATGCTGGGCTGTGACCGTTTGGACAATAACAACAAGAACCATGCCAATGGCTATTTCGACTTTGTGGAAGGCTATACCGTCAGCAACGGTCGTGTCTTCCTGCCGTCAGCAGAACCTTTCGGCGACTATCTGCGCAGTCAGCTCAAGGCCAAGGGACTCACAGATGCTGAAGCCGACAAATATGTCTTCAGTCAGCTTTACGACTCCACCAAGACCGTCGCCAAGCAGATTGCCGAGAAGAACAAGTTTGTGATGACAGGTCAGTATAAGGGTCGTAGTGCCAATGTCATCTCACTCGATGCCTACAACGTCCCCCAAGGATCTGTCGTAGTGACGGCCGGCGGTGTGACGCTGCAGGAAGGCTCTGACTACTCTGTGGACTACAGCGCGGGCGAAGTAACCATCCTGAACCAGAGCATCATCGACGCAGGCACCAATGTCAACGTGTCATTAGAGTCGAACACGGAATACGGCTTACAGCGGAAGACGATGCTCGGACTGAACTGGGAGTACGACTTCACGAAGAACTTCCAGATTGGCGGTACACTGATGCACTTATCTGAGCAAGCGCTCATTTCGAAGGTCGCCATGGGCGAGGAGCCGCTGAGGAACACCATCTGGGGTCTGAACGTAAACTGGAAACAAGACAGTCAGTGGCTGACCAGCATGCTCAATAAGATACCGCTACTGCACGTAAAGGATCCGTCGCACATCACTTTCACAGGTGAATTCGCCCACTTGATAGCAGGTTCTGCCAGCGGCACACAGGATAATGCCTCCTATATCGACGACTTTGAGAATACGAAGAACTACATCCCTGTGGGAGAACCAAAGATGTGGACCATCTCCAGCGTACCTACGATGTTCAGGGAGTCATCCGACAAAACAGGCGTCACCAGCGGCTATAATCGTGCGCTGCTGGCCTGGTACTATGTAGACCCCATCTTCACACGCCACTCCTCGACCCTTACCCCCAGTCATATCAAGAGCGACCTGGAACAGCTCTCCAACCACTATGTCAGAGAGGTCTATGTGAAGGAACTCTATCCCAACCGTCAGCAGTCGACCTACAGCGGTGCCACCTCGACCCTCTCCGTGCTGAACCTGGCCTACTATCCTGAGGAGCGCGGTCCCTACAACCTGACCCTCGACCTGAACAGCGACGGCACCCTGCGACAGCCTGAGACCAAATGGGGCGGTATGATGCGTCGACTGGAAACCACAGATTTTGAACAGGCCAATATCGAGTACATCGAATTCTGGATGCTCGACCCCTATATCTACCTCCGCGAGCAGGGCAATGCCTCAGACTATAGCGGCGACCTCTACTTCAACCTTGGCGAGGTGAGTGAGGACATCCTCCGCGATGGTAAGAAATTCTACGAGAGTGGTATGCCCGTCGATGGCACCAGTTCATTTACCAATACCCAATGGGGGCGCATTCCCCAACAGGCCACCCAGACCTACGCCTTCGCCACAACCTCAGGTTCGAGAGCCTTACAGGATGTGGGTCTCAATGGTCTGAACGACGAACAGGAGCGTGAATTCGGAGCCTATAAGGAGTGGCTCGACGCCCTCAGTGGCATCATCACCAACGACAGTATCCTAAAGGCCTGGCGCAACGACCCTGCAGGCGATAACTATCACTACTATCGCGGTTCTGACTTCGACAATGAGCAGAAGAGTATCCTTGAGCGCTACAAACGAATCAACAACCCCCAAGGCAACTCGCCAGATACGGATGACCGCACGGAATCGTATGACACCAGTTATAAGACGGGACCCGATGTGGAGGATATCAATCAGGACTTCACATTGAACGAGTATGAGCGCTACTACCAATATCGCGTACACATCAGTCCGGAAATACTCGATGCCTATCGGAATGGAAATGCCATTCCAGGTTCTTTCATTACAGACATGCGTACCAGTGGTGTCAAACTGCGCAATGGCGACACAACCAGCGTCAACTGGTTCCAGTTCCGTATCCCTGTGACGGAATACGAACGGAAGGAAGGGTCGATCACCGACTTCTCCAGTATCCGCTTCATGCGTATGTTCCTGACCAACTTCCAGAAACCTATCGTACTGCGTTTCGGAAGTCTCGACCTGGTGCGTGGCGAGTGGCGTATCTATAAACAGAACCTCTCAGGTGGTCTGGAGACTGGCACGGTGAAGGTGAGTGCCGTCAACATCGAGGAAAACAACGACAAGCAACCTGTCAATTATGTGCTGCCACCAGGCATTACCCGCGTGACAGACCCCTCGCAGCCTCAGCTGGTAGAGAATAATGAGCAGGCGCTGAATATCGTGGTGGAAAACCTGAGTCCGCAAGAGTCAAAGGCCGTTTACAAGAATTCCAACTACGACCTGCGCCACTACAAACGCATGCAGATGTTCGTGCATGCCAATCATCTGGTACCCGACCAGACTGCGCTGAAAGATAACCAATTGGCTGTATTCATCCGTCTGGGTAGTGATTACAAGAGCAATTACTACGAATATGAGATTCCACTGAAGCTGACGCCCGACCGCAACACCTACAGCCGATATTCGACTGCAGACCGCAGAGAGGTATGGCCTGAGGACAATATGCTCGACATCGACCTCAGCGTGTTTACCTCGTTGAAGAAAGAGCGCAACAAGCTGAAGGCACAAGGTGCGGCCTCGTATAATCAGATGTTTACGGCCCACGACGAGAAGCGCCCAAATAATAAGGTAAGCATCATTGGTAATCCCACGTTGGGAGAGGTGAAGACAATGGTGATTGGTGTGAGGAACGTTTCAAGCGAGATTAAATCGGGTGAGGTTTGGGTGAACGAGCTACGACTGTTGGAAACCAATAATGATGGCGGTTGGGCTGCCTCTGGTAATCTGCAGGTACAGCTCTCCGACTTCGGTTCAGTGAATGTGACGGGCCGTTATATCGGCGACGGCTTCGGCGGCCTTGAAGAGAGCGTGATGCAGCGCAATACCGACACCCAGAAACAATACTCCGTAACCACCTCGTTGGAACTGGGCAAGCTGTTCCCAGAGAAGGCCCAGGTATCAGCCCCCCTCTATTACTCCGTCACAAAGGACGAGGTACGTCCGAGGTATAACCCTCTCGACTCCGACATGCGTCTGAAAGATGCTCTCGACGCTGCAGCAGACCAGCACGAACGCGACAGCATCGAGTCATTGGCAGTGTCGAAGACCACTAACACGAACTTCTCACTCAGCAATGTACGCTGGGGACTGAAGACCAAGCGTCATCCGATGCCTTATGACCCAGCCAACTTCTCATTCAGTTATAGTCACGCCCACCAGTATACCTCTGGTGAAACAACGGTCTACGAGAAGCGCGATGAATGGCGAGGAGCCCTGAACTACACCTATTCGCCCGTGTATAAAACCTGGGAGCCATTCGGAAAACTGAAAGGTAAGTCGAAGTGGCTCAATTTCCCCAAGGCTTTCGGACTGAACTACCTGCCCCAGAGTATCAGTTTCAACTCGACAATCAGTCGTGAGTATTATGAACTGCAAGAGCGTGACCTCGAGGATCTGGGCGGACAAGCAATTCCGTTGATATTCAGTGAGGAATTTCTCTGGAACCGTGATTTCTCATTGCGATGGGACTTTACAAAGAATCTGCACTTTAATTTCCAGTCGGCTACCCATGCCCAGATTGAAGAGCCCTATACCCCTGTGAATAAGGATCTCTATGCAGACCACTACTATGCGTGGAAGGACTCCGTATGGCAGAGTATCAAGAACTTAGGAACCCCGCTCGATTATCAGCAACAGACCACCGTTTCCTACCAGTTGCCGCTGAACAAACTGCCTATCTTCGACTGGCTTAACAGCGATGCCTCGTATAATGCCAACTACTCATGGACCCGCGGAACGGAACTCGAGGACGGCACCTCGTTGGGAAATACCATCAACAGCCGAAGAAACTTGAACATCAATGCCTCACTGAACATGGAAACGCTATATAACCACTTCCCCTTCCTGAAGAAGGCCAACGAGCGTTTCAAGAAAGCTATCCCCAAGAAGACGCCTGCCAAGAAAGCCCCGACATCGGATAAATCGGATAAATCAGACAAATCCGAGAAATCAGAGAAACCTCAGACAACCTCCAAGAACAGTTACCAGCGCGAGATTACGCTGAAGCCCGACACCACCATCACCGTTGCACACAACAAGAAATCGAAGCGCTTGCGAGTGACTGCTAAGACTAAAGATGGCAAGTCGTATCCGCTGAAATACAAAATCATTGACGAGAACAAGATCCTTATCAAGAGTAACGACACCGTCGATATCAAGCTGTCGGTGATGACCAAGCCGCCATTAGAGAACAAATGGTGGTATAAGCCAGCCCAAAGTGCAGCCCATCTGCTGATGATGATACGTAGCATTAACATCTCGTATCGAAACCAATACAGCATGAACCTGCCTGGCTTTATGCCAAACATCGGCGATGCCTTCGGACAACGGAGCTCTGGAGGACTATCACCAGGTCTTGACTTTGCTTTTGGCACTATTGGCGACAGTTATCTGGATAAGGCCCTCGCCAACGATTGGCTATTGCATAGTGACAATGTCGCCACGCCTGCCACCATTAACAGCAGCAGCGACCTGCAGCTGAGAGCCACGCTGGAACCTATCCGCGATCTGAAGATAGACCTGAATGCCTCACGCACGGACACGCGCGCAAAACGTATTCAATATATGTACGAAGGAAAGCCTACAACACATAGCGGGTCATTCAACATGACGACCATCTCTCTGAAGGGGGCATTAGAAGGTATGGGAGATGCTAATAACGGCTATCAGTCGTCAACCTTCGACAAGTTCCGCAGCCTGCTTCCAGAGTATGCAGCCCAAGTAGGCAGTCAATACCCAGAGGCAGGGACAGTCTATGGCGGTTCAACCATCGGAGAAGTTAATCCCTATAGTGCTGACGTGATGATACCTGCTTTCCTCTCAGCCTATACTTCTAGTGGTGGTTCACTCGATCTCTTCCCCACTCTGACACGTATGTTGCCAAACTGGACCATCCGGTATAGCGGATTGTCGAAACTGACGTGGTTCAGCAACCATTTCAAATCGTTTAATATCAACCACAGTTATAAGTCTGTTTTCAGCATCGGCTCTTACGCCTCTTATAGTGCCTGGCGCGAATATATGGGTGATCTGGGCTTTACCACCGACCAGGCTACGGGCATGCTGCAGCCTTCGTCGATGTATAATGTATCGACCGTCAGTATCAACGAAGCTTTCTCACCGCTGATTGGTGTGGATGCCACCCTCCAGAACGACCTGACTGCGAAATTGGAGTATCGTACCACCCGTGTGCTGAATCTCTCGATGACGAGCGTACAGATCAATGAAGCCCGTTCGAACGATATTGTATTGGGCGCAGGCTACAAGATACGCGATTTCAATCTCTTTGGCGCAGGCGGTAACCGTAAGGTGAAGAAAGCCCAAAGTCGGGGTAAGTCGAAGAATCAGCAGACAAACACACAGACAACCCAGAATAAAGGGCGCTCTGGTGGCGTGAACCATGATATGAACCTGCGCCTTGACATTTCCTTCCGTCAACAGGCAGCTATCACGCGCGACATCGCCAGCGGCACTTCTTCTGCATCAAGCGGCAACTCTGCCTTCAAACTGTCGTTTATGGCCGACTATACCCTGAGCCGTCTACTCACCCTCTCTGCCTATTATGACCAACAGACAAACACCCCGCTGCTTTCCAGTAGCAGTTATCCAACCACAACCCGTGATTTCGGATTGTCGATGAAGTTCTCATTAACGAGGTAATAATAGTGAGGTCAAAGGAGTCAACAAGCCCTGCGATTTTACATTTTTTTGCGAAAACATTGCAAAGATTTCTTAAAATCGCACAAAAAAGTATAATTTCCAAAGTTCATGATACAAAATACAAAGCATCTTTAAGAAACAAATCGTATCTTTGCACTCTGAATATATATAATATATAGGAACGCGTGAATTAATTAACAAAAGCATATTATTATCAATTTAAAATTAAAAGTATGAAACAGAAAAATTGCTTTTTTGCGGTAGCCGCATCTTTGTTGATTGCAGCCGCAAGTTTCACTTCCTGTTCTAATCAGGACAACATCGTTGGTCCTAGCCCCGCAGACATTGCTGGTCCCGATGAGTTTGACGAGGGTAGCGTAATCACCAATGGTCGTTGCGAAGGTAACGAAACAGCTAACTTCCTTGTACAAGTAGGTAAAGATGGAGCTGTTACCAATGGAATTATTCCTGCCTCCATCAAATGGGACGAGGTAACTCCGAGAAACCACGCTGTTGTTGTTGAGGTTCGCAGCGAGGGTGAGGCCATTTCTGCTGGCAATGCAACAATGAATGGTAACAGTCTTGCAAGCTGGGATAGCCAATTCTTTATCACTTTCAATAAGGGTGAGGAGCCCTTGGAAAAGGGCGACCAGATTCGTCTGACCATGAAAGTAAAGGCTGATGAGGCTGCTAATGGTGTTGAGACACAGTCACATGGAGCTGCTGGCCAGTATCTCCACTGGTTCGGTGTTGGTAATGTAAACTTCACGACTGATTGGACAGACTTCGATTCTAACTGGGTTACTGTAGGTGATGCAGGTGCTTGGGGTCAGGCTCAGGCTGGCACGTATACCATCGCTTTCAACCTGGCTAAGGGCATTCGCAACAGATATTTCTTCGATGACATCCGCGTTGAGGTTAAGCGTCACGACAAGTGGGCTGATGACAACATTCTGGCTAATGGCCGACTGAATGGTGAGGATATGAAGGCCTTCACTTCTGCAGAGTGGGTTAACGGTGAGAAGATTAATGCTGATCCTAACAAGCCTGGTAATGCAAGACGCGTTGTTGATCTGACAGATCCGGATAACATGTGTATTGAGGTTATCTCTCGTAATGAGGCCGACGAGCCAGAGGGTAAAGCTATCGACAACTGGGATACTCAGTTCTTTATTACAATGCCTGAGGCTGTGAACGAAGGCGACAAGTTCTTGTTTGAGTGCCGTGTACGTGCTGAGAAAGCTGCTGATTCTGAGACTCAGGCTCACACAGCTCCGACTGCTTACAAGCATTGGGACTTCGTTGGCCATATTCCTTTCACAACCGAATGGACCAAGTTTGAGAAGGAAGTAACAGTTGCTGCTAACCAGGCTGGATGTAACACAATCGCTATCAACTTGGCTGTATTCAAGGAGGCTAACAAGTACTACTTCGATGATATCAAGATTAAGATTATCGAGAAGGCAAAGCCCGTTGAGAATTGGGAGACACTTTGCGAGTATAAGGGTGACGATGCCAAGAACTTCTCTGTGAAGTATTTCAAGAACTACGTTGCTGCAACAAGTGCTGACGGTGCTATTGTTGTTGAGAGCCTTGATCCTGAGAAGACATACGCTCAATATAATAATGGTGATGCAGAGGCTAAGGTTTCTGTAGACTGGGATACTCAGTTCCTGATTGGTCTTCCTAAGGCTTTGGCTGCTGGCACAAAGGTGAAGTACACCATGAAGTTCAAGGCTGACAAGGCTGCTAGCGCTGATTCACAGGCTCATGGAAAGATTCCTGCTGCTGGTGCAATTGAAGGTGTAGACGGCTATGCTGGAACTTATATCCACTACAACCTGTTTGGTAGCTTTGATTTCGCAACAGATTGGGGTACACTTGAGAAGGAGTTCTCTGTTCCCGATGAGGCTGATGGCATGCAGTCAATCTGCTTCAACCTCGAGAAGCTGAGAGAGGCCAACAAGTACTACTTCAAGGAGATTAAAGTTGAAGTTGCTAAGAAGTAATTTCACTTACATACCATAAAGAATCGGTGCATCCATAGGGTGCACCGATTTTTTAGTATCATACTAAACACCCTCTAGTATCATACTAGAGCACCTTTAGTATCATACTAGAGGGTGTTTAGTGTCATAGTAAATACTGATCACTGATAAGATACTGTTTAGCAACAAAAAGAGCCACTTGCTGCGCAGCAAGTGGCTCTTTAGACATCTGGAAAGGCGCTTATTCTTCCGTCTCAGGTTCTACTGCCTTAAACGAAGCAAGATCCTCAACCTGGAAGGCCTTGATGTAAGCTGACTTACCAAAGACATCCTCTTCAGTCATGCGAACATAAACGTTAGCACTCTTCTCGAAGAGTTCAGGGGCCTTAGTGGCATCACGAAGGATAAGCAGACTCATTACCAGTTCGGCTGTCATATCGTAGAGACGACGAGCCAAGAAGTCCTGAGCATCCTGATTCTCGAGGGCCTTCACATTGGCAAGAGCCTCCTCATAAACAGGAATCAGTTTCTCCACGCGAGCCTTCAGATTCTTCAGGCTATCACTCACCTCAAGACCAGCCAACATATCCTTGATGTTAGCAAGCATCGTGCCGTTGGTGATATAGCGGATAGCAGCAACCACCTGCAACTGCGTGGTTCCCTCATAGATTGAGAAGATACGGGCATCGCGGAACAGGCGCTGGCTCTTATACTCCATGATGAAGCCCGAACCACCATGGATGCTGATGGCATCGTAAGCGTTCTGGTTGGCGTACTCAGAGTTCATACCCTTAGCAAGTGGAGTGAAGGCATCAGCCAAGCGCTGGTACTTCTTCAGCTCCTGCTTCTCCTCGGGCTCGAGTTTGCGATCGCGCTCGATGTCCTCAAGGCACTTGTAGATATCAACATAGGCAGCTGTCTCGTAAAGCAATGCACGACCTGCGTCGAGCTTGGCCTTCATGCGAGAGAGCATATCGTAGACAGCGGGGAAGTTGATGATCTTGTCGCCAAACTGCTGACGCTCCTTTGCATAAGCCAGACCCTCGTTGTAAGCTTCCTGCTCAACACCTACAGACTGAGCGGCTATACCCAGACGGGCACCGTTCATCAGAGCCATCACATACTTGATCAGACCCAGACGAGTGCTTCCGCAGAGTTCTGCCTTGGCATTCTTATAGGTGAGCTCACAGGTGGGTGAACCATGGATACCCAACTTATGCTCGATGTGACGCACATTGACACCACCCTGACGCTTGTCGTAGATGAACATCGACAGACCACGTCCGTCCTTAGTACCTTCCTCTGAACGAGCCAGCACGAGGTGGATATCAGAGTCACCATTTGTGATAAAGCGCTTCACACCGTTCAAACGCCAGCAGTTCTCCTTCTCGTCGAAGGTAGCCTTCAGCATCACGCGCTGCAGGTCAGAACCAGCATCAGGCTCGGTCAGGTCCATACTCATACCCTCACCAGCGCAAACGCGTGGGATGTACTTCTGGCGCTGCTCCTCGCTACCGAACTCATACAGAGTGTCGATACAGCTCTGCAGGCTCCAGATGTTCTGGAAACCGGCATCAGCAGCCGAAATCATCTCAGAGAGCATAGAGAATACTGCGTTAGGCAGGTTCAGACCGCCGTAACGGCGAGGCATTGATACACCCCACAGACCAGCCTTGCGGGTGGCGTCGAGGTTCTCGTAAGTCTTAGAGGCGTAGATCATACG
>CAMJBL010000076.1 GCA_946403845.1 uncultured Prevotella sp. | reverse complement strand
AGCTCGAGGCCTTCTCGAAGTTCTCCAGCGATATGGATGCTGTGACGGCGATGACGCTCGACCGTGGTCGTAAGAACAACCAACTGCTGATCCAGCCGCAGTACAGCCCGATGCCCGTAGGCGAGCAGATTGCCATCCTCTATTGCGGTGTGCACGGACTGATGCGCGAAGTGCCCATCGACAAGGTACGTGAGTGCCAGACACAGTTCCTCGACAAGCTGCGCAATGCCAATCCCGAAGTTATCGAGACGCTCGCCAGCGGTAAGATCGACGACGAGACGACTGCCAAGATCGAGGCCGTGATGGCGGATATCGCAGGAACATATAAGTGACTTTGAACTTTGAACTTTGAGTATTGAACTTTATGATTACTTAGTAATTACAGAGTCTTTGCTCAGAGTTCAAAGGGAAAGAACAAATCATAAAGTTCAAAGTTATATATGCCAAGTTTAAAAGAAATTAAAGGCCGCATCGCCTCCGTCAACTCCACGCGAAAGATCACGTCGGCAATGAAGATGGTGGCCTCCAGTAAACTCCATCATGCACAGGTAGCCATACAGAATATGCTGCCTTACGAGGAACTGCTGGAGCACATCCTCAAGTCGTTCCTCGCTGCCGAGGCCGAGGCTCAGACCATCTACGACCAGGTGCGCCCCGTGAAAAGGGCCGCACTCGTGGTCTTCACGTCGAACTCGTCGCTCTGTGGCGGCTTCAATGCCAACACCATCAAGATGATGCTCAACGCCGTTAACGAGTACGACAAGACCATAGGCCGCGACAATGTCGAGATCTATCCCATTGGCCGAAAGGTCTATGAGAAGGCCAACAAGTTGGGACTGAAGGTACAGGGCGAATTCTCGGCCTTGGCCGACAAACCCAATGTGCAGCAGTGCATCGAGATAGCGATGGAACTGGGTAAGAAGTTCGCTGAGGGTGAGATCGACAAGGTGGAGCTGATCTATCATCACTTCAAGAGCGCAGGCTCGCAGGTGCTCACCCGCAAGACCTTCCTGCCGATTGATGTGGAGTCGGAGCTGAATGCCGATCATGAGCGCGACCTTACGTCGGTGGTTGCCACAAAGGAGTCGCAGGAGTATCTCAAGAAAAGAGGTGAGAGGCAAGAGGTGAGAGGTGAGAACGAGGAGGTGAAGCCGCTCAACGACAATTTCATCGTCGAGCCCGATATGGACACCGTACTCTCGCAGCTCATTCCAAAACTCGCTCACCTGGCGCTTTATACGGCCCTGCTCGATTCCAATGCCTCTGAGCATGCTGCCCGAATGGTGGCCATGCAGACCGCTACGGATAATGCCGACGAGCTGCTTCGCGAACTGAATCTCCAGTACAACAAGAGCCGTCAGCAGGCCATTACCTCTGAGCTCCTCGACATCGTCGGCGGCTCCGTCAATAACTAATAGTGACTAACGAAAAGTGAATAATTATGAAATTAACAGGAAGAAGAGAAAGTAGTAATGTGGAAGACCGTCGTGGTCTTAGTGGTGGTGCAAAAGCCGGTATTGGTGGCATTGGAGCCATCATCGTGGCTGCCTTGTTTGCCTGGATTAGCGGTGGCGACCCCGTGTCAGCCGGTCTTCAGGCTGCCCAGCAGCAGATGTCTGCCAATACGGAGAGTGTCGACCCCGAGAACTTCACCGAGGAGGAGCAGCAACTGGCTACCGAGTGCAAGCAGATCCTGGCCTCTACGGAGGATGTGTGGGGCAGGGTATTCCAGGAGATGGGACGTACCTATGAGCCGCCGACACTGGTGCTCTTTTCTAATCAGGTAAACTCTGCCTGTGGCTCTGCTACAGCAGCTGTGGGACCCTTCTATTGCTCTGGCGACCAGAAACTCTACATTGACCTCTCGTTCTTTACGCAGATGAAGCGTCAGCTGGGTGTCGAGGGTAATACCTTTGCCTATGCCTACGTGATTGCCCATGAGATCGGCCACCATGTAGAGAACTCGCTGGGTATATTGGGTAAGGCGCATCAGGCTATGAACCAGACGGATAAGGTGCGTGCCAACCAGATCAGCGTGCGTCTGGAGCTCCTGGCTGACTACTACGCCGGTGTGTGGGCTCACTATGAGGATGCCATCAACCACTCAATGGAGTATGGCGACCTCGAGAAGGGTCTTGAGCTGGCCAAAGCCATCGGCGACGACTGGCTGCAGAAGAAGGCTCAGGGTAGGGCCACGCCCGAATCGTTTACCCACGGTACTTCCGATCAGCGTAAGCGCTGGCTGAAGAAGGGTTATGAGACGGGTAACATGTCGACCTCAACCTTTGATGTGCAGAATTACAACGACCTGTAATTCGCCCCTGTTATAAGAATGAAAGCACTGCTCCGGCCTGTCGCTGGTGCCCTAGGGTACGAGAGGAAAGTCCGGGCAGTATAGGGCACCCCACTTCTGAAAATGGAAGCTATTGGTGACAGTAGGTGCCGGCAGAAGAAAACAACCGCCCCTGGAGTGGGTAAGGGTGAGAAGGTGGTGTAAGAGACCACCAGCTGATGGGTGATCATCAGGCTGTGCCGACTGGGGACTGCAAGTTCATGTATACCGTCGTCTGAGGGTTGCCCGCCCGAGTAAACGATGGAGGGTAGAACGCTGGAGCCATGGGGTGACTCATGGAGTAGATAAATGACAGGCTCCCCTTCGGGGGAACAGAACCCGGCTTACAGGAGCAGTGCTTTTTTTTATGGTTTTGATATGGTGAAGCGCGTTCTGAGGAACATATATCATAAGTTTAGTCTGACCATCCGTTTTTTTACGGCTAAACGCGTTATGGCCCAGGCCTCGGCGCTCACTTATTCCACCCTTCTGGCTTTTGTCCCTATTCTTGCGGTGATCTTCGCCATCGCCAGGGGCTTCGGCTATAACAAGTACATCGAGATCTGGTTTCGTGACACCCTCGCCTCGCAGCCTCAGGCGGCAGAGGCCATAGTGGGCTTCGTCAACAGCTATCTGGTGCATACCAAGAGCGGCATCTTCCTGGGTATCGGTCTGATATTCATGCTCTACACGGTGCTGATGCTGATGAACAATGTGGAGGAGACCTTCAATCAGATCTGGCAGGTGAGCAATTCGCGACCTATTATCCGTTCGTTTACGAATTACCTGGCCGTCTTTCTCCTGTTTCCGATACTGGCCGTTGTCTCCACGGGTCTGTCGTTCTATATGGCGGCCTTTGCGGCGAAGATGAGTGGTTATGAATATCTGGGGCCTGCGGTGCGCTATCTGCTCGACCTATCGCCTTATATCCTGTTGTCGCTTATCTTCATCGGGCTTTATATCTACATGCCCAATACACACGTGAAGCCCTCGTGTGCCATCGTCCCGGGTATTCTTGCGGGTGTGGGCATGCATGTGCTGCAGATGGTGTATATCCATTCTCAGATCTGGGTGACGGGCTACAATGCCATCTACGGCTCGTTTGCCGCGCTGCCGCTCTTCATGTTGTGGGTGCAGATATCGTGGACCATCATTCTCTTCGGGGCACAGCTCACCTATACGAATCAGAACATGAACCGTATCGGTATTAACCTTGAGGTGATGGATATTCATCCGCTGGTGGATATGACGGATGATGAGCGCAGCGACGAGGCCGCCACGATTTATTCCGACAGCCTGGATTCACTCTGAGTAATCTGAATACTCCGAATATTCCGATTACTCTGAGTATTCCGATTACTCCGATTTCTCTGTATAAAAATTGATGAGTTCTTTAAGTGCCTGCTGACAGACGGCGCAGAACTCGGGCTCTTCGTTGGTGCGCATCCGGCAGTTCTCACAGCCCCGCCACACACCTTTCTTCAGATAGCCGCCACCCTCGACGAGGCCGGCCTTGCCTTCCTTGATTAGGTTCTCCCACTTGATGAAAGCGGTGGCCTTTGTCGTCAAATTGGGCTCCCAGGGCTCGGTATCGCTGAAATACATCGGGTCGTCGTCGCCATAGGCATACTCGTCGCCCAAGCCGCCAAAGCTATGGCCGAATTCATGTACCACGACAGGCAGGAACTTCTCACCGCCTGTAAAACTGAGATTATAGGAGTTGTAGATGCCGCCTCCGCCATAGTGGTCGGTGTTGACGAGAATGATGATATGCTCGTAGGGCGTGCCAGCCAGGAGGTCGTGCAGGCGCTTCAGATGGAGTGTCGTGAGATAACGGTCGCTGTAAAAGGTGTCGAAGTGGGAACCGAGGGCCGTGTTCTTCCAGATGCCCTTTGCGGGCTCGCTGGTGCCCGATTCTTCAGAAGTCGACTTTACGGCGATGATCTGAAAGCGGTGCTGTAGCGATTTGAAGGGCTCGTGGTTGAAGAGCGAGCCAATGGCTTTCCGACAGTCGTCGAGGTAATGGTCCATCTCGTCGCTGGTATAGCCCTCTGCCACGAAGGCGATACGGATGCAGCGTGAGGTGTCGCTGGCCTGATGCAGCACGTCGTAGGGCGTGACATTGCGCTCACCGGCCTTGCGGATCAGGATATCCTTGGGATCGACGGTGTGCGTGAGCGAATTCACCACCTCTTTGTGATAATCGAATAGCTCCACCTTGATTTCCACTGGTGCTTTGGGGAAGGGCACGAGAAACACGTTCTCGAATGACTTCTGCGTGTGTTTGGCCTCGTCGGTAGCCAGCCATTCCTGGAAGAGGGTGGAGAAGGCATGGCGATAGATGACCACACTGTCGGTCTTCGAGCGGACGGTAATCTGGCCGTTGCCCCTCAGGGGCAGTTCAGACAGTCGCTCTCTGCGACCATACCAGTGGGGTAGGCTGACGAGCTCGTCGACGTAGATCTGAAGGAGCACGTCATCGCCTGCAAACGTGTAGTCAAGTCGCAGGGTGCGATCCTCGAAATAATCCTCAAAACGCTGGGCATATATTGATATGCTCGATAACAATAAGGCACTGATAATGAATATTTTCTTCATAGTTCGCTCAATAAATTCTTGACATAGTCTCTGCTCCAGTCTCTCAGGTGATGACGCTGTCCGTCGTATAGCAGCAGATCGAGGTCGATAGCCACGATGCCGTCTTCATTCTTCGTGCGCCCGATGCGTTTCTCCGTTTCCTTCAGTACCTCGCACAACAGGCCCTCGCCAAAGGCTGTGGTTGCCTTGCAAAGTTGGTTGAGATAGCGCTCCTTACGCGAGGTGGCGATGGGGTCGGTCCAGATGGCGGAAGTGAAATGTACTTCCGTCATTAACTGTGTTAACTGCTCTCTGGCTTTTTCCAGGTTCGCTTCCTGGTTCTCGTTAGATCCGAGCGAGATAATTACTTCATGCACCTTCATATTTTCATGTTTTGTTTGCAAAGATACATCTTTTTTATAATAATGCGAAAAAAAGCATGGAATAATCTCACGTTAAACTTGGCTAAAAGGTTTGCGTATGTCGTGGAATCTTTGTAACTTTGCAGCAAAGAGGGCAGTAAAATGCGAAATGGAGTTGACAAATTGAAAGAAAATCGCTTATTTTCGTGAATTTTTGCTCAAATATTTGGCCAAATGAAAATAAAAGTGTAATTTCGCGGCGCAATTCAATGAACATCAATTTCAAACATTCAAAAAATAAAATTCAACATGAAGAAGTACAACTTTAATGCCGGTCCCTCGATGCTTCCCCGCGAAGTGATTGAGAAGACCGCTCAGCAGTGTCTTGATTTCAATGGTTCGGGTCTTTCTCTGATGGAGATCAGCCATCGTGCAAAGGATTTCCAGCCCGTTGTCGACGAAGCTGTGGCTCTGGTAAAGGAGCTGCTCGACATCCCCGAGGGTTATTCCGTGATCTTCCTCGGCGGTGGTGCCAGTCTGGAGTTCTGTATGATTCCGTTCAACTTCCTGATTAAGAAGGCTGCCTACCTGAACACTGGCGTCTGGGCCAAGAAGGCCATGAAGGAAGCCAAGTTGTTTGGTGAGGTCGTAGAGGTGGCTTCTTCTGCTGATGCCAACTACACCTTCATCCCGAAGGACTGGACGGTGCCTGCCGATGCCGACTATCTGCACATCACCACCAATAATACGATCTACGGTACGGAGATCCGCAAGGACCTCGATGTCAACGTGCCTCTGATTGCCGATATGTCGTCGGACATCATGAGCCGTCCTGTGGATGTCAGCAAGTACGATGCCATCTATGCCGGTGCCCAGAAGAACCTGGCTATGGCCGGTGTGACCATCATCATCCTGAAGGACGAGAAGCTGGGTCGTGCACCCCGTGAAATTCCCACCATGCTCGACTACCGCACGCATGTCGACAAGGGTTCGATGTTCAATACGCCTCCTGTGGTGCCCATCTACTGTGCCCTCGAGAACCTGCGCTGGATCAAGGCCCAGGGTGGTGTCGAGGCTATGGACAAGCTGGCCAAGCAGCGTGCTGAGATCGTTTATGGTGAGATCGACCGCAACAAGATGTTCGTAGGTACTGCCAAAGAGGAGGACCGTTCGCTGATGAACCTCTGCTTCGTGATGGCCGACGAGTACAAGGAGCTGGAGAAGGACTTCCTCGACTTCGCCGTCAGCAAGGGCATGGTTGGTGTGAAGGGTCACCGCTCAGTGGGTGGTTTCCGTGCTTCTTGCTACAACGCACAGACCATCGAAGGCTGCAACGCCCTCGTAGCCTGCATGAAGGAGTTTGAGGCTCAGCACTAATTAAGAATTAAGAGTTAAGAATTAAGAAAATATGAAGATTCTTGTAGCAACAGAAAAGCCATTTGCCGCAGCCGCTGTGAATGGTATCAAAGCAGAAGTAGAGGCAGCAGGCAATGAGCTGGTGCTGCTCGAGAAATATACAGAGAAGGCACAGCTGCTCGATGCAGTGAAGGATGCCGACGCACTGATTATCCGTTCGGATAAGGTCGATGCCGAGGTGCTCGACGCTGCCAAGCAGTTGAAGATAGTGGTTCGCGCAGGTGCCGGTTACGACAACATCGACCTCGCCGCCGCTACCGCTCACAACGTAGTCGCTGAGAACACCCCTGGTCAGAACGCCAATGCCGTAGCCGAACTGGTCTTCGGTCTGCTGGTGATGGCCGTTCGTGGTTTCTACAACGGCAAGAGCGGCTCTGAGCTGCTCGGCAAGAAGCTGGGTATCCTCGCCTTCGGTAACGTAGGCCGCAACGTGGCCCGCATCGCCAAGGGCTTTGGCATGGACGTCTATGCCTACGATGCCTTCTGCCCCGCAGAGGTTATCGAGAAGGCCGGTGTACATGCCGTTGCTAATCAGGACGCGCTCTTCGAGACCTGCGACGTTGTTTCGCTCCACATCCCCGCCACCCCTGAGACCAAGCAGAGCATCAACTACGCCCTGGTAGGTAAGATGAAGAAGGGTGGCATCCTCGTCAACACCGCCCGCAAGGAAGTCATCGACGAGGCCGGACTCATCAAGCTCATGCAGGAGCGCGAAGACCTGAAGTTCGTCACCGACATCATGCCCGATGCCAACGCCGAGTTCCAGCAGTTCGAGGGCCGTTACTTCTCTACCCCCAAGAAGATGGGTGCCCAGACTGCCGAGGCCAATATCAATGCCGGTATTGCTGCCGCCAAGCAGATCAACGCCTTCTTCAAGGATGGCGACACCAAGTTCCAGGTGAACAAGTAAAGTGTGTAAGTAATCATAAAAAAAGCCTCCCGAAATCTCGGGAGGCTTTTTTATTACTTGACGATGTATTTCTTACCGTCCTGGATGTAGATGCCTTTTTGCGGCTTCTGCACGCGCTGGCCGGAGAGGTTATAGACAGCACCCTCGCTCTGAGTGGCTGTTACAGGGCGGATGCCTGAGGGCGTCTTAGTCAAAATAGCCTTAGTTACCAAGATACCATGTCCCTGGAATAGCATACCCTTCTTTTTGAAAGTACTGAATGTGGACTCGTCAAAGCTGAAAGCTGTTGTGTGTTTAGTGCCGGTTGGTGTGCTGTAATGATTTTCTGGATTAAAGTCGGCATCGTATTCTTTCCCATCTACTGTGAATTTGATTTTCGAAGACCAGTCGTTATACCAGAATTGAAACATGCCATAAACATTATCCCCTGTAAACTGGTCATATTTCTGCTGATATGTGACCTCAACAAAAGTGGAGTTGTCGAGATCAGAGAAGAGATTTGCAGGGAAATTGATAGCAGTACCCCATTCCAATAGTTGCTCACCTTCGAAAACCACAACACCGCCATCACCAGAATTCATGGTCGGATAGACACCTTCGAAGTCACCGCCATGATAAGCTACGGTGAGCGTTTTCGCGAGGTCTGCCTGGTTGAAGGCAGGAACCGAACGAGATATTCCGTCTGTGAGTCCCATCCAGTAGAACGTGGCTGCATCGTATTGTTTGGCTGTTTTCACCACATAAGCAGCAAAATTCAAATAACCGTTACGGTCAGCGTCATAGTCTGTGACACTGGCATCGACATTGCTGGTTGCCCACTCACCAAGGATGACGGGATACCCCTTGTCTATGAAATACTCTTTCAGCTTTTTGAACATATTAAGGATTTCTGTCCCGCCCGATTTGAGGTTGGGGTAGGCGTGGACCTGAACAGCAATATGTCCCTTGCCGCCGGGATCAGAAGGAATCACTAACTTCGACAATGGCTCTATCAGATGTTCGTTCCAAGTGCCTCCACCATTACTGGCGGCATATGTATTGATCACGAGGTTTCGCTTCTGATTGTTACCACCAGTAGCACGCACAGTGTTCACAAACGACTTGGCATAGCTGTTAAGGGCATTGTATGAATCGGTAGCAGAGGTGGCATTATAACCACCTTGAGCATTATACGAGGCAAAGCACCATGAGCTTAGGTCGTCGAGCATCTCGTTGTAGCCCTCGAAGACCAAGTGCTGGTCGTAGTCCTTAAAGGTCTCGGCAATCTGTTTCCACAAATTCTCATATTTTTCCTTCGTATTATTATACGTATTCATGCTGGCATGAATCCAATGAATGATGCTGGCGTTTTTACTGTCGTCACCTGTGTCGTGGTGGACATTAAGAATGCAGTACAAGCCTTGGTTGATTACATAGTCGACGACCTCTTTTACACGAGCCATCCACTCGGCATCAACATTGCCGTTTGCATCCATGTGGTTATACCAGGTCACAGGCACACGGATAGCTCCAAAGCCTGCCTCTTTCATCATTTTCATCAGTTCGGGCTTTGTTTTTGGTTGTCCCCAATAGGTTTCGGAATCAAGTCCCTGATGAACTCCATTACCGTTAGCATCGAGGGTATTTCCCAGGTTCCAGCCCACACCCATGTTCTTTACAGCATCTTTGGCTGATTCAAAATCCTGTGCCTGAGCGGCAAAGCTCATCAGCAGGCCTAATACAAAAAGTAGCGATTTCTTCATATAATCAATTGTTAGTTGTGAAATATTGCGCAAATATACGATTTATTTGTGATATAGACAAATAAATGCACCAAAGATTTGTGATATTCGAACTTTTTTGGTAATTTTGCACATCCGTATAAGATTTCAAAACAACATTCATTATGGCTATCATCAAACCATTCAAGGGTATTCGCCCACCCAAGGAGCTCGTTGAGCAAGTAGAGAGCCGTCCTTACGACGTGCTCGACAGTGAAGAGGCGAGGGCAGAGGCCGGCGACAACGAGAAGAGCCTCTATCATATCATCAAGCCCGAGATCGACTTCCCCGTGGGCACCTCCGAGTACGACCCCCGCGTGTATGAGAAGGCTGCCGAGAATTTCCTGAAGTTCCAGGATAAGGGCTGGCTCGTTCAGGACGCGCGCGAACATTATTATATCTATGCGCAGACCATGAATGGCAAGACGCAGTACGGTCTTGTGGTATGTGCACATACCGACGACTATATGGCCGGTCGCATCAAGAAGCATGAGCTCACCCGTCGCGACAAGGAGGAAGACCG
>CAMJBL010000075.1 GCA_946403845.1 uncultured Prevotella sp. | reverse complement strand
GGTGTCAACGATTCCAGTAAAGTGTCAACTTGTTCAGGAAAACGACTGTCAACCAAAATCAGGAAAAGACAGGCGATGGTAACAGGTAACAAGTAACATTTAGTATTTTTGTTAGTTACAAAAGAATTATTTATTATATATATAATATATATATTATATATATAATAAATAATTTATAATTAAAATTTAATTATTACTTCCCCCAACCTCAATCTCCTAAAATTTCTTTCAATTTACCAAAATGTTACCATGTTACCTGTTACCTTCTTGCAAAATCAACCGGAATATTTTGATTTTTGCTCTCTTAATCGTATCTCTGGCTTCGCCGAAGATAGGCTGCATCTCGGAAATATCCAAATATATTTGGCATTTCACTCGATTTAGATAAATTTCTCACGCTCAAGAATGCAAATTTATTTGTATTCTATTCGCTTAATCGAAATTTTACACTACCTTTGCAAAAGAATATAAATGGAAAGGAAATGAAAGAAGAGAAATACAAGTTACTTTCGGAGCAGATTAAGGCGCTGACTGAGGGGGAGACGGACGGTATCGCCGTTATGGCTAATGTGTGTGCAGCGATCCACGAGACGATGGGATTCTTCTGGACGGGATTCTATCGGGTGAAAAACGATGAGTTGGTGTTAGGACCATTCCAGGGCCCTGTAGCCTGTATGCACATTGGATTCGGGCGCGGGGTGTGCGGTACTGCCTGGGCGCAGCGCAAAAGTATCGTCGTGCCTGATGTGGAACTGTTTCCTGGGCACATCGCCTGCAGCAGCCAGTCGCGCTCGGAGATTGTCGTGCCCGTATGCTCTGCTGATGGTGAGGTGAAGGCCGTGCTCGATATCGACAGCAAGGATCTTAATACTTTCGACGACACCGACCGCCGCTATCTGGAGGCTATTTGTCGCGACACGTTCACCCATCTTAATTTCTGACGGGTTAGGGGACTGTTGGTCTCGAGAGCTTCAGCGAGTCCCACTTCTGCTGGAGCTCGGCTTCTTTTCGGCGCACTTCCTTGAGGGCTTTCTTGCGACGGACATGGTCGTTGACCTTGTCGCGGAGCGTGAGGTCGTAGAGGAGCAGAAGCACCCCGAGGGGATTGATGCCGGCAGGCACGTACTTGGGCAGCTTGTCGCGCTCGATCTGCTGGGGTGAGGGCTTCAGGATCATCGCCATGCGTTTGTCGAAGCGCCGTTCGCCGTAGATGACCACCTCGCGCAGGGCATTGATGTTGGGAATGAGGTAAACGGTATCGCCACGCAGCTCTGACGACAGGAGATAGCGGCGCTCGAAATCGGGATGCAGGAAGTCGACGCGGTGGAAACTGTCGGGAAGGGTGAATGTGCCATCCCACGAGGTGCGCGATTCGCGTCCGTTGTTGGTGCAGACCCTCACATCGCGAACGGGCACCTTCGACTCGACATTGACGACTACCATGTGGTGCTGCGCCATGATGGCCGACGACGGCACCAGCAATAGCAGTAGACGCAAGTTGGTTAAGTTCATTGCAGATCTTTTTATAAAACTAAGCAAGGACAAAAGTAGACATTTCCGCGCTTCCAGGCAAACTTTTTCAGACTCTTTACTGATTGTTCAATAAGTTTGATTTATCTTATATAAATATGTTTTATTTTACATAATTTTTTTGGTATTCCTTTGGGATTTCACTCACTTATTCGTATCTTTGCAACGTGAACACAGAGATATTAGAACAACTGAATGAGAGTCAGCGGGAGGCGGTGGTCTATTGTGACGGGCCATCGCTGGTTATTGCTGGCGCAGGATCGGGAAAAACACGCGTGCTGACGTATAAGATAGCATGGCTGCTGGAACAGGACGAATCGTTACGCCCCTGGAATATCCTTGCCCTGACGTTTACCAATAAGGCCGCCCGCGAGATGAAGGAACGCATCGGCAGACTGGTGGGCGAGGAGCGTGCAAGATATCTGCAGATGGGCACCTTCCACAGCGTGTTTGCAAGAATCCTCAGGGCCGAGGCGGAGGTGATAGGTTTTAACGCCAACTTCACCATCTACGACCAGAGTGACGCGCGCTCGCTGGTGAAGACCATCATCAAGGAGATGGGGCTCGACGACAAGGTGTATAAGCCCGCCTCGGTGGCCGACAGGATATCGATGGCCAAGAACCACCTGCTGCTGCCACAGGCCTATGCCCAGAGCGCATGGGCCAGGGATGACGCCACGCAGAAGCGTCCCCAGGTGGAAAACATATATATAAGGTACGCGGAACGCTGCCGGCAGGCTAATGCGATGGACTTCGACGACCTGCTGGTGCAGACGTGGATCCTGTTTCAGAACCATGAGGAGGTGAGACGGAAATACGTGGAGAAGTTCCACTATGTGCTGGTCGACGAGTATCAGGACACCAATTTCGCCCAGCAGGCCATCGTGTACCAGCTGACGAAGGAGCGCCAGCGGGTGTGCGTGGTGGGCGACGATGCCCAGAGCATCTACTCCTTCCGCGGGGCCAACATCGACAATATCCTGAATTTCCAGAGCCAGTATACGGATGCCAGACTGTTCAAGCTGGAGCAGAACTACCGCTCTACGCAGCTGATTGTGCAGGCGGCTAACTCGCTGATTAAAAGGAATGAGCGGCAGATACCGAAGAATGTGTTCTCGAAGAACGAGCACGGTGAGAAACTGCTGTTGAAACCTGCCTATAGCGACAGGGAGGAGGCGATGATCGTGACGCAGGACATCAAGCGCCTGCGACAAAAGGAGCATGGCAACTGGAGCGACTTCGCCATCTTGTATCGCACGAATGCCCAAAGCCGCAGCTTTGAGGAGCAGATGCGCAAGGACAATATCCCGTACCGCATCTATGGCGGACTGAGCTTCTACCAGCGCAAGGAGATCAAGGACGTGATAGCCTATTTCCGACTGATTGCCAATCCCAACGACGAGGAGGCCTTTAAACGCATCGTGAACTATCCGGCTCGTGGCATCGGCGATACCACGGTGGGCAAGATCATACAGACGGCGCAGGCCTATGGCGTGAGCCTCTGGCAGGTGATCAAGGCGCCCGCCCTCTTCCCGATGGAGGTGAGCAAGGGCACGATGACGAAGATTCAGGCCTTCCGCGAACTCATCGAGGGCTGGATAGCACGCGTAAACACGGAGGATGCCTATACGCTGGGCCACGACATCATCATGAACTCGGGCATCAGCAAGGATATCTACAGCGGGCGTAATCCCGAGGATATCTCGCGACAGGAGAACCTCGAGGAATTCCTGAGTGGTATGCAGGACTTCGTGGAGAGCCGGAAGGAGGAGGATATGGGCAACGAGGTGTATCTGCCGGATTTCCTGCAGGAGGTGGCGCTGCTGACCGACCTCGACAGCGAGGAGGGTGATTCGAACGACAAGGTGACGCTGATGACCATCCACTCGGCCAAGGGACTGGAGTTCCCGACGGTGTTTATCGTGGGATTGGAAGAGAATATCTTCCCGAGTCCGATGTGTACCAACTCGATGCGCGAACTGGAAGAGGAGCGAAGGCTGCTCTACGTGGCCATCACGCGCGCTGAACGGCATTGTATCCTGACGTGCGCCCAGAACCGCTTCCGCTATGGACGGATGGAGTATGACACGCCCTCGCGATTCATACGCGATATTGATCCGGAACTGATCGACGTGCAGAGTGAGAAGGGCGGGGGAGATAGCCTATTCGGATCGTCAGGCCGAAAGGCTTACAACCGCTACGATGGCGGTGCTTATGGCACAGGAAATACTGGCGGCTATAGCACGCGTCGGGGTGGATTCGAGAGTGAGGGCCCGGAATGGATGCAGAACCCGCGACCGGTGGCTACGCAGTTCAGGGCGGATCCCAAACCGAGGGCTGTGGCACCCAGACAACCGGAGAAGCCCGTGGATCCCTTCGGACCTAACTTCAAACGGCTGCATCAGGCGGTGGCGCCGCGGCCGATGGCGTCAGACCCCAGTGCGAGTGAGCTGCGAGAGGGATGCCAGATTGAGCATCAGCGCTTTGGGGTGGGGACGGTCGTCAAGATCGAGGGCTCTGGTGAGAATACCAAGGCTACCGTGACGTTCCGCAATGCCGGCACCAAGCAGCTGCTGCTGAAGTTCGCAAAGTTCAAGATTATCTAAACTCACACAAATAATTAGAGCGACTCGTCGTCGGGTCGCTCTATTTGTCGTTTGTCGGTTTTGGGCAGGTGTTTCTTCTTGCGGAGCCAGGCGGCCTTGCGGGCCTCATAGTCCTCATGATGCTTTTCGAGATAGCCGTCAGCCATTACTTGTTGAATTTAGCATAGATGACACGCAACTTGATGGGATCCTCGGGCGTTCCGCGCTTCAGGCGGGTGGTGGTCACACCCATCTCATTGACCAGGGCGATGGGCGTAGACGTGGATGACGACGTCGAGGTGATGGAGTAGTCGCTCACGGGAATCAGCAGCGCCTTGTTCCAATCGGGATGCTTCTCCACCCAGTTAGGATCACGCTTCAGACCTTCGTTGCGGTCGTTATACATCTTGATAATGAGGTTGTTGATGTCGTTGCTGCCCGTGAAGCTGTAGGCATTCTTGGCAAGCACGCTGTAGAAGGCGTACTTATTGTCGTAGTTGCGGTTCTTCTCGAAGAAGACATTCGCGCTGTCCTTCTGTATCAGCATGACCTTCTTAGGTGCTGAGAACGTGTACTTTGTGACGGGCTCCACATTGTTGTAACGGGGGAAGTCGACGGATACGGAAATCAGCGAGTCGTTGGGGTGTGTCGACTTGATCTCGTCGACGGGCAGTGTCACTTCCGTGAAGATGCCTGCGGGCGTCTTCAGATAGGTGTAGGCGTTGTTGGCCTCTGCCAGGCTCTTGAGTGCGGCCTTGTTGTTCTTGACGGTAATCGTCTGGAGCACCTCGTTGGTGGATGCCGTTACCAGGAAACTGGTGTACTCCTCGTTATCGTCTGTATCCTTATAGCTGTAATACACGCAGAACATCGCCGTGGTGAAGTACGACATCAGTCCTTCGCCATCGGTGCACTCAACATAGAATCCCGGGCACATCTGATGGATGAAGGCATAGGAGTTCCGGAAATACTCGGGGTGCTCATAATAGTTGCGCAGGATATAGGTGCCGTAGTTGTTATAACTGACGCCGTTCTTATCGGTATAGGGGGCGTTGAGACGGATGCTGAGATGCGGCTCAAACGACGACTCGTTTCTGGCGCTGTCGGTATAGGTCATGTCCTGATAGGCAAATACCTGCGACAGCGAGAGGCCGTTTTCGCGGATATAGCCCGCTTTCACGGGGTCGAAACTGGAGTAGTGGATACCGTCGGCCACGGGGTGGTCGAGTTCGGAAATCCGGAGTTTCATGGCTGTGGTGGTATCGCCAATCGTCTTGGTCTTGTCAAAATACAGGAAGATGACACAGGAGTCGGCTACGATCTTCCCTTCCGCGTCGCGGCTGGTGATGGTGGAGGCCTCTTCATAGAGGTGGGTCTCTTCCATCATGTTGAACTGCATCATGAAACTGCTGGCCACCGTGGTGTTGGTCTCAGGATCGGTGATACGTCCCAGATAGAGCTCATTATTGTAAGTATAGACGGAGTCGGGGAGGTAGGATTGCGTGAGGACGTTGAATTCCTGGGTCGAGACCATGATGTCATCGTTGCTGCTTGTGAGCGACATGCCGATGTTGTCGGTTCCTTCGTCGCAAGCAGAGAATGCCATTGCAAAACAAGCAATCGCTAAGAGATATTTGAATTTCATGTCTTTTTTTAGTGTTTATTCGTCTTCGCTTTCTTCTGCAAGTTCCGGGCAGATCGATTTGTAGAAGTCCACGATATCATCTGCAAAGTCTTCTTTTATCGCACTTAATACGGGAATGTTCTTGTCTTTGGCATAGCTGAGCAGGTCGGCATTGACATTGCTGACAGGCTCTACGACACCGTCGCTGTAATCGATGGCGAGCTTGCCCAGCTCGTCGAAGTCGAACAGATCCTGATAGGGCGTCAGGAGCTCGGCGGTGGCATCGCGGAATTCAAGGCAGCGCTTGAAATTGGGATCGAGGTTGCTGCTGATGCTCTTCGAGAACAGCGAGGTGACCACCTTCGTATTGGCGAAGGAAGGCTCGTCGTGATAGGCGGTCTTGATATAGAACGGTACAACGGCGCTCATCCAACCCTGACAATGGATGATGTCGGGTATCCAGCGCAGCTTCTTGACCGTTTCCAGCACACCTCTTGCAAAGAAAATGGCACGCTCGCCATTATCGGCATACTCGGCACCGTTCTCGTCCTTGTCCATCTGACGACGGCTGAAATAGTCGTCGTTGTCGATGAAATACACCTGCACCTTTACCGAGGGAATGGTGGCAACCTTGATGATGAGCGGATGGTCGGTCTCGTCAATAATCAGGTTCATGCCCGACAGTCGGATCACTTCGTGTAACTGTCCGCGGCGCTCGTTGATGGTGCCCCATTTCGGCATGAAGGTTCGTATCTCAAATCCTTTTTCCTGAATAAGATGCGGAAGTTCTCTACCTAAAAGCGACAACTCGCTATCCGGTACATAAGGAGCGGTCTCCTGATTAATGAAAAGTATCTTTTTAGCCATTCTCTGATGAATTATGGTGCAAAGGTACTAAAAAATCCGCGTAAAACCGCCATTTGATGCCCGATTTTTGCAAAAAGTGACAAATTTTAGCCCGTTTTTTTCTTTTTTAGTAAAAAAAGCGAATAAAACTTGGAAGTTTCAGGAAAACTTCGTATATTTGCAAAAAATATTTATGTTTTAACCATTAAAGGTATGGCTAAGTACAATATTACAGAAAAGAAAGAAAAAGAGGCTGCCTACCGTAGTTTGGTAAGTCCGAAGCTGATGGACGAGATGCAGGAAAAGATCTTGAACATCATTGTCATGCAGAAAAAATACCGTGACAAAGACTATTCTGCCAAGAAATTGGCGGAGGATCTCGGTACGAACACCCGTTACATCTCGGCTGTCGTGAACGTGCGTTTCCACATGAACTACACTTCATTTGTGAACAAGTACCGCATTGATGAAGCCATGTCCCTTTTGGTTGACAAGCGTTATCAGGATCTCCGCATGGAGGAGATCAGTGATATGGTGGGCTTTGCCAACCGCCAGTCATTCTATGCTTCGTTCTACAAGATCAAGGGCATTACGCCCCGTGAGTACCGCATTACCCATCTCTCCCAGCATCCCACGCTGAAGGCTGCGAAGGAGAAGGCTGCCAAGGAGAAGGCCGCAAAGGCGAAGGCAACAAGGGGTAGGGCATCGAAAGCAACGAAAGCAGTGAAGGCTGTGAAGGCTTCAACAAGGAAAAAGAAAGCATAATAGGAGGATTCTAAGTGGATTTTAATTATCAGGACGAACGCTTTGCTGATTTGCAGCTGCTGCGGTATCGTCTGAATGGGTTTGACGAGTTGTCGCTACGCCAGAAAACATTGGTATATTATTTGTCGAAAGCGACGATTTTCGGAAGGGATATTACTTTTGATCAGTATGGCAAATACAACCTCCGCATCCGCAAGATGCTGGAGGTCGTTTATTGTGAGCCCTCCATTGCTCACGACACGGCCGATTTCCGCGCTGTGGAAACCTATCTGAAGCGCATTTGGTTCTCGAATGGCATCTATCATCACTACGGATGTGAAAAGTTCCGCCCCGACTTTTCTGTAGGCTATCTGCGGGATGTGCTCCAGAAGGTGGATGCCAGTAAGCTGCCCCTGAAGGAGGGCGAGAGTGTCGAGGCGATGTGCAAGGAACTCTTCCCGGTGATATTCGATAAGGAGGTGTTGCCCAAGCGCGTCAACAAGGCCGATGGCGAGGATCTGGTCCGTACCTCGGCCTGTCATTTCTACGAGAATGTGTCGCAACAGGAGGCGGAGGCGTTCTATACCCGTATGAAGCAGGAGGATCCGGATAAGGAGACGCCCGTTTCGTATGGTTTGAACACCACGCTGGTGAAGGAGAAGGGCGAGATCAAGGAGCTGGTGTGGAAGGCTGACGGTCGTTATGGCGATGCCATCGGCCAGATTGTCTACTGGTTGCGTAAGGCCCTGGAAGTGGCAGAAAACGAGGTGCAGAAATCATATATCTCGCTGCTCATAAATTACTATGAATCAGGCGATTTAAATGTTTTCAATCAATATTGCATTGAATGGGTGGGCGAGCATGATGCGCAGATCGATTTCATCAATGGCTTTATCGAGGTGTATGGTGATCCCTTGGGGCTGAAAGGCTCGTGGGAAGGACTCGTGGAATACATTGACAAGGAGGCCACGCATCGTACGCAACTCATCTCCTCGAATGCCCAGTGGTTTGAAGACCATTCACCGGTAGACAGCCGATTCAAGAAGGCGGTGGTGCAAGGCGTCTCTGCCAATGTGATCTGTGCAGCGATGCTCGGTGGCGAGGAATATCCCTCGACGGCCATCGGCATCAATCTGCCTAATGCCGATTGGATTAGGGCACGCTATGGTTCGAAGAGCATCACCATCAGCAATATCACCGATGCCTATAACAAGGCAGCGAAGGGCAGCGGCTTCAAGGAGGAATTCGTGGAGGATGCCGATACCCTCAGGCTGATAGAGCTGTATGGCGACGTCTGCGACAATCTGCATACCGACCTTCACGAGTGTCTCGGCCACGGGAGTGGACAGCTGTTGCCGGGTGTGGATCCCGACAGTCTGAAGGCCTATGGCAATACCATCGAGGAGGCGCGTGCCGACCTCTTCGGACTCTATTACATCGCTGATGACAAACTGGTGGAATTAGGACTGGTGCCTGATCAGGAGGCCTATAAGTCTCAGTATTACACGTATATGATGAACGGATTGATGACGCAGCTGATACGCATCCAGCCCGGACATCAGATAGAGGAGGCCCATATGCGCAACCGGGCGCTGATAGCCCATTGGTGTTATGAGAATGGCGATGCTATCAAGCTGGTGAAGCGCGGTAGCAAGACCTATGTCAGGATCACTGACTATGTGCAGCTGCGGGCGTTGATAGCCAGGCTGTTGGCAGAGGTGCAGCGCATCAAGAGCGAGGGCGACTATGAGGCTGCCCGGAAGCTGGTGGAGACCTATGCCGTGAAGGTTGACGAATCCCTCCATCAGGAAGTGCTGAAACGCTATCAGAAACTCAACCTGGCACCCTATAAGGGCTTTATCAATCCGATGATGAAGCCTGTGTATGACGATCAGGGCAATATCTGTGATATCCAGTTGGATTACAGCGAGAGCTATGCGCATCAGATGCTGAGATACAGCAATGAATACGGAACGCTGGTTTAGAGGTGAGAGGTGAGAGTTTACAGTTTATAGTTTATAGTTTATAGTTTACGGTTTATAGTTTATAGTTTATAGTTTATAGATGGACGTTAAGGAGCAGGTAAAGGAGATTAAGCAGTCGTTTCGTCAGATGATGGACGGTGTGGTGGCTAAGTCGATGCGTGACAAAGGCTTGACGTATAAGTTGAACTGGGGAGCCACCCTTCCCAGACTCCGTGAGATGGCCGATGCCTATGGCAAGAACTACGATCTGGCCATCGCCCTGTGGAAAGAGGACGTGCGTGAGTGTAAGATCCTGGCAACGATGATCATGCCTGCTGAGGAGGTGTTGCCTGAAGTGATTGACATCTGGATGGAACAGATGCCCTCGCAGGAGATGGCGGAGCAGGCGGTCTTCAACCTCTTCCAATATCTGCCCTATGCCCCTGAGAAAGCCTATACCTGGATGGCTTCCGACCAGCCGCTCTATCAGTTCTGCGGTTTTCACATCCTGGCGCGTCTCTTCATGGCGAAACGGGAGCCCAATGAGCGGGGAATCAATGAGTTTCTGGATCAGGCGTTGGTGGCCTTGCAAAGCGAACATATCGGTGTGAAGAAGGCCGCTATGGCGGCTGTCCGTCGCTTCTCAGAACTCGGATTGGTGTATGAGCGATTGTCGAAAAGCGCACTAAAACACGCTAATTTAGATTTTTTATAGATAATATCTCTTTTATCTCCTTGAAAGTTTGTACCT
>CAMJBL010000074.1 GCA_946403845.1 uncultured Prevotella sp. | reverse complement strand
TGTTTGACGCTGCAAAATTACGAAGAGTTGCGAATTATACCAAATATCTGGGATATTCTGCTTAAAAATGTGATAAGTGGACAGTCAGAAAGTGAAACCGATACTTGCCGTGATGGCGTGATTGCTGATATCCTCGACATATTGGGTGAGAAATCTGGCATTCTCGCAACTTACGAGCTGGCTGTATTCCTGTAGCTCATAGCCAACAGATAGCGACAGGCTATGACGCCCTTTCAGCTTGTAGCTTACACCAACGGATGGGCTCAGATAAAAGCCTCCGTTGACATGCTTCTTGGGAGCAAACGCATGGCCGATGTTACACCCCAGGAAAGGCGTAAAGCGATGGGGCTTGCTGACTTGCCAGTGAAAAGTGGCAAATACGGGCAGCATCAGGTGGTCGTACTTGGATATACCAGAGCCTAATCCAGCTGAAAGACGTGGATGCAACTGGTATTCAGCCGAAACAAGTAATGACAGTGGCTTGACATCAGAATCAGCCAGAGGCATGCCTACCGTGAGATTTGTACTGAAGTGTATTTTCTCTCTTAAAGTCTGCGCCTGAAACTGTGTTATCATGCAGACCATTATTAATAATAATGTGATTCGTTTCATTTTACGTTTACTGTGATTAGTTTAACAATAGTGAGAGCCGAAGTGATACCATACAGGTCATTATAGAGTTTTCCGTCTGATCCGTCAGCACTGCTATGGCCAATCAAGACAGCATCAAAGCTGGTACTGGCAGAATCAAGATTGACATCAACCCTATAGACGAGGGCTGGTTGTCCGCTACCTTCAGGCCCACCCGAGTAGTCAGGCTCACCCTCCCTTTTGTCATCGGAATAGCGGTCGTTGAAGTCGATGGAGTGATTCACCTCCACCATAACATAGAAATGTCTCAGTCCTGTCTTCTCTTTTAGTCGCACATTGAAGTCGGCTCTGGGTGTAGCACCTGTCATACCATCGACAAGCGGCTGTGACTTTGTAGGCAGATAAAGCCCGTCTTCATAAACCACACCGCGACGATGACACCAATAGGGCAGAGCCTCCTTCCTGCGATTGCCGCCAGAACTGGCCCATCCCTGTGTCGCAATTTTCTTCGAGGCATACAAGGTGCCGAGATATCGTCCGTCGGTATCTTCCAGCCAAGCAGCTATCTGTGGCGGATTCTTTTTCTTGATACCCAAGAACAATGGGTAGTCGTGCAACCATCCGTCGCCTGCTTCAATATTCACACAAAGGTCGCCAGCCTGATACTCTATGTGTTCCTTGCTGCACGACGCCATCATCATCACACTTGTGATAACTGATATTAATAACATCATCTTTTTCATTTTAAATTCTTATTTGTTTCGCAATTCTTGTGCAAAGGTAAAGATGTTCTGGAAACCGTGCAATAGCTGGGGATAGACGTCGGTTTTTCTGTGACAGATATCACGGTGAGGGATAAATTGCAACCATTTTGGGATAAAATGTAAAGACATGCTGACAGTTATATGCTGGAAAAGAAGTAACTTTGCACCATCAAAAATAATAAAGTATGAAACGATTAGTCAACGAATTGGGCGTTATTGCCATAGCAACGATTTTCCTACTGTCGCTGCTTCAGCCGTTTGGCATCGACCAGATGGGTAAACAGCGGATGTTGTTGATAGTGTGCGGTACTCTGCTTACTATTCTGTCGTCATCCATAGCATTTGTGTTGATTGGCAGAAAGAAATGGAATGGCGTAAGGGGTCTGTTGCTGTTTCATACGGTGAACATTCCTTTGCTTTCGGCTATGGTGCTTACGTTGCTATCATGGTTCACATGGGATTCCCTGACCAAAGGATGGTATTGCACGGCAGGCGAATTCTCCGTCATCAATTACCTGAAGGTGTGTGCAGAAGTGGCGTTGTTGTCGTTCTTTATATTGATATTGCAGATATACCGACTCCGCAACTCTTGTCTGCAACAGGAACTGGAGGAAATAAGAGCCATCAATCAACTGTTAGAGGAGCGTCAGACAGACGAGCCGTCGACCGCATCCGATGAGCAGCCGACGGCATGTGTGCTTAGGGGTAATGCCAAGAATGCTGTTCTTGAAGTGATTCCAGAACATATTGTATATGTCGAGTCGATGGCAAACTATACTGATATTTGTTATCTCGAAGACGACTGCTTGCGTCACCATTCTCTTCGTATCACCATGAAGCAGCTTAGAGAATGCCTAAGCCCCTATCAATATATTATTCCTTGCCATCGGGCTTTCCTAGTTAATCTCAATTTTGTGGTGTCGCTATCAGGACGCCCGTCAACAGGTTGCTCACTACAGATGTTTCAGGTAGAGAAGCCCATACCCGTATCCCGATCATATACAAAGGATTTTACGAGGGCTGTTACCCAAAAATAATAATTACAATGAGGATCCTAATATACAAGATTCGATTTCATCTTGCAATATATCCAAGAAACGTGCTGCGTGGCCACCATCCATCTGAACATGATGGAATTGGAATGATACTGGCAGCGTTGTCTTAAACATCCCCATCCGATACTTGCCCCACATCACCATCGGGTTGCAGAACTGATCTGTGTATTGGTTGACGATGCAGTCGAGTTCCGTCTGTATTATGGCAGATGTGCCGATAACCATGTGCTCGTCGAGGAAGGCGCTCGACCTTTGGTCGCTTGCAAAGCAAGAACTCTTACATTCATTCGCTGCCTGCGCTGTCAACGACAGGTAGTAGCGATTGAATTGCTGTAAATTATCGGTGAAAGGAATGTCACAGGAACTGATGCCTCCCTTACTGTTCTCTACAATGACGTTGATGGCAAGCTTGTCGTAACGATATAACTTTCCGTTTACAGGCAGCGTATAGAACTCCTTCACCTGGCTCGCCGCTTGGCCTACGCACCAGCTCATCAGCATGGTGAACTTCATACCGCTTTTTTTGCTGACCTTTACCAAGCGGCTAACATCCAGCGTCTTCACCAATGTCACCATCGGCATGGGCGATGACATCCACATACGGAATGCTTCAGCACGACTACTCTCTTGAAGGTTTATTTCTCTCTTCATGATATTTGCTCTATCGGCATCATTACACCACACTGGTAGTCAGGTGACTGGATATCAGTGCCCCGATACCACTCCATGCAACAGGAATTCCGTACCCATTTGTACTCAGGGTGAGCAGGCAACCACTCCTTATGGAACTTCATGTATTGCTCCTGGAAGGCTTTCATGCCTCCCTCGAAATGCATCTTCAGCCACTTTCCGCTATGAATGGGGAAGAGTTGCATTCCTGCAGGCACTTCTCCACCTTTATAAATACCGCCAATGACGTAAGTAAAGGTGTTTTTACAGCGAGCACCGAAATTAGTTTCCCAACAAGTAGCGCAATTGTGATTGGGAATGTCGCAGGTACAGAGCCCGAACTCGCCAACACCATTGTCGATGGCGGCCTGCTGAAAGGCATCAGGCGCCTTTTTTTCTATAAAGACGGGTTTGATAATCTTTTCCACATACTCACCCCAAAACTTAGGGCATTCTTCTTTTGCCTCGTTAAAGGCAATCTTCTTGGCCATGCCAATAATCTGCACATTGTGCAATTCTATAATCTCGTGTTTCATATTATAAATGTTTTCGACTGCAAAAGTATAAATAGTTACCGATCTAGCCAAATTTCTGGGATAAACGGTTTGAAAATGTGATAAATGGTGTATTTACTTCATTCGCTGACGCTCTGCCTGTCCGGCACCAGTGCCCTTGTACTTGCTCTTCGAGGCGTTGAAGGTGTAGCGCAGCGAGATGTTCAGACGGTGGTTGCTGCGCACCGCGTTTTCTGTCATCTGATAACCGCCACAGTCCATGTGTATAGTCTGAGTGCCACGCTGCAACACGTCGTTGATGCTGGCGCGCAGACAGAGAGCGTCATTCTTCAGCCAATATTTCTGAACCACGAAGCCAAGATTATATGAGGTAGACTGCATCCGGAAGTTGATGACATCACCCTTGGTCATGATGTTCATGTTGGCCTCCAGTTGCCAACGGTGTGGCAGACGGAAGGTGTTGTTCAGGTCGACGAAGAAGATGGGCTTGGTGTAGGTCTCCTTTACCTTACCTGTTTCTGAGCGCGGATCGTCAAATTCCATCGTGTTCCAGAACTTCTGTCCACCAACAGTCCAGTTGGGACTCCAGATGCCGAAGGTGGGATTGGCAGAGAGGAAGACGGTCAGATTGCGCACTGGGTCTGCCAGATTCACGCGTTTAATCATAATCATCCCCTCGTTATTATATGCGCAAGGCAGTTGTGTCAGCGTGTTATCGCGACGCTCGTAGGCCGCAAAGAGGTTCAACCACTTATAGCGGGCATTGAGGCTCACCTCTTGCATAGTGGCGTTTTTCAGCGTCGGATCACCCTGCAACAGCGTGTAGGAGTTGATATAGGTGATGCGGTCGCTCAGACTGTTATAGTCGGGACGGATGGTCTTGAAACTATAGGCTACCGAAGTCTGCACGGGTCCGAACTGTCTGGCCCACGACAGACTGGGGAAGAACTCGTCTTGATAGCGCGTCATATTGTTGGCAGCATCGAGATGATCTGTATAGTCGAACCCCACATGCTCATAGCGCAAACCAGCACTGAAGTTACCCACCTTCTCCAGGTTGAAGTTATAGGCCACGAAGGCAGCTATATTGTTCTCCTTCACCTTCGAGTCGGAAGCTGGCAGGGGATAATTGGTGATGCTGGAACTGTTTTCGCGTGTTACAAACGAGAGCTCCGTACCTGCCTCTAATTGTCCTTTCCAGATGGGGTAGGTCAGCACCAGTTTGGTAGCCCATAGACGAGTGAATGTGCTATTGTCCTGCTCCATCGCATGGTGGTCTGTATGGTTAATGAGTTCATTGATATGATTATCCACGTTAGTCTTGTCCGTCAGGAAATCCACGTTCAGGTCAATTCCCATTTTACCTACCTTACCATTGTAATACGCATTGCCTTCCCAGTTATATAAGGTGTGGCGATGCTCGTCTTGAGTAGAATAATTATGCTCCTTCTTCTGGAGCGGCTGGCGCTCGATGTCTGTCTCCACCATCAGGTCTGTGGTGGCGTTGAAGCGGTCGTTGCGTTGGATTCTGACGCCAACAGAGTGGTTTTCGGCTATCTGCCAGTTGAACCCCAGGTTATAGTCAATCCCATTGTTCTTAAAATGATTCCTCGAATGAGAATTCTGAACGATGTTCAAGACTCCCTTATCAGTAGGCAGATAGTTCGACTGGTCATCATAGTAAAGTGACGTCTGGTCCCATTTCCAGTAGTTCACCATACCAAACAGGTCGAGGTTGTTATGGCGGTAGCGCAGGTTCAGCTGGGCACTGGGGTCGCTCTCGCCAAACCTCAGATCCTGATTCAGACCTGTATTCACGTCGAAACCGAAACCGTCGCCCTCTCTGCGGATGGTCTTGATCCTCACGACAGATGATATCGTAGCATCGTATTGCGCACCAGGATTGGTAATCACTTCCACACTCGCAATCTCTTCTGAGCGTAATTGCTTCAGTTCTTCCTTGTCGTGCATCTTGCGCCAATTAATATAAATAATAGGTGTGCCCTTGCCTAGCACTTCGAGTTCTTCGCCCTTAACAGTCATGCCAGGCACCTTTGCCAGCATCTCCTTTGCCGTTCCTGACTGTCCCAAAATGGTTCCTTGAATGGTGGTTACCATCGAGTTGCCCGTTAGTTTTGTCTTCGGCATCTGTCCTTTTACAACAATCTCGCTCAACATGGGCTGGTCTTCTTCCATCTGAATGGTACCCACATCCGTACCTTTTACATCCACGTATTGCGTACGATAGCCGATAAACGAAAGGCGCAAGATGCAACATGCATCTGTTGTCTGAATCATAAACGCTCCATTCTCGTCGCTCGTAGCGCCCTGGATATAAGTAGAGTCTGCCGCGAGCAGTGCCACACTTACGAATCCGAGCGGCTCACCGTTCTGGTCTATTACTCGTCCACCTACGTCCTGAGTTCTAGCATGAGTTGCCAGGCTCATCATCATCGCAGCCATACAGGCCATCATTTTCAAACTTAACTTTTTCATAACTCTGCATTTTTGAATAATTTGCCTGTTGGACGATGCAGAGATATGCTAAAGTTGCGACTTTGCTCCAACATGTGACGAATGGTACGATTCTGTGACGAATGGTACTTTACATATGCCTGTTACGATCAGGAGCTTTTACAGACTGATAGGCAATCACCCTGTCGTTTGTATCGAATTTCACGATGAAGTACATCTCCTCAGAGTCTGTGATCTCGCCAACGTATTTACGATAGCCCCATTTCTCTCCTTGTTCGTTAGCATTCTTGAAGAGGGGAGTACCCAAGAGGTGTTGGATGTCACTTTTATTCATACCTAACTCTACTTTGTTGAGTCTTACCGTGTCGCGTGTAGATATGCAGCTTGTGATAACCATGCCCACAGTGAGCATAAGCGTCAATGCTATCATCTTAATCTTTTTCATAATTCAAAATATTCTAATTGTTGTAACTGTTTCTTTATCTAATTAGTCGCAAGAGTTGCTGAAAAATTACATGTCCATATCGATTAAATACAGCAATTCAGCATCCTTGCTGAAGTTGTACTTCCGATAGTCATCGTATGTCAGTTGGATATCAGGCGTGAAGACCTTGGCTTTGGGGTCATTGTCAGGGAAACAGCGCTGCAGGGAATTTGAAACACTACACTCCAAACCTGAATTGGGAAGGTTGACAGGAGTGACTTCCATGAACGTGTTGGGAGCCTGACTCGACGGAACACCCACCACCTTCGCCCCCATGCGCCACATCATGTAGGTGATATGGAAGGCTGCACTGAAGGTGTGTTCATCCGTAACGACATAGATCTCCTTCGGGGTATAGATGGACTGGCCGTTCAGGGCTTTGAGGATACTCATGTCGGCACACCTGAACTCGTCGAAGCTTTCAATCTTTCGCTCCACGCAGAAATCACCCAGACTGAGATTCGTACTTCTCCGTTCATTAAACTGCTCCAGCGTGATGCCGTTTTTCTTCAGGTACATCTCTGACAGTTTCGTGGCATAGTGGAACGACATATCGGTATCGAAGAACCGCTGGCCAAAGAGCTCGTAGAAGGCGGCATACATGATGGACGTCCATCCGCCACCATTACCACGGAGATCGATGATGAGACGAGGGCTGCCAACTTCCTTCATCTCACGAAGCATTTTGGCAAAGACATCGGCCACAATGACTCGTGGCGCTTCCGTTTCCGTCGTGTCGTCGTCTGCCCGCAGACTTTTATTAGGAATGTCGGCACTTATTACCTGATTGATGCGTATCACCATCGTCTCCTTTTGGTCATCGACAAATCGGTATTCGAAGTTTCCTTTTGGGAAACGGCTGTCCTCTGGCGCATGAATGAATGAAGCCCATCGTGGACCATTAGGATAGAAAGGCAAGTTGACGAGAGTATCTCGACCATTCATCTGGCTGAGCTTCATGGAGATTTGCTTTCCATCGAAATCTGGGAATAGCAGCTTGACGGTATTGTTATAGCGGATGAAGCCGGGCGCCACCTTATATTGCCCAAAGCGATTCTCTGTCGTGGAGATATGGTCAATCCTCGCGAGGACACTGTCAAGCGACAGGCCACCCACCTCTCTGACATAGGCACCGATCAAGGACTTCCATTCTGGCAGCGCTCCATGAACAATGATCCCGTCAGGAATCACACGGAAGCGCAATGGTAGGTATGCGTCTGGCATTGTCTCAGGAATCTCTGCCCAGCCCATGTTCGTGTGACCATCGTGAAGCGTTGATAGCAGGATGTTGCCCTCAAACTTCATTTCGTCGAGTGTCAGCGAGTCGCGCTTTGCCAGATTGTTCCTAAGGTTTCTAACGGCCTGATGAAATGCTTCCTTACCTCCAAATGCAGTATAAGGATCAGGATGAATCTGTTCCAACTGGCTGAAATAGTAATCATAATCCTGAAGCAACTGTTCTTTGGTTGGTTCAAGCAGTTGTTTAGCCACCTCTGAAATCCGAGATTGCGATGATGGATTGGTAATGAAAACTGCGATTGGGAGCTGCTGACCATTATCCAATATGATAATCCCCACATCGCAGATGCCTGACGGCTGACCTGATGGTAATGGACACCCTGTACCTGTCTTATGAATGACTTTGGCAGAAGAAGGGACCGCAGTAGGAAGACGGTCTCCACCAGTCTGACACTCCTCCATCAGTTTCCAAATGTAGCGGAGCGGCTCATTGTCGTTGTGATGTGCGATGAACCACTCAAGGAGAGTAACTATCGCCTGAGGCGTACACCAGTTCTTATCACTATCTGAAGGACGTTCATGCATCTGCTTCTCTGTTTTCTGAATACGAATGTCCTTGAACCCAAGATTTCGGATGTATTTCTCTACTTCTCTCGGACTTCCGCATCGTTCGAAGAGAATATCGCAGGCATTGTTGTCGCTCTGTTGAAGCGACAGATCCAACAACTCTGAGTATGTGAAAGTCTTTCGACCTTCAAAAGTCTTCAACATCGGCGACCATGTGTCTTGCATCAGTTTATCCTTCCTGACCATCACTTCTGTATTCAACTCGATGTTGTTCCAGATGAGAAAGTCTGCGATATACAAAGCCTGAGGGAACTTCATGACACTATACATGGGGAAACGGCTTGTCGCATTGATACCATTATCTGTTCCACCTTTCTTGACATAGCCGCCAATGACCTCATTCTGAGCATCCACAGAAATAAAGGATGCAAGAGCCAAGATAATAATTACAATTTTCTTTGTCATTACTTACAATTTATTTCCATTTCTTTTTCCGTCCATTCTTCTCCATCAATGAAGTAGGAGTCAGTACCGATGACCTGAAACCCAACGGACTCATAGCAATGGAGAGCCGACGGGTTATTGTCGAATACGCCAAGCGTTATCTTTTTAGCTCCAAATACATTCTTTGCTTTCTGAATGGCTAGTTGCAGCATCTGTTTGCCATAACCCTTGCCTCGCAGATTGTCATCTACGATGACGAATCCTAAACGAATGACAGTCTTCGAAGGATCAGGATAGCGAAGCATGATATGCCCAACGACATTGCCATCATCGTTGATGGCAGTAAAGGGGAAAATATTATCTGTTGCATATTGAGCCAACATATCTTCTGGCTTTGGAGGATACACAGGATATCTGTCTGCACTCCACTTGAGGAATGCAGTTTTGTCCTTTATCCACGAGAGAATAATAGGAGCATCGCTGATGATAAACGGTCTTAATATCATTTCATGCCTTTTATCTTTCAAGTTCAAAACGGAATGGCTTGTCGAAATGCCTGCGGGAGTAATACGTGACGGAAGGATGCGTCAAGTCCATGACCATCGTCCAGCACACAGACGGCAATCAATCACTTCACGCCGGCACGCCTCATTATCCTGAAAGTACAACGATCGCCTCCTCTTAAAATCGTATTCTCAATCCGAACATCGAACTGGCTGTCAGGTTCAAGCTGCGACAAAATATATAAAATGCTTTGCCTGGAGCACTCGCATTGTTCCGGATTGCTCCTGAGTCCACATTTTACCTTGGGACACGAACATTCCGAATAACTCAGTTCATAAACCTTCCCTGGCTCAATAACCCTACCCTGATACGACATGCTATTGTACCCTTCCTTGTAGATCCTGTCGAAATCCCCATCATACTTTGCATAGATTTGCTTATGTAACGGGAGGACATGATCCTTGACGCATTCTATGGCTTCTTTCCTATAATCCATATAATAACGATATATTGTTTGTTACTCAATCACAAAACTACGAGGATAAAAATCGCTATAGAAACGGCCATCCGTGGCGGTGAACTTTAGAACGCAATAGTTAGGATCTGTCACACCGCCAGGATAATACTGCGTATCGCCCTTGCGCCAAATCATCTCCTTGCTCTTGGCATCTGTCAAAACTTCCATTGTGCCACGAAGCATCATACCCTTGAAACCCTTGGCATCGCAGAAATAGATGCTGGCCTTGGGATTGGCCTTGTAGTGAGCCACACGCAGCGAGAAGGTGTTGGTGGTAAAATAGAACGTACGGATGCCCTCTCGCTTACGTGGTGCCAGCATGGCCTTGGTGCAGGGATAACCCTCATTATCTACTGATGAGATATAGGCTATGGGCAGCGAGTCGGCCATCTGGGCTATAAGCTCTTTCACACCTGCCAAAGCAGGATTGACCTTCATGGCCTCATCATTAGTAACATTCAGCGCCTTGCGCCAACGCTTCAGGTTGGGGAAGTACGTCTTCATCTGTCCGATATACTCCTCTTTTGTAATCGGATTGGGCAACCCCTCGTTAACTGCTCCTACGAACTGGGCGCAATGCTCAATCATTTCTTCCATCGTGCAGTCTTGCAAGAACTTACCATCCTTAT
>CAMJBL010000073.1 GCA_946403845.1 uncultured Prevotella sp. | reverse complement strand
TGTACAATATGGACGACAAGAGTGTGATGACCAGTGGTGGTGCTGAGCGTGTGGGCTTGGACGGTGCCTTTGTGAAGGTGAAGCTGGCCAATGGTGAGAAAAAGCAGATTATGCACGATATCCCTGAGCATACAGAAGGTGTGAAGTTTATTTTCTCCTTGCTGACGGATCCGGAGATTGGCGTGATCAAGAGTCTCGACGAGATCGACGCTGTGGGCCATCGCATGGTGCATGGTGGTGAGAAGTTCAACAAGAGCGTCATCCTGACCGACGAGGTGCTGAAGGCCTTCGAGGAATGCTCCGACCTGGCTCCGCTGCACAACCCCGCCAACCTGAAGGGTGTGAATGCCGTGAAGGAGCTGATGCCTGGTCTGCCCCAGGTGGGCGTGTTCGACACCGCCTTCCACCAGACCATGCCTCCCAAGGCCTTTATGTACGCCATCCCCTATGAGCTCTACGAGAAGTACGGCATCCGTCGCTATGGCTTCCACGGAACCAGCCATCGCTATGTCTCTGCCCGCGCCTGCGAGTTCCTGGGCATCCCTGCTGAAGGCACCAAGATGGTGACCTGCCATGTGGGTAACGGTGGTTCGATTGCTGCCGTTGTCGATGGCAAGTGCGTCGACACCTCGATGGGTCTCACTCCGCTCGAGGGTCTGGTGATGGGTACCCGTGCCGGTGATATCGACGGTGGTGCTGTGACGTTCATCGAGAAGAAGCTCGGCCTCGACGCCGACGGCATGTCGAACCTGCTCAACAAGAAGAGCGGTGTGGCAGGTCTGACAGGTGGCAGCTCTGACATGCGCGACGTTGAGAATGCTGCAAAGGCAGGCGATCCCAAGGCCAAACTGGCGCAGGATATGTACTTCTATCGTATCAAGAAATATATTGGTGCCTACGCCGCCGCCATGGGTGGTCTCGACGTCGTCGTCTTCACCGCTGGTGTGGGTGAGAACCAGGTCAGCATGCGTTCTGCCGTCTGCAAGGACATGGAGTTCCTGGGCATCAAGTTCGACGAGGAGAAGAACAAGGCCCGTGGCGAGGAGGTGGTCATCTCTGCCGACGACTCGAAGGTGAAAGTGGTGGTCATTCCTACCGACGAGGAGCTGATGATCGCTACCGACACGATGAACCTCTTGAAATAGTTGACAAAATAAACCCTACTCAATTATAGGGAAATCCCGCATCGCATTTCGGGATTTTCCCTTTTTTTTGTACCATAAAAGCCCTACCTTTGCAGTGTGAAATAAAAACAAAATGTCGAACTAAAGATATAGAAAGGGTACAATTATGAAGAAGATGTTTACAATGCTGATGATGGCGATGATGGCACTGACCTTCACCTCTTGCGAGGATGAAATGATCGCTGACACCCTGGAGGGTTCTTGGAAAGGCAACATGTATATCTCCACCTCGTGGAATGGCAGAGTTTACGATGCCACCTATACTGAAATCACATTCCTCAAGGATCCGTTCTGCTTCAAAAGCGGTTCTGGCTACTGGGTAGACTACTACAGCAACGCCCCTTGGGACTATGTGGCTAACCATATCGACTGGACGGTGAACAATGGCGTGATCCACGTCTACTTCATCGAAGAGGATACCTCCATCGATATCTTCGACTATCGTCTCAGCTCCAGCCGTTTCTATGGCACACTCGAGGACTACGGCACGCTGGTTGACTTCGACCTCTACAACGTCAGTCATCCGTACGACTACTGGGACAACTACTATTGGGGCTACGATGGCTGGTACGATGACTACTACTGGGCACGCACCCGTGGCGCAGCAGCCGACAGCACCAACAACGTAGAGAAGCCGAAGAGGTTTGTGAATCCCGATCGCATCAACAAATAAATAAAGAAGCCGCTCAGCAGTGAGCGGCTTTTTTATGCAATCGTCTTATAGAGTGTCGAGGCGTTATGGCGACCCTCCATCACAGCGAGAATCTCATCTTCCGTCGAGAGGTTGAAGTCGCCGGGAATGGTGTTCTTCAGGGCAGCGGCAGCGAGCGAATAGTTCAGCTGCTGCTGTTTGTCGTCGGGGAAGAGACTCACGGCGTGCAGCCAGCCACCCATAAAGGCGTCGCCCACACCCACGGGATCCACCACATCGGGGATATCCATGATAGGTGCCTGTAGCAGTCTGCCCTCCGTCCACATCAAAGCCGTCAGCGTGTGATGGCTCGAACTGACAATGTTTCGCATGCCCATCAGCCAGTGCTTCAGTCGCGGATACTGGGCGTGCAGCTCGTCGAACCACTCCCCGTATTCCTCCATCTGCATCTCGAAGTTCGAGTCGACAGCGGTGAAGGGGGGCTGCGGATGCTGCGAGAGCCAGTCGAACTCAATGGCGTCGCCAAACATCATGTCGCAGCGCGAGAGCATGCGGCTCAGCGTCTTGCGGGGCTCGGCACCCTCATATTGCCAGAGGTTCTTGCGGTAGTTGATATCGAAACAGACCGTCACTCCCAGCTCGTCGGCAATGTCGAGGGCCTCGAAGGTGGCATCGGCAGCCTGTTGCGAGATGGCAGCGGTGATGCCCGACACACAGAAGAAGGTACAGTCCTTCAGAATCTCATGCCAGGGAATCATACCCGGCTTCAGGTCGTAATAGGCCGAACCGCTGCGGTCGTAAATCACCTTGGCGGCTCGCATGCCTGCAGGCGGCTCGAAATAATAGGTGCCGATACGCTGTCCGCCATAGAGCACATGACGGGTGTTCACCCCCAACTGCGCCAGGTTCATCGCCCCGGCATGTCCCACGGGGGTGTCTGGCAGACGGGTGATATAGGTCACATTCTCACCCTGCGAAGCCAGCGATACCGCCACATTAGCCTCGCTGCCACCATACTTGCTGGTGAACATATCGCCCTGTGTCAGCCGCAGATGGCCGGGCTTTGAGAATCGGAGCAACAACTCTCCGAAGGTTACGATCTTCTGACTGCTCATGTCTGTTTTTGTGATTTGACGCTGCAAAGGTACAAAAAGAAGTGAAAAGTGAAGAGTGAAAAGAGAAAAATTTGCTGCCGCATATATAAAAGATTTGTTAAATCTCAAGCAAACTACTTAATTTAGTTTAAAAACTATGCGTTTTAGTTGTATCTAACGAAAATTTTTAGTTACTTTGCGCTCAGATATTGACAACGACGCGAAGATTGATTGAAACTAAAAGCATTAACGACAATGAAGAAGCTTACAAATAAAGAAAAGGAAATCATGGATCTGTATTGGTCGCACGGGCCGATGTTCGTCAAGGAGCTCCTTGAGTACTACGACGAGCCCCGTCCCCACTTCAATACGCTGTCCACGATGGTTCGTATCCTGGAGAAGGAAGGCTATCTCGACCACAAGCAGTTTGGCAACACCTACCAGTACTTCCCATTAATCACGGAAGCTGAATACGGGCGTAAGTCGATTGCGGGTGTCATCAAGAACTACTTCAACGACTCCTACCTCTCTGCCGTTTCCTCGTTTGTCAAGGAGGAAAAGATTTCCGTAGAAGAATTAAAAGAACTCATCGATCAAATCGAAAACAACCATGACTGATTTTCTGATCTACGACCTGAAGGTGGCCGTGCTCATCGCGGTGTTCTATATGTTCTACCGTCTGATGCTGGCCCGAGAGACGTTCCACCGTGTCAACCGCATCGTGCTGCTGGCAACGGCTGTGGCCTCGTTCATCCTGCCGCTCTGCGTCATCACAACCCACCAGACGGTGGTGATGCCGATGCCCCTGATCGACGTGGAACTGGGTTCCGCTGTCATCGAGGAGGAGGCGCCAAGCGTACCCTTCTGGCAACAGGCCCTGCCCGTCCTATATATTATAGGTATGGTGGTCACCCTTGCCAACACCCTCTGGTCGTTCGTCAGAATCATCAGTCTCATTAAGCATAGCGAACAGCATCCGCAGCCCGACGGCACCATCCTCTGCGTGACCGGTAACGCAGCACTGGCTCCCTTCAGCTGGATGCACTATATCGTGATGAACCGCAGCGACTACGAGATCCGTGATGCTGCGATCCTCACCCATGAACGGGGACATATCCGCCTGCGTCACTCGTGGGACCTCGTCCTCGTCGATCTCCTCACCGCCTTCCAATGGTTCAATCCCGCCATGTGGATGCTCCGCAGCGACCTGCGTGCCATCCATGAATACGAGGCCGACGGTGCAGTACTCTCACAAGGGATCAATGCGCGTCAATATCAATACCTGTTAATCACAAAAGCCGGTGGCATCGGCGGGTACTCCCTTGCCAACGGAATCACTCACAGTGCCCTCAAAAACCGAATCCATATGATGTCACATAAGAAATCGCAGAGCAGCCGCCTGTGGAAGCTGCTTGCACTCCTGCCCATCGTGGGCGTCACACTCGCCCTCAACGCAGAGACCGTTACCGACTACGTCTATAACAACGACGAGCCCCAAAAGCAGGTGCCCGTGAAGAAAGGCAAGAAGAATGCCACCATTAAGACTGGCACTCTGAAAGGTATTGAAGTTATAGAACAACCTGCTGATGCCCAGAAACCGGCACCTGTCGAAATGCCCAACGCATTGGATGCAGATAAAAAGGAAAAAGCTTTCGATGTCGTCGAGGTGATGCCCCAGTTCCCTGGCGGCGCCCCAGAACTCTTTAACTTCCTCGCCAAGAATATCAGATATCCCGCCGAGGCTGAGAATGCTGGCACACAGGGTCGTGTCATCGTGACGTTTGTCGTCGGAAAAGACGGCTCTATCAACGATGCCCGCGTGGTCAAGTCTGTTGATCCGCTGCTCGACGCAGAGGCTCTCCGCGTGATCAATGCCATGCCCAACTGGACACCTGGTACACAGAGTGGCAAGGCCGTCAATGTGAAGTATACCGTGCCCATCACCTTCCGCCTCGATGGCGGCAAGCCTAAAGAAGTACAACAGTTCACAGGTTCCTTCACCTCAGTAGAGCTAGATGCATCTGACCCCAAATTCAAGGAGGTCGTCAGTCGCTTGCCAGGCGCCAAGATCGATGAGAACGGCAATGTCACCATCAATGGCAAGCCCATCAAGAAAATCCTGGTCGATGGCAATCCCACTGAAGGGCATAAAATATACAATGTAAGACTCCCCGAAGACGCAGCCTCTGCTATGCAGAAGGAAAATATCGTCGAGGTCACCAATGGTCTGAGAACCATATCAGGTTCTGGTAAGAATCCGCTTTTCATCCTTGATGGCAAACCATTCGACCAGAAGAATCTGAAGAATTTGGATCCCCAGACCATCGAGAGCATCTTATTGCTGAAAGACAAACCCGCCGTCGAGCAGTATGGCGAAAAAGCCAAGGATGGCGCCGTTGTCATCACCACAAAGAAATAAATCTCTCTCGTTTTATGATGCATAAAATCTGGACTATGCTCATCCTCGCCCTGCTGACAGCCTCGACTGCTCAGGGCGAGGTTTTTTCGAAAAAGAAGTCGAAGACAGAAGAGGCCACCCCTGACACCCTGCAACTGATCATCCAGGCGGGCGACAGCTGCATGCAGGAGTACAACACCCTCAAGGCCCTGAACTTCTACCAGCAGGCCTTCGCGATGAAAGACACGGCAGACGTCCGCATGAAACTCGCCGACTGTTACTACCAGCGCGCCAACTACCGCCAGACAGCCGACCTGCTGAAGCTGGTTCCTGCAGGCAGCCTCACCCACGAAGCCTTCCGCCAGCTCTGCTATAGCTATCAGAAACAAAGCGACAACGACTCGTTCGTCTTTTGGACCACCAACCTGGTGAGCCGCTATCCGATGGACGGTGAGATGGTGGCAGGCCTTATTACCGCCCTGACCCGCGAAGACCAGGCCTGGAAGGGCATCGGCGACGGGGAGGCATATTTCAAACGCGACTCCACCAACATCCTCGTCAACCGTGCCCTGGCCGATGCCTACTTCATCGACCGCAAGTTCGACAAGGCTGTTGCCATGTACGAGCGCCTGCTGCAACTGGGCGACTCCACCTTCAACACCCTCTACTCCGCCGGCATGTGCTACACGCGCCTCGACAGCCTCGAGCGCGCCTACAAGTGTCTGATTCCCGCTTTCCTCATCAGCGGCATGCAGCATTCGGGCTGTGCCTACCGCCTCGGCGTGGTGAGCGTCGACCTCGGCAGCTACATAGAGGGACTGGGCTATCTCGACCTCGCCACCAGACTGATACAGCCCGACACCACCATCATGAAGGCCATCACCCTCTCGCAGGGCGAAGGCTATTACCTCACCAAGCAATACGACAAAGCCGTCGAGGCCTGGAAGCGGCACCTCGACTACAACCCCACCTCCATCGCCACCTATTACAACATCGCCAACGCCTATTATTATTACCTCTCCGACATCCCACAGGCCAAGCGCTACTACGAGCAGTTCCTGCAGGCCGCCCGCAGGGAACAAAATCCCAACGCCCAGCTCACGGAGATGATGACCAAGGCCCAGAACCTCCTCCGCAGCTCCAAGCCGAAGTGACCGGACGAAAACAATTTTCGCTGCCTTAACATCATTTAACTTTTTTGCGTGCAGTATTTTGGCATTTCTGGTTTTATATGGTAGAAATGATTTAAATTTGCAACATGATGAAAAAGAATGTGATGTGGCTGGCCATCGCCCTGATGATGGCAACGATGACGGTAAGTTGCTCGAAGAGCGACGACGAAGAGGCAGCAATTCTGGAGGAGGAGATCAAGGAGATTACGCCTGACGAGCCGCTGTCGAACGAGAACAATGATCTTAAAGACATCAGTCTGACACGTACTGAGCAGGAATTGGTAAAAGGCAACAACGACTTTGCCTTCAACCTGTTCCGCAAAGTGACCTCCCAGAAGAGCGAGATCGTCTCGCCCATCAGCATCACCTATGCCTTGGGTATGCTGAACAACGGCGCTGCTGGTGAGACGCAGGCAGAGATCAATAAGGTGTTGGGCTTTGGCGAGGCGGGCGCTGATGGCATCAACGATTTCTGTCGCAAGATGCTCACCGAGGCCCCCAATCTCGACAAACTGACCAAGGTGATGATTGCCAACACCATTTACATGAACAAGGGCTATGAGCTGAAGCCTGACTTTATCACCAAGGCCAATACCTTCTATGATGCTGAGCCAGAGACGCGTGATTTCTATGACGGCAAGACGCGCGACGTCATCAACAAATGGGGTAACGACCATACAGAGGGCATGATTCCCGAGGTGCTAAAGGAAGATGAGTTCGACCCCTCAGCCGTCAGCTATCTGCTGAATGCCATCTACTTCAAGGGCGCCTGGTCGGAGAAGTTCGACAAGGGCAACACGAAGGATGAGACCTTCACGACTGAAACCGGCGAGAAAAAACTGATGCCGATGATGCATCAGGAACATGTATTCAACTATACGGAGGACGAGACTTGCCAGGTGCTGTCGCTGCCCTATGGCAACAATGCCTATTGCATGACCATCCTGTTGCCCAAGGAAGGCAAGACTATCAACGATGTGGCGCAGACGCTGACGGCAGAAACCTGGAAAAAGAAAAAACTGCGAATGCACGGTTTCAATGTGGATGTAAAGCTGCCGCGTTTCGAGTCGAAGTCGGATCTGGGACTGATAGAGATCATGTCGGCCTTAGGCATGCCAACGGCTTTCACCCAAGCTGCTGACTTCTCCAATTTCTGCAATGCCCCCACCTATATCGGCCTGATGAAACAGGTGGCCAAGATCAAACTCAACGAAGAAGGCACTGAGGCAGCAGCCATCACTGTAATCATGATGGACTTAAGTGCTTCAGGAAGACCTTCCGAGCCCCAGCGTGTGAACTTCCACGCCACCCGTCCATTCCTCTATGTCATCAGCGAGCAGTCAACAGGTGCCATCTTCTTTATCGGACAGTATATGGGAGATTAAAAAGATAAGTGTTTGAGATAGAGATTCCGAATGAACAACGCTTGGTAGAGCGGCTTCGCAACGGTGAAAACGGGGCGATGCGGGAGTTCTATTCGCTCTATGCAGACCAGTTGGCGGGTATCTGCGCACGCTACATCCCTGACCATCAGGACATGAAGGACGTGTTTCAGGAGTCGCTCATCCGCATCATCACCAACATCACCGACTTCGACTTCCGAGGAGCAGGCTCGCTCAAGGCATGGGCATCGAGAGTCGTCGTCAATGAGTCGCTGAGATTCCTGAACAATACGAAACGGCAAGAGCTGAGGCTACTGGACTACGATGTGGCCGACGAGCCGGAAGAGGATGATCCACCCATCAGCGACATCCCGCCTGACGAGATCCTGAGGATGGTGAGTCAGTTGCCAACAGGCTATCGCACCGTGTTCAACCTCTACGTCTTCGAGCACAGAAGTCATCAGGAGATCGCCTCACTACTCGGCATCAAGGAGACCACCTCCGCCTCTCAACTCAGCAGGGCCAAGAACCTGCTTGCGAAAATGATCAGAGAATATAACAATCAACAATTCCCACGATGAAAGAACAATGGAGACAACAAATGCAGCAGAAGCTGGCAGACTATAAGAGGCCTGCCCCTGAGGTGTCGTGGGATGCGCTCGACAAGGCACTCGCCAATAACCGACACAAGGCGAAGACCATTCCGATGTGGACGCGCAGGATAGCAGCCGCTGTCGTGGCGTTGGTGGCAGTAACGGGTGGTTATCTGGCATTTCATCATGACGAAGCGCCTGTTATCAAAAACGAAGAGGCAGTAAGCAGCCTTTCTGCGAAAGCTTCTGAAGAACCAAAGACGTTTAAAGAGCCAAAGACAGCCGAACCTCAGCAGACGAACCTGAAGCCAGCAACATTGTTGGCGCAGAATCACAGACCAGCCCCCGCTATTCAGGAGAGAGGCCTTTCAGCGGACATCCCTGAGAATACCTCTCAGGAGGAGCAGACCATTCAAGAGCCTCAACAATCCCCTGTCCAAGAGATTCAAGAATCTCAAGAATCACAAGAGGCCCATGAGACAAAGACGGTTGTGGCAACAATCAATCGTCAGACATTGGACGAACCTTATGAAATCCGTAAGCAGAAGGCCCCGGAGAATCGTCTGATGGCAATGGTCTATCTGTCGAATGGCCTGTCTGGCGATAACCTCAGGGCCAATACAGAATTTTATAAATATAAGGAACTGGTGGATAATTATTACACGGGACCTGATGCTGACAAAAATCATGGGGAAGACACCCAATTATCGGGCTCACCAGGTGAAGTAAATAATAACCCGTCAGCGACAACGCCCGACTATGGACCTAATCCGCCTACTTATACGACAAAGACCGGGCTTCGTGAGGAGAGTGTCAACCATCGTCTGCCCGTTCGCTTAGGCCTCTCCCTGCGCTATCGTCTCAACGACAGGTGGAGCCTTGAGAGCGGACTGGCCTATACCCGCCTGCGCTCGGATATTAAGCACAACGACAATGGCGTGCGAGCAAACACAGAACAGACCTTGTCGTATATCGGCATCCCTATTACTGCCAGTTATCTGCTAACCAGTGGTCGATACATCAACCTCTACGTCTCTTCAGGCGGCATGGTCGAAAAGATGGTGAAGGGCCAGCAGCGCCACGAATATGTGGGAGGAAATCAGGCGTCTACAGAAGAGAGCGTCTCCATCCGTCCGTTGCAGTGTTCAGTAAACGCTGGCCTGGGTGTGGAATTCAAACTCACCCATCTGTTCAGCCTCTATGCGGAGCCAGGTGTGGGCTATTACTTCGACAACGGCAGCAGCATCCCGACCTACTATCAGGACAAGCCCTTCAGCTTCAACCTGAACCTCGGAATAAGATTCAACATAAAATAAAACTGTGAGTATGAAAAAGTTTATTTTTATAATGATGAGCGCCATGCTGATAGCTAGTTCAGCTGGGTGCAGCAGTGATGACGATGACTACAGCTATGTTCAGGAATTCAGTAATAACAACGATAAAGAAAACCTGATTGGTACCTGGCACATACTGCATTATTTTAATGGCTGGGGATTGAAAGAGGATTACGAAGCCGGGGAGGTGACTGTTTCATTTACCAGAAATGGGGAAATGCAAGTCATCAATAAAAGAGAAGACCAACTCCCTTTTGCAACAGGCAAATCAACGTACTCTTTTGTCGATATTGAAAAATCCGTTTTTACAGGAGAGCCAAGAACATGTATATCTTTTGGCTATTTTTATACATATAGTTATACCTTCGACAAAGGCTTTCTTTATCTTTCTCAAGAAGCTTATGATGGTGATGGCTATACTTTCCAAAAACTGAAATAGACTCACAGGGGACTCCAATAAGTTCCTAACATGTCGGAGTAAAATAGCACACTGGAGACTGGCTCCGATGTGCTATTCTTATTTACTAAGGTAATCTCTCACCACTCACCTCTAGAAAGGTCCATACCCCATGCAACTCGTTGTGCTAATCGCCGTCAGGAAGGCCGTGAGCGCGGCTACTACTACCTTCACCGCAATCTCAATCACTCTCTTCTTCATAACTCCGAATTTTTATTCAACCACGAATTACGCGAATTTCACTAATTTTTTTTCTGCGCACAAATAATAATTAGTTTAATTCGTGCAATTCGTGGTTTTGAAATCTATCCGTTCAATCCGTTGTTTAGATAGAGCTGTCGCCGCTAGCGGATCCCGTGTTGATCACGAGGCTTGCAGCCTGTGCAGGCATTGCGAAGTTACCAGTGTTCTCGGTGCCGTTGTTCTCGGTGTTCTCGTTCTCGGGATCCTCCACGGTGCC
>CAMJBL010000072.1 GCA_946403845.1 uncultured Prevotella sp. | reverse complement strand
GGAAAGGTTATCTACAGCTACGTAGAGACCCTTCCGCAACATCGTCTGCAGGACAAAAGCCTTAAGGAGTTCTATCGTCAGGTCGAGGAACACGGCTACGATGTGATTACGCCCTCTGACAAAGATTACGAGCAGGTGGTAAAGGCTCTGAACGCCGTATCGAAGAAAGATGCGATGAACGACGAGATGAGTTCGTACAACCACTACAAGCCAGAGGAAATCTGTACTTGCGGACGCTGGATCTTTTTTGAACACATGCCTTATTACGACGAGAAAGAGCAGAAGGATATCGTCTATCGCAGTACGAAAAAGAAGAGTTCGGAAGCACAGCCAGCGAAGAGTAAGGAAAAGATGGCCTCTGTACGAGTTCCCGCATATCAAAAGGAGTCGGTGAAGCGGTTCTTCGACTGGCTCAAAGAAACCAATGCTTCTGGCGATTCCATTTTGGGTGCTGTCCGGGCTGCAGAATATATTCTTGAAGACAAAGTAGCCCAGGATTCAGCGCTATCTGAACAATATAAAAAAGACCTGGCACTCCTAAAGGAACTGGAGGAGAAATTACCCCGATTGTAATACTACAAAATTACAATATTCCCCCATCATATAAACACTGCTACGAACCAAAGACGAGGGCGGACGGCACGAAGAATGCGTTCCGCTGTCGATGAACTTGTACTTTTGGAAAACCCACAGAGTCTGGCAGTCATCTTTATCTTGAACGATGTCGGACTTGATAGGACGAGTACACAAGGTACACATCCTATCCTGCTTCACGAAGCACCGTCTGACAATGTTCAAGGATGGCTACCCGACACTGAGCCTTTCCGTACAAGTCCATTGCGACAGCGAAACCTTTGCATTCTCAGTGGCATCCACCCTTTTGAATCATCCACATTGCCCTGCTATCTTACATCGCAGAGACATACACCTTATCCCACCCGAGAAGGTGATACTCCATCCTGCTGATAGAGTCCTGCTGTCAGTATCAGCTGTGAGCTGAAAGTGATAGCAGGACACTACCAGCTGGAGCATGGGCGATGACACATACCTGACTGCTTGGAGAAGCACGGCTGGGCATCTACGGCGAGCTTCGAGCCTTCAGCTGTGGTTCTCAATCTGTCAGGCATCAGTCATCATTATGCCCATGCGGTGGAGCATCATCCTTCTCCCCCACCCTTCTTTTCACAGGTCTCTTTTTACTTGACTTCTACCATGAAAATGCTTGCGGACTTTAACAAAGGTTCTTTTATTGCTCATGTTAACGTCCATCCCTTCCCATTCTTACATCTATCATACAGCCCCCTTATTGACGCTTTTTTCTTGCAAAGGTAGGTCGAACCCAGGCAATGGTCAAGTACCGTGTACTATTTGGTAACATATTTTTCAGCAGCCTTCGTAGATTGCGCACAATCTATGTATTCCGAAAAATATGTCAGCAAATTCCTTGCCCTATGCCCTTTGATGGTTCGGCCTGTTAAGTAGGCAAGAAAAAGGCTATAAGGCGACCGATTGTCGATGCTAAAAAAAAGTTCAGGTCGGACACATGATACTTGAACAAAATAAAAAGGCTTCAGGTTCACTCATGCCGATAAAATTTTGCAAACACTCAGACCGTAGGCGGCGGGATATAAACAGCCAGTACAGAAATGGCTTTCATAGGCTTCTTTGACAACGACGACTTCATCATCAACTACGACGCTCCCCTGTTCGAGTGCCGGCGTAAGATCAAGGCATACAAGCGAAAGGACAAGCGTAACGAGATTTGGAGGTAAATATCAACAAACAAGTAATACAACTATGGCAACAGTTAGAACAAAACAAGACATCGACCACTGTTGGGAAGTGGCAAACGAGGCTTACAAGCAACTCTTCTGGTCAATCGACATGATGACTTTCCTGAGTTGGGGAGTATCCAAGAAATGCTACGCTTTTTACCATAATATGCCCACACTGATTCTCAGGGTCAGCGGGATGGTTCATAAGGGCTGGGTGTATGTTTCCCTGGATGAAGCAAGCGACGCATATATCATCACACTTCTCAATATCAGACGAGAGGTGAAGAAAACCATGAGCGATATTTATTGTGACTCACTTGGCAGTGTTATTGATGAACTCGTGGAAAAGCCTGCAGACATGAATGACAAGGTATATCACCAGAAAGCAATACGCGATTCACAGGAAAAATTCAACAGAGTATAAACAACTTATGGCAGGGATGTCCTCGCAGATGTCCCTGCCACATAAAGACTTATTATTATGAAACAGAAAACCTACAGATTTCTCAACAGGCTGGTAGATAAGATTACCAGCAAAGACTGCCCCAACAACGACTACTTTGAATACTACGGCCACAAAGTCACCTTGCAGTCTGGCACCCATGATTTCGTAGATGTGACCATTTCAGACATGGACAACCGTAATCAGATTACCTTCTCCTTCGATTTCTGGACGAAAGAACTATGCTTCGATGGCTACAACAATTACGATGAAAGGGACAGCATCGTCAAGGCCTTCCGCTCTATTTACAGGAATATCTCTATCACAGATGAGCCTTGGGAAGAAGATGAAAAGTTCTATCTACCCATGCTCGATAATGAGGAATACGACCAAGAGACCGTTCGCAGTGAGTACGAAACCCTGCTTTCAAGGAAAGTAGCATAACACAATACAACTATGATACAGAAAGAAAACAATCAAGCACAAGAGTTTGTGCGTATCTCAGAACTTTGTTTTGTTTACGCAAAAGCAAAATGGATGCGAACCTTTAAGGCATTTGACTTAGACGGTTTCTTCCCCGGAAGATTGATTTACGCATCGATGATACGTGACAACGACGAGAACAGAGAGAAACTTCAGCAACTGGCAGATCGTAACGCCTATGCCTGCCTGCAACTGCAACTAAGAAAAGGCGACAACGTAGTCTTTGAAACAAGACTGACAGCATAAGAGATTGCTAACAAATTGGCGGTGCAACTTCCTATCAATGGTTGTTGCACCGCCAGTTTTATTATTCATACTTCATTTGATAGCTATCATCTTTTCCTGCCTCTCTTCTACTTTCATTTGGCGCTCGAAGTTCTCCTGAATCGATCGCTGCTGATCGTCGTACTTGCGGAGAACAGCATTGGCAAGGGTATTCAGAGGAAGTACACCCTGATAGTAGGCATCAACGGCATCTTCATTGAGCGTGATGACAGAAGGGATGTTATCGATGGTGGCCACAAGGGTATTGCCCTTCATGACGGGCTGAGAGATACGGAGGTCGAGCGGTTCATCATCGTACTTGCGATACTGTCGGATAGGTTGGGGCTTCACCCCGTCACGATTCTCCAGTGCTTCATGGCCAGCCTTATTCAGAAGATTGGCACCTCCAAGGCCCACCAACATCATCTTTAGGAGCGGATTCTTAACGAACATGCCCGCAAAGATGGCTGCTATCGGCATCATGTTATCGCCAAACTTCAGGTTACGCGACTTGCCTGTGAACATACCTACAAGCATGTCCGGCAGCATGGCTAACACATAACCGAGGTTCTTGCCGACATCGCCAAAGCCATTCAGTCCGAGAGAATCGAAAATTCCTCCCCAGCCTGATACAGAAAAGTTCCCATTTTGTGGCGCATACTGTTGCTGCAAGGGCTGGGCGGCAGGCTGCACATTTTGAGAAATGTCACGTTTCTGTTCCGATTCTTTGGTAACCTCCTGATTATCAAAATGCTCACGAATGGCGAAGTGCATTTCACCTGCACGACGTAAATCGGCAGCATAATCAGGTATTTCAGGCAATTTAGTAACGCCAAGACCTAACTTCGGCTTCAGTTCCTTCGCATCAAAAAGCGACGCAGAATGATGCACTATCTTCTTTCCCAACTGGCTATCGGTAGCTTTAACTACCTCGCTGGAATAGGGATTTACACCCCTCGTCTCTTTGCGAGCCTCCGACAGTACATCCACATCGGAACTAAACAGTGCAGCACTCACCATCTGACTGACATCCATCTGCTGCCCCGATTTTCCCATCAAGGCATCACCAGCTAAACCAAGCCCCAAGTCAACCGCCACAAATTTGGACAGTCCGGCAAAAGAACTCACGCCTGTAACAGGCAGCGTCAGGGTCAAATCCGTCAGCGAACCGAGGGCTTTACCTGCTCCTTTCTCCAATAGTCCTGGATCATACCGCTCCACTATTTTCTTGTCGATATACTGCTGCAGTTCGGTAGTCGGCGCACTGACAAACGACAACAACGACGAGCGACGGGCTTCGTCGAGAATATAATCCACAGAGCCTTTGATAGGCGTCTTCTCCACCTCATAGTCCACCATTCGCATCGTCAGCCGATGGTTGACATACGCCATTGCAAGGTCACCACCCAGCTTCTCTGAGAGCTGCTTATACCGCACCTCGCCCACCTGAGCGACTGCCGCCGTGCGCCAAGCCTTTGCCAGCACCTCGATGTCGTGGCTCAGCTGCTTGTCCCGCGCCATCTCGGCACCCAGCTTCTCGATGTCCTTGGCAGGAACGTTCAGCGTCACACTCGTAGCATAGTCCTCCGATGGAGCCAAGGCATTCGTCAGCCCAAAGCCCGTAGAGCGCCCCGACACCACGGCAGCGTTTCGACTGTCAATATAGAAGTCCAGCCGCTTCGTCAGGTGCTTATCGAAATATTTGTCGATACAATACTCCGCATCTATGAAATTCTGCAAATCCATACATATATATATTATAGGCCCAGCAACTGTTGTCGCGTCTGCTCGATGGCCTTGTGATAGACACTCATCTGTTTGGGCCAGAAACGGGTGAGCCAAGAATCCTTTGAGATCTGGTCACTGATAAAAGCTATAGCCAGCTTACGGGTTATCTCAATAGCCGGCTCACCCTTCTCACGCCCATTAAACCAGGCCTTCGTCCAGCAACGGTTGCCCTCTGAATCGAAATACACCGAGGCAATCCGTCCCACATCGAAGCTCTTCACATCGACCTGAAGGCCAGCCAACGGGTCTATCACATAGCCGTCGGCTGCTGCCTGCTCACGAAGTTTTTTTTTACGTCGTCACCCCACGTCGAGAGATAGGTATCATGACGCAGGGCCATGTAGTTCAGGAAATCACCTATCAGCAGGTTCTGCACCTTCGATGCCAGTGGCGCACCCCGACTGCTCAGTCCCAGCGGATTCCCATAGTTGGGAATCGTCTCGAAGAAGTAACTGCGGTCTGCCGACTGTGCGAAGATGTTCCTGAGCGACTGTTCCATCCTTGCAGGAGGAACATAGCGCCCCAAGCGGATGTCGTTCATATACACGGGCAGCCAACGGAGCATCATCTGCAGCAGTTCCTCCTGATCTGCGTCGTAGTCCGTCTGCACCTTCACACCCATGTTGGCCAGCCGATAGTGTCCCTTAATGCCCATCGCCTCCAGCTGGGCAATGTTGCCGTAAATCATCGCCAGAAACTCCATCGGGTCAAGTACCTGGCCCTCACAGCTCACCTCGAAGTGCAGGAAGTTGCCACTTCTGGCAATCTGCTGTCCGGCGGTGACGGGCATACCGTAGGTGAGATACGCCTCACTCACATGGCCGTACTTCACCTCAAACTTGCCATACTTGGTGATGATATAGTTCTCGTGGACGGCATCCGTTCCCACGCCCACCACCGTACCTGTCGCCAAAGCAAACAATGGCAGGTCGTGGGCAGCAAAGTCCACACCCCTATGGTGAAAACGCTCGCCTGTCATGGGATGCGTCTGCTCACCAAAGCCCAGGCTCACCTGTACCTCTTCCTCCTCACTCGCCTCGAAAGGCATCATGAATCCGCTTGCGGACTCCAATAATATATCTTTTGTGTTCATCCTCTTCCTCTTCTTATAGTATATTCATTCTCCTCACTTTCATTCTGGGCCAATTGCGGCTGATAATGCTGCAGCACAGGCTGTTCAACAGGCTGCACCTGATAGCCCTGGCTATACGGTATCTGTTGCTGGGGTATCATCGCCTGCTGCATCCGCATGTTCTTCATGGCTAATGAGCCAAGGAACAGCGAAGCGATCTTTCCCATCCAACCGAAGTTGCCGAACATCAGAAATGCTGCCGGTATCAGGGCTGCCAAGCTCATGCCAGAACCGCCATTCCAGAAGCTGTTGGCCAACTGTCCAATGCTGTTAAACGGGTTTAGTGCAGAAAACAATCCCCCACCCTGCTGTGGCATGATGGCCTGCTGCTGGTAGCCCTGCACCATCTGGCCAGCACCCTGATAGGCATTCTGCAATCCCTGTCCAGCAGCATGGATTCCGTTCTCTACCGAATCAACGGCATTGCCTGCCGCATGAGTGATGTGGTCGTAGGTTCCCTCGCCTACCACGCCATCCACCACATTCTCGCCAATCGACTTGTCGGCACCATCGGCACCAAAGGCGAGACCTTTCAGTCCACCTGTGACACCATTCTCCTTCAAGCCTTTCGATGCATCATCACCCAAGGCTACCTCCGTAGCCTGTTCCAAAAGCGACTCGTCATTGACGAAATACTTCCAACCTGCAACAGATCCTGCCGACAGTCCCAAGAACGTCTTGGGGTTATGGCCTGCGAATCGTACTACTCGCCCGCCCATGTTCAATGCTGTACTCCAACCTCCCATATCTATAACGGATTATATTCTACAATTAGTCGTGCTCTGTAACAGTTGGTCTTTGGTGCCTTATGTCGGCTACCATCGGCCATCGAGAAAAGCCATGCCTGGTTCATCTTGTTCTGTTCCACCTCCGTACTGGTCCAATACCAACAACCTGCATTCTCAGGACTGCGATTCACAGGTGTCCCACCACATCGTTCGATGATGGGGTTCACGATCGTAAGTGTACTATAGAGCAATCCCAACTCAGCCACACTCGGCACATAGTCACTCTGGAAGAACCAGTGATGACGGAAGGCCAACAAGCCCAACGGCGACGTGTAATAGTTTCGTGGATCTGCCTTGTTGTCCTTCACCACCATGCTGTCTCTATCGAGATGCGTTGTCTGGAGTGCCACCGTATTGACATAGCCGTCATACTCCGTCTCACTGCCACTGGTTTTCTGGTCAAAACTCAACGTATCAGCAAAGGCCACTGGCGCAATCTCATCGAGCAGCACAGCCAATGCCTGATGCTTGTCTGTCTTTTCAGAAAACACCACCGCCACTGGCGTATGAACGTCACTATTGAAAACCGAAGGACTCACTATCTGACCATCCGAACAGAGGATGTAACCTGGATGGATGTCGAGGTCTATCGGCTCATGTTCATCGCACGAAGTCAACACCATCGACAATGCCATCATTATTATTAAAGATAAATTCTTCATATTTCTTCTTTATTAAATATTAAATAGTTAAATTCTTTATTTACAGGACTATAAAGGTAGTTTTAAGCCAACGGAACCGCCCGTTCTCCAACTCAGACCTGACCCGATGATTACATCTTCCTTCACCTGAAAGAACAGTTCCCAGCCACCCTTCAGGGCATAGGTGTGTTCATATCCGAGATGTACACCGCCTACGAAGTCATGCAAGTCTGAGCCGCCACTGGCACCTATCCTGACATTTCCATGATGGTTACGCCCACGATTCACACATGGCTTATAGACAATGCCCAGATGCCAGGAGTTATAGTTATGCCAGAAGCTCTTCTTTGTCACATGCCCCGCATTGGGGTCATCGTCATACTGAAGATAGCCCGTTGCGAAATACTCCCAGGCATTATGATACTTACTGCCATGCTCGTATGCAATGGTCGCATCCAGCCCTTTCTCATACAAAGCTCCCACCCCAAACATCAGATGGTTGCTATTCGTCTGTGCATTGGCAACAAGACCTATCGAGGCCACTGCCAAACATAACATCATTCTCTTCATCATAGCTAATCTTCAATTAAAAGGGAACTGTCAAACGCATCAGCACTCAAGATATCCTCATAGTCTATCGTCATCGAGATAGTTCGACCACTTATCTGTTTCTCACTCAGTTCGATGGTCAGCACCTTGTCATTAGGGAATGTCATCTTCTTCAGCACCGCCACATTCCTATAACCTCGTTGGAACGACATACTCCTATCGAGTAACAATGTTGGTTCCAGCATCAGATCCTGAACGTTCGTAGCCTTCTGCTGCTTCTTGTCACAGAGTTTAAAGCGTAGTTCATCGATGTCGAAACGTAGGTTAGTCTTGTTCTCCACACTGAAGTCGATAAAGAAGTATTCCCCCACTGCATAGACATTGTTCAGTCGCATCGTTGCATGGTGCTTATTGGTCCTGGTACTGTGATACTTCGCCGGACTATTCCAGATACGACGGGCATAGCGTACCATATCCTGTGTACTCATACTCACGGCAGGGTTATGGAAAGCATTACGCTCATCCATCTGTACCTCCTTGTCTGAAACGGCTTCCTCCAGTCTGGTAGTATAAATCAGTGCATACTGAGAACGGTAACGTTCTGTCACCACTGTCACAATAGCCAGCACGGCTCCATCCTCATGGCCACCTTCCTTCGGCTTCACTCGGATGACATTCTCAATGGGTTTGTCACCCACCACCTTGTCGGTACTGATGTCCACCAGTCGGATGGGTTCTGATGCCGTTATCACTGTGGTGACGTTCTCATTCACCGTCAACTGCTCCATCTCGTTGTAAGTCTGCTGGGCTGAAGCACTCAAAGCAGACGCGGCGCAGAGAAAAAACGCGCCCAATTTGGTTCTCGAAATTCTTTTCATGATGAATATTGTCAAAATTTTTTATTTCTTAAACATCTTTAACATTTCCATAACAACTAACGCTTGCGTTGTTGTTTGGAATTGACCAAGAACACTTGTGTTCCATACTTCAGGCGGACACGGTTCTTCTTAATGGCCTTGCTAATGGCATTAGAGGTCTTCTGATAGGCATTCTGCAAAGCCTGACCTGCCCACTGACTGACAGAAGTACCGCCACTGGTCTGGTTCAGGTTCATATTACCCTGCATAGCTGTACTACCAATATCCTTCGCTGTTTCACGGAACTGACTGGCAGGAACATAAAGACCTTCCTGACCATCCGTTACATCGTAAATAGACAGTCCTATCTTCAGGATCTCATCACCTACAAGCACACTCTGTACCTTACCCTTTACACGCTGCTGACCGAATCCGCTCATCGTAGCATACAGATAACTGCCTTTGGGCAACTGTGTGCCATTGATGTCGATGGCATCCAATAGGCGTAGACGTACACGACTACCCTCTACGGCTTTTACCTCTTCATCGATGATAGCCCTTATTAGGTTCGAGTTGGGCGCATTCTCGCTCAGTGTATTGAAATACTCCGATTCATCCTTCGATACCTTCGTCACGATATTGTTCTGGGCATCATCATCGAGTTCACGCACGGCATTGGGTGCTTCATCTGCTACATCCCTTGCCGCTTTCGCACCCTTGGAAATAATACTATCCTGGGCATCTGCCACAGCACCTATAGCTGCTGCACCTTGCGCACGGATATTATTTAAGTCACGGTCGAGTTCTGCCATCATGCCCTGACGACGCATCGCCAATGCCTTGGCACGCTCTTCGTCTGTCATTGGCACCACATAATCATCGCTACTCATGCTCTCACCCTTCTTGGCTGACTGTGCAATACGGTTATTTAAGTCCTGAAGGTTCTTGATTCTTGCCTGCTCCTGGGCCTGTGCATCCAACAGACGCAACTCCTCCTCAGAATACTTCGACTCAAAATCTTCTTTCTTATTCACGGTGTCCTGATTCTCCGTAAAGTCCTGCACGGCACTGCGGTCAGTAATCTCACCAAACGCATCGCGCATGTTCTTTCGCTTACTGCCAATATCCTTAGATACGTTGGCTGATGGCAACTGAGCATTAAGATACTCGGTCGTCTGCAGGTTGGCGTCTTTCTTATCCTCTATCTCTACATCGAATACCTCCATGAATAGATAGGGTATCACCAGCGACCCGATATAAACCAATGTCGGAATGACGTACTTCGGTTGTTTGAAATTAATCTTCTTCATATCTTCACTTTACTTTGTTTACTACTATGTGGTGACCTTTCGACTGCATCGCACTGTCAACACGCTCGATGGCTGTCGCCTTTATCTGCCCCTGATGTTGCATGACATCCATCAGATAGAACACATTCATCATAAAGCACACCATCACGAATCCGAACACGATAGCCAGAAATGCCATCTTATGTTCCTGACCGACCTCCTGCAGCCGTTTAGCTCCCCAGCTGATGCCGCACTTGTCGGCAAACCTTTTGCCTGCTTCCACCTCGCGCTCATAACGCTCCTTATACTTCGGATCGTTCTTGTCCGGCATCGGCTCTCCTACTATCAAACTCTTCCAACCCATAGCTTAATAAATGGTTTTTTGTTTCTGCTCCAGATCTTGATTCAGGAGGGTTCGCCAGTTTGTTATCAACAGTCCGTGAGGATTATTCTCAGTTCTCGGCACACGTTTCAGTTCTCCAGCTGTTACGAGCTTTCTCATCAGGATGTTTGTACGTCGCTCGATGCGCTGACGGCCATAATAGGTGAAGGTCATCTGCTGCTTGTCGAACTTGATACTGTCGCAGAAGATTGAGAATACAGCACTCGTACCCATGATGTTGTTATAAAAGCCTTTTTCCTTCAGGGCATTATACTGAGCCAGTCCTGTCTCATCGACCAGATACATGGCCTTCTCCATCGTATAGTTGATGTACTTGTCATCAGGCGCAAGGGTAAAGAAGAGGTGGTGGAACAGTTCCACATGAC
>CAMJBL010000071.1 GCA_946403845.1 uncultured Prevotella sp. | reverse complement strand
TTCAGCGGCTTCGGTGGTGCCAGCATGAATATGGACGACATCTTCTCGATGTTCGGCGATATTTTCGGTGGTCACGGCTTTGGCGGCTTCGGTGGTCAGCGTCGTCCACAGCAGCATCGTGGCAGCGACCTGCGCCTGAAGGTAAAACTGACCTTGCAGGAGATCAATACCGGTGTCACGAAGAAGTTCAAGGTGCGTAAGGATATCGCCTGCCCCCATTGCAGCGGTTCTGGTGCAGAGGCCGGCAGCGGCAAGGAGCAGTGTGCCACCTGTCACGGAAGCGGTGTCATCACCCATACCACACAGAGCATCTTTGGCATGATGCAACAGCAGAGTGTCTGCCCGAACTGTCACGGTGAGGGTATGGTGATCAAGAACAAGTGTAAGCACTGTGGCGGTACTGGTGTCGAGAAAGGCGAGGAAGTGGTGGAGATCAACATTCCTGCAGGTGTTGCAGAAGGTATGGTGGTCAATGTGCCTGGCAAGGGAAATGCCGGCAAACACAACGGCATCGCAGGCGACATACAGGTGTTTATCGAAGAGGCTGAGAACGACACGTTCGTGCGCGATGGCAACGACCTGATTTACAACCTGCTGCTCGACTTCCCCACAGCAGCCTTAGGCGGTGAGGTGGAAGTGCCCACCATCGACGGCACAAAGTTGAAGGTGAAGTTGGAGAACGGCACGCAGCCTGGCAAGACCCTCCGTCTGCGTGGTAAAGGATTGCCAGCTGTTCAGGGCTATGGCTCTGGCAAGGGTGATCTGGTGGTAAATATCAGCGTATATATCCCCAAGACGCTTAGTCGTGAGGAAAAAGAGCTGGTGGAGAAATTCAAGGGCTCCGACAACTTCAAGGGCGACAAGCAGACGAAGGACTCCATCTTCCAGCGCTTCAAGAATTACTTCAATTAAATAGATAAATTGTAAATTGTCAAATTGAACTCGCTTTAGCGCTTTTACAAAGTGTAGCGACTAAAAGAAATTGACATGACCTATCAAGAAACCTGTAACTATCTGTTCACTCAGACACCGATGTTTGAGAAACAAGGGGTGAGCGGCTATAAGGAAGGCTTAGAGAACTCACTGGCTCTCGACAAGCACTTCGGGCATCCACACAAGAATTTCCATTGTATCCACATTGCGGGTACAAACGGCAAGGGATCTTGTGCGCATACCATAGCAGCCATCCTGCAGCAGTGCGGTTACAGGGTAGGTCTCTATACCTCTCCCCATCTGGTGGACTTCCGTGAGCGTATCCGCATCAACGGACAGCCTATCCCGGAGAGCTACGTCATAGAATTCGTCAAGAAAGAAAGACTATTCTTTGAGCCCTTGCAGCCCACTTTCTTTGAGTTGACGACGGCGATGGCTTTCAAATACTTCAGTGAGATGCGTGTCGACATAGCAGTCATTGAGGTAGGACTTGGTGGCAGACTCGACTGTACGAACATCATCACCCCTATCCTATCGGTTATCACCAACATCAGCCTGGATCATACGCAGCTGTTAGGTCAATCGCTTGAGCAGATTGCGATGGAAAAGGCCGGTATCATCAAGCCTGGTGTGCCCGTGGTGATCGGCGAGGCACTGCCGGAGACACGCCCCGTCTTCGAAGCAGTGGCAGAAGAGAAGAAAGCTCCCCTGATCTTTGCAGAAGACCAGCCCGAGGTGATGCACGCAGAAGTGAAGTTCTCGGAAATGGTCTACGACACCCGCAGTTATGGAAAAATCATTGGTGAACTCTGTGGGAACTATCAGGAGAAGAATGCCAATACCATCCTGTGTGCCATCAGGAAATTAGAGGATTTCGGCTATATGTATCGTTTCACCGACGATTCGAAGTCACCTGCCAAGGGAGTCGAGATCAGAGCCGGTTTCAAGAACGTCTGTGCCACAACAGGATTGATGGGACGCTGGCAGGTGGTCAGCAAATCCCCCATGGTAGTGTGCGATACAGGCCACAACACCGCAGGGTGGCAGTATCTGAGCCGACAGCTCAGAGAGGTGAAGTGTCGGAAGATGTATATCGTATTCGGTGTGGTCGAGGACAAGGATGTCGATGGTATCATGGCCCTGCTGCCCAAGAACGCCACCTATTTCTTCACCAAGGCCAGGAACAAGCGTGCTGTTTCGGAAGGTGTACTTCAGATGATGGGCCAGCAGTTAGGACTGACAGGCGAAGCCTACCCCTCTGTCGCAACGGCCTACGCCGCAGCAAAATCAAAGGTCGGGATCGATGATTTTGTGTTTATTGGAGGTAGCAGTTATGTGGTTGCTGACTTCCTGAAAAACTGCCTTTAGCTTTTTTTAATACATCCACAACATTTTTTTCGTAGATTCCTTTGCCCAATTGGATTTTTTTCTGTTACTTTGCAAAAAATAGTTTGTAACTAAAAACATTTCAATTATGGCAACAACAGAAAATGCGAATTTGTGTGGTCTGAAGAGAGAAAACTTCCAGACCACTATCAACGGTAAGAAAACCGATCTGTACATTCTTAGGAATCGTAAGGGTTTTGAAGTGGCAATCTCCAATTATGGCGGTGCCATTTGTGCTATTATGGTGCCTGATAAGGATGGTAAAGTAGCTAATGTCATCCAGGGTCATGACAGCATCAAGCAGCTCATGAGTGGTAACGAACCATATCTTTCTACACTGATTGGCCGCTGGGGTAACCGTATTTGCAAGGGACAGTTCACGCTGAATGGCAAGGACTATCAACTGGCACTCAACGACGGTCCCAACCACCTTCATGGCGGTGCTGTAGGTTTCAATGCCAAGGTGTGGGATGCCCGTCAGATGGGTCCTCGTGCACTGGCTCTCCACCGTATCTCTTCATACGGAGAGGAAGGTTACACAGGCGAGCTCGACATCACGGTAGAGTTCACATTCACCGACCTGAATGAGCTCATCATCGAGTATCTGGCCACCACCAACAAGAAGACCATCGTGAACCTGACGCATCACGCTTTCTTCAGCCTGACAGGTACTGCTGATCCCACTCCGACGATTGAGGATCAGATCTGCGAGATCAATGCAGACTTCTATCTGCCTACTGACAACACCGCTATTCCTACCGGTGAGATCCTGAAGGTAGAGGGAACCCCATTCGACTTCCGTAATCCCAAGACCTTCGGACAGGAGATTGATGCTGATAATGAGCAGATTATCTTCGGTCATGGCTACGACCACAACTACGTATTGAACAAGCGCGAGGAAGGTGAACTGAGCTTTGCCGCCAGAGTAACCGATCCGAAGAGCGGTCGTACATTGGAGTGCTACACCACCGAACCCGGTATGCAGCTCTACACCGCTAACTACGCCAACGGCTACAAGGGTGCCAACGGTTGTACATTCCCACGTCGCTCAGCTTTTTGTCTGGAGACACAGCACTTCCCCGATACGCCTAACCGCCCGTACTTCCCCAGCGTCGTACTGAGACCCGGTGAGCGCTACAAGCAGAAGACGATTTATCGTTTCGGAATCGCTGAATAACAAATCCGTTTAACCAACACTATAATTGTATAGCATTATGAGTAATCAGAAACAGAATGGAAGTGTGATCGCCATTGTGACGATGTTCTTCCTATATGCCATGATCTCGTTCGTAACGAATCTTGGTGCACCCATTGGCGTAATCTGGAAGAATCAGCCTGAGATCGGTGGTTCTAACGTGCTCGGTATCATGGGTAACTTCATGAACTTCTTCGCCTACCTGTTTATGGGTATTCCTGCAGGAAAGATGCTGACAAAGCAAGGCTATAAGAAGACTGCCCTTATCGGTATCGCTGTGGGTTTCTTCGGTGTACTCGTACAGTTCCTGTCGGGTTTCTCCGGAGGTATTCCCGGCTTCTGCATCTATCTGTTGGGGGCCTTCGTTTCCGGATTCTCCGTATGTATCTTGAACACGGTGGTGAACCCCATGCTGAACTTGCTTGGAGGTGGCGGTAATCGTGGTAACCAGCTGAATATGATCGGTGGTACACTGAACTCACTCTCTGGAACCATGACCCCATTGCTGGTTGGTGCACTGATCGGTACGGTGACGGCTTCTACGCAGATGGCCGACGTCAATCTGGTGATGTACATCGCCATGACAGTCTTCGCTTGCGCCTTCGTCATCCTTACATTCATCCCCATCCAGGATCCTGAAATGGGCAAGGTCACAGCCGATACTGTTTTCGAACATTCTCCCTGGTCCTTCCGTCATTGTCTTTTGGGTGTCATCGCCATCTTCGTGTATGTAGGTGTCGAAGTGGGTATTCCTGGTGGATTGAACTTCTACCTCTCAGATACCACTGCCAACGGTGCTTGGGTGAATCCTGAGGCTGTGCTCAACGCAGCGACTATCGGAGGTGCTGTAGCAGCTATGTATTGGCTGCTGATGCTCGTAGGACGTCTGGTTTCCAGTACGATAGCAGGCAAGGTATCCTCTCGTCAGATGATGATCGTCACGACAACCGTTGGTATGGTGCTTATCATTGCAGCTATCCTGACGCCGAAGAGCGTAACCGTTACCATGCCGTTGGTAAAGATCCTGGAAGGTTCGATAGAGATGACGACAGTTCCTATAAGTGCCCTCTTGCTGGTGCTTTGCGGACTCTGCACATCAGTGATGTGGCCATCAATCTTCAACCTTGCCACAGAGGGCCTTGGCAAATACACGGCTCAGGCATCCGGTATCTTTATGATGATGGTTGTTGGCGGTGGTGTACTGCCTGTCGTACAGAATTTCTTTGCCGACTTCATGGGATACATGCCCAGCTACTTCGTTTATCTGCTGGCAATGGGCTATATGTTCTACTATGCCATCATCGGCTGTAAGAATGTCAACACCGACATCCCCATAGATTAAATTGTTAAATTATAAAATCATAAATCAGCATGTTGGATATTGAATTTGTAAGAAGCCGTTTCATCAAGCATTTCGATGGAAAGACCGGCAATGTTTATACCTCTCCTGGCCGTATTAATCTGATTGGTGAGCACACCGACTATAATGGTGGTTTCGTCTTCCCTGGTGCCGTTGACAAAGGCATCTTGGCAGAGATGCGTGCTAATGGTACAGAAGACACGGTGATGGCCTATGCCATCGACCTGAAAGATCGTGTAGATTTCAAGTTGAGCGACCCCAATGGTCCACGTGCCAGCTGGGCTCGTTATATCTATGGTATCGCACTAGAAATGAAGAAGTTGGGCGTTCCCGTTAAAGGTTTTAATATCGCCTTCGCCGGTGATGTACCCTTAGGTGCCGGCATGTCGTCTTCTGCTGCAATGGAGAGTTGCTTCGCCTTCGGTCTGAACGATATCTTCGGCGACAATAAGGTGTCGCAGTGGGATATGGCGTTGGCAGGACAGGCTACGGAGCACAACTACTGTGGCGTGAACTGCGGTATTATGGATCAGTTTGCTTCTGTCTTCGGAAAGGCAGGCTGTCTGATGCGCCTCGACTGTCGCAGCCGCGAGTTCGAGTACTTCCCCTTCAAGCCCGATGGCTATCGCCTCGTGCTGCTCGACTCTGTGGTGAAGCACCAGTTGGCAGGTTCTCCCTACAACGACCGTCGTAACTCCTGTGAGAATGTGGTGAAGCACATTCAGGCCAAGCATCCGGAGGGCAAGTATGAGACCCTGCGCGACTGCACCTGGGAGCAGCTGGAGGAAGTAAAGGAAGAGGTTGGTGCTGAGGACTACAAGCGCGCTAAGTTCGTACTCGGTGAGAAAGACCGTGTGCTGGGTGTCTGCGAAGCCCTCAACGAAGGCGACTACGAAAAGGTCGGTGAACTGATGTACCAGACGCACGAAGGTCTGTCGAAGGATTACGAGGTATCCTGTGAGGAGCTCGACTATCTGAACGATCTGGCCAAGGAGAACGGCGTCACCGGTTCCCGTATCATGGGTGGTGGCTTTGGTGGCTGTACCATCAACCTCGTTCGCAACGATCTGTATAAGCAGTTTGTCGAGAACGCCAAGAAGAAGTTCAACGAAAAGTATGGTCACGAGCCGAAAGTCTATGACGTAGTCATCAGCGACGGCTCTCGTAAACTCTGCTAAAAGCTACCTTTAAACACACAAAATGTGTTTATAAAGGTTAAATAAGGGCGGTATGGTGTATTTTTTACACTTTACCGCCTATTTTTAGTTCCTTTTTCATTGTCATTTCAGAAATAAGTTGTAAATTTACACCCAAAATCGACGTTAATTAACAACAACTTAAAACTTTGTGACAATGAAAGTACTGAAAAGTAGCATTCTGAGCCTTGGCGCAGCAGCGCTGATGCTCGCAGCATGTGCAGGTGGCCAGCAGGCACCTGTATTAACGGTATCGGGTCTCGACCCTGCCAAGTTCGACACCACCCTTCAGGACAAGCCCGTGAAGCTCTACACCCTGAAGAATGCCAATGGCATGGAGGTATGCATCACCAACTACGGTGGACGTGTGGTTTCACTCGTCGTTCCTGACAAGGACGGCAACCCCACTGACGTTGTTCTTGGCTTCGACAACATCGCCCAGTATGCCGATACCCTCAACTCCCCCACCGACTACGGTTCCAGCGTAGGCCGCTATGCCAACCGTATCAAGAACGGTAAGTTCACCCTCGACGGCACCGAGTATGCCCTCAAGCAGAACGACGGTCCTAACTGCCTGCACGGTGGTGGCACCACAGGTTGGATGAACCAGGTTTACGACGCTGAGCAGATTGGCGACTCCATACTGAAACTGACGATTGTGGCTGCCGACGGCGAGAACGGCTTCCCTGGCAAGGTGATGGCTGTGACCACCTATACGGTGACCTCTGACAATGTCCTCGACATCACATGGGAGGCAGAAACCGACAAGCCGACAATCATCAACCAGACTAATCACAACTATTACAATCTGAGTGGTGACTTCACACAGCCGGGTTATGACCAGGTGCTCTATGTGAATGCCGACAACTTCACCCCCAGCGACACACTCTATATCCCCACAGGCGAGGTTAAGTCGGTGGAAGGCACACCCATGGACTTCCGTACACCTCACGCCATTGGCGACAGCATCAAGTCGAGTTTCGATCAGATCCAGAATGCTGGCGGTTACGACCACAACTGGTGTCTGAACACCTATCAGGACGGCAAGGGCGACGACACACAGGTCTGCGCCAGCCTCTACAGCCCCAAGACCGGTATCTTCATGGAGATGTATACCAACGAGCCCGGTGTTCAGGTCTATAGCGGTAACTTCCAGGGTGTTGGCAACGAGCTGAACATCCAGCACAAGCACGGTCCTTATCCGCAGCACGTCAGTGTATGCCTCGAGAGCCAGAAGTATCCCGATTCTCCCAACAAGCCTCAGTGGGTACAGCCTGTCCTGAAGCCCGGTGAGAAGTACTTCAGCCACGCCGCTTACAAGTTCTCCGTGAAATAAATTGTAAATAGTAAATATTCAAATAGTCAAATATTATTATGAATTGGAATTCAAATGAATTTTTGTGGCTTGACTGGGTAGTGCTCGCTATCGGAGTCATCGCCATTGTGTGGGCGATCTATCACGCCATCAAGAAAGACAAGGAGAAAATGAAGGGTGCCGACTCTCAGGACTATCTGTTCGGTAAAGGTGAACCCTGGTATGTCATCGGTGCAGCCATCTTTGCTGCCAACATCGGTTCCGAGCACCTCGTAGGTCTCGCCGGTACAGGCGCCAAGGACGGTGTGGGTATGGCCCACTGGGAGATGCAGGGCTGGATGATCCTCATCCTCGGCTGGCTCTTCGTGCCGTTCTATCAGCTGCTCAACAACAAAATGGGCAAGATCATCACGATGCCCGACTTCCTGAAGTTCCGTTATACCCAGCGCACGGGTTCATGGCTCTCTATCATCACACTGATTGCCTACGTGCTGACCAAGGTATCTGTGACAGCCTTCACAGGCGGTATCTTCTTCGAGTACCTGCTGGGCCTGCCCTTCTGGTACGGTGCCATCGGTCTGATTGCCATCACCGCCGTCTTCACCGTCTTTGGAGGTATGAAGGGCGTGATGACGCTGTCGGCCATCCAGACACCTATTCTTATTATAGGTTCGTTCCTCGTGCTGTTCCTCGGACTGAACATGCTGGGCGATGGTAGCATCGCTGCCGGATGGGGTGAGATGATGAAGGTTTGTAACGCTGCCCACGACGGCTTCGGAACGACCCATATGTTCCATCCCGATCAGGCCGACCCCATGTATCCGCAGTTCCCGGGCTACGTGGTATTCCTCGGCGCCTCTATCATCGGTTTCTGGTACTGGTGTACTGACCAGCATATCGTTCAGCGTGTGCTTGGCCAGACCAAGGGCGAAGACAATACCGAGGTGATGAAGCGTGCCCGTCGTGGTACCATCGCCGCCGGTTACTTCAAGCTCCTGCCCGTGTTCATGTTCCTGATTCCCGGTATGGTGGCTTATGCCCTGTCGCTCAAGACGGGTAGCGGTATCGAGATGGACATTACCAACACCCACGACACCGACGGTGCCTTCGCCATGATGGTAAAGAACATCCTGCCTGCAGGTATCAAGGGTATCGTGACCATCGGTTTCATCTGCGCCCTCGTCGCTTCGCTGGCTGCTTTCTTCAACAGCTGTGCCACCCTCTTCACTGAAGACTTCTACAAGCCCATGAAGAAAGGCATGAGCGAGGCCCACTACGTATTCGTAGGCCGTGCTGCTACAGTGGTCGTCGTGATCTTAGGTCTGCTCTGGATGCCAATCATGATGGGCATGGGTAACCTCTACAGCTATCTGCAGGACATCCAGTCGCTGATTGCCCCTGCCATGGTAGCCGTCTTCACCCTCGGTATCTTCTCGAAGAAGATCACCCCGAAAGCTGGTGAATGGGGTCTCATCGGTGGTTTCCTGATTGGTATGGTCCGTCTGCTCACCAACGTGCTGACCGATTCCGGAAAGGCCGTAATGGACGGTGCCTTCTGGGAGTCTACAGCATGGTTCTGGCAGACCAACTGGCTCATCTTCGAGTGCTGGCTGCTGGTATTCATCGTGCTGCTGATGATTGTCGTGTCGTTCTTCACACCTGCTCCCTCACAGGCTCAGGTCGAGGCCATCACCTTCACAGGCGACTACAAGAAGCAAATCCGTGAGAGCTGGGGCATCTGGGACATCGTTGCCACCCTCGGCGTCATCATCTGCTGCGCTTGCTTCTACGCTTACTTCTGGTAATCATCAATACAGGAAGAAATGACTTCTTTCTATCGAGAACATTCCAAAGTCTGGCTGTCTGTCGACTGTATCATCTTCGGTTTCGACGAAGGGAAGCTGAAGATCCTCATCGGTCGTCGTAAGATGGACCCTGGTCGTGGCGAATGGAGCCTCTACGGAGGCTTCGTCCGCAGCGACGAGGGTATCGACGAAGCGGCCAACCGCGTGCTCTTCGAACTTACCGGACTGCGGAACATCTATATGCGACAGGTAGGCGCCTTTGGAAATGTCGACCGCGACCCTGGTGAGCGCGTCGTCTCCCTCGCCTATTATGCCCTTATCAATGTCAACGACTACGACGACCGTCTCCGTCGCGAGCATAGTGTGGAATGGGTGAACTTCGACGAGCTCCCCCAGCTCTACTCCGACCACAACGAGATGGTTCTCAGAGCCCGGAAACTGATGAAGCAGAAGATTGCCAGCCATCCCGTGGGATTCCGCCTGCTGCCCAGCCTCTTCACGCTTACACAGCTCCAGCGGCTCTATGAGGCCGTCAATGGCGAACCCATCGATAAGCGCAACTTCCGCAAGCGTATCAAGGACATGGACTTCATTGAGAAGACCGAACTAATTGACAAAACGGGATCCAAACGCGGGGCCTCTCTCTACCGTTTCAACAAGAGAGCCTACAACGAGGATCCGAACTTCAAATTATAAAAAATATGCTCGAAGAATTAAAAGAAAAAGTATTTCAGGCCAATCTCGACCTCGTGAAGCACAACCTCGTGATCTTCACCTGGGGCAACGTGTCTGGCATAGACCGTGAGCACGGCCTCGTGGTCATCAAGCCCTCTGGTGTCGACTACGACGTGATGAAGGCCTCCGATATGGTGGTCGTAGACCTCCAGACAGGCGAGGTCGTCGACGGAGATCTCAACCCGTCAAGCGACACCCCCACCCATCTGGTACTCTATCGTGAGTTCCCCGAACTGGGTGGCATCGTCCACACCCACAGCACCTATGCCACCGCATGGGCACAGGCCGGTAAGGACATCCCCAACATCGGCACCACCCATGCCGACTACTTCCACGACTGCATCCCCTGCACCGACAGTATGGTGGAGGCGCAGATGCCCGAGTACGAGAAGGAGACGGGTGTGGTGATCGTCGACCGTTTCCGTCGCGACAACATCAACCCCGTGCACACACCGGCCGTTCTCGTCAAGAACCACGGACCGTTCTCCTGGGGTAAGGATCCTGCACAGGCTGTCTATCACGCCGTTGTGGCAGAGCAGGTGGCCAAGATGGCGTTCATCGCCTACTCCGTGAATCCCGACCTCACGATGAATCCTCTCCTCATCGAGAAGCACTTCTCCCGCAAGCACGGCCCCAACGCTTATTATGGACAAAAGAAGAAATAACATTTATAATTAACAATAACAACAATGAAAGCATTTGAAAATTTAGAAATTTGGTGGGTAACTGGTGCGCAGTTGCTCTATGGAGGCGACGCAGTCGTTGCAGTAGATGGACATTCTAAGGAGATGGTCGAGGGCCTGAACGCCAGCGGCAATATCCCCGTGAAGATCGTGTATAAAGGCACAGCCAACAGCTCCAAGGAAGTGGAGCAGATCATGCTGGCAGCCAACAACGACGAGAAGTGCGCCGGTATCATTACCTGGATGCACACCTTCTCGCCCGCAAAGATGTGGATCAAGGGTCTGCAGCAGCTGCAGAAGCCCCTCCTCCACTTCCACACACAGTATAACGCCGAGATTCCCTGGGCAACGATGGACATGG
>CAMJBL010000070.1 GCA_946403845.1 uncultured Prevotella sp. | reverse complement strand
TATGTGATGAAGCCGGAGCTGTACATCGCTCTGAGTCAGGCCAAGGTGATCAAGGCCTGGGTATCACGGTATCATTGGTATTATGCAAAAAAAAACGGCTGGAAGTTTTGAACTTTAAGTTTTTTTGCTTATCTTTGTGGCCTAAACTAAATAAAACAATGAAACAATCCTTGATGAAAAGCATAGTAGCGATGGTCTGCGCCCTCTGTGGCATGACAACCCTACAGGCCCAGATCCAGACAAATGCGGGGGTGCAGTACCTGCAGTGTATGCAAAAAGATATGTCGACAGACTTCTATGACCTGTCGAACACCTATTTCCTGGCCGACTCGCTGGTAAGCTTCGACGCTGCGAAGGGCGAGGGAACGGTGCAATGGAAACGCTACCGGCTGAGTCCGCGTCAGGCCTTCAACCTGAACGGCTACTGGCCCGTGAGGATGCAGATGCTCGACTTCCCCGATGCGGCATACGAGAATGATCCCGCGCTGAAAATCAAGATAGAATGGATTTCGCCCAGAACGGCGAGAATCCGGATGCTGACAACACCGGTGGAGCCGAAGGATAATGATGCTGACGACGTGATGTTCTGCGAGGCGTTTAAGACGACGCACGCTCGCACAGGCGACAGTCCCCAAGTGTCGCAGGCGGCCATTACCTATCGTTCGAAGTATGGACAGATTGAGATTCAGAAGTATCCCTGGCGCGTGGTGATCAAGGATGCGAAGGGCAAAATCCTGACACAGACGAGGCATATCATCGACAACGACTCCACGCAGGTGAAGCTGCTGCCCTTCTCGTTTATCAAGCGGGGCTCGGACAATTCGCGCAGCGTGAACCCCGTGCTGCTGCTGTCGCCGGGTGAGCGTATCTACGGCTGTGGCGAGTCGTTTACCTCGCTGAACAAGGTGGGCCAGAAGGTGCACCTCAGCGTGACCGACCCGCAGGGGCCTGAGACCGACGGTATGTACAAGCCCGTGCCCTTCTATTTCTCCAACCGTGGTTACGGCATCTTCATGCACACCTCGGCACCGGTGACCTGCGATTTCGGAGCTTCGTATATCGGTGCCCAGCGCCTGTTCATGGCGGATGAGCAGATAGACCTCTTCGTGTTCTTTGGTGAGCCGAAGGATATCCTCGATGAATATACGAACATCACGGGCAAGAGCCCCATGCTGCCGTTGTGGAGTTTCGGCACGTGGATGAGCCGCATCACCTACTTCTCGCAGGAGGAGGGACTGGAGATTGCCCGACAGTTGCGTAAGAACAAGATTCCCAGCGACGTGATCCACTTCGACACGGGCTGGTTCGGCACCGACTGGCAGTGTGACTACGAGTTTGCCAAAGACCGCTTCAAGGATCCCGTAGGCATGCTGAAACAGCTGGCCAACGACGGTTTCCACACCTGTCTGTGGCAGTTGCCTTACTTCACGCCGAAGAACCGCTTCTTCCCGGAGATCATTGAAAAGGGCCTGCACGTGGTGAACGCCACGGGCGGCATGCCGGTGGAAGATGCCATCCTCGACTTCTCGAATCCGGAGACGGTGAGCTGGTATCAGTCGAAGATCGAGGGTCTGATGAAGCAGGGCGTCTCGACCATCAAGTGCGACTTTGGCGAGGCTGCGCCCTACAACGGTTTCTACCACAGCGGCAAGGGCGGTCTCTATGAGCATAACCTTTATCCGCTGCGCTATAACAAAGCCCTATGGGAGGTGGTGGAGAAGAATCATCCTAGCGAGGGCATTATCTGGGCCCGTTCGGCCTGGGCAGGCTCGCAGCGCTACGCCCTGCACTGGGGTGGCGATGCTGCCACGAACAATATCGGTATGCTGGGCGACCTGCGTGGCGGTCTGAGCTTCGGCCTGAGCGGTTTCTCGTTCTGGAGTCATGACATGGGTGGTTTCGTGACGGCCTCGCCCGAGGACATCTACCGCCGTTGGCTGCCCTTCGGCTTCCTATCGAGTCACACGAGAGCCCACGGTGCACCGCCTACGGAGCCCTGGCTCATCAGCGAGAGCTTTACCAAAGCCTTCCGCGAGTGCGCAGAGATGAAATACAAACTGATGCCTTACGTGTATGCCCAGGCGAAGGACTGCTCGGAACGCGGACTGCCGATGGTGCGCGCCCTGCTGGTGGAGTTCCCGCAGGACAAGGGTGCCTGGCTCGTGGAGGATGAGTATATGTTCGGCTCGCAGATGCTCGTGGCACCGCTGATGGAAAGTGGCAACAGCCGCGATGTGTATCTGCCAAAGGGCAAGTGGATCGACTATCAGACAGGCAAGGTGTATGAAGGTGGCTATCAGACGATCGAGGCGGGCAGGATTCCCGCTGTCATCCTCGTGCGCGACGGCAGCCTGATTCCCCATGCGCCCCTCGCCCAGCGTACAGACCAGATTAACTGGAACAAGATAGAACTGAAGGCTTACAAGGCCGACGCCCAGAAATGTACGGGCCTGCTCTTTAAGCCTGGAGACAAGACTATTAAAACCATTGAACAATGAAGAAAAGGGTTGTTTTTTTCATCTTACTGACCATTGTCGGAGCCGGCGCTCTGATGTCAGCACAGGACACCAGCCAGGAGGTCGACCTGCAGGCGCTCTACCAACAGATTGACGAGGCCATCGACCAGTCACCACAGTATGTCGCCAAGCGACGTGCGCAGATTGCCGATGCGCGCAAGACGCTGCTCGCGGAAAGAAATCAGGAAAAGCAGTTCGCACTGGCCGAGCAGCTCTTTGCACTCTACAAGCCTTTCAGGAACGACTCTGCGCTCCATTTCGCCGACTTGTGTATCGCGCTGGCCGACTCGCTCAACCTGAAGGACAAGGTGGGGCTCTACCGCTCGTTGAAGGCGAGACAATGCTCGACGGCGGGCCTGTATGTGGAGTCGCTCAACCTGTTGAAACAGGTGGACAAGAAGGTCCTGGGCCCCCATGAACTGATACAATACTATGCAGCCCTGATGCATGTGTACGGGGAAATCGGCTCATATTCGCAGCAGGAGGATGTGAAATGGAAATACTACAACCTGCAGGACACTTACCGCGACTCTGTGCTGGCATTGGCAGAAGAGGGCAGCGAAGAATATATGCACCTGAAGATGGACGTGCTGACAGCGAGAAAGCAGTATCAGGATGCGCTCAATATCAGTAATGCCTGGCTCAAGAAGGTTGAAGAGGGCACGCACGAGTGTGCCTTTGCCGATTTCTACCGTTCTGTGGTCTACGAAAAGTTAGGCAACGAGGTGCTGCAGCGTTACTGGCTGGGCATGTCGGCCCTCGACGACATCAAGTGTGCCGTCTATGACCAGGCTTCGCTCTTCATGCTGGCAGGGCGGTTGTGTAACGACGGCGACTACGAGCGGGCCTACCGCTATATGCGCTTCACCGAGGCCTGCAACCTGGCATTCTCGCCACAGCTGCGCAACTATCAGGTGCGATATATCTCCCAGATTACGGGAACGATCTATAAGGACAGCCAGGCGCGTTATTCGCGGCTGCTGATTATCGCCTGCGCAGTCGGTGCCTTGCTCTTAGTGGTGATCATCTGGCTGCTGGTGCGTCAGAGGCGCAAGCGATAAGAAAGCATCCTTGAGAAGCATGATAAAATTGGGGCTCGATACTTCACAGTATCGGGCCCCTCGCAAACTTCAAACAACCAAAAAAGGTTATCGAATGAACAGCAATTCTCTGTATTTCGGCAGTGGCCAGAGGGCATCGTCAACGATGAGCTCCAGCTTGTCGATCTGATAACGGATCTCGTCGAGCTTCGGCTCTACCTTATCGTGGTAGGCGATGGCCTTGTCGTGCTCGTCCTCGATCTTATTGGCGAGCTTGCGGGCATTGACGAGTTCCTCGACACCCTTCTCGATGGCAGAGGTGCGCTCGGCAATCTCCTCAATGATCTTGACATTACGGCCAGAGAGCTTCTCGGCTTTGTCGACGGGGAAGATGGCAGCCATGTTCTCGACGTTCTTCAGCAACTGGCTCTGGTAGTTGGTGGCCACGGGGATGATATGGTTCATCGAGAGGTCGCCCAGCACACGGGCCTCGATCTGGATCTTCTTGGTGTAGGTCTCCCACTTCACCTCGTTGCGGGCCTCGAGCTCTTTCTTGGTCATCACACCCAGGCTCTCGAACATATCGATGCTCTCCTTGTCGAGATAGCGCTCGAAAATCTTCGGGCAAGACTTCTCGACGTCGAGTCCGCGCTTGGCAGCCTCCAGCACCCACTCGTCGCTATAGCCGTTGCCGTCGAAGCGGATGGGCTTACAGGTCTTGATATCCTCGCGCAGCACGTCGATAATGGCGTGGAACTTAGCGCTGTGCTCAGTGCCTGCCAACTGCTTCTCGAACTCAGGAATCTTGGCATCCACACGCTTCTTGAAGTCGACCAGAGCCTCGGCAACGGCGCTGTTCAGGGCAATCATGGCGCTGGCGCAGTTGGCCTCACTACCTACGGCACGGAACTCAAAGCGGTTACCGGTGAAGGCGAAGGGAGAGGTACGGTTACGGTCGGTATTGTCGATGAGCAGCTCAGGAATCTCGGGGATATCCATCTTCAGACCCTGCTTGCCAGCCATGGAGAGGGAGTCCTTATCAGCCTGCTCGATGTGGTCGAGGAGTTCGCTTACCTGCTTGCCCAGGAATGAAGACACGATGGCGGGAGGTGCCTCGTTGGCGCCCAGACGGTGGGCATTGGTGGCACTCATGATAGAGGCCTTGAGCAGACCGTTGTGCTTGTAGACACCCATCAGCGTCTCGATGATAAAGGTAGCGAAACGGAGGTTGGCCTCAGGCGTCTTGCCAGGTGCATGCAGCAGGATGCCGTTGTCAGTGCTCAAAGACCAGTTGTTGTGCTTACCTGATCCGTTGATGCCTGCGAAGGGCTTCTCATGCAGCAGCACGCGGAAGCCATGCTTGCGGGCCACCTTCTTCATCAGCGACATGAGCATCATGTTGTGGTCGACAGCCAGGTTGGTCTCCTCGAAGATAGGAGCCAGCTCGAACTGGTTGGGGGCCACCTCGTTGTGACGGGTCTTACAAGGCACGCCCAACTCCAGGGCCTGGATCTCGAGGTCGCGCATGAAGGCTGCGACACGCTCGGGGATCGATCCGAAGTAGTGGTCGTCCATCTGCTGGTTCTTGGCAGAGTCGTGTCCCATCAGGGTGCGGCCTGTCAGCAGCAGATCGGGACGGGCGGCATACAAGCCCTCGTCAACGAGGAAGTACTCCTGCTCCCAGCCGAGGTTTGAAGTAACCTTCTTCACAGCGGGGTCGAAATAGTGGCAGACATCGACGGCAGCCACGTTCACTGCATGCAGGGCACGCAGCAGCGGAGCCTTGTAGTCGAGGGCCTCACCGCTATAAGAGATGAAGACGGTGGGGATACACAGGGTATCGTCGATAATGAACACGGGTGATGTGGGATCCCAGGCTGAGTAACCGCGGGCCTCGAAGGTAGAGCGGATACCACCAGAGGGGAATGAAGAGGCATCGGGCTCCTGCTGAACGAGCAGCTTGCCTGTGAACTCCTCGACCATACCGCCCTTGCCGTCGTGCTCGATGAAAGAGTCGTGCTTCTCAGCGGTGCCCTCTGTCAGGGGCTGGAACCAGTGTGTATAGTGGGTAACGCCGTTCTCTGTGGCCCACTGCTTCATACCAGCGGCTACAGCATCAGCGACTGCTCTGTCGAGGTGTGCACCATTGTCGATGACGTCGATCATCTTCTCGTACACATCCTTCGGCAGGTACTTGTACATCTTCTCACGGTTGAAGACCTTCTTACCAAAATACTCGTAAGGTCTCTCACTTGGTGTTTTTACGTCGAGCGGCTTCTTCTTGAAAGCCTCGCCGACAACCTGAAATCTTAATGCTTCCATAATCGTGTTTGTTTTAATGTTGTTTTGTCCAGTTTTCTATTCTCATTAATGCTTCTTCTGTTTTCTCGTGACTACCAAAAGCGGTGAAACGCACGTAACCCTCACCACTGGGGCCGAAGCCCACACCTGGCGTACAGACGACATTCGCACCATAGAGCAGGGCCTCAAAGAATGGCCAGGAGCCCATACCGTCGGGCGTACGCATCCAGATATAAGGTGCGTTCTCACCGCCATAGACCTCGTAGCCCAGTTCACGCAGCTTGGTGAGCATGCGGTGGGCATTGTCCATATAGTAGTCGATGGTCTGCTGTATCTGCTGCTTGCCCTCGGGGGTATAGATGGCCTCAGCCGCCCGCTGGGAGATATAGCTCGTGCCATTGAACTTGGTGCACTGACGACGCAGCCACAGCTGGTTCAGCGGGATGCGCTCACCCTCGAAGGTCGATACGCTCACCTCCTTCGGCACAACGGTATAGCCACAACGCACACCTGTGAAGCCTGCCGTTTTCGAGAACGAATGGAACTCGACGGCACACTTGCGGGCTCCGCGGATCTCATAGATGGAATGGGGTATCTCCGGATCGCGGATATAGGCCTGATAGGCAGCGTCGTAGAGGATGAGGGCATCGTTTTTCAGGGCGTAGTTCACCCATTTGCGCAACTCCTGTTTAGTGATCACCGTACCTGTCGGGTTGTTGGGATAGCACAGGTAGATGACGTCGACAGGACGACCTGAGGGCAGGGGTGGCACGAAGCCGTTCTCAGCCGTACAGGGCATATAGCGCACGTTGGTCCATCGTCCGTCGCGATAGGTGCCACAACGTCCGATCATCACGTTCGAGTCGATATAGACGGGATAGATGGGGTCGGTCACGCCAATGAAGTTATCCCAGTGCAGCAGCTCCTGGAAGTTACCCGTATCGCTCTTCGCACCGTCGTTGATGAAGATCTCGTCGATGTCGAGGTGGACGCCCCGTGTCAGGAAGTCGTTCTTGAGGATGGCCTCACGCAGGAAGTCATAGCCCTGCTCCGGGCCGTATCCGCGGAAACCCTCGATGCTGCCCATCTCGTCGGCTGCCTTATGCATCGCCTCTACGACGGCAGGCGCCAACGGCTGCGTCACGTCGCCAATGCCGAGCGAGATGACGTCGGCCTTGGGGTGCATCACCTTGAAGGCATTCACCTTCTTGGCAATGTCGGCGAACAGGTAGTTGTTCTGCAGGTTTAAGAAATGAATGTTTACTAATGCCATTATTTTATGCTGTTTGAAGTTTGTCTATTGCTATTTCGCCATCGAAGACGAAGGCGGCAGGTCCTGTCATATAGACGTGATTGTCGCTCTCGCGCCACTCGATGGTAAGGGTGCCACCATCCATCACAATCTTTGAGGTACGTTCGGCCCTGCCTGTGAGGGCTGCGGCTACGGCAGTGGCACAGGCACCTGTTCCACAAGCCTGCGTAATACCACTCCCCCGCTCCCACACACGGGTGCGGATGCTGCCATCGGCCTCGATGCGGGCAAATTCGATGTTGCAGCGCTGCGGAAAAGCAGGATGGACTTCGAGGATGCGTCCCGTTTCTTCCACCTGATCCACCTGGTCTGTAAAGATGACGTAATGGGGATTGCCCATCGATACAAACACCCCTTTACTCACACCGCGATTGGCCAGAAACAGGCTCTCGTCGTCGAATTCGGGCTCGAGCATGTCGACAGTAACGCTCTCCACGATACCACCATTGACATGCAGCTGCAAGGTCTTCACACCCGACAGCGTCAGCAACTTGATCTCCGTCTTCTGGGTCAGTCCGCGCTCGTAGAGGTATTTGCCGATGCAACGGCTCGCATTGCCACACATCATGGCCTCTGATCCGTCGGCATTAAAGATACGCATAGAGAAATCAGCCTCAGGCAAGGAACTGCGGTCAATCAGTACCAAGCCGTCGGACCCGATGCCTTTATGGCGATCGCTCCAGGCAATGGCTGCAGCCTGCGGGTCGGCGATGGCATTTTCCATCATATTGACATAGATGTAGTCATTGCCGCAACCATGCATCTTGGTAAACCTGATTTTCTCTGTCATTTTGCTATCTTTTTTGGAAGTTTGCTTTCTTTTTGTTACGTTTACGGGTGCAAAGGTAATACAAATAGTCAGAAATCAAAAGAAAATCATTACTTTTTGTTTGTTAAAAACAGAAATAAATGTCAATTTGTCTATTTTCCACCGCTAAGTCCCGCTTATTTGTTTACACCCTGCACCTGTATGCCCCTTTTTCGTTGCAAAGTGTCAGTTTTGCTATCCGACAGACATACCAACCTCCTCAAACATCTGCCGATAGGCTGCTGCCTTTTTGTCGAAAGCCAGGGGATAGGCCCGTGAGGACGAGGGAAGACGATAGAGGCGAATCTGCCGGCCATCGAGGTTACAGGTGTCAGGAATAGCCACAAAGGTATTCACTTTGGGAATGGCAGGAATATGCATCGTCGCACAGATGGTCTCTGTAGCCTTCTCACCCGTTGTGACAATGACGCGACAATGCGGCAACTGCCTGAGCAGCGCACTGATATCCGTAGGTTCCACTACATCCAGGAACTTGTCGGAGGCGTTATCCTTGATGCGACGGACGGCTGTGGACGTATCGAAGAACGCCAGTCCGCGATCCCGACAGAACGTCACGATTGCCTCAAGCCTGAAGCACTTGGCCTTCAGGTCTACAAAATGGTTTCTGTCGCCAAAGAACACCTCGCCTTCAATGCGCCAATGGTCGTTGATAAAATTGGGGTAATAAAAATCCATGCACCACCGTTTCCGCTGGGGTGGGAAGCTGCCCAGAAACAACACACTGGCATTCTCAGGCAGGAAGGGACGCAGCGGGTGGTACTCCACACCGTCTGTGCTGCGCACAATATTCTCTGTGTTCAGATAAGATTCCATATTGGGGGCAAAGGTACGAAAAAATCCCTGATTTCCATGCGGAATCCAGGGATTATTTTGAGGAGGAGAGGCCTGATTACTGGCGATGGAGGTAGGCAGCAACCTTCTGGGCTGTCTGACGACCACTGGCCATCGCACGGACGACGAGGCTGGCGCCATTGGCAGCGTCACCACAGACAAAGACGTTTTCTGCGTATTGAGGATGCTCGGGCTTCAGGAATCCCATAGCCAGCAGAACCAGCTCGGCCTTGATGATTTCCGGCTTGCCTTTTTCGACCATAATAGGACGACCGCCCTCAGGATTGGGTTTCCAGTCGATCTCCTGAACCTTCACACCTGTCAGCTGACCATTCTCACCCAAGAACTCGAGGGTGTTGATATTCCAGCGACGGGTGCAGCCTTCCTCGTGACTACTTGTTGTCTTGAGGGTGCGCGGCCAGTTGGGCCAAGGATTCTGAGGATCCTCCGGACCTTCAACGGGCTTGGGCATAATCTCAATCTGAGTGACACTCTTGCACCCCTGACGGTGGGCAGTGCCGATACAGTCAGAACCCGTGTCACCACCTCCAATCACAAGCACATCCTTACCCTTGGCAGTGATGCGGTCGGCCTTAGTGAATTCCATACCAGCAAGCACGCGGTTCTGCTGCGAGAGCAGTTCAAGGGCGAAGTGAACACCTTTGAGTTCTCGGCCAGGGGCCTTGAGATCTCTAGCTGTTGGGGTTCCGGTTGAGATGACGACAGCGTCGTAATCAGAAGTGAGAGGTGAGAGGTCAGAGGTGAGAGATATGTCTTGTCCATACTTGAACTCAATCCCTTCAGCCTCCAGCAATTTCAAACGACGGTCGATGATGGCCTTGTTGAGTTTGAAGTTGGGGATACCGTAGCGCAGGAGTCCACCTGCGGCCTCGTTTTTCTCGAAGACCGTCACGCTGTAACCCATCAGATTCAAGTCGTTGGCGGCAACGAGTCCGGCAGGACCAGCACCAATGACAGCCACTTTCTTGCCATTGCGCTCGATATCAGTCTTTGGCTGGATATAACCCTCACGGAAGGCAGCCTCAACAATGGCGGCTTCATCCTCGCGGTTCGTGGTAGGCTCGTGATTGAAACGGTTCAGCACACAGGCCTTCTCGCAAAGTGCAGGACAGATACGGCCCGTGAACTCAGGGAAGGGGTTCGTACTGCTGAGCAGGCGATAGGCCAGTTCCCAGTCGCCCTTATACAGGGCATCATTCCACTCGGGCGCCTTGTTGCCCAACGGACAAGCCCAGTGGCAGAAGGGCACGCCACAGTCCATACAGCGCGAGGCCTGCAGTTTACGTTCGCGAGTGCTGAGCGTCTGCTCTACCTCGCCAAAATCGTGGATTCTATCGTGAATCGGACGGTAACCCGCCTCCTGGCGGTGTATCTCTAAAAATGCTTTTGGATTTCCCATTGTCTTTAAAATTTAAATATTGAAGAATTGAAGAATTGAAGTTTTAAGATTTCAATCTTTCAATTTTTTAATTTTTCAATTCTAATAATCGCGCTGGATGTCGGCGATCTTCTCGTGCAGACGCGCCATTTTCTCCTCTTCAAGCACACGTTTGTACTCGATGGGCACAACCTGAATGAAGTCTTCGATGTAGCGGTGCCAATCGTCGAGCATACGACCTGCGAGGGCCGAGCCTGTGTGCAGGTAGTGCTGGCGGATAAGCTCAAGCAGTTCCTTGCGAGAGACAGAATCCTCAACCAACGAGAGTTCCACCATATCCATATTGCAGAAGTAGTCGAAGGTATGGTCGGGATCGTAGACATAAGCCACACCACCTGACATACCTGCGGCGAAGTTACGGCCTGTCTTACCCAACACAACCACACGACCGCCCGTCATATACTCGCAGCAGTGGTCGCCTGCACCCTCGATGACGGCGATGGCACCAGAGTTACGCACACCAAAGCGCTCGCCCACCTTACCATTGATATAGAGTTCGCCTGAAGTAGCACCGTAAAGGCCGGTATTACCAGCGATGATATTCTCCTCGGCATGGAAACCTTCACCAGAACGGGCAGGTGGCAGAATACTGATGCGTCCGCCAGAGAGGCCCTTGCCGAAATAGTCGTTGGTCTCGCCCTCAAGACGGATATCAAGGCCTTTCACTGCAAAGGCACCAAACGACTGACCTGCAGAGCCCTTGAACTTAATCTTAATGGTACCCTCAGGGAGTCCTGCCTCGCCGTATTTCTTGGCGATGACACCGCTGAGCATGGTGCCCACAGCACGATCCGTATTCTTGATGGTGTAGTCGAGGGTTACCTCTTCACCACCATCGATCGCCTTTTCAGCAGCCTTGATAATCTCTTCATCCTTCACACCACTTACTTTCGTATAAGCACCACGGTCCCAGAACAAAGCCTTGTCTGTCTCAGGCTTATGCAACAGGCGGGCGAAGTCGATGGTCTTCTGTTTGTCAGTAGCACTTGTCGTGACTACCTCAATTAGTTCGGTATGTCCGATAATCTCCTTCAGACTGTGAACACCTATCTCGCTGAGGTACTCGCGAACCTGCTCTGCCAGGAAGGTGAAGAAATTCACCACGTATTCGGCGCGACCCTGGAAATGCTTGCGCAATTCTGGATTCTGGGTAGCCACACCCATCGGACAGGTATTGGTATTACACTTACGCATCATCACGCAGCCCAGCACAATCAGCGGCAGCGTACCAAACG
>CAMJBL010000069.1 GCA_946403845.1 uncultured Prevotella sp. | reverse complement strand
GGGATACACAGGGTATCGTCGATGATGAAAACTGGAGATGTAGGATCCCAGGCTGAGTAACCACGAGCCTCGAAGGTAGAACGGATACCACCTGAAGGGAATGAAGAAGCATCAGGCTCCTGCTGAACAAGCAGCTTGCCAGTGAACTCTTCTACCATACCACCCTTGCCGTCGTGCTCAATAAATGAGTCGTGCTTCTCGGCTGTTCCCTCTGTAAGAGGCTGGAACCAGTGAGTATAGTGAGTAACGCCATTCTCTACAGCCCACTGCTTCATGCCAGCGGCTACTGCATCGGCGATGTCACGATCCAGACGGGCACCATTGTCCATCACGTCTATCATCTTCTCATAGACCTGCTTCGGCAGATACTTGTACATCTTCTCACGATTGAAGACCTTCTTACCGAAATACTCATAAGGTCTTTCACTGGGTGTTTTTACGTCGAGCGGCTTCTTTTTAAAGGCCTCGCCGACAACCTGAAATCTTAATGCTTCCATAATGTTACCTATTTAATATATTAATATCATTTTGATTGTTTGACGATGCAAAGGTACTACAATTTGTCATAAGAATCCATCATATCGTTTACTTTTTGTTTGTTAAAAACATAACATTCTGACATTTTGTAAAGAAAAGAAACACTTTCTCTTTCTATTTGCTGTCACTTTGCACATAAAACCCGTCATTTCGTTACAATCTGTTATTAAACATAGAAATGAAAAATCCTCCCTTTGCAGCAATACAAAGGGAGGATATTCACCTGGAAAGATCAGGGCTGCAGCGTAAAGCCGAAGACCAGGTATGCGTGTTGTGTATACGGGTTACCGGCAATCTGTCCAAAGACAGGAACGGAGAAGGTGTCAGTAATCTTGATGTCCTTGGTGGCTTTCAACGACAGGTTGGTAACGGCAAATCCTGATGTCCATTTGTTGTAGGTAGTGGTTGCCCAGGGGATGACACCAGCCGTAGCAGTCCAGTCGACTGAAGCCAGTTTAAATGGGACAGAAACCTCCGCATAACTGCTATAGGCCCGATTGCCATTCTTGTTGACACCGTCGTTTCCTGCAAAGTTGGTGTACCACTGTACACTGGCCAGTCCAAAGTCGTAACCGATATTTGCCTCGAAGATGTGGTTCGTGCCGTTAGCATCGTACTTGAAGTAACGGGCCTCAGGATCCGCACCATCATTAGTCCAATAGTCAGTAATACCAATGTTAAAACCACCAATGGTATAGGCCAGCGTCAGGTCAAGCTCCCTCGTGTCGTCAGGGTTCGTAAGTCCTGTGCTCCCCCAGGCTGTCAATGACATGCCCTTGTAACCGATGCCCAATGTAGGCTGCAACGATGCACCACCCAAGTTCTGGCCACGCCAGACATAACTACTTACAACGTCAGCACTAATCGTTGTCTCAATCTCTTCCTGTGCAAAGGCGGTCATGCTCATAACCATACCCATTGCAAATAATACTATCTTTTTCATAATTTTTTAATCTTTAATTAATGACGGATGAATGAATTAATTGTAACACAGCTCTCCATGTTCGTAAACGTCAAGACCTTCCTCTTCTATGCGCTTGTCGACGCGCAGACCATGCAGTTTCTTGATACCGTAGAACAGGGCGAATCCACAGGCAGCAGCCCAAAGGTCGATGACCAGGATGCCGAAGCACTCAGCACCGAAGAATCCCCAGCCATAACCGTAGAAGGCACCGTTCGAAGTAGACAGCAGACCAGTCATCAGCGTACCCAGAATACCACAGACGCCATGTACTGAAGAGGCACCAACGGGATCATCTATATGTAATTTATGGTCGATAAACTCAATGGCATAAACCAGTACGATACCACAGACAAGTCCGATTATTACGGCTCCGAAGGGCGATACGAGGTCACAACCGGCAGTTATACCAACCAATCCAGCCAACACACCGTTGAGTGTCAGTGAGAGCGAGGGCTTACCATACTTGAAGTAAGTGAGGAACATCGTTGCGACACCACCAGCGGCAGCTGCAAGGTTCGTGGTCAGGAAAACGTGCGAGATAGCAATGCGGTTCACCTCGCCACTGGCGGCCAACTGAGATCCAGGGTTGAAACCAAACCATCCCAACCAGAGGATGAATACGCCCAGAGCAGCCATAGCCAAGTTGTGACCAGGAATAGCGTTGCTCTTCTTGTCTGCGTTGTATTTACCGATACGGGGACCCAGTGCCAGAGCACCTATCAGAGCCAGTACACCACCTACGCTATGCACGATGGCAGAACCTGCAAAATCGTGGAACACATCGCCAAACGTCGTCATCATAAACGAGTCGGCAGCATCGTTGCAGAGCCAGCCGCCACCCCAGGTCCAGTGACCCTCGATGGGATAGATGAACAGTGAGATGACTGCACTATAAATAAGGTACATCGAGAACTTAGTGCGCTCAGCCATAGCACCGCTGACGATAGTGGCAGAAGTGGCACAGAATACGGTCTCGAAAATCAGGAAGCCCTCCGTCGGCAGGTCGCCAGAATAGAAACTCAGGTCACCCCAGTTGGGCATACCGATAAAACCTCCCAGCGCATCGCTTCCAAACATAAAGCCGAAGCCGAGGAAGAAGAATAACAACGAGCCGAACATAAAGTCGACAAAGTTCTTCATCAGGATGTTCGCCGTGTTCTTACTACGCGTAAAACCTGCTTCACACAGCGCAAAGCCCGGCTGCATCCAGAAAACCAACATGGCTGCCAATAGCATCCATACAGTATCGAGTGATAATCCAATTTCGTTCATAATCCTGAAAATTTTAATTTTTAATTGTTAATTGCCGAAGGCAACAACTCTTAACTCTTAATTCTTAACTCTTAATTACTTCTTGTCTCTCAGTACCGTGTCACCGTTCTCGCCCGTACGGATAGACCATGTGTCAATCACGTCACTCACGAAGATGCGACCGTCGCCTACCTCACCCGTATGGGCTACCTGCAGAATCACCTTTATCGTTGGATCGACAATGATGTCGCGACAAACGATGGTGATGGCAACGCGCTCGATGACATCGGTCGAATACTGGACGCCACGATATATACGCTCCTGACGGCTCTGGCCGATGCCGTGCACGTCGTGGTACTCAAACCAGTCGATGTCGGATGACAGCAAAGCAGCTTTCACCTCCTCGAACTTCGTCTTGCGGATAATTGCTTCAATCTTTTTCATACCTTTTTACCTTAATTAATTAATACTAAACCCTCTCATTGGGCAACATTTTGTTATTTTCATGCTGCAAAGTTACGACACTTTGCAATAAATACAAAGAAAATACTTTCGGTTTGATTATTAAAAATGTATTTAAATGACAAAATGTAAACAGATCAAAGATAAAACCTGCTATTTTGCTGTCACTTTGACTCGGAATCCAATAATTTCGTTACAAAGTGTCAGTTTTGCTAAAATTGTGTACGAACACACATATTTTCGTAGTAACAAAAAAATCCGCAACACCTAAAAGTCTCGCGGAATATCCTTTAAACAACAAAGCTATTTTGTCAACCTTTACTCCAAGCCTCGATGCGTTGCAGGGCTTCATCAGTCTTCTCGTGACTGCCAAAGGCGGTGAAGCGGACATATCCCTCTCCTGAAGGACCGAAACCGACACCGGGCGTACAGACGACGTTGGCGCCATAGAGCAGGGCCTCGAAGAATTGCCACGAACCCATACCGTCGGGACAGCGCATCCAGACGTAGGGGGCATTCTCGCCTCCGTAGCATTCATAGCCCAGAGAACGCAAGGTTTCCAACATCTTCTTAGCATTCTGCATGTAATAGTCGATGGTGGCTTGTATTTGCTGCTTGCCCTCTGGTGAATAAATAGCCTCGGCTGCACGCTGACTGATATAGCTGCAGCCATTGAACTTCGTACACTGGCGGCGCAACCACAGTTGGTTGAGCGATATGCGTTCACCTTCGAAAGTACTGACGGTAAGTTCTTTAGGTACAATAGTATATCCACAGCGTACGCCCGTAAAGCCTGCCGTCTTGGAATACGAGCGGAACTCGACAGCACATTTGCGGGCACCTCGAATCTCGTAGATACTGTGGGGAATCTTCGGATCCTGAATATAGGCCTGATAGGCTGCATCGTAAAGGATGAGAGCATCGTTCTTCAGCGCGTAGTTCACCCACTTGCGCAGTTCCTGCTTGGTGATGACGGTACCCGTCGGATTATTGGGGTAGCAGAGGTAGATGACATCGACAGGACGACCTTTGGGAAGTTCCGGCACGAAACCGTTCTCTGCCTTGGTGGGCATGTAGCGCACGTTAGTCCAACGTCCGTCTTTATAGACACCACAGCGGCCTATCATCACGTTGGAGTCGATATAGACAGGATAGATGGGGTCAGTCACACCGATGAAGTTGTCCCAATGCAGCAACTCCTGAAAGTTACCAGTATCGGACTTCGCACCGTCATTGATGAAGACCTCGTCGACATCGAGGTGGATGCCACGCGGCAGGAAATCGTTCTTCAGTATGGCCTCGCGCAGGAAGTCGTAACCCTGCTCAGGACCATAGCCACGGAAGCCCTCGGCAGTAGCCATCTCGTCGACAGCCTTGTGCATGGCCTCGGTGACGGCAGGACACAACGGTTGGGTAACGTCGCCAATACCCAGCGAGATTACATCAGCCTTGGGATGCATTACCTTGAAGGCGTTGACCTTCTTGGCGATGTCGGCGAACAAATAGTTCTTCTGGAGGTTCAGAAAGTGGATGTTTACTAATGCCATATGTTTCTAATTGATAATTGACAATTGATAATTGAAAATTAAATCTCTATTTCGCCGTCAAAGACGAATTCGGCAGGACCAGTCATATAGACGTGGTTGTCACTTTCACGCCATTCGATGTTGAGTGTACCGCCATCCATCACAATAGTGCTCTGACGTCCGGCACGACCAGTCAGCGTGGCAGCAACAGCAGTGGCACAGGCGCCCGTTCCGCAGGCTTGCGTGATGCCGCTGCCACGTTCCCATACGCGCGTTCTTATACTTCCGTCATCTTCCACACGAGCAAACTCAATATTGCAACGCTGTGGGAAGGCTGGATGACACTCTAGGACACGTCCTGTCTCGTCGACCTGATCCACATTATCCGTGAAGACTACGTAGTGAGGATTGCCCATCGAAACGAACACACCTTTCTTAATATCGAGCGAAGCAATGAACTGCGACTCGTTCTCAAATTCGGGTTCCAGCATATCGACGGTAACACTCTCCACGATACCGTCACTGATATGCAACAACAATGTCTTGATGCCCGACAGCGTCAACAAACGAAACTCAGTCTTCGTCGTCAATCCACGCTCATAAAGGTATTTCCCAATACACCTCGACGCATTGCCACACATCATGGCCTCGCTGCCATCGGCATTGAATATGCGCATAGAATAATCGGCCTCAGGCACAGGCGACTTGTCTATCAGCACCAATCCGTCAGAGCCGATACCCTTGTGGCGGTCACTCCAAAGGATGGAAGCTTTTACAGGGTCGGCAATGGGGTATTCCATGACGTTGACATAGATGTAGTCGTTGCCTGCACCATGCATCTTGGTAAACCTGATTTTATGTGCCATATTATTATTCTCTTATTGAAGTTTGCTATCCCTTTGCGGATTTCGGCTGCAAAGGTAATACAAAAAGACAGAAAAACAAAAGAAAAAATATTCTTTTTGTTTGTAAATTCATTATTATACTATCATTTTGTAAGGAATAGGATAAAAAAAGTATTATTTTGCTTTCTTTTTGCGTGTTTTTCACGTTATATAGTTACATTCTGTAAGTTCTAGCCATTCTTCTCCGTCATGTATTTCCAGTAGCGACGCGGCATATCACTAAGCTGCTTCTTGGGGTTCATGCGTTCCTTAATGCAGATGGCCTTGAAATAGGTGCGCCACAAATCTTGGAACAGTTGGTCGTTGTCGCTGAGGATGTCGGTATCCATCTTTCCGTTCGATAAATCAAACGGCACTTCTGTCTCGTTCTCAAAAGTGACGTGTATGACGGCTTTACCGTCATAATAATAACCGTAGTGCCGATGGGCATCATAGATCAGCCACGGCTGGTCATTGAAGCGATCGCTGAAGTGGTCGGTAATCAGTGGCAGCACGTTATGGTCAGGCGAGACCACAGCCAAATAGGTGCCATCCTTTGCCTTCTGGAACCGTATGAACTGCTTCATCCGCAGCTGTTCGTGCAGCACACGGCGACAGGTGTTTCGCACTTCCAGCACGTCAGGGTCCGAGGCATTCCGCTCAAGTCCTTTCACCTTCGTTTTGAACACCTTGCAGATGAAATTAAACAGCGGCTGGTTCAACGTGCGCTCCTCCGAAAGCCAGCTGATGGTAATCATGTGTAGACCGTCCTTAGACAGGTTCTTTTCCAAGCCCTTCAACACCCGCTCCGCTTTCTCTGAGTCCGTCACCACCCGATGCGGCTCATCGGCAAACAGCGGCAATTGCTCGTCCTCCGTCAACAGCATCACATCCTGCTGCTTGCGGAAAAAGCTGTCGAACACCGCTGTCAACAGTCCGTCGAGCGTATTATCGAATAGGTAGACCGTCATTCGTCCTTGAAATCAAGCGTGAGTTGTTGTTCGGCAGCGGCACGTTTCTGCTGGGCTTTCGACAGCAGAAGCGGGCGCAAGCGTTCCGGACGGAGTTCGTTGATGCCAATGATGGGTTGCGAAAAGGCGGAGGTAAGCTCTCCGCAGGTGATGAAGTACTTCGCCTTCTTCATGACCACACCCATCTTCTTGAGGTGGTACGACGTGATTCGGTTGAAACGACGCGAGTTGACGATGAGTACGGCACTTTTCACGCCGATGCCTGGTACGCGGAGAATCTCTTCGTAAGACGCCTTGTTGATATCGACAGGGAAGAATTCTGGATGGCGCAGGGCCCAACCGAGTTTGGGATCGACGTCAAGGTCAAGGTGGGCGTGCTTGTCATCAACAATCTCATCGACCTTGAAATGATAGAAGCGCATGAGCCAGTCAGCCTGATAGAGGCGGTTCTCGCGTACCAAAGGCGGCTGCTTCAAGACAGGGAGACGAGGGTCGTAGGTGTTGACGCTGACATAGCCGGAATAATACACACGCCGCATAGAGGGCTGCTGGTACATCGCGTTCGACATCGTCAGAATGTCAAGGTCGCTCTCCTTCGTGGCACCCACAATCATCTGCGTCGATTGTCCGGCAGGCACGAAGCGCGGTGCATAACGGAACTTCTTCCTATCCTCCTTGTTCTCCAACACCCCCTGCTGAATCTGCTTCATGGGCAGGAAGATGCTCTGGTGATCCTTTTCAGGTGCCAACGCCTTCAGCGACTCCTCCTTGGGAATCTCGATATTGATGCTCATGCGGTCGGCATAGCGGCCTGCCTCCTGTAATAGTTCCTGCGAAGCACCAGGAATGGTCTTCAGGTGGATGTAGCCATTGAAGCGATGCACGGTACGGAGGTCGCGCACGATGGCCGTCAGTCGCTCCATCGTATAGTCAGGGTTGCGCACCACCCCACTCGACAGAAACAAGCCCTCGATGTAATTACGGCGATAGAACTCCATCGTAATCTCCTCGAGTTCCGAGACGGAGAGCGTGGCGCGCTGGATATCGTTGGTGCGGCGGTTGACGCAGTAGGCACAATCGTACATGCAGTAGTTCGTCAGCATGACCTTCAACAGCGAGATACAACGCCCATCGTCGGCAAACGAGTGGCAGATACCCACGCCGCCAACGGTGGAGCCCACCATGCCATCCTTGCCCTTACGCACGGTACCGCTCGACGAGCACGACACATCGTACTTCGCCGACTCTGCGAGTATCCGCAGCTTCTCCATCGTCTTCTCCGTCAGCATAACATTTCGTTTCCGCAAAAGTACAAAAAATCTCGCAGACGCCGGCCATCTGCGAGAAATATTTTGCATTATTTGAGAAATGCTTAGAGATTAAAACCTCATTTGACATTACAATCAGACCTCAGAAGTACATTGGTCCTCGGCCCATGCACGACGTGGTGGTCAGTGCCGTCAGAAAGACAGTGAGCGCAGCTACTGTAATTTAGGCAAACAAATAGTGTAGTTTTAGGTGGTAAAAAACAAGCGAGACAAACAAATAAAATTTGCTTATCTCGCTGATTTTTAATTGATTAGACAATAATCTACCGCTTAATACTCATCCTCGTTGAAGTTTAAAGGATGTATTGATTCACAGCGAGTTACGGCACCTTGTGCCATTATTGTGCCATTAATTTGGCACTGATTTACGGCAAAAAGCCGCGCTATAGAGAGTTCAATATGCTTCATACGCTCTGTAATTTTTGATTTTTACGGCTACAAAATTACGGAATTATTCTGAAACAGACAAATAATTACCTAGAAATCAGCGTTTTTGCCATTCATTTTGTGTCCTTGCGCGTACCTTATTGTAAAACATGGTAGAATCCGAAGAAATCTTTGCCAAGGAAGATGAGTATCATCTTTTCTTAGGAAGAAGAGTATCAGAGATAGAATGCGAACTTTGAACCTTTCATACCGACTCCATCGTAGTCGGCAGTAATGGGAAACTGGCAGCATAGATTGCCGATGACATCATCATCGAGGGTGACAGTTAGCTCCAGTTCTATAGCCATGCGTCGCTCGCTGTAACTGAGATTCCAGATACATTCACCCAGAACGGCATTCACCACCGTTCTGATTTCATCCTGTGTGCGCCAAATGGAATCAAAGTCTTTCATAGATTCTTTATGACCTTGCAAGGGTTTCCTACGGCAACGGTATTTGACGGAATATCACCAACCACAACGGAGCCGGCTCCGATAGTGACATTATTGCCGATGGTCACTCCTGGAAGAATGGTCACGCTACCTCCAATCCATACATTATGACCGATAGAAACAGGTTTTGCCCATTCCTGGCGGGAGTTGCGCTCCATCGGGTCTGTACTATGACAGGCCGTATAGATGCTGACATTAGGGCCGATAAAACAGTCATCGCCAATGGTGACACGGGCTTCATCGAGGACGGTGAAGTTGAAGTTGGCAAAGAACCGTTTGCCGATGCTTATCTGTTTGCCATAGTCGCAGCGAAACGGCTGGTTGATAAGAAAGTCATCATCTGCCACATGACCAAGCAAGCCCTTCAGAATTTCCTTCATCCGCTGGGTCTCAGACGGACGCAGAAAATTATATTCATAAAGAACTTCTCTTGTCGCCATCAGCTCTTCTATCAGTTCTGGGTCAACGGCAGAATAGACCTCACCCGCCAGCATCTTCTCTTTCTCTGTCATACGCTTAATCATTATATTTTATTCACCTCAGTGCACTGATATGTTTTTGCCTTGCTATCGAGGGCTGATAGGCGGTCAAGTGCAGCCTGCAATGTCTCGTCGCGCTTGGCAAAATGGAAACGGATAAGATGATGCACATCCTCTTTGAAGAAACAACTGCCAGGAACAGCTCCCACCCCGACATGCTCAGCAAGCCACTCGCAGAAATGCAGGTCATCCTTCACGCCATACTTTGAGACATCAAGCATCACATAATAGGCACCTTCTGGATCAGTGAAGTCAAGTCCGAACTGACGAAGCCCGTCACAGAACAGGTGCTTCATGTGAGTATAATGCGCCTGCAAGCCTTCGTAATAGGAGTCAGGGAAGCTCAGCCCGACGGTTGCCGCCTCCATCAGCGGAGCCGCTGCACCAACTGTCAGGAAGTCATGCACCTTCTTCACCCGGTCGATGATGCGTTCCGGAGCAATGACATAGCCCAGCCGCCAGCCTGTGATGCTGTAGGTCTTGGAAAGCGAACTGCATGAGATGGTGCGCTCCCACATGCCTGGAAGTGTGGAGATATAGACGTGCTTGTGCGGCGCATAGACGATGTGCTCATAGACCTCATCGGTAATCACATAGCCATCGTACCTTATTACAATATCTGCTATCGTCTGCAATTCCTTACGTGTAAAAACCTTGCCGCAGGGGTTAGACGGATTACAGAGTACCAATGCTTTTGCACCCTGCCTAAACGCATCCTCTATCAGGTTGGCATCGAAAGAGAAGGCTGCGATTGAGCGAGAGGAGACCGAAGCTTGCTTCGAGTCTTCCGAGCGTGAGCAGGCTCGGCTATAAGCCATCGTAGGCGGCACGAGCGGGATGTATATCGGCTCAGCACCGCTCAGAATGGTGTCTGCCGTGTAATTTTCATAGAACGGTGAAAAGATGGCCACTTTGTCGCCAGGATTCACAACGGTCATCATAGCAGCCATCATAGCCTCCGTCGATCCACATGTCACCACGATATTCTTATCAGGGTCAATGTCCAGACCAGTGAAGTGACTCTGTTTCTTAGCCAATGCCTCACGGAAGTTCTGCGCCCCCCATGTAATCGCATACTGGTGGGGGCCACGAGAGGCAATCTCTGCCAGACGATCAGTTATCTCCTTTGGAGGGTCGAAGTCTGGGAATCCCTGTGAGAGATTAATGGCTCCGTACCTGTTTGATATCCGGGTCATCCTACGGATAACGGAATCCGTAAAGCCTGCTGTTCTTGTTGATAACGGTCGCATATCCTATGTATCTAATAGTCCTGAAACGATATCGCCATGACGTTTCTCGTCGTTCTTCACGCTCTCCACCTCGGGAAAGTCTGCAATCAAATGTTCATAGCCCACTGCAGCATCATACTCGCCTTTGGCTATCATCTTGTAGAGGCGTTTCTTGCCTAACAGGTAATAAAGTACAGGCATGATTAGTGCCATCGTTTTCTTGGGCTTTAATGCCTGTTTCGTATAGGCATGGAAGACGCTGGCATGTCTGCCTTCTTCTTTTGCAAGTTGAAGGAAGGCCTCTCGTTCTTTATCTGTCTTTACCACTTTAGCCAGTCTCTGGTACATCAGCACGGCATTTAATTCGCCTTGCTGGCTACGCAATAATTCATTGAATTGTTCTTGTGTCATATTATATGTTCATTACCCAAGCAAAGCCTTTCGCCGTTCTCTTTTCTGAATCGATGAAATGATTGCCAGGATTCCATTCGAGTATTGTGTTTACATTTTGTCCTTTCAGTAACTCGTTCTGCCTACGAATCGCATTACCAACTTGTGCCATTACCGGGTTCTTTGTCTTTTCTTCCTTATCCCCAAGACTGAGGTAGATGGATTTTGAAAGAGGCTTGTTATCTTTGGCATATTCAATCCACTTGGGGAACCAGACAGATGGTGAAGCAGCAACTATTCCCTCAAACTTGTCTGTCTGATAAGATGCCCATAATGCGAATAGTCCAGCCAGAGAATAACCGCCAAGTATGACATGAGACGTTTCTTCTTGAACAGTAGGTAATAGTTGGCTTGTGATAAACGTCAAAGTGTCATCTGCTCCACTGCCAAAGGGGATCTTACCGAATACTGGAGGGACTGACCAAGGTGTAAGCTCTTGATTCCAGTCCTTTATCATAAATGCTGCAAGGGAGAATGGCTTATCGGATAGCTCATTTATGATCTCCACTTCCTGGCCCAACACCTCCAAGTCATGTTCGTCTATTGGCTGAACCAACAAGAATTCAGCATTGGAATCTTTGTATAGACGGCATTCCCTCC
>CAMJBL010000068.1 GCA_946403845.1 uncultured Prevotella sp. | reverse complement strand
TTTAGACGCTTATGCGCTCATTTATCGCAGCTATTATGCGTTCATCAAAAACCCTCGAATCAACTCGAAAGGTCTAAATACAAGTGCTATTATGGGATTCCTGAACACGCTCAACGAGGTGCTCACCAAGGAAAAGCCCACGCATATCGGCGTGGCCTTTGATCCCCACGGACCAACCTTCCGCAGCGAGGCTTTTCCTGAATATAAGGCGCAGCGTGAAGAGACGCCAGAGGATATCCGCAAGGCGGTACCCATCATCAAGGATCTGCTCAAGGCTTACCGCATCCCCATCCTGCAAGTAGATGGGTTTGAGGCTGATGACGTGATTGGCACACTGGCCAAAAAAGCCGGTTCCATCGGCGTGGAAACCTATATGCTGACGCCTGATAAGGACTACGGACAACTGGTGAGCGACAATGTGAAGATCTTCCGACCGCGTCATGGAGGTGGTTACGAAACCATGGGACCCAAGGAAGTCTGTGAAAAATATGGCATTCCATCGACAGAATCCGTGATTGATCTCTTGGCTTTGATGGGCGACTCAGCGGATAATTTCCCAGGGTGTCCTGGTGTGGGCGAGAAAACAGCGGTGAAACTCATCAATGATTTCGGATCCATCGAAGGTTTGCTGGCACGTTCGTCAGAAATCAAGGGTAAGCTTCGCGAGAAAGTGGAGGAGCATGTTGACGATATCAAGATGAGTTACTTCCTGGCCACCATCAAAACCGATGTCCCCATCGACCTCGATATGGAAAATCTGAAACTCGTTGATCCTGATGAGAACGAATTGGGTCGTCTGCTCTTTGAACTGGAGATGAAATCGTTCGCAGACCGAGTTCTTAAGAAAAGTCAAATACCGCAAATTCCCGTTAACGGACAACTCGATCTCTTTGCAGAATTTCCTGCCGACGGGACGAATTTGAGCGAAAATTCGAGTTTTGAGAGCCTGAAAACGGTACAACACGATTACAAACTCGTTGAAAATGAGGCAGATTTGTTGAAACTTTGTGATTATTTCTTGACAAACGAAATTCTCAGTCTAGATACGGAAACCACTTCAACGAATCCGATTGATGCAGAATTGGTAGGTTTGAGCTTCGCTGTGAAGGAATTTGAGGCGTTTTATGTGCCCATTCCAGCCAAACGTGAAGAAGCGTTGCGAATTGTTAATATCTTTAAAACCGTCTACGAGAACGAGCAAATTCTGAAAATCGGCCAAAATCTGAAGTACGACCTTGAGGTCTTGCGAAATTACGATATCGAACTTAAAGGTCCGATGTGGGACACAATGATCGCCCACTATCTCATCCAACCCGAACTCCGTCACAATATGGACTACATGGCGGAGATCTATCTGAACTATCAGACCATCCATATCGATGAACTTATCGGACCCAAGGGAAAGAACCAACGTTCGATGCGCGACCTCCTACCCTCACAGGTCTATGAGTATGCTGCTGAGGATGCTGACATCACCCTGCGCCTGAAGAATAAACTGGAACCGGAATTAAAGAAATTCGAGTGCGAGAAGCTATTCTATGAGATTGAGATGCCGCTGATGCCTGTGTTGGCAGAAATGGAGATGAACGGCGTCTGTCTCGATACGGAATCATTGAAAGAAACGTCAAATGTTTTGACAGACAGAATCATCGAATTAGAAACCAGAATCTACGAACTCGCTGGCGGACAGTTTAATATCGCCTCACCCAAGCAGGTTGGCGAAATCCTCTTCGACAAACTGAAGATCGTGGAGAAGGCCAAGAAGACCAAGACTGGCCAATACGTGACCTCGGAGGAAGTGCTTCAGCAGCTTCGCAACAAGCACGAGATTGTGGCGGATATCCTGGAACACAGAGGCTTAAAAAAACTGATGGGCACCTATATCGATGCTTTGCCCAAACTGATTAATCCTCGTACGGGCCATATCCACACCTCGTTTAATCAGACCGTTACAGCCACGGGGCGTCTCTCGTCCAGTGATCCGAACCTGCAAAATATTCCCATCCGAGGAGAAGAGGGCAAGGAGATTCGTAAGGCTTTTGTGCCAGAACCCGGTTGTCTGTTCTTTTCAGCAGACTATAGTCAGATTGAACTGCGTGTGATGGCCCATCTCTCGCAGGATGAGAACATGGTGGAAGTGTTCCGTGAGGGTAAGGACCTGCATGCAGCCACCGCAGCGAATATCTATAAGAAACCTATCGAAGACGTGACGCGCGATGAGCGTACGAAGTCGAAGCGGGCAAATTTCGGTATCATCTATGGCATTACCGTCTTTGGTTTGGCAGAGCGTTTGGATATTCCTCGCGACGAAGCCAAGATGCTGATAGATGGTTATTTCGCCACCTTCCCACAGGTTCATGACTACATGGAGAAATCGAAGGAGATAGCCCGTCAGAAAGGCTACGTCACAACCCTCTTCGGACGTCGCAGATACCTCCCTGATATCAACTCCCACAACGCCACCGTTCGAGGCTTCGCAGAACGAAACGCTATCAACGCGCCCATTCAGGGTACGGCTGCTGACATCATTAAAGTGGCGATGATCCACATCTTCCAGAGTTTCAAGGCCGAGGGTATCAAGAGCAAGATGATTCTGCAGGTACACGACGAACTCAACTTCTCCGTCCTCCCTGAGGAGAAAGAAAAAGTGGAGCGTATTGTGCTTGAAGAGATGCAGAAAGCCTTCCCTTTGAGCGTTCCTCTGGTAGCGGATTCCGGCTTTGGTCAGAACTGGTTAGAAGCCCATTAAATAAGAAAGGTCAGGTTTTAATGCCTGACCTTTTATTCTAATCTATTTCATTGATACCGCCCGTCATCGAATGATGCAGGTCTTTCTTGTTCGGATGTCCTGCAAAATTGAGGCCTCCAACACCTGATACATTGCCTTTGATATAGTCAGAGGCGTAGCAGTCGATACCCCCAACTCCACTCACTTTAGCGTTTACCTCGCGGGCCCTCATTTCCTTTGCGTGGATGCCGCCTACACCAGAGCAACTATAATCAGCCTCATCCGTCTCGCCATCGATATTGATACTGCCCACACCGCTGCACGACACATCGATCTTCTTGGCAAACACCTGATTTAACTGTAACGAACCGACGCCAGAGTTTCTGACCAGAAATTCGTTGGTCATCAGACTGTCAAGACAGATGTCAGCAACACCCGAGTTATTGACTTCGCTAAGGGTCGGTGTATAGACGATAATCATCACGTCTTCAGTACTGATATTCACGTGTTTCTTGGCGAATCGGATATCCAGTTTGCCATCCTTATTCTCGAATTCGAAGAGATCGATATAATTCTCAGGCGCTGAGAGTGTCACACGGCTCTTGTCGCTCTGTACCAATTGTATCGTACCCACCACATGGTTATCCACTTTGTCAAAGGCCTCCTGGGGATACTTGACCTTGACGATATTCTCACTGGGTTCGATCATCTCGCCACCCTCGCCAATATTCACTCTGCAACCTGATACTGAGAGCATCATTGCTACCAACGATAATAAGAAATAAGTCTTCATATTCTTTCTCTTTTTGGGGTTTACTTTGTCTGTTTGACGCTACAAAGTTACAAAAAGTTGCAATCTTAACCAAAAATTTGGCTAATTCACTTATTTGCAGTACCTTTGCACCCAAATTTAAACGTTTAAAGAAGAAAATGGCATTAAAATGTGGTATAGTAGGACTCCCTAATGTGGGTAAGTCCACCTTATTCAACTGCTTGTCGAGTGCGAAGGCACAGGCAGCAAACTTCCCTTTCTGCACCATCGAGCCCAATGTGGGTGTGATCACCGTTCCTGATGAGCGACTCACGAAACTCGCAGAGCTGGTGCATCCTGGTCGTATCGTACCTGCCACCTGTGAAATCGTAGATATCGCAGGTCTCGTAAAGGGTGCTTCGAAGGGTGAAGGCTTAGGAAATAAGTTCCTGGGAAATATCCGCGAGACGGATGCAATTATCCATGTGCTCCGCTGCTTCGAGGACGAGAATATCACCCACGTGGATGGCACCATCGACCCCATCCGCGACAAGGAAATCATCGATACAGAGCTCCAGCTGAAGGACCTCGAGACCATCGAGAGCCGCCTCGCCAAGACAGAGAAGGCCGCTGCTGCTGGCAATAAGGATGCGAAGGTAGAAGTGACGGTACTCAAGGCCTATAAAGAGGTGCTGGAGCAGGGTAAGAACGCCCGTATCGTAGAGTTCGAAAGTAAGGATGAGCAGGATTGCGCCCGCAATCTCTTTCTGCTAACCTCGAAGCCCGTGCTTTATGTCTGCAACGTGGGCGAGGCTGATGCCAAAGATGGTAATGACTTCACGAAGAAGGTCGAGGCACTGGCCAAGGAAGAAGGCGCAGAGACGATGATCATCGCTGCCAAGACTGAGGAGGATATCGCTGAGCTCGAGAGCTACGAAGACAAGCAGATGTTCCTCGAGGAACTGGGTCTTGAAGAGAGTGGTGTGAATCGCCTCATCAAGAAGGCCTATGCCCTGCTGAATCTCGAAACTTTCATCACCGCTGGTGAGATGGAGGTGAAGGCCTGGACGTATAAGAAAGGTTGGAAGGCCCCTCAGTGTGCTGGTGTCATCCATACCGACTTCGAAAAGGGCTTTATCCGTGCTGAGGTCATCAAATACGATGACTATATCCAGTATGGCTCTGAGGCCGCTGTCCGCGAGGCAGGAAAACTGGCCGTTGAGGGCAAGGACTACATCGTTCAGGATGGAGATATCATGCACTTCCGCTTTAATGTATAAGTTATGGTGAACCTGTTGAGTTTTATTGTCTGGAATCCGGACTTGGAGGCCTTTCATTTAGGGCCGATAACGGTGCGCTGGTATGGGCTGATGTGGATCATCGGTCTCGCGTTGGCGTATTTTGTGGTGAGACGACTGTATAAGGAGCAGAAGATCAAGGACGAGCTTTTCGATCCCCTCTTTATCTACTGTTTTCTGGGCATTCTGATTGGTGCCCGCTTGGGACATTGTCTTTTCTACCAGCCACAGGATTTCCTGACATCGTGGCAAGGCATCGTAGAGATGCTGCTGCCTATCCACATTGGCAACAACGGCAGTTGGTGGGGCGAGACGTTTGGCTTCTTCCCAACAGGTTATGCAGGCCTTGCCTCGCATGGTGGCACACTGGGCTTGATGCTCGCCCTCTGGCTCTATGTCCGCAAGACTAAACTCAGCATCTGGACGGTACTCGACAATATCGCTATCGCCACAGGAACCACAGCTTGTTTTATCCGCTTGGGCAACCTCATGAACTCTGAGATTATCGGCAAGATTACAGACGTGCCCTGGGCCTTTATCTTCGAGAAGGTAGATGGGATGCCTCGCCATCCTGGACAGCTCTACGAGGCCATTGCCTATGCCCTACTCTTCTTTATCATGTGGGCGCTCCATAAGAAAATGCCTGAGAAGATTGGTACTGGCTGGTATTTCGGTTTCTGTCTGACGTACATCTTCACGTTCCGTTTCCTGATTGAATACACGAAGGAGATCCAGGAAGCCTTCGAGGCCGCTCTCCCACTCGACATGGGTCAGATCCTCTCGATTCCCTTCATTATCATTGGTGTCTACTGCATGGTAAGGGCTAAGAAAGTAAAACAATAAGACACAGATAATATGAAAAGAACGATTCTATCTATCATGCTTGCAGCCCTGACGATGGGTGCAGTAGCTCAAAGTTCAGACAGCATTCGCGTTGAAAACAACACGATAGGAACGAATATTTATTACGGTGAATATGAGAATTCTCCCCAATTCCCTGGCGGGAAGAAAGCGTTGATGCAATTTCTCGATAAGAACGTGCAGTATCCTGATGCAGCGCATGACTACGCAGTTGAGGGACAAGTGATCATGACTTTCTTTGTCAACGAAGACGGCTCATTATCAGACATTTCCGCCCGCGACTGCAAGATAAACCGCTTCAATACAACTAAGTTCTCGCAGGAGACGGAATCCAAGCAGAAAGAGTTGAAGGAGCAATTCGCCAAACTCTTCGCCAAGGAGGCCTATCGCGTCATTAAGAAGATGCCGAAATGGGTTCCTGGTAAGCAAAATGGAAAAATCTCACGGTTGAGATATAACATCCGCATCAACTTCATCAATTCCGACAAATAATAAGCGTCAAGTAACAAAAATTAAGCGCCACTTCTCACTTGGGAAATGGCGCTTATTTTATGATAAGATACACTTATTAGCCAGAGACGATTTTCTTGATGTCGTTAAGTTTATTGAGGGCTTCGAGGGGTGTAAGATTGTTCACATCGAGGCCGAGGATTTCATCGCGGACTTGGCATAATACAGGGTCGTCAAGTTGGAAGAACGAGAGCTGCATGCCTTCGCGTGAGGCGGCGATTTCTGCTGTGGGCTTGCCTACTGAGCCAACAGAAGCATTCTCGGCCTCCAGCTGTTTTAAAATCACGTTAGCGCGCTTCACGATACTGCGAGGCATACCTGCAATCTCTGCTACATGGATACCAAAGCTGTGCTCACTCCCACCCCGCTCCAGTTTGCGCAGGAAAATCACCTTACCATCGAGCTCTTTTACGCTGACATTATAGTTCTTGATGCGCGAGAAGTTTTTCTCCATCTCGTTGAGTTCATGATAGTGGGTGGCAAAGAGGGTTCGCGGATGGCCTTTGGCATTCTCATGGAGATACTCCACGATGGCCCAAGCGATGCTGATACCATCATAGGTACTGGTGCCTCGACCTAACTCGTCAAAGAGCACCAGCGAGCGACTGCTGACGTTATTCAGGATGTTCGAAGCCTCCGTCATCTCCACCATAAACGTGGATTCTCCGAGGGAAATATTGTCTGAGGCCCCTACCCTTGTGAATATCTTATCCACCAGACCGATTCTCGCGGCCTCTGCGGGCACGAAACAGCCTATCTGCGCCAACAGTACTATCAAGGCTGTTTGACGCAACAGCGCGGATTTACCAGCCATATTCGGACCCGTAATAATGATGATCTGTTGACGCTCATTGTCGAGCAGGATATCATTGGGCACATAGCGTTCGCCAAGAGGCAGTTCCTTTTCGATGACAGGATGCCTACCCTGTTTGATATCAATGACCTCCGTGGAGTCGATCACAGGACGCACATACATATTCTCCTCAGCAGCCTTCGCAAAGCCCAGCAGACAGTCGAGACGGGCGATGATATTGGCATTGATCTGTATCTGCGGGATATACTCCTGCATACCCAGAATCAGGTCGTTGAAGAGCTTAGCCTCCAAGCTCAGAATCTTATCCTCTGCACCCAGGATCTTCTCCTCATACTCTTTCAGCTCCTGCGTGATATAACGCTCTGCCTGGGCCAGCGTCTGCTTGCGCACCCACTCCTGAGGCACCTGGTCCTTATAGGTATTGCGCACTTCGAGATAGTAGCCAAACACATTGTTATAGCCTATTTTCAGACTTGAAATACCCGTTTCCTGCGCCTCGCGCTCCTGAATCTTCAGTAGGTAATCCTTGCCACTATAGGCGATGCTGCGCAATTCGTCGAGCTCTGCATTCACACCATCGCGAATCACACCGCCTTTGGCTACCAACTGTGGCGGATCGTTCTGGATTTCCCTTTCGATCCTGTCGCGTAAGGACTCGCAGAGATTCAACTGCTCCCCTACCCGTTTCAGGGCCTCATTGTCTGCATATTGACAGGCGGTCTTAATGGGCTGGATAGCCTGCAAGGCTACTTTCAGTTGCACCACCTCACGAGGTGACACACGTCCAACAGCCACCTTCGAGATGATACGCTCCAAATCGCCTATACGATGGATCTGCTCATCGATACACTGGCGGAAATCAGGCTCGCGATAGTAATACTCCACGATGTCCAAACGCTCGTTGATGGGCTTCTCATCCTTCAAAGGAAACACCAGCCAACGACGCAGCAGACGGCCTCCCATCGGACTCACCGTCTTGTCGATCACATCCAACAGCGACTTACCATCATCCTGCATCGGATGAATCAGTTCGAGACTGCGAATCGTAAACTTATCCAAGCGTACATACCTGTCCTCTTCGATACGCGAAATCGAGGTGATATGGCCTATCTGGGTATGTTGTGTCTGTTCGAGATATTGCAAAATCGCGCCTGAGGCAATCACGCCATTCTGCAGATGGTCGACACCAAAGCCCTTCAGATTTTTGACGTGGAAATGTTTCAGCAGTTTCTGCCTTGCTGTCTGATCTGTAAATACCCAATCGTCGAGCTCGAAAGTAAAGAACTTATTGCCGAATTTCTGTTCAAACTGCTGTTTCTTGCCTCGCTCGAAGAGCACCTCCTTGGGCGAGAAATTCGCCAGCAGTTTTTCTACATAGTCGACAGTACCTTCGCCTGTCAGGAACTCACCTGTGGAGATATCCAGAAAGGCCACACCACAGGCCGTCTTTCCGAAATGCACGGCAGCCAGGAAATTGTTCTCCTTATAGTTCAGCACATTGTCTGACAAAGCGACACCTGGTGTCACCAACTCCGTGATGCCTCGTTTGACGAGCTTTTTCGTGAGCTTGGGGTCTTCGAGCTGATCGCAGATGGCCACACGCTTACCTGCCCTGACGAGTTTTGGCAGATAGGTATCGAGGGCGTGATGGGGGAAGCCCGCCATCTCGTCACCCTTATTGTAACCATTGTTACGATGCGTCAGCGTGATACCAAGAATCTTCGCAGCCGTCACAGCATCCTCGCAATAGGTCTCGTAGAAGTCGCCACACCTGAACAGCAATACTGCATCAGGATGCTTCGCCTTCAGGTCGAAGAACTGCTTCATCATCGGGGTGAGCTCACCGTCTTTCTTTGCCATCTTTACTTTTCTTTCTTTTGAGCGACAAAGTTACGAAGAAAAAACGAATAGGCAAAATGATTCTCTGTGAAAATAATACTCCCTGCGGAATTTTGTTTCCACAGGGAGTAAATATTCCCAAAAGGGTAGGGGAGATTACTTCTGAATCATCTTCTGACCATTCTTGATCACAACACCCTTGTAGTTAGCGTCGACACGCTGACCTGCGAGGTTGTAGAGAACAGCGGTCGTCGGCTGTACCTTAATAATCTCAATGCCAGTAGACTGACCATTGACCGTTAGGATCTTACCATTCTGGGCAACCTCAGGCGTCACGACTTCATTCTTCACATACTTCTGGAGTTTTCCCTGTACGGTAACCTCGTCGCCTACCTTGACAATCTCTTCGTTAGTAATCTTCTGGCCTTCAGCATCTTTTGCACGGAAAACCTTCAGAGCAGACTGGTCATTAGCATTGTCAACGATATCGAAGGTGGCATTTCCATAGCTGACAGAAATCTCATCGACAGCAGATACGATACCTTTCACGATATATTCCTCAGACGTGGTCTTTCCATCTGCCAAAGCATTGATGATTTCAAGAGCCTCTGCAACCTTGATGGTCTTCACCTGAGGATCAGGATTATCGTTACCGCCTTCATCCTTAGTCTTGCCATTCAACGAGTAGATATAGGCTTTCTTTGAGGCTGTTTCAGGTGTGTTACCTTTAAAGTTCATCACCTTTCCGCAAATGATAACTTCATCGCCAACCTTAATCTGCGTATTGCCGTCTACCCATTTCTTGTTCTCCAGATAATAGACAGAGTAACACTGGAAAGTAAAGTCGTTTTGACCATCAGCAGAGATAAAGAAGATTGCTGTTCCATAGTTTGCATCAAAAGCGTTCTTGATAGAAGCTATCTTACCCTTGATGTAGACATCCTGATCGAAGGTTTCATCCTTTTCAAGAGTGCCAGCAAAAACATTGGCCTGATTAGGTGTCATCGGACTGTCTTGCGTGCCAAGACCTCCTTGTTCATTGTCAACCAGCATCTTCATCATCGACTTGATAACGGGCTTTGACAATGTGTTGAAACCTTCTATCATTGTGACTGTTACAGTCTTACCATCGATAGTAATAGTTTCTATGCCTTCCTTTTCTTTGTTGGCCAATGACTCATCATAATAAGCCTTAGCCATTTCCTCTGTTGGGAAAAGAGCAGATACAGTGCATTTTGTGCAAAGACCATTTTCAAAGTCGAAGATCATCTTACCTGAGATTTCTGCTTCAGCGTTAACGGCTACATAGTCAACCGTAATCTGGTTGCCGTCTTCAGACTCTGAAAAAGTGCCTGATTTGTAGTTAAATTTAGCAAGAGGGTTATTCTGAGTATTGGGATTGTCATCGCCACCAGGCGTGTCGCCTTCACCTATAGTCACCACAATCTTTGTGGCACGTACTTGAGCAGACTCTGCTGTGAACAAAACTGTTTTTGAGTTACCTGTCCATGTTCCCTCTTTTCCTTCAAAGGTATAACCGTCAACAGCTGCAAAACATCCAGGACCATACTTCTCTGTACCATCTGCTGTACATGTGAAAACAATCTTTGTGATATTTTCGCCAGTACTTACAAAAGCAATTGACTCATTCTTAAAAATACGGAATTGGGAATCTGTAACCGTGCTGGCTGTTACAGTCATAGCAACTCCCTCCTTGACTAACGTATAGTCAGATTTCTCAGCTGGGGTAAAATCGCTGGGAAGGAACGTGATATCTTTTGCTGATACTCCACTAAAAAGCATCATCATCAAGGCCACGAACGAATAGCGTAAAAAATGTTTCATAAGCGTTTTTTATTTAAGTTAATAATGTTAGGATAATCAGTAAAAACAGCCCGCCTCGTCGAAGTAGGCGGGCTGTATAATCAGGTTCGTATGATTATGCGAACGGATTCTCTGTGGGATAGAAGTTACCCTTCGGGAAGTTGTAGTCGATCTCCTCAACGGGAACACCCATATACTTCATCACCTCCCAGAAGTACTTACCAGCGTGATCGAACATCACGGCAGCGTGGTGCGGATAGTGCTTCTCGATGAGGACGTGACGATAGAAGCGGCTCATGTTCTTGATACCGAAGATACCGATAGAACCGAATGAGCGTGTAGCTACAGGAATAACCTCGCCCTGAGCGATGTAAGCGCGGAGCTTGGTGTCGGCAGTAGACTGCAGACGATAAACTGTAGCCAGACCTGGCTGGATGTCACCCTCGAGGGTACCGTTAGTAACCTCAACAGGCAGAGCGCGAGCCATAATGCGCTGGAAGCACATCTGGCAGTTGCAAACCTTAGAAGAAGCGGTGTTACCACAGTGGAAGCCCATGAAGATTTCCTTGTCTGTATAGGTGTCGCACAGGAACTTCTTGCCCTTGATGCTCTCCTCGTACATATCCTTAGGAACAGAGTTGTTGATGTCGAGCAGGGTAACGGCATCGTTGGTGATGCAGGTGCCGATGAACTCAGACAGGGCGCCATAGATATCAACCTCGCAAGCTACGGGGATACCACGACTGGCCAGACGGCTGTTCACGTAGCAAGGTACGAAGCCGAACATGGTCTGGAAGGCAGGCCAGCACTTGTTGGCCATAGCCACGAACTGACGTGAGCCTTTGTGACCCTCGATCCAGTCGAGCAGCGTGAGCTCGTACTGAGCGAGCTTAGGCAGCACCTGAGGAATCTTATTACCTGTGCCGAGCTCAGCAGCCATATCCTTCACAACATCGTCGATGCGAGGATCGCCCTGATGCTTCTGGAAGGTCTCCAGCAGGTCGAGTTCTGAGTTCTCCTCGATCTCAACATCGAGATCATAGAGGGCACGGATAGGAGCGTTACAAGCCAGGAAGTTGTTAGGACGAGGACCGAAGCTGATGATCTTCAGGTTCTGCAGACCAACGATAGCACGTGCGAT
>CAMJBL010000067.1 GCA_946403845.1 uncultured Prevotella sp. | reverse complement strand
AAGCACGGCTATCGTATAGAGCTTCTTTTTCATCAGTTCTTTGTAAATTTCGAAATTCGGCTGCAAATTTACGCACAATTCCTCAAAAATGTGTCATTTTCACCTTATAATTAAAGAAAATAAGTTATAATTTGACTGATTTTAAGTTAGTTTTGTTTTTCGTACTTTCTTTTTTTCATTTTTTTGAAAAAAAAGTGCGGTATGAATCACTCACCCCGCACTTCTTTTAACGGATGGTGGTATGCATCAGCGTAATGACACTTAAGATCATCGCTATAACGACGCAAACCAACATGACCGTCGTTTGAAAATCTAATAACATAATCTTTACCTTAAAATCTAACTACTAAACCTAATGAATTTATGAACGTAATCTCACGATTACAAGTGCAAAGGTACGACATTTAGACGACATCGCACAAAGAATAAGGGCGAATCCCGCAGGAATCGCCCTTTATTTGATGTAAGTCAAAAAACTCGATTAAAGCTTCGGACCAGCTGCTACGAGAGCCTTACCAGCCTCGTTGGTGGTGTACTTGCCGAAGTTCTTGATGAAGCGGGCTGCCAGATCCTTAGCCTTCTCCTCCCACTCAGCAGGATTGGCATAAGTGTCGCGAGGATCGAGGATAGCAGGATTCACGTTGGGCAGAGCTGTGGGCACCTCAAAGTCGAAGAAAGGAATCTTCTTGGTCTCAGCCTTCAGGATGCTGCCATCGAGGATAGCGTCGATGATACCACGTGTATCGGGGATAGAGATACGCTTGCCGGTTCCGTTCCAACCTGTGTTCACGAGGTAAGCCTTGGCACCGCTCTTCTCCATGCGCTTAACCAGCTCCTCAGCATACTTGGTGGGGTGCAGCTCGAGGAATGCCTGACCGAAACAAGCAGAGAAGGTAGGCGTAGGCTCAGTGATACCACGCTCTGTACCAGCCAGCTTAGCTGTGAAACCAGAGAGGAAGTAGTACTTGGTCTGCTCCGGAGTCAGGATAGATACGGGAGGCAGTACGCCGAATGCGTCAGCGCTCAGGAAGATCACGTTCTTAGCCTCAGGACCAGCGCTCTTGCCATTCACCTTCTGGGCGATCTTCTCGATGTGGTTGATAGGATATGATACGCGGGTGTTCTCAGTCACGCTCTTATCAGCGAAGTCGATCTTACCAGCCTCGTCAACAGTTACGTTCTCGAGCAGAGCGTCGCGCTTGATGGCACCATAGATGTCAGGCTCGTTCTCCTTAGAGAGGTTGATAACCTTAGCGTAGCAACCACCCTCGAAGTTGAATACACCCTCGTCGTCCCATCCGTGCTCGTCGTCACCAATCAGCAGACGCTTAGGATCGGTTGACAGCGTGGTCTTACCTGTACCAGACAGACCGAAGAAGATAGCGGTATTCTTACCCTCCATATCGGTGTTGGCAGAGCAGTGCATAGAAGCGATACCCTGCAGGGGCAGATAGTAGTTCATCATTGAGAACATACCCTTCTTCATCTCACCACCGTACCAGGTGTTGATGATCACCTGCTCGCGGCTTGTGGTATTGAAGGCTACGCAAGTCTCTGAGTTCAGACCCAGCTCCTGATAGTTCTCAACCTTTGCCTTAGAAGCATTATAGATCACGAAGTTAGGCTCGAAGTTCTCCAGCTCCTCAGCGGTAGGCTGGATGAACATGTTCTTTACGAAGTGAGCCTGCCAAGCCACCTCAACGATGAAACGAACGCGAAGGCGGGTAGCCTCGTTAGCTCCGCAGAAAGCGTCCATCACGTACAGGTTCTTGTTGCAGAGCTCCTTGATAGCGATGTCCTTCACCTTGGCCCAAACCTCCTCAGACATGGGGTGGTTGTCGTTCTTATAACCCTCAGTGGTCCACCATACCTTATCCTCACTCTGTGCATCCTTTACGATGTACTTGTCCTTAGGCGAACGACCAGTGTAGATACCAGTCATTACGTTAACGGCGTTGAGCTCGGTGTTGACACCCTTGTCGAAGCCCTCGAGTCCAGCCTTTGTCTCCTCTTCGAAGAGATACTCATACGACGGATTGTGAGCAATCACGGTAGAACCGGTGATGCCATACTGTGTTAAATCTAACTTTGCCATATTACTAATCTAATTTAAAATGAATATTATCCTTGTTATTTTTTCGGCTGCAAAATTACTAATAAATTGAGAATTAAGTGCTAAGAATTAAGATTATTTTGTGCGCACACAATTCTTTTTAGGTTAAAGAAATTAAAAACAAATGTCGGAGCGACACTTTTGTCACTCCGACTTATCAAAAGAGATTTAGTACTTGAACGATGATCCACCAAGGAACTCGCGTATCAGCGAAGTGGGTGGTATCTGCGTGTCAGGGATAGGCTTGATATAGTGCAGGAACTTCAGCAGACGGTAGGCCTCAGCATGCTCCGGGCAATTCTCAGGCACCTGCTCCAATAACGGTTCGGCCTGACTCTTAATCACAGCCAGTTCAAAGAGCATCGCCGTATTGAACATCGCATCAGCGTTCTCCTGGAAGGGGAATATCCACTTGTTCTCGCCTGCACGGACAGAAGGCCATCGACGGATCGTCTCCTGCGCAGATACGGCCCGATACTTATGGTCACGGATAATACGACGAAGCAAACGGTTGTCGGTTGTGGGAATATAATTGTGGTTGTCAAGCAGAATCGTTGTCAACGCTGAGGCATAGATACGGAACATCTGCTCTTCGGGGATCTGAGAGGTCAGCTCAGGATTCAAGGCATGGATACCCTCCACCACCAGAATCTCGTTCTCGCCTAGGCGCAGTTTCTTACCACTCTTCTGACTGGTACCTGTGGGAAAATCGTAGCGTGGCAGTTCCACTTCCTCTCCACGGAAAAGAGCCGTCAGCTGTTCATTCAGAAGAGGCAGGTTTAATGCGTGCAAATGCTCGAAATCATAATCCCCCTTCTCGTCACGAGGTGTCTTATCACGATCCAGGAAGTAATCGTCGAGCGAGACACCTACGGGCTTGACGCCATTGACGGCCAACTGTATACTGAGCCGTTTACAAGTAGTCGTCTTGCCTGAACTGGAAGGTCCGGCGATGAGCACCAGCTTGATTCCCTTGCGACGCACAATCTCATCGGCAATGCGGGCTATCTTCTTCTCCTGCAGGGCCTCGGAAATTTGGATGAGTTGCGAAGAGTAGCCTTTGTCTATCACCTCGTTCAGGTCGCCAACAGTGCGAAGTCCAAGGATATCCTGCCACTGGTGATGCTCTTTGAAAATACTGAACATCTTGTCTTGGTGTGTCATCTCACCCAACTCATCGGGATGCTCTCGTGAAGGCAGACGCAGCAGCAGACCGTCGTAGTATTTCTCCAATCCGAAAAGATATAACTGTGAGGTGTTCGTCAGCAGCGATCCGTAATAGTAATCGACATAGCCATCGATGTCGTAGTAAGTGGTAAAAAGACGTCCCGTATACTGTAGGAGTTTCACCTTAGAACGATTGTGCAGACTGTCGAAGAGCTGGATGGCTTCCTCGGTGGTGGTTTCATGACGATGGACAGGCAGAGCGGCGGCGATTATCTCCTGCATCCTGCGACGGATGGCTCCCGCATCGTCAAGGGTAACGGGACGGCCTATACTGAGATCGACATAATAGCCGTTGGAAACGGGGATGTCGATGGCCACCTTACAGGGGGTGAAGAGGTCGTGAGCCGCCTTGCAGAGCACGAAGAAAAGGGTGCGTGTATAGGCTCTGGAACCGCTTGAAGAGGTAATATCGAGAAACTCTACCTCTTTCTTTTTGTAGACGCGGAAATGCATGCCCTCCACTTTATTATTAACGTGGGCCGAGATGGGGCCATACTTCATCTCCAATCCAGTGAGATTGTATACTTCCTCAAGGGTACTGCCGAGAGGCACCTCTATAGTCTGTCCGTTGTTTTTAACGTGTACTTTGACGGTCTGTTCCATGTTGTTAGGGATAAATTTGTTGCAAAGTTATAAAAAATAATGGATAGTGAATCGTGAAAATGAAAAATTTTAGTATCTTTGCAGCGAAATATCATCTAAAGAGTTCTTTTATGCTAGTTTTAATCAAACTACTTGGCTCACTCGCACTTCTGATGTTCGGTATGAAGTCGATGAGTGAGGCCCTGCAGAAGATGGCGGGTCCGCAGTTGCGACACGTCCTCGGGGCAATGACCACCAACCGTTTCACTGGCATGCTCACTGGTATGCTGGTAACAGCATCCGTACAGTCGTCGACGGCCACGACAGTGATGACGGTTTCGTTTGTCAATGCGGGCTTGCTCACGCTGGCACAGGCCATCTCGGTGATCATGGGTGCCAATATCGGAACGACACTGACAGCCTGGATCATGTCGGCAGGTATGTCGTTCGACATCAGCATTGTGTCGTATGTCGGCTTCTTCCTGGGTATTATCCTTATTTACATGAAGAGTCACCGTTACATTGGTGACTTCCTCTTCGGTCTGGGACTGCTGTTGCTGGGACTTACCACGTTGAGGCTCACAGGTGCAGAAATGGATCTGGGACACGATGAGAAGGTGCTCAGTTTCTTTGCATCCTTCGATCCGGACTCGTTCCTTACCACCCTGATATTCCTATTGTTGGGTGGCATTCTCACTTTCTGCGTGCAGTCATCCGCTGCGGTGATGGCCATCACCATGATTCTCTGTTCCAGCGGTGCGCTGCCCATCTATCAGGGTATCGCTTTAGTGATGGGTGAGAACATCGGAACGACTGTCACCTCAAATCTGGCTGCACTATCGGCTAATACACAAGCCCGTCGTGCTGCCTTGGCCCACATGTTCTTCAATGTGTTTGGCGTCATCTGGATCCTGTTTGTCTTCCGTCCCTTCATCGATGCCGTCTGCGGATTGGTGGGTTATGATGTGACAATGGCAAAAGATGCTGTATCGTCAGAGGCATTCCTGGCGAATGCGGCTAAGCTGACCTTTGTGCTGGCTGCCTTCCACACCTGTTTCAACATAGCCAACACCCTCATCCTCATCTGGTTTATTCCACAGATCGAGCGTTTCGTATGCTGGGTGATCAAGCCTAAGAAAGTTGACGAAGAAGACGAATTCCGTCTGCATTTCATTACCTCTGGTATCATGAAGACCCCGGAGCTTTCTGTACTCGAGGCCCAGAAAGAGATACAGGCATTTTCTGAACGAATGCAGCGTATGTTTAACATGGTACGCGAATTGCTGACCCTCTCCAGTAGCGCCACCAACAAGAAAGACAACAAAGCGGGGGATTTCAACAAACTCTTCACACGCATTGAGAAATACGAAGGCATCAGCGACAATATGGAACTGGAGATTGCCAAGTATCTCGACTCCGTAAGTGACGCCCACCTTTCTGACGACACGAAAGCCAAGATCCGTGCCATGCTCCGTGAGATTTCCGAATTGGAGAGTATCGGCGATGCCTGCTACAATATGGCACGCACCATCTCTCGCAAGTACAATGGTAAGGAAGATCACTTTATTGACAAGCAATACGACCACATCCATCAGATGATGGAACTGACGGAACAGGCTCTGGCTCAGATGAACCGTCTGATGTTGGGGCGCAAAGAATCATTCGACATCAACCGCTCGTTTAATATCGAGCACGAGATCAACAACTATCGCAACCAGTTGAAGACACAGAATATCACGGATGTCAACAACCACGAATACACCTACGCTGTAGGAACCATCTACATGGACCTCATCAACGAATGTGAGAAACTGGGCGACTACGTGGTGAATGTTGTTGAAGCCCGTCTGGGCATCCGATAATGGAGAAGGACATTGTCAAAGGCTACATACGTTACCTGAAATTGCAGCGAGGCATGTCAGGCAACACCCTTGATGCCTATCAGCACGACCTTCAGAAATTACTCAACTACCTGGAAAGCGAGCAGAAGGATGTTCGCGAGGTAGCCCTTGAGGATCTGGAACATTTCTCTGCAGGATTACATGACATCGGCATCAATGCCAGGAGCCAGTGCCGTATCTTGAGTGGCGTGAGGAGTTTCTTCCGCTATCTGCAGTTGGACGGTTATCGCGATGATGACCCGACGGAACTGTTAGAGTCGCCACAGATAGGCAAGCATCTGCCTGAAGTGTTATCGCCAGAAGAGATCGACACTTTGGAAGCCAGCATCGACCTCTCGAAATGGGAGGGACACAGAAACCGCGCCATCATCGAGGTGCTCTTCTCCTGTGGGCTACGGGTCAGTGAACTAGTGAATCTGAAACTATCAAATCTCTATCTTGAGGAAGAATATGTGCGTATCTTAGGCAAAGGCAGTAAAGAACGGCTTGTCCCCATCTCGCAACGGGCTATCAGGGAGCTGGCATTCTGGTTCGATGACCGCAACCTAATGAACATCAAACCTGGCGAGGAGGACTATGTCTTCCTGAACCGCTATGGCAGTCATCTGACGCGTACGATGATACTGATTATGATCAAGCGACAGGCGGAAGCAGCGGGCATCAAGAAGACCATCTCGCCTCACACCCTGCGACACTCCTTTGCCACAGCACTGCTGGAGGGAGGGGCCGACCTGCGTATCATTCAGGCATTATTAGGCCATGAGAGCATTGGCACAACAGAGATTTACACACATATCGACACCTCGACACTCAGAAGAGAGATTCTGGAGCACCATCCGAGAAACATGAAGAAATAAAAAGCAAAAAAACGAAGGATTTCAGCAACTTTTCACTTTTCGCTTTTCGCTTTTCACTTCTTTTTTGTACCTTTGCACCCAAATTTCAAGCATATGTCATACTTATTTTCATCAGAATCAGTATCGGAGGGACATCCCGACAAAGTGGCCGACCAGATCAGCGACGCCATATTAGACCAATTCCTGGCTTATGACGACAAGGCCCGTTGTGCCATCGAGTCGTTTGTGACCACAGGACAAGTTGTTATCATGGGCGAGGTTCGTAGTGAAGTGTATATCGATCTCCAAACCATCGCCCGCAACACCATTAAGCGCATCGGCTACACCAAGGCCGAGTATCAGTTTGATGGAAACTCGTGTGGCATTCTGAGTGCCATCCATGAGCAGAGTGCTGATATCAACCGTGGTGTGGATAACGGCAACGAAGACGAGCAGGGCGCTGGCGACCAGGGCATGATGTTCGGCTATGCCACCAACGAGACGGAGAACTACATGCCCGTCAGTCTGGATCTGGCTCACCTCATCATGCGCACACTGGCCGATATCCGTAAGGAAGGGAAGGTAATGACCTATCTCCGTCCTGACGCCAAAAGTCAGGTCACAGTACAATATAGCGACGAGGGCATCCCTGAGCGCATCGACACCATTGTGGTAAGTACGCAGCACGATGAGTTTGACGAGGACGAGAAGATGCTGGCTAAGATCAAGGACGATGTCATCAACATCCTCATCCCTCGCGTCAAGCAGCAGATACACAGTCAGAAGGTACTCGACCTTTTTGGCGACGACATCAAATATTACGTGAACCCCACAGGCAAGTTCGTTATCGGTGGTCCTCACGGAGACACGGGTCTCACAGGTCGCAAGATCATTGTCGACACCTATGGTGGCAAGGGAGCCCATGGCGGTGGTGCCTTCTCTGGCAAGGATTCCTCAAAGGTAGACCGTAGTGCAGCCTACGCAGCCCGCCACATTGCGAAGAACATGGTAGCAGCAGGTGTCAGCGACGAGATGCTGGTACAGGTCAGCTATGCCATTGGTGTTGCCAGGCCGATGAATATCTACGTGAACACCTATGGTCGCAGCAAGGTGGGAATATCCGACGGTGAGATCGCCAAGAAGATTGAGGAGCTCTTTGATCTTCGTCCTAAGGCCATCGAGCGTACCCTGAAACTGCGCCAGCCCATGTATATTGAGACGGCTGCCTACGGACACATGGGTCGCCAATCGGAAGTGGTGAAAAAGACCTTTACCAGCCACTATCACGAAACGAAGACCATTGATGTGGAACTGTTTACCTGGGAGAAGCTCGACCGTGTAGAGGATATCCGTAAGGCCTTTGGACTGTCATAACCTATGCTGACAAAGGATAGCATCTTAACGAGCACCCCTGCTACAGACCTCATTGCCGATACCGTGGTGAGGCAGCCTGCAAAGCCACAGACGCCCTACCAGGTGCTGCAGCTCTTGCCCAAAGATGCTACCCCAGCGCAACAAGACTCCGCCATCCAATCATGGTTCCAGCCAGGAGAGATCCATTATAGTGAGCAGCCTGACACGCTCCACTTGCCAGGTCACGACAAGGGACACAATCCGCGAGAGATCCGCATTCCCGACTATAATAAGGAAAGCTTTCTGGCCGACGACAGCCTTTTTCATCCGGAACTGGCACATGAGCCCTTTGGCGTGGCAGGTGACCCTGTTCCTTACAACATCAGTAATGACAATGTCATCAGTTCCATCCTATTGGGATGTTTCATTATTTCATTGCTGGCTTTTGCCACCAGTAAGAATTACCTGGTATACCAGATTCGGAAATTCTTCCATATCCCCAGGAGTGAAGACATCAAGACGCCTACCTCCAGCGAGGTGATTGCCCTGATGTTCTTCGCCTTTCAAGCCTGTCTGCTATGGGCGATGGCGTATTTCTTCTACGTCAAGGCCTATGTGGCCGACACCTTCATCTTCGAAGAGGAATATCTGTTCATCGGACTCATCTTCCTGATCATCTTTGTCTATTCCGTTCTGAAATATCCATTATACACGCTGGTGAACTATACGTTCTTCTTTGGAAAAAATAATGGACAATGGCTATACACCATGCTATTACTATATGCCATCGAGGGAGCCTTACTGTTTCCTGCCATCTTATTCCAGAGTTATTTCGAAGCACCACCCCAAAACGTCATCTTTTATGCCGTTTTAGTGCTCTTTTTAGTTAAAATCTGCACTTTTTACAAGTGTTATGTTATCTTTTTCAGAAAAAACGGGCTGTTTCTGCAGATATTTTTGTACTTTTGCACCCTCGAAATCATCCCTTTGCTTGCACTTTGGGGTGGACTTGCGATAATATCCAATGCATTGACAATAAATTATTAGGACACCGATGATCAAAAAGATTCTGGTTTCACAACCTAAGCCAACGAGTGAGAAGTCGCCATATTATGATATAGCGAACAGATTTGATGTGGAATTGATTTTCCGTCCATTCATCAAGGTTGAAGGCATTAGTGCCAAGGAGTTTCGTACACAGAAAGTGAACATCTCGGACTATACAGCCATTGTTTTCACTTCGCGCCACGCCATTGATCACTTCTTTAATATGGCTAAAGAGTTGCGAGTAACGATTCCTGAGGACATGAAGTACTTCTGCGTCACAGAAACGATTGCGCTCTATATTCAGAAGTATGTGCAGTATCGCAAGCGTAAGGTATTCTTCGGAGAAACAGGTAAGATTGACGATCTGGTGCCTACGATGGTGAAGCATAAGAACGAGAAGTATCTCGTGCCGATGAGCGACGTACATAACAATAGCATTGAAATACTGCTCGACTCCAAGAAGCTGCAGCACTGCGAATGTGTGATGTACAAGACTGTCAGCAACGACTTCACACCCGAGGAAGTAAAGACTTTCGATTACGACATGCTGATTTTCTTCAGCCCCTCTGGTATTGAGTCGCTCATGAAGAATTTCCCCAACTTCAAGCAGGATAAGATTGCCATTGCCACCTTTGGTCCCACAACGGCAAAGGCTGCAAGGGATGCAGGTCTGCGACTCGACATCGAAGCACCGTCGGAGAAATACCCCTCTATGACGAGTGCCCTTCAGCATTTTCTGATCGAGAATCAGGAGTAACTATACATTATTATATATATAATGGCGGGCATCGCGTCTCCGACCTTCAACAAGCGAGAGCGCATCGTCAGCAGAAAACTGATAGAACAGCTCTTCAGTAAAGGCAGCAGTTTCTCCGTTTCTGCCTTTCCCCTCAGGATTGTGGTCATGGAGACAGCCCGAGTGGCAGACGATATACCCGTACAGGTTTTGGTAAGCGTATCAAAACGGCACTTCAAACATGCTGTGGATCGCAACAGGGTCAAGCGTCAGGTGCGCGAGGCCTATCGCCACCACAAGCAGATACTGACAGAAAAGGTGCAGCAAGAACAGACACTCGCCATCGCATTCATCTGGCTGGCAGACGAACACCACGAGAGTGCTACGGTGGAGAAATGCGTGAAAAGGCTATTGGGAAAAGCGGCTGAGAGACTATGAACATCATCCGACAAATAGGCCATTACTTATCGAAGGCCTTCGCCTTCCTCCTGTGTCTGCCCATTGTTTTCTATCAGACCTGCATCTCGCCCTTTACACCTGCCACGTGCCGATTTACGCCCACCTGCAGCGAATATGCCCGACAGGCCCTGAAGAAACATGGTCCCATCAAGGGACTCTACCTGGCCATCTGGCGCATTCTGAGATGCAATCCCTGGGGTGGCTCCGGCTATGACCCAGTACCGTAGGAGTGAAAAGAGAATAGTGAAAAGTGAAAAGTGAAAAGTAATATTTTAAGGATATGAAGAATTTTGTTGAAGAACTGAAATGGCGTGGTATGCTGGCACAGATGATGCCTGGTACCGAGGAACTCCTCCAGAAGGAGATGGTAACGGCCTACTTGGGTACCGACCCCACAGCCGACTCCCTGCACATCGGACACCTGTGTGGTATTATGATGCTGCGTCATCTGCAGCGCTGTGGCCATAAGCCCATCATCCTTGTGGGTGGTGCTACAGGTATGATTGGCGACCCCTCTGGCAAGAGCCAGGAGCGTAACCTGCTCAATGCCGAGACACTCTACCACAATCAGGAGTGCATCAAGAAGCAGGTATCAAAATTCCTCGACTTCGAGTCGAAGGATGCCAATGCCGCTGAGATGGTGAACAACTACGACTGGATGAAAGACTTCACCTTCCTCGACTTCGCGCGTGAGGTGGGTAAGCACATCACCGTCAACTACATGATGGCGAAGGACAGCGTGCAGCAGCGCCTGAACGGCACCGCTCGCGATGGTCTCTCATTTACGGAGTTCACCTACCAGCTGTTACAGGGCTACGACTTCCTCTATCTCTACCAGCACAAGAACTGCAAGCTGCAGTTGGGTGGCAACGACCAGTGGGGTAACATCACGACTGGTACAGAGCTCATCCGTCGCACCCTGGGTTACGAGAACGAGGCGTTCGCCCTCACCTGCCCGTTGATCACTAAGAGCGATGGTAAGAAGTTCGGCAAGACGGAGAGCGGCAACATCTGGCTCGACCCCAAGCGCACAACACCCTACAAGTTCTATCAGTTCTGGCTGAACGTCAGCGACGACGATGCAGAGAAGTACATCAAGATCTTCACCTCGTTGGAGAAAGACGTGATCGACGCCCTCATCGAGGAGCATCGGGCAGATCCTGGCCGTCGCGTGCTTCAGAAGCGCCTGGCTGAAGAGGTTACCGTGATGGTTCACTCGCAGGAAGCCCTCGATGCCGCCATCGAAGCCTCTAACCTTCTTTTCGGCAAATCGACGAAAGAGGGCTTGGAGAAGCTCGACGAGCAGACCTTCCTTGATGTGTTCGACGGTGTGCCTCAGTTCGAGATCACCAAGGACCAGCTGGGTCAGCCTGCCATTGAGCTGTTCACGACCGTTGCGCCCGTCTTCCCGTCAAAGGGTGAGATGCGCAAGATGGTACAGGGTGGTGGTGTCAGCCTGAACAAGGAGAAACTCACGGATCAGAATCGTGAGATTACTGCTGACGACCTCATCGACGGCAAGTATCTGCTGGCCCAAAAGGGCAAGAAGAACTACTACTTGCTGATCGTCAAGTAATATTTGGCTGCAAAATTTTGGTACTTCGAAATTATTTCGTACCTTTGCAGCCGATTTTGGACGATGGTGTAATGGTAACACTACAGGTTTTGGTTCTGTCATTCCCGGTT
>CAMJBL010000066.1 GCA_946403845.1 uncultured Prevotella sp. | reverse complement strand
ATAACCTCTTGAATAACACTTTTTCTTCTTTCTAATGTCAGAAGTTGGAAATCGGTGATGCTACGCAGACCACATGCGTTGATGACAGCTTCTCTTATCTCGATATCGGGTATCACGCGTCTTTCGTCAATGTCGATGCATCCATACTTTTTGTTGTAATAGCGCACATATATATCTGCGATGTATTTCACACACTGGCTTATTGTCCAACCTTTCTCATGAATCAAAATGTGCACGTGGTTCGGCATGATGCAATATGCATAGATGCGGCAGAATCTGTCCCCATGGCTGTCCCGCTGGCAGTTTTGATCCCAAAGGGCATTAATCTCTGGATTGATGCCCTTTTTTGGTTAAAACTCCTTAAAAGAAGGGCTCTTATTGGTTAAGTTTGAAAAATAAACCTTATCTTTGTAAAGTACTAATTACTAAGATATGGATTCTAAGCAAGAACTGGATATTATTACTAGCATTCGTGGTGAAGTGACAACCAAGAAAGATATCACTGGCGAGAACCTTTTTCTTGCCTGGGGTTACCCGACGGTTATTGTCCTTCTATTGGAGTTTGTGACACTTCAACTATGGAACGAGGATTGGTGCTCGTGGCTTTGGGCAGGTATTCCACTGATTGGTACACCGCTGATGATATATTTCCTCAATGAAGACTATGAACGTACGAGACATAGGACGCTTGACCAGAATGTCATCCTGATGATGTGGATATTCATTGGATTCTCTTGCTGTCTCGGTGGCATTGCCATGGGTTTGGCCAATGTCTATCAGCAATGTCTCTTCTCGCTGATTGCTTTTCTTTGCGGTATGGGTTGTTTTATGACAGGCATCATCCTTCACTTCCGGCCTAAGACGGTGTGTGGCATCATCGCCTCCATCCTCTCTGCCGTGCCTCTCTTCTTTCAGGGCGATCTCTGGCCTTGGCAACTGTTTGTTACTGCTATCATCGTCATCATAGCCCTGATTATTCCTGGACATTTATTCAGATGTTACATTAAGAACTATGGCATTTAAGTTTCCCGTTATCAACTCGCTGCTCCATAGCGAATTACGATTAAAGATCATGGTAGCCCTCGACAGTTTGGAGAGTGCCGACTTCGTTTATCTCTGTGAGATTACCGATTCGACACGGGGAAACCTCAGTGTACAGATTACCACCCTCAAGGAGGCTGGCTACATAGAAGTCTCAAAGACAGGTCTGGGCCGATTCTCCCGTACTGTCTGTCGCATCACCCGCAAGGGCCATGATGCCCTTTATGCCTATGAGCAGGGACTACGGAAGATGTTCGAACAACGGGTGCCCGATAAGGAAATGGGGGAGGCAGAAAGAATCTGCAAGTAAATCGTCTGGAACTGCCAATAACCATGCAGTTACTATGCCTGAAATGGTCTAAATTTTAAACTTTTCTATATAATAACTTAAAATCATTCATTATGCTAACAACTAAAAAGAACCTTTTGGCGCGGGCGGCCATGACGCTGTTCCTCGCCGTGCTCTGCTCCATAGGAGTGCGGGCACAGGAAGCCAAGATCATCGTTTGGCTCGCCGACGGCAACAAGAGCGAAGTGCTCTTTGCCGACATGCCTGAACTGACCTATGCAGACGGTTATGTGTCTATTAGTTCCAACAGTCCCTCGACGACGCTCTCGTGGCCCATCGAGAATCTGCAGAAATTGACGTTTGAGAACGTCAATACCGCCATCCGCGACGTGAAAGCAACGGGTCTCGACCTGCTCTCTGACCATTTTGATGCCTACGACCTCAGCGGTAAGCTCGTGAAGAAAGGCATCAAGTCCATCTCAGAACTCCCTCTCGGGACGTATATTATCAAAGACGGAAGTACCACCATTAAACTCCAGCGCAAATGAAGAAACTATTACTTTTAGCCTGGATGATGATGCTCAGCATCGTCGCCATGGCTCAGACGATTATCGTGGTCGATAAAGACGGGAATCGTGTTCCCTACGATCCGTCCAAGATTATCAGCGTGGAGTTCCAGAACACACCTCCGGGCTTCTCCATCAATATGGATGGCATGTCTATTCCTTATACCTTCGAAGTGGTGAAGAGCATTCAGGGCAATCCCAACTTCGTGTTTGTCGATCCTGAGACCGTCAAAGTAAATGGCGAAGGCGAAGACCTTGCCGTACATGTAAAGGCCGACGTGGAATTCGATGCGACGACCTCAGACTCATGGATTACCTTCGACACGGAGGCCAAGGACGGCATGTGCTATGTAAAGGTAGCCATGAACCCCAGTGTAGATGAGCGTTCGGCTACTGTGGTTCTGAAGTCGAAGGACGGCACCCTCACCAGCACGCTGAATGTCGTGCAGGCCGGTAAGGAAGACTCCCGCTATATCGACATCGACTGGGAGAAGGATCGTCTTGACAGTTTCGATGCTGAGACAGGCGAGACCAAGATCACCTTCGCCGACGCTGTGCCCATCATGGGTGAGTACGATGTGGTGCTGCTGCCTACAGAGAGCGGAAGCCTGACCATCCGCGTCATCAACGAAGTGGCGAAGACCGAAGGCAAGACCGTCACCCTGAAGACCGAAAAGGGCGACATGGGCAATCTGTTCCGTGACGAGAAGTTCACCCTCGACTTCGACATGACTGGCAATGAGGCAAACAATGCCAGAACACGTGCCGCAGCTGCTGATGGGGCCGTACCCGTTTATTACCCCGTGTCGGTGGAGGAGTTCGACGGCGAGAAGTTCGTGGAAATCTACAATGCCGAGAAGTCAAAGACCCGCGCCACCAGAGCCCCGAAAGACAATGATGATTGGTTTAGTTACAGTGCCACAGGAGAGGATATCTACAAGAATGACCACGTGCACCTTAAATGGAAGCATCACCTCGTTAAGCTCAACCTTCATGGCAAGACAACCATGGAGTTTAAGAAAGAACCGTGGTGGAAGGTGTGGAAGGGCACTACCGTTGAGCATAGCCTGACATCGGAAGGCAACATCTACAACGAATTGGAGTTGGAATGCCACAACGATGTGTGTGAACAACAAAAGTCAGCAATCAAAGGCAAAATGCTAAAGGAAGCCGCCATCAGGCGCGTATTCAATTTCAGGATTGGCGAGAAGAAAATTCCGCTGAAGTTGGTAATGACAGTTGACATCAGTTCTCAATATAACTACGAGGCCAACGGCATTATTGACATGACGGCAAGCGTGGCAGCCCTCAGCACAGTGAAGTACGGCTATATACTCAAAGGTGAGAATCCTGAAGATGTCCAGTGGTACAAAGATTGCACGACCGAGTATGACAATCTGAATGAGCCGAGCCTGCAGGTGGCAGACATCAATGCCAATCAGTATATGAAGGCGACAGCGGTCAGTTATCCTTATTATCAATTTTGTTTTTATGATGATATCGATAGATCATTCCAGTTACAGCAAGGACAAGACCTTAGCGTTGAGGGTTACGGAAGGAAGGTGGACAACAAGTATTCTGCAATGAATCTTAAAGCCACTACTGAGAGTACGGTTTATTCGACGTTGAGAGTAAAAGATAATCGCTCAGAGCTCGATCAAAGTATTCCAAACACGAAGAAGGTATTCCGGATGCCAGGTGGTGTTGATGGAGATCACATCGGAGAGGCAGAAGATGTGATAGCGGGTGACGTGCGTGAATTGAAATTCCTGGTTGATAATTGGGACTGGAATGTTTACCCTTATCCTTCCAAAGGCGTGATGCTCGTGAAACTGACCTGCGAGAACGGTCTGTTCGTAGATATGAATAATGCCGACGGCACATCGGCAAACAATGCTGTTGAGACCTATCAGTATATCGACCAGGATGGTTTTGTCAAATGCAAATTCGAACAGACAAGTGAAGATAAACCTGGCAAAGTGACGTCAGAATTGATATTGGGAAACCCGAATATGAAAGCTCCTACAGGCCCCGTAGAGCTCATTTTACATAAATACGAGATTCAATGCCTGACGCCCGAAGTGGAAATAGAGAAGGGTCAGACCGCCACCATTCAATACCAAATTAATCACTATTATAATGGTAAACTTGATAATATTAACTATATGCCTAAGGTTGACTTCGTCGCTGAAGGTGGTGCGGTATCTCCCCCAAATATGACAGAGAAGGCAGTTGTAAGCGCCGACGGAAAGCTGACCGTCACCTTCACTCCCGACGAGAATGCCGCCGAAGGCAAGGTAATTGCCAAGCCCCTCGTGGAATTCTATCAAGTGAAATGGACGGATAACTCCGCAGCCCACATCACCATCAAAGGTGGCGGCGGTGGCGGTGATGACATCAAGGACAATGACCTGAAGAAAGCTAAGAAGCTGGATGACAATACTTACGTGATTGACGATAAGGTCACAAAGCTCGATGGTCCGGACGACGAGATGGTGTGGACTACTTACGAAGACAATGAGGGCAACAAGACTAATTCGCTCTATTGGTTCAAGGAGGATCCCGTCTATTACACGACTGCCTGGGGAACTATCTATGGCTTCACGGAGGATATGTTCGGTGAGGAGATATACTGGTCTGATGGCAGTGGGTTGTCCATTAACCTCGGTGCCTTCATCGACCCGTCAGCCGGCTACAACGAGAGCAACGTGATAGAATTCACCTCGGAGAACATTGAGAAGGCTGTATTCAAGCTCACCAAGAATGCCGATGGCTCCATCGATGCCCTCGCATACTTCCGCTCGAAAGGTGGCAAGGAAGGTGCGTTCAAGGTGAAAGCCAAGCCCGCACCTGCGAACTCACGTAGCCGTGTCCGTTAGCACACTGGACTCACACGGGGACAGTCCCCGTGTGAGGTCCTAACAGATTCTAAAATGAAACAATATGACGAAAGGAATTCGCTCACGAACTATTGAGTATCACTTTATAGACTTAACTTAAACAAGGTTCGTATAAGTTATTTATGAATTGGTGCGTATGATTCAATTTTTCAAAACTCTGTTCGCAGGTATCAAAGAAGGTGCGATAGCCGCCTGGTACGATCTGAAATGGTACATTTGTATCATGGCTATCATTCTTGTGGTGTACCTGACATACTCGACATTGAAGAGAATATTCAATAAGAAGTAAAATGGAAAGAATGGAGAATAACTTCACTATCCGCAAGGCAGAGCGCCAGGATGTGCCATCGGAGATGTAACATTCTCACAATATGCATACTTAAATAATTAGGTAAAACCAATGGCAAATACGAAGGACTATGCAATGCGGGAGATGATACTGGACCGTTGTTTCAGTACTGGTAAGGAATACACGCGTGAGCAGTTGATGGCGATTGTGAACAAGGAACTGGCACAGCGGGATATGCAGCCCATCCGTTCGCGCAACACCTTCAGCCAGGACATCAACGAGATGAACGCCAAGTTTGATAAGCTCTATGGTGTTGAGGGCATTGTGTTTGAAGACCGTCATAAGAAACGCTATTACCGCTATCGCGACGGCATTGAGTCGATCTACAATCGCGAGTTGACTGCCGAGGAAGTTGAGAAGCTACACGAGGTCCGTCGTCTGCTGGAGGGACTTCGAGGCATGGTGAAAATGGATTGGCTGGACCAGATGACGGCGCGTTTCGATCAGAAGACGATGGGTGCCAACCACCCGATAGCAGGCTTCGAGGACAGCACGGAGGGCGACACGAAGCACTTCCTGAAGCTGTTTAATGCCATCGCCCACAAACAGGTGATGACGATTGTGTACCAGCGCTTCGGCAAGGACCCGAAGGAGCGCATCATCTATCCTTATTACCTGAAGCAGTACCGTCGCCGGTGGTATCTCTTCGCCACAATCCTCGACCATGAGTATATCACCTGTTTCTCACTCGACCGCATCCTGTCGATTGCCAAGAACGATGACGTACCTTTCCAGGAGAGCGGTGTCGACTTCAACCATTATTTCGACGACATCGTGGGTGTATCGCATCCTGACAACGGAGTGGTGGAGCACATTGTACTGAAGGGCGACAAATGGCTGGAGTATTACCTGCGTGCGCTGCCCATCCATCCGCTGCAGCAGCTGGAGAGCCTGGGCGATGATGGCTGTAGGGTGATGCTCGACGTAATGATCAACAATGAGCTGATTCAGGAACTGGCGTTTTATGAGGATCATCTTCGGGTGGAATCGCCGCAACAGCTGCAAGACAGGATGGTAGAGCGGGCTCAACGGCAACTGGACGACTATCGCCCCCAGGAGGATTTCGGCGATAATCTGGAAAACGACTAAGCATTTAACATTCTTTATAAAAATAATCCCATCTGTCCGCTCTGGTAGGACGGATAACGCTTATCTTTGCTGCCGAATCATAAAAAAGCAAAGATTATGGCAGGATTATTTTTAGCATTTGTATTAGTAGTTGCCCTCGTCAATATGATGAGTGCCTACGCAGAGAATATTTAATATAATGTCAAACTTAAAACAAAAGAATTATGAAGTTCCATTTGAAAATGACCATCACGTTGAAGAAAGAGTTCACAATCGAGGCAGAGCATCTGAAGGATGCAAGAGAGATGGCAGAGCATCAACTGTTGAAAGAAGTTGACCTCAACACGCTTGAGGTTGCCTACATCGGCCTTAATATGGACGACCCTTCGATCCGTGAGTACAATGGTAAAATGTGTAAAGAGTTCTTAAAGAGATATCTGGAGAAGCAAAATGAAGGCAAACATTCATGAATTAAAAGACGGTTTGGACGAAGCCTTGAGGGAGTTCAACCACGATGCCGACCGTGTGGAGGAGGAGGCTCGGAAAATCAATTACTACAGGCGGTTGCTTGAGGCTGCGAGAGAGAAGATCTCGGAGAATGACGACCTTAGAGAAGAGCTGGAGCGGAAACAGGAGGAGATCGACGAGCTGGAGGAGCAGTTGGAGCAGAAGGACAGGGAGATAGCCGACCTTCGACAGCAACTGTTGGAAGCACAGAATCTGCAACTGGAGTCGGAGAAACAACAACTGGAATCGGAGAAGCAGCATCTGGAGACGGAGGTCAATGCCAAGCCGACGGAAATCCACAACCATTTCGAGCCAGGCAGTAGCGCGCAGGTGTTTAATGACAAGGTGAACGGCAAGTTCACCAGAAATCAGATTGTAAAGAAGGACAAAAAAGATAAGAAGAAAAGATGGAAGAAAATAGTAAGAAAAGTGTTGTGAACCACTTCGAGGCTGGCTCGAACTGTCAGGTGTTTAATGGCAGTATCAGCGGCTGCGTGTTCGCCATGCCTGGTTCAAACGTCACTCAGAACTCAACGGGGATGGGTCCAAGTGAGCCCATTAGTGATGAGCGACCTGCATATAGTGACATACCTGAGGTTCTGGCTGAGAGTGAACTATGGGAAAGGCTGAAGGATTGGGGCTTGGTGAACGAGGAAGGTCAGCCCACCGTCTCACGCCCTGAGGCTGCCTTGATGGCCGACATGATTTCTGTGAAACTTGGCATTGCCCATAAATGGAAGTTGTTTGAAAAGCTGTGGCATCGCAATAATATGCGTGGCGATTACAACACAGCGCTCGAACAAAGAAAATCGCTTGTATTTCAAGAAAAATTGAAAAATATATTAGGCTGATTATCAGTCGTTTGCAAAAACCCGTACCCCCTACGCGTACCCACTGCGTAGGGGGTTTTTGTTTTTTATTCATCGTACCTTTGCACTGTCGAAATGACAAAGCGATCATTGACTTACTGATACAAAGGACACGGCGGGAGGGCCCGGACGACGAAAACAAAAAGAGATAATCAAACCTTATTTATTCATTTAAAAACAAAAGAATTATGAAACAAGAAAAAATCCAAGAAATCAGATTACTGATCAACGACGAAGAAGTACTCGACGAGGCTGATGAGATTCTCGGTGAGGAACTGGCAAGGTTGAACCGCAGCAGCCGATTCTGCTACAAACCTTGTGAAATTGCGAAGATGTTCGGCATGAGTGGCGCTGACCTGAACTCGTTTCTGGCCGACAACCACATCATCTACAAGAGTTGCGGTCAGTGGAAACTGGCGAGGAAATACCAGCACATGGATCTGACCGACTACTTCTTTAAATACACGCACGACAGGAACGGTCGCAGAAAACTGGTGAAGAGCCTTGTTTGGACAGAAGAAGGCCGACAGTTCCTGCTCGACATCATCTATGACAGAAAGTGATGGAGACCATATTGAACATGTATCGTGTGCGCATAAAGAAATGGTGCGCATCGTGCAAACATAAGGAGGTGTTGAACGACGGTACCAGGGTCTGCAAGAAGATGCAGCTGAAAGTGCCGCAGGATCTGGTCTGTCAGAAATGGCAGATGAGCGACGGCCTGAAGAATGCAGGTCTGCTATCGGGAGGTGTGGTTCGCCTGAAAGGAACTACTTATAAGTTAATAATTTAGAGTTTACAGTTGACGGTTTACTGTTTACAGATGATATGCTGGCAAGCCGTTCTGACTATAGAAGTAATCAACTGTAAACCGTAAACTGTAAACCGTAAACAAAAAAGTAACCGAGTCGGAGGAATGAGCGAGTGGGAAAGTATCCGGATAGAAATTGAGCTCAACTGAAAAACACATCGCTTTCCATGGCTCACAAATTCGACAAAATTATGGAAACAAACATTCAAATTTTCAATCATGAGATGTTCGGTGAGATCCGGACGATGACAGACGAGAAGGGTGAAACCTTCTTTGTAGCTAAGGACGTGGCCCAGGCATTGGGATATGCAAAGCCAGGAAATGCAGTAGCCATGCATGTGGACAAGGATGACTCCCTAAAACAGGGACTCATCGACTCGAAGGGCCGAGTTCAACAGACAATCATCATCAACGAGAGCGGCCTCTACGCCCTGGTGCTCTCGTCGAAGCTGGAGCAGGCGAGGGTGTTCAAGCGCTGGGTGACCTCGGAGGTGTTGCCGGCCATCCGTCGCACGGGCCGCTACGAGCTGTTGCCGCAGGAGGTGAAACAGCTGGCAGCGCAGGCCGACTACTGTCAGCAGGTGTTGCGCTCGGTGAGTTGCTACACGATGACACAGGTGGCCAAGGAGCTGTCGATGACGGTCTACGACCTGACGCGACGCCTGTTGCAGCGCGGCATCATCTATTTCCAGTCGAGCCAGTACATGCTCTATGCCGACTTCGCGCGCAAGGGCTATGCCAAGACGCGCACCGACTGGCGACGCTGTCGCGACGGCAGGAACCGCTCGACGGTGAGACTGGTGTGGACGGAGCGCGGCCGACAGTTCCTGCACGACTTCTGCGATCAGGAACAGAGAGAAGAACAAACGTTGGATCTGATAGAGTTTTGTTGATATGGAAGCCAGTGAAATTCTGATTAAGCAGATCAAAGCGTTTGAGGGACTGCGGCTGGAGGCCTATCGCGACGCCGCAGGTGTGTTGACCATCGGCTACGGCCATACGGGAAGCGACATCCGCGAGGGCGACAGGATAAGCGAGTATTGGGCGGAGGAACTGCTGCGTAATGACCTGGGCGCCACGGAGGCGGCTGTCCGGCGGCTGCATGTGGCCCGCACGCAGGGACAATTTGATGCTCTCGTGTCGTTTGTCTTCAACCTGGGTATTGGACGGCTGCAGGGGTCGACGTTGCTGAAGGTGATCCGCAAGGGCGGTTCGCACCATCAGATCCAGCGTGAGTTCAAGCGTTGGGTATATGCCGGCGGCAAGAAACTCCGCGGACTGGAACGCCGCAGGGCATGGGAGAGTCAGAGATTCTTCGAATAGTGAATAGTGAATAACGAATAACGAATGATTCATTACATTTATCTGGACAGGAGCGGGCACAAGAAAGCCCGCCCTGTCAAAAACCGGAAGGAGTATTTCGCCATCCGAAACTGTGAGGCGAACGTCAGGAACTTCGAGGCGGCACGCGGCGGCGACAAGAAGGCGAAGATGCGGCTGAAGCAGTTCAACTACAACGACCTGTTGCCAGAAGGGGTGCTGAAGGGCTGTTGCCATACCGCCTCGACCTTTGCCCACGACATCGACTGCGGCGGGGAGGAGGTCTGTCATGAGACGGCGCAGCGGCTGCTGGCGAAGAAGGATGAGATTGGACTGCTGGAACTCAGCGTGTCGAGCGGCTGGGGACTGCATGCCGTCTGTCGTCGAGAGCCGGGCAAGACCATCCTTGAGAATCAGGTACGGCTGTCGATGACGACGGAGACGGAGATGGACACGAGCGCGCACGACCAGCAGCGGGTGATGTTTACGGGGCCGGCCACCGAGGCGGTGCTGCTTTATCTGGATGATGCCATCTTCGAGGAGCAACTGTCGATAGAAGCGTCGGCCGCTGAGTATCAGCGTCTGAAGGAGCGCGAGAAACTGGGCAAGGAAGAGGTGCCTGCCGGCGCGAAGAAGGCCAACAAACACTATCGCCCTTGGGAGGAGATGCCTCAGCCACATGGGGACGGTTCTTTGGTGGCTGAAAAATCAGCCAGAAAAGAACCGTCCCCGAGTGGCGGAGAGACGCTGAGTTTTAAGGGGCGGCCGTATAGCGAGATTATCGAGGCGTGGTGGCAGCGGAACGGGGGCGTGCCGCAGGAGGGCGAGCGCAATGTGAAGCTCTATCAGTTGGCCGTGAACCTAAGGGCCATCTGCGACAATAGTCCGCAGTTGCTGATGAGGGTGATGCCTCGGCTGGGGCTTGACGACGAGGAAGTGGGGCGCATCGTAGAGTCGGCCTGCAAGGAGCCGCCTAAGGGCATCAGCAAGATGCTCGACAGCATCATTGCGATGTCTGATGGAAGCAGTAAGATGGAAAATGTCAACCTTCAGACATCATACATCAACCATCTCCTTTGGGAATGGGGCGATCAGATAGAGGCGCTGAGTGAGGATTTCCCGCTGCTGAAGGATATCTGCAAGGGATTGAAGAAGAACCAGTATCCTGCGGCGATGTTTGTGGCTGGCGGACTGCTGATGACGCTCATGACACGCTGCACCTATCGCTTCTATCACCGCCCTGAGGAGCTGCGCCGACTGAACAACTCGACTTTCATCATTGGCGATCCGGCCAGCGGAAAGTCGTTTGCCACCAGGCTCTTTAAGTTGCTCGCTGCGCCCATCGTGGCAGCCGACAAGATCGGCAAGGATGCCATCAACGCCTATCGCGACCAGATGCGCACCAAGGGCGCCAACAAGGAGAAACCCAAGAAGCCCAAAGTCGTGGTTCGCGTGCATCCGGCCCGTACTTCGAACGCCCAGTTCATTCAGGATATGGTGAACTCTGTGGAGGAGGTGGATGGCGAGAAGATGCAGCTGCACATGCTGACGTTCGACACAGAACTCGACAACACGGTGACCGTTCAGAAGGGCGGCTCATGGATCGACAAGTTCTCGATGGAGCTGAAAGCGTTTCACAATGAGGAAGACGGTCAGGCCTATAGCAACGTCGATTCGATCCTACAGGACTTTATCGTCACCTGGAACTTCATCTATACGGGCACGCCCATCGCCCTGAAGAAGAAGGTGAACGAGCAGAATTTCGGAAGCGGTCTGGCGACTCGCTTGACTTGCATTCCGCTGCCGGCGACCAATTTCGAGATGCTGGATCGTGAGAACCATGTGGATTTCGAGAGCGATGCCCGATTGAAGGAATGGGCAGAGAGGCTGGACCGTACGAAGGGTGAACTCTCTTTGCAGAAGATTGTCGACGAGCTCTACGACTGGACGGCACGCCGTATGATGGATGCCCGCGAGAATGACTCCAAGGCCGATGAGATGCTGCTGAAGCGCTGCGCCTATCACGGATTGAACTTCGCAGCCCCGTTTATCATGATGCGCCACTGGGATCAGCTGAAGAAAGATGGCGACTTCTGGTGTGGCAAGTTCGAGACGGATGAGGTGGATTGGCGGTTGGCTGAGCTGATTGTAAATATCCAGTATGCCTGTCAGCGCCACTATTTCGGCGCCTTGGCCGAGGCCTATTTCGACAACAAGCTGAAGGATGCCTCTGTGAACGTTCAGCGCAGGCAGAAGACCTTCGAGGGCTTTGCCCGACTGCCGGAGGAGTTTACCAACGAGGATGTTATGCGCTGTTTCAATCTGTCGAGTGAGGGGTCTGCCCGCAGTAAGACGTGTCGACTGATCCGCGATCACTTGGTTGAGAAGATCCGTGAAGAGAAAGGTGCGATAAAAGCTTTGTTCCGCAAAACCAACACTCTTATTCTATAATATTCATGGCGCGTCGGCGCATCACCGCGTCAGCGCGTCATTTGAAACTCTCCCAAAGAGCGAAGGTCATAAACGCAGAAAAGGCACCCTTTTGGATGCCTTTTCTTGTTTTGGTCGGGATTACTGCCCTACTTCGCGCAAAATCCATTTAATTCTATTAAATTCGAG
>CAMJBL010000065.1 GCA_946403845.1 uncultured Prevotella sp. | reverse complement strand
AGCCGTTGATGTACTATCGCAACAACCTCATGTCGCTCATCAATCTGCTGGAGCTGATGCCCAAGTATGATGTGAAGGGTATCATTTTCTCTTCGAGCTGTACCGTCTATGGTCAGCCCTCGCAGGAGAACCTGCCTGTGACGGAGAATGCACCCGTGCAGAAGGCGATGAGTCCTTACGGCAATACCAAGCAGATCAACGAGGAGATCATCCACGACTATATCCACTCGGGAGCACCCATCAAGAGCATCATCCTGAGATACTTCAATCCCATTGGTGCCCATCCCTCTGCCTTTATCGGCGAGTTGCCCAATGGCGTGCCCATGAACCTGATTCCGTTTGTAACGCAGACGGCGATGGGTATCCGTGAGCAGCTGAAGATCTTCGGCCACGACTACAACACGCCCGACCACACCTGTATCCGCGACTATATCTATGTGGTGGATCTGGCCAAGGCCCACGTGAAGGCAATGGAGCGCGTGCTCGACAAGCCTGAGACTGAGGCGGTGGAGATATTCAATATCGGTACCGGCAAGGGTCTCTCGACCTTGGAAGTGGTGGAAGGCTTCGAGAAGGCTACGGGTGTGAAGGTGAACTGGACCTACGCCCCGCGTCGCGAAGGTGATATCGAGCAGGTATGGGGTAATGTCGACAAGGCCAACAAGGTGCTTGGCTGGAAGGCGGAGACGCCTACCGACGAGGTGCTGAAGAGTGCCTGGAAATGGCAAGAGAAACTCCGCGAAGACGGTATCCAATAGAAATGAGAAAGCTCCCGAACACGGGAGCTTTTTTTATGTGAGCGGGATGATGGTTTTAAACGTTCCTTCTTGGTTGAACTCGCTGAGGTCGACGGGCTCGCGGAAGAGACCGAAGAGCGAGGAGCCCGACCCCGACATCGCAGCATAGACAGCCCCCAGGTCGTAGAGCCTTTGCTTGATGGCGCCAATCTCGGGATGGAGGGTGAAGACGCTATGCTCGAAATCGTTCGTCAACTGTTCGCGCCAGGTCTCGACGGGCTGCATCACGATGTCACGACAGTTCTTCTCAGGATGTTGGGGCGTGATGAGCGAGAAGGCTTCTTTGGTGGGTACGGGAATCGCAGGACGGACAATGGCGATGTGCCAGCCTTTCAGGTTGAGAGCGATGGGCGTGAGCTTCTCACCGATGCCCTCGGCATAGGCTGGCTGGCTCTTGATGAAGAAGGCACAGTCGGCACCTAACCGGGCAGCATAAGCAATCATCTGTTCATTGGTGAGTCCGAGGGAGAACATCCGGTTGAGCAGGGTGATCATATAGCCGCAATCGCTTGAACCGCCACCCATGCCAGCCTGCGTGGGGATGCCTTTATACAGATGGGCATGCAGACGGGGCAGCGAGGGGAAGTCGTGTTTCAGCAACTGATAGGCGCGCACCACGAGGTTGCGCTGTTCGTCGCCATCGATGTGGATGTTCGACACTTTCAGGTCGCAGTCGTAGGGCGAGGGAAAGGCTTTGTCCATCTCATACACCTCGAGGGCATCCCGGATATTCACGGGATAGAACACCGTCTCGAGGTTGTGATAGCCGTCGGGGCGCTTTTCAACGACATTGAGTCCGAGATTGATTTTTGCGATAGGGAATGTAATCATGGTGCAAAGATAAGAATTTTTTCGTTTGGTAGCAAATTTTTTCACTTTTCACTTTCCTCTTTTCACTTCTTTTTTGTATCTTTGCAGCCCAAACCTAAACAAAATGGCAGAACAAGATAACAACACACGTCGCAGACCGCGCAAACCACAGCCGGTAGACAATACCTACGGTCATCTCCAGCCTCAGGCGTTGGAGATGGAGAAGGCGGTGCTGGGTGCCCTGATGATCGACAAGGACGCCTATGCGGTGGTCTGTGAGACCCTATATCCAGAGAGTTTCTATGAGCCCCGCAACCAGATGATCTACGCCGCCATCCGCGACCTCTCGATCGAAGAGAAGCCCGTGGATATCCTGACGGTAGCAGAGCGGTTGGCGAAGAACGGTCAATTGGACGAAGTGGGCGGCCCGGGTTATGTGGCCGACCTCAGCTCACGTGTGGCTTCCTCGGCTAATATCGAGTACCATGCGAATATCATCGCGCAGAAGTTCCTGGCCCGTCAGCTCATCTCCTTTGCCAGTGTGGTAGAGACGAAGGCGTTTGATGAGACCAGCGACATCGACGATGTGATGCAGGAGACGGAGAACGAGCTCTTCCAGCTCAGCCAGCGTAACATGAAGAAGGATTATACGCAGATCAATCCCGTCATCTCGCAGGCCATTCAGAGCATCCAGGCCGCTGCTGCCAATAAGGACGGACTGACGGGTGTGGCAACGGGCTATCATAAACTCGACGATATCACCTCGGGCTGGCAGGCCAGTGACCTGGTGATTGTGGCAGGACGTCCGGCCATGGGTAAGACCTCGTTTGCGCTGTCGATGGCAAAGAACATTGCTGCCGACTATCGCATCCCTTTGGCGTTCTTCTCACTGGAAATGTCGAACGTGCAGCTGGTGAACCGTCTGATCTCGAATGCGTGTGAGATCGAGGGTTCCAAGATCCTTAACGGTCAGCTGTCGCCCGATGAATGGGACCGTCTGGACAAACGTGTGAACAATCTGTTGGACGCTCCTTTATATATCGATGACACCCCCGGCCTCTCGGTCTTCGAACTCCGTACGAAGGCACGTCGACTGGTGCGTGAGCACGGGGTGAAGATCATCATGATCGACTACCTGCAGCTGATGAATGCCAATGGCATGCGCTTCTCTTCACGTCAAGAGGAGGTTTCGACGATTAGCCGTTCGCTCAAAGGACTGGCTAAGGAATTGGATATCCCCATCATCGCCCTGAGTCAGCTTAACCGTGGTGTCGAATCCCGTGAAGGCCTCGAAGGCAAGCGTCCGCAACTTAGCGACCTGCGTGAGTCGGGAGCCATCGAGCAGGATGCCGATATGGTGCTCTTCGTGCATCGTCCGGAGTACTATCATATCTATCAGGATGAAAACGGCCGTAACCTCCGTGGTATGGCGCAGATCATCATTGCCAAGCACCGTAAGGGTGCCACCGGCGATGTGCTGTTGAACTTCCGTGGACAGTTCACGCGATTCGAGAATCCTGAGGATAACAGTCTGGGTCCGATGCCCGGTCAGCCAAGTGGTGAGATTTTGGGCTCGAAGATCAATGGCGGCGAACTGCCTCCTGCTGATAATGGCTATGATCCCTTTGCCAGTTTGTCGACCATCCCGCCTCCTGATTCCGGAGATGGTCCGATGCCATTTTGATAATTAACGAGGGCTGCGATGATGTGTCGCAGCCCTCATGCTTTATTTTGCATATTTCTCAATCAGCTCGTCGGCCTGTGGATAGCCCAGTTCCTTGGCTTTCTGCAGATTCTCCAGTCCTTCTTTCTTCTTGCCCTTCATGCATTGCGACAGTCCGAGGAAGAGATAGCCGTCGCTGTTGTCGGGCTCTAGAGCCTTGATCTCATTGGCGGTCTCTGCAGCCTGGTCGTATAGTCCTACCCGTAATTCGAGTGAGGCTTTCTCAGCTATATAGAAGGTGTTTTTGGGTTCCATATTCACAGCCTTGGTGATATCGTTGAGGGCTTGTTGGAACAAGCGTCCTTCGATTTCTGCCTGATGGCGGATATAGTAGAAGCTGGCATTCACGTCGGCTGCCATCAGCTGCTCGTAGTCGTTCATGTCTGTCACCGCCTCACGGTATTTCTTCGTGTCGTATTTCACATTGGCACGCGCCCAAAGATAGGGTGCAGCCTGTTTCAGATAGGGCTTGCTGAACATGTTCATCGCACTATCGAGCAGTGCCAGCATGGCTGTCGTGTCTTTCAACTGTCCCTTGCACTGTGCCGCACAATACCAAGTCTCTGCGGTGACCATATTGGTCTTCGTCAGTTCGATAAAGCGGTCATAGGCCTCGGCATAGTTCTTCTGGGCATAGAGGATATTGGCTTCCAGTTCACGATAAGCGGGCACGTTGTTGATGTTCCAGGCCTCGCGCACCTCACCGAGTGCCTTGTCAAGACTCCATTTCTCATATGGCATGTTAGTCTGGTAGATCTCCTTGTTGTAGATCATACGGGCATAGTTGTAGTGCTCGTTGTCTTTATGGGTGGCGAGTCGGATAGCCTCTTCCATATCCCTCTCGGCTGATGCAAAGTCGCCGAAGTTGCTGGCAAACTGTGCACGATAGGCATAGCCGTCGGGAGCAGATGGGAACTTCTGGATAAACTCCCCGATGAGTCGCGCATAATTGGCAGAGTCGCTGCTGGCGCTTGCCATATACATCATCACGTTTGCATCTTCCAGCGTCTCAGGCATTTCCATCCGGATCTTCGTAAGTTTCAATGTGGGGTCGTTGATGCTCAGTCCCGTCACTTTCAGCGAGTCGGCAAACCGTGCACTAATGGCATAGCAGAGGGAGTCGGCTCCCGATGCTGCCGGTTGCAGGATTCCGATCACTTCGCCGTTATCACTGAGCAGGGGTGAGCTGATGGCCTGTTCCGGCGCCTGCAGGGCGATGGTGTAGTAGGCATAGTCTTTCTGGAAGGTCTCTGCCTTGCGCACGACACCGTTTTTGATGGCCTTTGTTTCGAGATAGGGCAGCAGCCAGACGGTTGTTCCGCTTTGTGCGTTGCCAGAGGCAATTGCGAGGGGACGCGTCTTGCCTGCCACGCGGAACTTGGCCACGTCGTACATATCGTTGGCACCGATCATACCACTCACATTCATCTCTTTGCCCGATGCATCGATGATGATGGCGTGCACGGCTCCCTTGAAGGGCGTGAAACTGCTGATGGCCTCACCGTTGGCACCGGTGAAGAAACCGTTGCTGCTGGCAATCAGCGATCCGTCAGCATCGAAGGTCTTCAGGGTAAATACCGACTTGCTGGCGTTTTTCACCCAGCCGGGCTGTGCCGCTGCTGGGGAAACAAATAAATAACAAATAATAAATAATAAACTTATCGCGTGGATTGTTTGATTATTCATTATTTTATTTGTAAGTGTCTGCATATCTGATAGTTATTATTTAATCCGTTATTATTCAGCAAAGCGCAATAGTTGCTTTGCGTTTTGGATGGCTGCATCGGTAACCTTACTGCCACTGAGCATCTGGGCAATCTCTGTGATGCGCTCATCAGCGGTCAGCAGTTCCATCTTACTGGTGGTGCCCTGTGCCGTCTCTTCTTTCTCTACCTTATAGTGTGCTGAGCCGAGGGCGGCAATCTGTGGGAGGTGGGTGATACTGATCACCTGACGCTCATGACTGCCCATCTCATACATGATTTCTGCCATCTTCTCGGCAATCTTTCCGCTAACACCCGTGTCAATCTCGTCGAAGATAATAGTAGGTAGTTTTATGGCACCGCTGATCATGGCCTTCAAGGCCAGCATCACACGGGCAATCTCACCACCAGAGGCCACCTGCGACACAGGCTGGAGTGGGGTGGATGTGTTGGCAGAAAAGAGGTAGGCCACTTTGTCCTGACCATTCCCCGACAAGTCCTCCTGACGGATACTGATCTGGAATCGGATATGTGGCATGCCGAGGGGTACCAGCCGCTGTTGCATCTCGGTTTCAACCTTCTTGGCGGCTTTGGTGCGCAGCTTTGTGAGCAGGTCGGCTTTCTGCTGGCACTGTGTTTTAAGCAGGTCCACCTGTTGCTGGCGTTCCTGTAAGGTCTCGTCGTTGTTGCCAATATGGTCCAACTGCTTTTTCAGCTGGTCTCTCAGGGCGATGAGCCCCTCTGTATCCTCCGCATGGTATTTTTGCTGCAGGTCGTAGAGCCGATCCAGACGCTCGTTGATATGATCCAGTTCAGCAGGATCGAAGTCGATGTTCTCCATCAGGCTTCCCACCTCCTGGGCGATATCCTTCAGTTCGATATAGGTGCTGTTCATGCGGGTAGCCAGTTCTTCTGCCTCGGGGAAGACGTGCCCGATGCCTTTCAGTGCATTCAGGGCGTTGCGCAGCTGTTCCACGATGCCCGTGTTATCGGCCTGCAGGGCATTATTGGCGGTATAGAGAGCGCTCTTAATATCCTCGGCGTGCGTCATCGTTTCACTCTTCTGCTCCAATTCCTCCTGTTCGCCTACTGTCAGGTTGGCACTGTCCAGTTCCTGATGTTGGAACTGCAGGAAGTCGATATTCTGACGGTTGCGCTCAATCTCTTCCTTCAGTGCCTGAAGATCCTTGGCAGCCTGGTGGAAGGCATCGTATGTCTTCTGATAGTCAGTCAGTTCCTTGGCATCGTTGGCGATGATGTCGAGCACGCTCAACTGGAAGTCCTGCTTGTTCAACAGCAGGTTTTGGTGCTGTGAGTGCACATCCACGAGGCGTTCGCCCAATTCTTTGAGCATCGACAGCTGCACAGGCGTGTCGTTGATGAAGGCACGACTCTTGCCCGTCGACGTTAGTTCCCTGCGGATGATGCAGTCGCCAGCGTCGTATTCGATGTCGTTTTCGGTAAAAAAGTCCTCCATCTGGTAGCGCGATAGGTCGAATTGTGCCTCAATCACGCATTTGTCGGCACCCTGCTTCAGGGTCTTCAGGTCAGCCCGTTGTCCTAGTAGCAGTCCGATGGCGCCGAGTATGATGCTCTTGCCGGCACCGGTCTCACCGGTGATGACAGAGAATCCTGGATACAAGTCGATATCCAGGATGTCAATCAGTGCGAAGTTCTTGATATAGAGATGCTTCAGCATAGTGTTCAGTTGTTAATTTTCTCCCACGAGGGGTTCTGCGAGGCATTGATACCGCTCAGTAGGTCATATACAGCCTGCTTCTCCTTCTGTGTGCCCTTGCCCTTGTAGATATTTACCAGCTCATCTTTCTTGTAGTCGGTCCAGATCTGTGGCAACAGACTTAGCGGTTTGTTGTCGTGGGCTTTCTTCAGCTGTTCCTCGAGGGCGGTGGAAATCTCTGTGCGTCCGCGCTCTGCATTGTTGGCCATCTCGTCGAGACCTTTGCGGTAGTAGTCGTATTGTAACTGCCGGAAGGGCTTCATCTGCTCGTCGATATAGTCGTTGATGATGGCAAAGCGGTTGCGTGAGTCCTCAAACGACTTCCAGCCGGGATAGCCCAGGTCCTGGGCATTGTTCACAAGCTGCATGCAGCGTTGCAACACATCCGTACCTCCCAGTGGCGAGAAGCTGTCGAGGTCAAGACCGATGATGAGGTAGGCATAGTAGGCAGCGAGGGCTGTCAACTGGTTGTCGACGGTCTCATCATTATAGTTCAGCTGGTCGAACTGGGCAAACTCGAAGTGGAAATAGGCGTCCCTATTATTATATAAGGTGGTGGTATAGCTGGCGTTGTACACAGGGCGGTTGGCCTGTATCAGCGCCGTACACTCAAACTTATTCTCGTCGCGGTTGTATTTCGATACGGTGATGTTCAGGTTGCATTGTATGCGCTCGTTCTCCTGAAACTGCAGATCAGTCCACTGGCGCTCGTTGATAAACTGCTCCAGTGTCTGTTGCAGGTTGTCGAACACGCCATTGTCGGTACCTTGTATCTGGCTGTGGTTGATGGTCACCTTCACCTGCAATTCCTGAGCGGTGGCAGGGAATAGTGAATAGTTAATAGTGAATAGTAATCCCAAGACTTTGAACCATATATTCGATGATAATTCGTATGTCCTCATAACTATTCACTAATCACTATTCACTAAGATTAAAACTTCGCATCTGCCAGACGGATGCGTGTCAGCACCTGTTTGGTGTTGAAGGTGAAGTCGCCCTGCAGGATCCAGCCGTAGTAGCCGGGATCGCGCTTGAGCACCTCGACGACGGGCATGCCTTTGTATTTGCCGAAATTGAACACCTCGATCATCTTGGGCTCACCCTTCTCGTCGGTGACGGTATCGCCGTTGGCATCCTTCACCTCGCTCCAGACGATACGTCCGGCGAAGTCCACGTTCTTGTTCATCTTCGAGAAGTCGGCCAGCGCCTGCATATTGTTCTCCAATACCTTCTCGGGATCCTCGTTGGCGCCCGGGGCATATTTGTCCAACTGTCCCATCAGCACGCGATAGGTAGCCTCGGTGTCCTGATCGGCACGGTGCGCCTCGAAGTCCTCTTCCATCTTCCGTCCGCAATAGAACTTGTAGGCGGAGGCCAAGTTGCGACGCTCCATCTTCCTGAAGATCGAACAGGCGTCGATGAGCTTGCATTTCGAGAAGTCGAAGTCGATACCAGCTCTTAAGAACTCTTCGGCCAGCAGGGGAATATCGAAGTTGTTCGAATTGAAGCCCGCAAAGTCGCTGCCTGTAAACTGATCGCTCAGTTTCTGGGCCAGCAGCTTGAAGGTGGGCTTGTCCTTGACGTCATCATCGCTAATGCCCGTCAACTGTGTGATGATGGGCTCGATGTGCTTCTCAGGGTTGATCAGCTCATTGCCGCGTTCCTCCTTGCCGTCGGGATATACCTTAATATAAGATATCTGTATGATGCGGTCCTTTACCAGATCCAAACCGGTGGTCTCCAGGTCAAAAATGACCAATGGCTTTGTAAGATTCAGTTTCATTCTGTAAACTGTAAACTAATCGTTAATCAACATGGGCATCATCAGCATCAGCACATCCTGGTTCTCGGGCTGCTCAGAGGGAAGCACCAGTCCTGCACGGCTGGGGTCTGCCAGCTGGATGATCACCTCCGGACAATCGAAATTGCTGAGGATCTCGATAAACGATGAGCCCTTGAAGCCGATGCTCATGGCCTTGCCGTTGTATTCGCAGCTCATGCGCTCAGTGGCGGTCTTCGAAAAGTCGTAGTCCTCGGCATCAAGCTGGAGCGTGGTGCCTTCCACATGGAAGCGAATCAGGTTGCTCGACTCATTGGCGAATGGCTGCACACGACGCAGGGCTGCCAACAAACCGAGACGATCGACGCGCAGCTCGTTGGGATTGCTCTGTGGAATCACCGAGTTGTAGTTGGGATATCTGCCCTCGATGAGTCTGCACTGGATGGCACCGTCGCCGAAGTTCACCTCGGCATTGCGATCGTCGAAGCGGATGACCACGTCACCACCGTCCTTGCCAAGCAGGTTCTTCAAAAGGTTAGCTGGTTTCTTGGGCAGGATAAAGGCTGCGGGCTGGTCGCTCTTGATGGTATACACCTTGTTGCGCACCAGCTTATGGCCGTCGCTGGCCACCACGGCCAGACAGTCGGGCGTTAGGTCGAAGTAGATACCGTTCATCACGGGGCGCAACTCGTCCTGTGCCGTAGCGAAGATACTGCGGTTCACATTCTCGGCCAGGGTGATATTGGGCATGGTGATGGTAAAGGCATTGTCGCCGATGGGCTGGGCCATGGGGAACTCGTCGGCATTCTCGATGGGCAGCGAGAACAGACCGTTCTGATAGCTGATTTTCACGAGGTTCTGCTCCTGGTTTGCATCGAAGGTGATGGGCTGCTCGGAGATTCCCTTCACAGCTTCCAGCAGGTCGTGGTTGCCGATGGCGAAGCGGCCGTTGCCGTCACTGTCTGTCAGTGCGAGTGTCGTGCGCATGGTGTTCTCACCGTCAGAGGCGGTAAGGGTGAGGGTCTGACCGTCGATGTCGAATACGAAATCGCCCAGTATGGGGAGGGCATTTTTACTGTTAATCACTTTCGAAAGTGCTGAGAGCTTGTTGCTCAGTGCAGAACTTGATAATGTAAATCTCATAATTATGTAGCGTTTTTGTTTTTAATTACTTTCGATTTGACGACAAAATTACAAAAAAACGTTGTTATAAACAAAAAAAAGACGATATTTTTTTGGGTTTCAAACTATTTTTAGTAATTTCGCCGAGCGAAACAAGAAAAAACAACAAATAAAAACATTTAGACAATGGAATTAACAGGTAGAATCATTGCCGTACTGCCGGCTAATAGTGGCGTATCAAACCGTACAGGAAATCCCTGGATGTCTCAGGAATATGTCATTGAGGTCCCCGGACAGTATCCCCGTAAGTGCGTGTTCCGTCTTTTCGGAGAGGATCGCATCAAGCAGTTCAACATACAGAGTGGTGAAGACCTCACGATCCAGTTCGATATCGATGCCCATGAATATCAGGGTCGTTGGTTTAATGAGATCCGAGCCTACAATGTCATTCGCGGTCAGGTGCCCCCAGTGGCAAATCCTGCTACTGCTCCCTTCCCGCCGGTTCAGGGACAGCCCGAAGCTTCTGTCGCCTCTGCTTCTCCCTTCCCGCCAGCTCCGGAGACAGCTTCTGAAGGCAGCGCTGACGATCTGCCCTTCTAATGACACATGAGTATCAGATACGCGTGGTGCCCGAAGTGGCAGCACAGGAGGACAGGCTGAAGGCCTGGCTGGCCGATGCGTATGGCTTCGATGTGAGGATCATCTACGGGGTTCGTATCCTGAAGCGCAGCATCGACGCCCGACAGCGACAGATTTTCGTAAACCTGAAGGTGCGGGTGTATATAAATGAACAGCCGCACGACGACGAATATGTGAAGACGGATTATCCGAATGTGGAGGGTAAGCCGCAGGTAATCGTTGTGGGTGCTGGACCTGGCGGACTCTTCGCTGCCTTGAGACTGATAGAATTAGGTTTGCGGCCCATCGTGCTGGAACGTGGCAAGAACGTACACGACCGAAAGAAGGACTTGGCGAACATCACCAAGACGCAGAAGGTAGATCCCGAGAGTAACTACTGTTTCGGTGAGGGTGGGGCTGGTGCCTATTCGGATGGCAAGCTCTATACCCGCTCGAAGAAACGGGGAAATACCGATAAGATCCTGAATGTGTTCTGTCAGCACGGAGCCTCGACGGCCATCCTCGCTGATGCCCATCCTCATATCGGTACTGATAGGCTCCCCAAGGTCATCGAGGCCATGCGCAATACCATCATTAATTGTGGTGGCGAAGTACATTTCCAAACGAAAATGACGCGTCTGATTTTAAGAGGTGAGAGGTCAGAGGTAAGAGGTGAGAGAATAGTTGGAAACGGAGAAACAAGTGTGGTTGGAGTGGAAGCAGATGTAATCTCTCATCACTCACCTCTCACAACTCACCTCTCTTTTATAGGTCCCGTCATCCTCGCCACAGGTCACTCAGCACGAGATGTTTACAGATATTTAGCTGAAGCAAAGATTGAAATCGAGCCGAAGGGGATTGCTGTTGGTGTGAGACTCGAACATTCGTCGCAATTAATCGATCAAATCCAATATCATAATAAGCAGGGCAGAGGCATGTATCTGCCTGCTGCGGAGTATGCGATGGTGACGCAGGTCGATGGGCGTGGTGTGTACTCGTTCTGTATGTGTCCGGGAGGTTTTGTGATTCCCGCAGCAACGGATAAACAGCAAATCGTGGTGAATGGCATGAGCCCTGCGAGCCGCGGTACACAGTGGAGCAACTCGGGAATGGTCGTAGAGGTCAGACCGGAAGACCTTGACAATAAACAATATCCTATAACCAATAACCCTCTCGATGATGAGGAGGATGAACGGTTATTGGTTAACGGCTATTGGTTACCGTTAAAAGTCATGCGTTTTCAAGAAGAACTCGAAAAGATGTGTTGGCAGCAGGGAAATATGCAGCAGACGGCCCCTGCCCAACGAATGGCCGATTTCGTAAACGGCAGGCTGAGCTATGACCTGCCCAAGTCATCCTATGCTCCGGGACTGATATCCAGTCCGTTACATTTCTGGTTGCCCAATATGATTGCCAAGCGTTTGCAGGAAGGTTTCAAGACCTTTGGACGTCAGGCCCACGGATTCCTGACCAATGAGGCGGTACTCATCGCAGTCGAGACGCGTACAAGCAGTCCTGTGCGCATTATCAGGGATCGCGAAACCTTTCAGCACGTGCGTGTTCAGGGTCTTTTCCCTTGTGGCGAGGGTGCCGGCTATGCGGGTGGCATCGTGTCGGCAGGCGTCGATGGCGAACGCTGTGCAGAAGCTGCCGCAGCTTATTTAGAAACAAATAACCACAAATAACCACAATTTTAATCCACTATTATAATTATTAAGGCCACATTTGTGGCCAGAATTAGTGGTAATTAATTCAAATTTGTTTCTAATAAAACTATTAACTTATTTTTTTTCCTAATTATTTGGAAGTTCCGTTTTTTATTTGTATCTTTGTGCCATAAATATTAACTAACTAATAATTCGTTGCGCTATGAACAGACAGGAACAATTCATCATCACCATCAGCCGAATGTTCGGAACGGGCGGCCATGAGATTGGTGCCGAGTTGGCCCGTAGGCTTGATGTAAAACTGATTGACAAACAAGTGTTGAACGAGGTGGCGAAGCGAATGAACGTCGTAGAGGAGGCCATGGAGAAAATCGAGGCCCGTAATCCGCTATGGCGTGACGACTTCACCAGTTTCTACAGAACTTACATGAGCAAGGCGGAGTACAATGGTCTGGAGCACGACCGTACATCCCACGAGCTCTTCGAGGCGCAGGCAGAGGCGATCCGCTCGATAGCCGCTGAGGAGTCGTGTGTGCTCATCGGCCGTTGTGGCTTCCATATCTTTGCCGAGCATCCCAATGCGCTGAAGATCTTCATCCATTCCTCCGAAGACTGTCGGAAACGGCGTATTGCGGAGAAGTACGACATGAGTCTCTCGGATGCCGCTGCTATGGTGGTCGACAATGACTACAGTCGTGAGCTTTACACGAAGACATTCACCGGTAAGGACTGGACCGACGCCCGTAATTATGACATCTCGATCGATGTGCGTAAATTCGGTGTGAACGGTGCTGTGGACTTCATTATGAAGTGCATAGAATGACAGTGTATAGTGAATAGTGATTAGTGAATAGTTATTTTTCAAGGAAAAATTTGTCTATATACCGATTTTTTAGTACCTTTGCACGCTGAAATTTCAA
>CAMJBL010000064.1 GCA_946403845.1 uncultured Prevotella sp. | reverse complement strand
CATTGAAGTAGTTGTCGTCGATCCAGATGGTCTTCAGGGCGAAGTCGCGCTGCAGAATCTCGTTGGCATGCGAGCAGAGCAGGGCCAGCAGCTCGTTCTCCTTGGTGGTGAGCTTACGCTGTTCGTCGCCCAGGCAGAGCAGCTGCTTCTGCGTATCGAAGGTGAACTGTCCGATACGGTAGACGGTGCTCTCCTTGTTCTTCTTGCCCTTGGTACGGCGGATGATGGCCTCGATACGGAACACGAGCTCCTCCATCGAGAAGGGTTTGGTGATGTAGTCGTCGGCACCGATCTTGAAGCCTTCGAGGATATCTTCCTTCAGGGTCTTGGCGGTGAGGAAGATGATGGGGATATCCTGATTGGAATTACGGATTTCCTTAGCCAGCGTGAAGCCGTCCTTCTTAGGCATCATCACGTCGAGCACACAGATGTCGAACTTGGTCTTCAGGAAGGCCTTGTAGCCCAGCTCACCGTCGGCACAGAGCTCGGTTGTGAAGCCCTTGGCCTGCAAATACTCACGGAGCAACATTCCGAGGTTCTCATCGTCCTCGCAAAGTAAAATCTTCAGTTTCTCGTCCATAATGTTGAAATTTTAGGGTTTATACTATTTTATCTTCAAAATTTTTTATTAATCATTCAGCGCATTAACTATTCTCTCACTACTCACCTCTCACCACTCACCTCTAACACTGGAAGTGTGATGGTAAAGGTGGTTCCCTTGCCCAGCTCGCTCTCGCACTTGATCTCGCCCTCGTGGAGGTTGATAATCTTCTTGACGTAGGCCAGACCGAGACCGAAGCCCTTGACATCGTGGACGTTACCCGTATGAACGCGGTAGAACTTGTCGAAGATCTTCCTGACGTTCTCCTTCTTGATGCCCAGACCCGTATCGCGAATGCTGAAGCAGAGACGGTCCTTCTCGTTCCACGTGCGGATATAGAGGTCAAGGGGCTCGTCGGGCTTGCGGTACTTCACCGCGTTGTCCATCAGGTTGGTGATGGCATTCTGGAAGTGCACCTCATCGACGTAGATGGCCGAATCGACCGCCTCAATCTCCGTATAGATCTTGCCGCCCGTATGCTCCACACGCAGGGAGAAGGTGCTGGCGATGGTCTCCAGGAGCTCGTTGAGGTCGAGTTCCTTCTTCTTGAACGATGCCGTCTTGCGGTCGAACATCGACATCTGCAGCACTTTTTCCACGAGGAAGCGGAGGCGTTTCGACTCGTCGTTGATCACGCCGCCCAGGTGCTTCATCATCATCGGACTCTTCTCGACCGACTCGTCGTTGAGCATCTGTGCCGCCAGCGAGATGCTCGAGATCGGCGTCTTCAGCTCGTGCGTCATGTTGTTGATGAAGTCGTTCTTGATCTCCGAATAGCGCTTCTGACGGAAGATGATGAAGATCGTGAACACGAAGGTGATGAGCAGCACCACCGTGAAGATCATCGACGGGATCATGAAGCGCACACTCGAGAAGATATAGGAGTTCATGTCGGGGAAGTGGATCTTCACCACGCACATCTTCGGTGAGGGGTCGTTGTGGAACAGGTCCTGCGTATAGACGTGCTCCCTACCCTCGTCGGTGAAGTCGGGACAGCGGTACACCTCGCGACCGTCGCTCGTCTCAACGGTGAAGTGATACGGGATATTGATACCGTTGTTGAGCAGCTCCACCTTGATGTCGCGGTCGAGCAGACGGAAGTTGATGCGCTCCTTCAAAGGCTTGTCGGAGGCCGTATAGAGGATGTTGTAGACCACCTCGTCGAGCAGGGCCTTCTGATAGACATAGCGGTTGCGGACAATCTCCTGCAGCGATTTCGAGGCCTCGGCGATACTGCTCTTGTCGGTGCGCAGGATCATTGCCTTGGGCACGTTGGCGGGCTTGATGGCGAAGGTCTTCGCCTCGAAGCTATAGTAGGCCGTACCATCGTCGGCAGAGACGGCGAATTCGTGCGACTGCTTCACGGTACCGTTCAGACCGTCGACCGTCACCGTATCCTGGCTGTAGGCGCGACGCTCCGTCTCCTTGACATCTTTCTCCAGATAGCGGCGCGTCTCGTTCATCTCGAGGTTGCGCGAGGCCTGGTAAAGGCTGCGGTACACCGATTCGTCAAACTGCTCCTTCTTCATCTTCGCCATCTGCTCGATGTAGGAGAGCTGCAAGAACAGAAGTCCCACAAACGAGAGACCCATGATCGTTGCTATAATCCAAATCGTACTTTTCTTCATTTTATATTCAATTGCGAGTGCAAAGATAGCTGATTTCTTAAAATCCTTAATTCGTTTTGTTAATTATTTGCGGTATTTTTAAGAGAATTAACTGTTTTTGATAATTTTGATTGCAGTATTTTAATTATAAATATTTAGGAAACAAGGAAACAGGGAGTTCAAACAAAAAAGCCCCGCTCCGAAGAGCGAGGCTCGCAACCTATGAATTTGTTCAGATGATTATTCCAGCGCCATGAATGTCAGTTTCTCGTATCCCTCGAAATCGTCGAACTGGATCTGGAAATTGGCATACAGGTAATAGTTACCACCCGTGTTGTGGGTATCCTTGATCGAATTGCTCTTGGCCAGCGCATTCAGAATCTGATTGTAAACCACCTTGTCGTTGTTGTCGTCAGGAATCTGAATGGCCATCGAAGTCACGATGCCATTAACAATCTTATACGTATAGTCGCCCGAGGCGTACAACTGGAAGTTTTCGGTCTCGAGGATAGTCTCCAGCTCGCCCACCTTCTCTTCCAGTTCCTCTTTCGTGAGGTTCACATGGTTGATGGGTTCGCGGTTCTCGTCAAGCTTAATATAAGTGGTGTCGACGGCTTCTTTGCCATCGGCGTTCTCTGATGCATTCAGCGTGATGCTTCCCATAAATAAAAGCATTCCTGCAAGTATTATTTTCTTCATATCTTTCATCTCTCTCAACAATTTATATAGATTTTCGGCTGCAAAGATAGTAATTAAATAAATATGCACCAACATTTTGGTACATAAAAAAGTATAAAATACGACGAAATACGATGCTTTTTGACAAAAATCAACCGTCTTGCGCTGTCATTTTGCAACAAGACGGTTGGTTTTGGCAATCAAAGTGGCTTTTACTTCAGCGGTCGGATGACGAAGGTGAAGTCATAATCCTGATAAGGCAGCTGGTACTCCCTGCGCGGCCAGGCGCCCCATGAGTTCACGCAGCCAAGACCGAACTGGCGCTGCTGGATGTGCACCTGTGTGAGCGGACGCTCGATGAGGTCGCCAGAGTGATGACCCCACGACTTCTCCTTGCGGGGGCCGTCGTCGAGGTCGGCCACCAGATAGTTCAGCGCGCTGGCCTCCATCGGGGCGTTGCTGAAGAACTCGAGACCCTTGCCGGCTGCGTTCTTCACGCGGAACCAGCGGATATCGGTATGGTTGCCCGACTCCTGCGGACGGACGTAGCTGTAATACTCATCGGCCACCTTATTATTATATACGCCTATGAACTCGCTACTGTTGCGGTCGCAATAGTTCTCCACAGGTCCGCGACCATAATACTGCACCTCGTTGTACTGCTTGGGCATCTGCAGCTGCATGCCGTAGCGGAACATCGGGCTGATCTTCGCCTCCTTGTCGGCTGTCAGCTGCTCGCGGATGATCACTTCACCCTCCTTGGTCAGCGTGTAGGTCATCTTGAGCGTCGCCTTCACATCGGGCATCTCGTAGGTGGCCTCCACCTCATTGTCGTCGACCTCGAACGTCTTCAGCCTCAGCTGCGGATTCTTCCAGACGGCGAAGCGGTTCTGCAGACCAGCACCGTAGTCGTTGTCGGTGGGAGCGCGCCAGAACTCGGGGGTGATGCTCTCGCGATCGAGGAGCATCGGCTCGCCGTCGACATCGAGGTAGTCGATCCAGCCGTGACGCTTGCCGAAGGTCAGCGCGGTGCCACCAGCCTCGAGCTTCACATAGCTCTCGACCTCTTCCTTGGAAACGTCGGAGTTCTCAGAGTTATCGGAGTACTCAGAGAGATTCGGGAACAGGTAGGGGTTCAGCACAAACTGCTGACGGGCCACCACCTGCCCCTTCTCCATCAGCGGCTCAGCCTCTTTCAGCTTGAACTCGAAGATGACGAAGAGTTCCTGATCGCCATGATGGCCGAGCACGCGCTCAGCAACCTGCTTCATGGCATCGATGGTAATGACTTTACGCGTCTGCGGGGCGATGCCACTAATGTCGAAGGTACCTCCGTGCCCGAAGGTCATGCCCTCAGGACGGTCGCCCTCATGATGGTGGCTACCCGAGGCACCACCCACGAACCAATTCAGCTCGAGATTGTCGAGCGTCTTGAAGAAGTTCTCGTTGTAGATCTCAACCTTGCCTTCCTTCAGGCCCTTGTCGGTCACCCATACGTTCTGGTAGTAATAGCGCACCTCGTAGGCATGGGGATTCAAGCGACGGTCGGGCGCGATGATACCGTTACAGTTGAAGTTGTAGTCGGAAGCGGGATAGCGGCCATAGTCACCACCAAAGGTGAAGATCTCCTTGCCTGTGATCGGACTCTTGTCGCGCAGGCCCTGATCGACGAAGTCCCAGATATATCCGCCCTGATACTTCGCATTCTTGCGGATGATGTCCCAATACTCCTTGAAACCACCCATCGAGTTACCCATTGCGTGGGCATACTCACACTGGATGAGCGGACGGGGGTTATCGCCTTTCGAATATTTCTCGCAGTCCTCATAGCCCATATACATCGGACAGAAGATATCGGTCTTGCCTGCATGACCAGCCTGCTCATACTGCACAGGACGGGTGCTGTCGTAGGCCTTCACCCAGTCGTAGGCCTTCTCGAAGTTCACGCCATAGCCAGCCTCGTTACCCAGCGACCACACGATGATGCTCGGATGGTTCTTGTGGGAACACATGTTACCCTCCTGACGCTCAATGTGGGCCTTCTGGTAGTCCTGACGATGAGCCAGCGTGCTCTCGCGATAGCCCATACCGTGGGTCTCGAGGTTCGACTCGGCCGTAAGATAGAGGCCGTATTCGTCGCAGAGGTCGTACCAGCGGGGATCGTCGGGATAGTGACAGGTACGCACGGCATTGATATTCAGATACTTCATGATCTTGATGTCCTGAATCATACGCTCCATGCTGACAATATAACCGCCATCGGGATCGAGCTCATGACGGTCGGCACCCTTAATGAGGATCGGCTGTCCGTTGACGAGCAGCTGTCCGCCCTTGATCTCGATATGGCGGAAGCCTACGCGCTGACGGATCACCTCGAGCACCTTGTCGCCCTGCTTCAACGTAACGAGGACGGTATAGAGATGCGGTGTCTCAGCGGTCCAAGGCTTTACGATGTTCCAGTAGATCTCGTGGTTGGGCCCAATCTCGTCGCTGATATGACCATCATCGAGAATCATCTTCGCTGTGGCTTTGGCATTACCCTTGATCTTCGCATCAAAGGCCAGGATGCCTTGTCCGCGTTCCAGCCAGTCCTGCGTGATCGTGAGGTCTTCGATATAGGCCTTCGGACGGGCATAGAGATACACCTCGCGGGCGATACCCGTAAAGCGCCAGAAGTCCTGATCCTCGAGATAGCTACCATCGCACCAGCGCATGATCTGCATGGCGATGAGGTTCTTTCCGGGCTTCAGGAACTTGGTAATGTTGAACACCGCTGCCACCTTCGAATCCTCCGAGTAGCCGACATACTTGCCGTTGACCCAAAGGCTCAGGTTACTGGTGGCCGAGCCTACGTGGAAGAACACCTCCTGCCCCTTCCAATCTGCGGGCAGATCGAACGTACGGCGATACGAACCCGTATAGTTGTTGGTCTCGCTGACATAAGGGGGATCGTTCTTGAAGGTCGTGCTCCAGGCATAACCCATGTTCTTGTAGATCTTGTCGCCATAGCCGTTGAGCTCGAACAGTCCGGGTACGGGGAAGTCCACCCACTTCGAGTCGTCGTACTTCAGGCCGAAGAAATCCTTCGGGGCATCCTGATGGTTCTTCACGAAGTTGAACTTCCACATGCCCTCCATCGAGAGATAGCGCGACGACTTGGTCTTGTCGCCTTGCTTGGCGAGTTCCTCACTCTCGAAGGCAAAGAAATAGGCATGTCTCTGCTCACGGTTCACCTGATTCACATTGGGGTCTTTCCACACGGGTGTCTTGTCTGCAGCAAAGCTCTGAAAGGCTGCCAGACAAGCCATAGATAACAATAGTTTTCTCATATCATTTTAGTTACATTAGTTTCCGATAGGTTTTAATTGGCCACAAAGATACGCATTTTTTCCATAATATCCAAATTTTTTCGTAACTTTGCCTGCGCAATGAGAAAAGAAGAGCGATACCAAAGGATTCTGGCGCATTTCCGCAAGGAGATGCCCAACGTGAATACGGAACTGGAGTTCGGCAGTGTGTTCCAACTGCTCGTGGCCGTCATTCTGAGTGCCCAGTGTACGGATAAGCGCATCAATCAGGTCACCCCTGAGCTGTTCCGCCATTTTCCTGATGCCAAAACGATGGCGAAGGCGAAACCGGAGGATGTATTGGAATATATCCGCAGCGTTTCCTATCCGAATGCGAAGGCCGAACATCTGGTGAAGATGGCGCGGGCATTGGTCGAAAAGCATGATGGCGAGGTGCCGTCGGATATGAACCTGCTGCTGGACCTGCCTGGTGTGGGGCGTAAGACGGCGAATGTGATACAGAGTGTGGCCTTTGGGAAGTCCGCCTTAGCGGTCGACACCCACGTCTACAGGGTGGCCCATCGCCTTGGACTCGTCAGCAAGCGCGACAATACACCCTATAAGGTGGAGATGGCGCTGACGAAGTACATCCCCGAGGCCGATATCCCCGATGCCCACCATTGGCTGCTGCTGCATGGCCGCTATGTCTGCACCTCGCGGAAGCCCCATTGTGACAAATGCGGGTTGGAAGCCCTCTGCCCCAAGCTGATCGAGGATTCAAAACTGGGATAAAAAAATGATACCGCTGCCCCGAGAAGGAGCAACGGTATTCACATTTCCCATTTTCAAAACACCTATTTCTTTGTATTGGACTGTCCTTTCTGCTGACTTTGGCCTCTTTGCTGCTGCGGGGCCTGTCCTCTCTGCGGGAAACCGCCCATCATAGGCGCTCTGCCCATACCACCCATGTTTCTGAGCAAACCGCGATGGTAGCTATCCTCGGCCCTGATGACATCAAACACCTTTGAGGCGGGCATCACACTGAAGAACTTGTTGTGATAGGTCTGCTGGATGCTCTTCAACTCCAGCTCCACCTGGTCGCGCTTCTGGATCATCTTCTTGCAGGCAGCCTCGTCGGTGGGTTTGATTCTCACGTCCTCACGCATCTTGTTATAGAGCGCGCGCTGCTTTTTCTGCATCTCCCGGAAGAGGGGGAAGAAAGCAGCTGCCTCCTGAGGCGTCAGACAGGCCTCCTTGGTGATATGCTGCTCCAGATCAGCCTGATACTTCTCGGGCGAGAACCGCTGTTGCTGCTGCTGAAAACCCTGCTGAGGGAAACCCTGTTGAGGGAATCCCTGTCGCGGAAAATTCTGGGCAGAAGCCCCAAGCGCACTCAGACAAACCAGACCTAAAATAACTAGTCGTCTCATGTTTACTTCATTTAATAGTCAGACATCAGGCAGGCATAGATGTCCTGATTGTCAAGCATCACGTAGTCTGCGGCCTCATCAAAATAGTCATCCGTCATCATCTGATTATTGGCCACGACAGTTTGAGCGGGTGCTGTGACGCCTTGCTCAGAATAATTCTGATAGGCGACAACACTGATGAACAATGCACACACACTGGCAGCAGCATAAAGCACAGGACGGAGCCACACGACCTTGGCGCGCTTCTCCTTCGCTGGCTGAATGTCTCTGGCCTCGACACCCTCCTTCTCTATTTTAGCCATTATCTGACTGGAAAGCGTGTCGAAATAGCCTTCTGGAACCCTGAAAGGATTCTCTCTGCCGACCTTCTCGATGAGATATTTTTCTTCTTTCATACTCGTTTGACGTATTTTTAATAAAAAGGTTTAATCATGTAACTTAAAAAATTCAGAAATCTTTTTGACGGCGATGTGATACGAGGCTTTCAGGCTGCCTTCCGAGGTCTTGAGCCGTTGGCTGATCTCGCTGTATTTCATCTCCTCAAAATAGCGCAGAGTGAAGACGGTACGCTGCACTTCTGGCAGTGAGGCGATGGCTTCCTGCAAGAGGGCCTCCGTCTCGTTGCCGTCGAAATAGTCGTCGGCCATCAGCGAATTGGCCACGTGGGCATCCTCATCGTCGGCACTGACGATGGTGAGGTTCTTCTGGCGGCGCACGAAGTCGATACTCTCGTTGATGGCGATTCGCGAGATCCAGGTAAAGACCTTCGCGTCGCCATGAAACGTCTCCAAGCCGTTCCAGGCTTTGATGAAAGCATTCTGCAGAACGTCGTTGGCATCCTCATGCGTCGTGACGATTCGTCGCACCTGCCAATACAACTGTTCGCTATATTGCTTCACGAGGATTTCGAAACCCTTATGCTGGGTCTCGGCCTTCATGAGCAACTGCTTGATATATTGATCGTCGTATTTGTCCATTGTCGCTTTTCAGTTTGATATCACTTGGGCAAGAAGCTGTCTATGGCAGAAGCTATTGCCTGGTCGTATCCATATAGGTCGGGCCACGTTTGCACGATGCCTGTGGCCGGATTCGGATAGGCTGTATAATAAATAATGTACACGGGCACGCGCGGTGACACCTCGTGATAGGTCATCAGCCGGAACGGTCGCGGCTCCTCCGCATTCTCCTCCAGGTAATCCTTCCCGCGATCCGTCAGGGGCTTGAGATCCATCGAGAGTCGCAGACGGTCCTGCTCCCACTCGTCCATATCGGGCAGCAGGAAGCGCGCAAGGTCGAAGGGTTTCTCCACACGGATACAGCCATGCGAGAGCGTACGCCGCTCGCGAGTGAAGGCTCCGCGGTTGTTGGTATCGTGGAGATAGACGGAGAAATTATTGTTGAAACGGAAGACGATACGTCCGAGACTGTTGCCAGGACCACCGTGCTGGCCTACACGCAGCGTGCCAGATGCCAGTTGTTCCTGAGTCACCTCCGCAGGATCGAGACTGTCGCCAGAAGCCCGTTCCACGATATAGTAGTGATGACGGGCGAAATAGGCCGAATCGCCTGCATGACGCACAATGTCGGACTTCACGATGTTATGGGGAATGATCCAGTCGGGATTCACCTGTATATGACTGATGGTGCTATGCAGCAGCGGACTCTTCGTGGTGGTTGCACCACAGCAGATACGCATATCGAGCACCGAGTCGCTGCCTACGGCCCAGAGCTGTTGGGCAGGGATATTTACCAGCACCGCCTTCTCATGATCATTTGGACGGCTCATCTGCCAGCGGCAGCGCTCCATATTCACAGCCAGTTTTCTGCGGGACTCCTTGCCCGTAGCGGTCGTCAACTCACGCTGCAAGGCTTTGTACAGGCTATTCTTCGGAGCAGAAGCTTCCAGGAAATTCAGACGTGAGTTAGAGGCCAGTTCCTTCAGTGTCTCTTCGCAGTTCGGTTCCTTCACCTCCTCGTCGAAGAGTCGGGCAAACTCATCACTGTCGGCCCTCTTGAAGAGCTTGTTCATCAGACGGGCCGGACGCACGAAGCCATAACGCTGTCCGACGGCATAGCGCACATAGGCCTTCGAGAGGTTGTAGTCGAGACGGGGCAGCAGATCGTTGATATTCTGTCCCACGGAGTCGAAGCTGAGGGCGCGGACGATGCCCAGATCCTCAGCAATCTTAGGAAGATAGAAGGCGGTGGTGTCGAGACCGCTCTGTGGCAGTTCGCGACGCAGATAACCCAACAGGGAGTCGGCCTCACCGATCACGCCCATCCTGGAATACCACAACGGGGTATCCTCAAACCGGCTGATGTCGGTATAGCGTTTTTTCAGGGCTTTGTCGAAAATCCACTGTGAGGTGTCGGCAGATAAAATATGCTTCAGACTCTGTTCCAAGCGGACAGTATCCAAAGCATAGACGTATTCTCCGAATGTAGAAAGCTCATCCTCAGATGGCACGCGGTTTCCCGTCTCACAGGAAACCAGCAGTGCGCAGGCCGACAATAGCTTAAAGGCTAGTGAATGGAAACCTTGCGCACAACGTTGCCAACCTTGAGAACATAACACCCTTTGGTCAAATTAAGTTCAATACGCTGGGCAGGGCTATCAATCTGATACTCTGCAACTTGCCTTCCCGTGAGCGAAACCACGATGAGCTTCTGACCCTGAGCACCGCTGACGGTGACGGCGTTTCCGTCGACACTCAGCGTGATGGTCTCCTCGATCATCTCGGCTACGCCACGCTCCAAAACCGTCGTTGTGTCGGCGACAGCAGGAACGGCAAGAAATGCCACCATTGAAATGATAAGTAGATTTTTCCGCATATGCAAATGTCTATAGTTGTTGCAAAGATAGTGTTTTTTGGCGAAACCACAAAATTTTTCTTAAGAAAAATGCATTTTGATGCCAAATTAGACGTCAAACACGTCCATTTCGTTTGTCAAATAGCAATTCTCGAACTCTTCCTTCGCCTGTTGCAACAATATTTCCTCGTTCTCATAGCGTGAGCTGTAGTGGCCTAACAGCAGTTTCCCCACCCCAGCCTGACGGGCCACCATCGCCGCCTGTCGCGCTGTTGAATGACAGTATTTCTCTGCTTGCGGAAGATGGTCATCGCCATAGGTACTCTCGTGGTAGAGCGTACTTACGCCCTGTAACTGCTGCCACAGACGGTCGAGATAACGGGTATCACTACAATAGGCATAGCTGCGCACAGGGTCGGCAGGCGTCACCAGCCGCTCATTGGGGATGGTCTCTCCCTCAGGCGTCACCCAGTCGGCACCGTTCTTGATATTGTTGCGCTGACTGGCGGGAACCTGATAGAACTTCATCATATCCGGACGGATATGGGGTTGCGTGGCCTTCTCGCGGATCAGGTAACCACAACAGGGCATCCGATGCTGCAAGGGAATCGTCTCCACCTCCACACTGTGATCCTCATAGACGATGGCCTGCAGCGTGGGGTCGACAGCGTGGAATTTCACCTCGAAACCCAAGTCGTGGGTAAAGAAGGCAATCTGTCCTTCAAGGATGGGGCCTAACTCCTTGGGACCATAGACGTGCAAGGTGGCCGTACGTCCCACGAGTCCGAAGGTGGATATCATGCCGATCAAGCCGAAACAATGGTCACCGTGCAGATGGGTGATAAACACATGACTCAGTTTGGTGAAGCGAATCTTACTGCGCCTCAGCTGCATCTGCGTGCCTTCCGCACAATCGAGCATAAACAACTTGCCACGCACCTCGACCACTTGCGATGAGGCGTTGTGACGAAGGGTGGGAAGCGCACTTCCACACCCTAAGATATGTACTTTAAACGGTTCCAAACGGGTATCTGCGTGTGATTAAAGGTGGAACTCATCCGCAGCATCCTCGAGCTGCAGGCCGTGAAGATCAAGCTTCTCGGGCTCCTTCCAACGGCTGTACTCAAAAGTCTCCATCTCTTCTCTGGGCTTGTTCATCGTCCTGTAGACCAACGAGTCAGGACCTAACTTCACCAGTTCGTAGAGGTTGAGCTCTTCCTCATCACCACCGCCATCGCGCTGTGAGAGGATTTCCAGCCGACCATTGAAGATCTTCCAGGTTTTGTAGATGATGCTGCTCTGTTCGATGCTCTCAGCCACACCGCCTTCCTTGATGCGGATGCCAACCTCCGAGCTACCGTCGATGGGATTAGGCATCACCCAGTCGCCAAGCAGGTCATTCTGGTTAATCACGATGACAGCCTCCGAACCGGTAGCATTGGGAAGAACGGCCAGACGGTCGCCCACCAGCAGTCCGCCAAACACCTGACCAGCCTCCATCGCGTTCGTGATACTCATCACCAGCGTGTCGCCATTGTCACGCAGCAACTGGAGGGTGTTCATCGCCGTACCGTCGCCACAGAGCCCATAAATGGTCTTGTCGGTAGGAATCACATTGACTGCTGAGGTATCATCTTCCGCCTCAACCACCTGTTGCTGACCGCTGCCACCACCACAACTCATCATGATGGTCATACTGGCTGCTGCCATCCAAAAAAACAAACTCTTTCTCATATCTCTTTCTTTAATTACATTTCTTCTTACCTCTTACTTCTTCCTTCTTCGCTTCATTCCAAAGTTGATCCATTTCCTCTAACGACATATCTTTCAGTGGTTTACCAATTTTGATACTATGCGCTTCGATATAGTTGAAACGGTCGATAAACTTACGGTTGGTCATCTCCAGCGCATTGTCAGGATTCAGCTTATAGAGGCGGGCGGCATTGATCACCGAGAAGAGGAAATCGCCCAGTTCCTTGGTCGAATTCTCCTTATCCTCCTTGCGCAGTTCCACCTCCAGTTCGTCGAGTTCCTCGCGCACCTTGTTCCACACATCTTCTTTCTGCTCCCAGTCGAAACCCACATTACGGGCTTTGTCCTGAATACGATAGGCCTTGATCAGACTGGGCAGCGCCTCAGGAACGCCTGAGAGCACACTCTCGTTGCCATCCTTTTCCTTCAGTTTGATCTGCTCCCAATTCTCCAGGACCTGCGTAACACTAGTTACACTAGCCGGACTAGTCTGACTAGCCGGGCTAGATTGGCTTGATTGGCTAGCCTCCTCAGGCACATAAGGCAGCGGCTTGGGATCTTCGGCATCAATCTGCGAGGGATGATACACATGCGGATGGCGGGTGATCATCTTCCGCGTCAGCGCATTGCAAACATCCGCCATATCGAACTGCGCCTTCTCTTCAGCAATTTTCGCATAGAAGCAGATATGCAACAGCACATCGCCCAGCTCCTTGCAGATGTCATGGATATCATTCTTGATGAGGGCATCGCAGAGCTCGTAGGTCTCCTCGATGGTATTGGGTCTCAGACTCTCGTTCGTCTGCTTCTTG
>CAMJBL010000063.1 GCA_946403845.1 uncultured Prevotella sp. | reverse complement strand
AGAAAAGGATTTTTAGTTAAACATAGGCTTTTTTAATGCCGCTGCTCGTGAGAGTTGCGGCATTTCTTTTTTATTTCAGAAAAAAGTCCTATCTTTGCACCATCATTCCAAAGAACAACAAGACATGGGCAAAGAAACGAAACAAATACTGCTGACACTCAGTGCGATGATCACCCAACAGGCTACAGCCGCAGAGCATCCGGAACAGCAGGCGACACCCGAGCGTCCAAATATCATCTTCATCCTAGCAGACGATATGGGCTATGGCGATCTGTCGTGCTACGGCAACCGATATATCAAGACCCCCAACATCGATCGTCTGGCTGCGACGGGCACCAGTTTTACGCAAGCCTACGCCGGCAGTGGTATCAGTTCGCCTTCGCGATGTTCGCTCATGACGGGTCGCAACAGCGGTAATTCCCGTATCCGCGACAACCAGTGTTATGCCGGCGGACTCACGGGTCTGAAGATCAATCCAAAGGGCGATACCACCATCGTACGCCGGGCCAACCTGTTGCCACAGGATACGACTATCGCCACAGTCATCGGCACCGCCGGCTATCGCACCTGTCTGGTCAACAAGTGGCATCTCGACGGCTATGACCCGGGATCAGCGCCCAACCATCGCGGCTTCGACGAGTTCTATGGCTGGACCATCTCCACCGTCCATAGCAACTCGCCCTATTATTACCCCTACTACCGTCTTTGGGGTGACAGCCTCATCCATATCGAGGAGAATGCCCACGATGCCCATGTGCGCCACAATACGGAGATCTCCACCGACGATGCCATCGCCTTTATTCATCGGAACAAGCACAACCCTTTCTTCCTCTTCCTTGGCTACGACGCGCCCCACGAGCCCTATAACATCGACGACACCTCGTGGTATGACGAGCACGGCGAGTGGTCGATGAACACCAAGCGCTATGCCGCCCTCGTCACCCACATGGACTATCACATCGGTCGTCTGCTGGGCGCCCTCGACAACCTGGGTCTGCGGGAAAACACGCTCATCATCTTCGCCTCCGACAACGGGGCAGCCGTGATGGCACCTATCAGCGAGCTGAACTGTCATGCAGGCCTGAAAGGCCGGAAGGGTCAGCTCTATGAAGGGGGTATCAAGGTACCGTTGATTGTAAACCAGCCTGAAAGGGTGCCTGCCCGCCAGATCAGCAATCAGGTGTATTTCCCCGACTTCATGCCCACCCTTGCCGCACTGACGGGGAGCGAGAAAGCCGTTCCACAGACGGACGGCATCGATATCTCTCCCCTGTTCTTCGGGGGCGAGGTGGATACCGACAACCGCTATCTCTATTGGGAGTTTCCCGGCAAGCAGCGCGCCCTCCGCTATGGTGAATGGAAATGCGTGACGGTGAAGAAAGATGCCCCGCTGGAACTGTATCGCATCACTGACGACCCTCGCGAAGAACACAATCTGGCTTCAGAGTTTCCTGAGAAAGTGAAGGCCTTCGATGAGATCATGCACCGCATGCACAAACCCTCGGAGAACTACCCGATTCCTGAAGACGAACAAACACCGAAAGCCAAGAAGAAAAAGAAGTGAATATCGCCATTCCTTTTGGAAGTCCGCTCTATGTGATGCTGAAGCCCGCTGGCTCCCGCTGTAATCTGGCGTGCCGCTATTGCTATTATCTGGAGAAAGGCCGTCTCTATCCGAAGGAAGAGCAGCAAGTGCTCAGCGACGAACTGTTGGAGACCTTTATCCGCCAGTATCTCGAAGCCCAGACCATGCCGCAGGTCTTATTCACCTGGCACGGCGGAGAACCCCTGCTACGCCCCCTCTCCTTCTATCGCAAGGCATTAGCACTACAACAGAAATATGCCCGCGGACGACAGATAGATAATTGCCTGCAGACGAACGGCACCCTGCTGACTGACGAGTGGTGCGAGTTCCTGCGCGAGAACCATTTCCTCGTGGGTATCTCCATCGACGGGCCTCAGACGTTCCACGATGCCTACCGTTGCCATTCGTTCGAGAAAGTGATGCGCGGCATCCGACTGCTGCAGAAACACGGTGTCGAGTGGAATGCGATGGCCACCGTCAACCATCTGAATGCCGATCATCCGGCAGAATTCTATCGTTTCTTCAAGGCGATCGGTTGTCAGTATATCCAGTTCACACCCGTTGTGGAGCGCATCGTCGAGCGTCCTGATGGCCTCACCCTCGCCTCTGCCCACCAACAGGAAGCCTCCCTCACAGATTACTCCGTCACCCCCAAACAATGGGGCCGATTCCTCTGTGGGGTCTATGATGAATGGGTGAAGGCAGATATCGGTCAGGTGTTCGTCCAACTTTTCGATGCCACGCTTGCCAATTGGGCAGGCGAGCCGCCTAGTATCTGCGCGATGTCGCCCACCTGCGGACGGGCCGCAGCGATGGAGGCCAACGGCGATGTCTACAGTTGCGACCATTTCGTCTTTCCAGAATACCGTCTGGGGAATATCCGTCAGCAGTCACTCACAGCGATGCTCTATGGCGAACGTCAGCAGCGGTTCGGGCGCGATAAAAGCGCTACCCTTCCCCGTCAGTGCAGGGAATGCTCATTTCTTTTCGCTTGTCACGGGGAATGTCCCAAAAACCGATTCGCCAAAGACCGCTACGGCGAGCCCGGCCTGAACTATCTGTGCGAAGGTTACAAACAATTTTTCGCCCACGTCGCAGCCGACATGGACTTTATGAAGGCAGAGCTCGATGCGGGTCGCTCGCCTGCCAATCTCATGTACCGTTAGTCTTTCTCGATCAGCACGACGGCATAGGCGCTGATACCCTCTTCACGCCCCGTGAAGCCGAGTTTCTCTGTGGTGGTCGCCTTGATGGAAATAGCATCTTCATCATAACCGATGACCCCTGCTATACAGGCCTTCATCGCTGGGATATGGGGATTCATCTTCGGGTGCTCGGCACAGATCGTGGCATCGATATTCCCCACGCGATAGCCCTTGGTCGCTATCAGTTCGATGGTCTTTCGGAGGATGATCTTACTGTCCATCCCGTCGGTCTCTGCCGAGGTGTCAGGGAAATGATAGCCGATATCACGCATGTTCGCTGCTCCCAACAGGGCGTCGCAGATGGCATGCAACAGCACATCGGCATCGCTATGGCCCAACAGGCCCTTGCTATGCTCAATCCGGATGCCACCCATCCACAAATCACGGCCCTCCACCAACTGGTGGACATCATAGCCCATTCCTACGCGTATTTTCATTTGAATAAGTCTTTTATGCCATCCATATCGAAGGCGAGGGTGAAACGAAGGGTCTGGTCGAGGGGATTCGTGCGGGCCGTAGAGATGACATAACCCACATCCAGCGAGAACACATTCATGCGGAAGCCACCACCCACGGTAAAGTACTTCAGATTACCCTTCGACTCTGCCTGATGATGATAACCGGCGCGCAACGAGAACTGATCGTGGTAGACATACTCGGCACCCACGCTCCATTGCACCTCCTCCATCTCCTCCTTGAAGCCACCCGGCGCATCGCTGAAACTCTTGAAGATACCACTGATGGCACTCACATCGGCATACTCACGACGCACACGGTCCTGATAGTCGGTATTCGACTCACCTTCCTCCTGACGGGGAACGGTAGGCACTAATAGCTTGTTGGCATCGGCAGAAATCGAGAAGCGGTTGTATTCATCGACGGGCACCATCAGCGACAGACCCAGACGCATGTTGGCTGGCAGGAACTGTGCCTCCTCATCGCCGTAGAAAGAGATCTTACTACCCACATTGGAGATGTTCATACCCAGTCCCAACTGGCACTCGCGACTGCCCAGCATCACATACTTGTTATAATACATGGCCAGGTCGGCAGCAAAGGCCGAGGCAGGCTTGGAGTCTTCGCTATAGTCGTAGCGCAGGTCGCTGTAGATCCAACGGATGGCTGCTGCCAAAGAAAAGCTCTCACTGAGCATCATCGAGTAGGCCATATCGATCGACATCTCGTAAGGCTTCACCGTCATGTCGCTGACACCATAGTCGGTAAACACCTCACCCAATGAAAAATAGCGCAGCGAACCCGACAAGGCACTGTAGTCACCGATACGGTAGTAGCCGGAGAGATAGGCCAGATCGATATCGTTCACGAGCTGTCGCAGCCAGGGGGTATAGTTCAGGGCCACACCCGCCCTGCTGATACAGAAGGGATACTTGGCGGGATTCCAGTATTGCGAGGCGACATCCGGATCGGTAGCCACACCCACGTCACCCATACCGGCACCTCGTGCATCAGGGGCAATGGTCTGCGAGATAACGGCATGCTCAACGGGGTTGAACATCGTCACCTTGTCATCGTCCTGAGCGGAAGAAGTGAGAAATGAGAAGTGAAAAGTGAAAAGTAGTACGACTACCCTCAACATCCACAAGTTTCTATTATTCTGTCTGTTCATACTTTCTAATAACGTTCTTGCGTATTTATTTATTGCCTGTGATAATCATTTTCTTGGCCTGCGACACCTCGCTGCCGCCATCGCTGCTCACGGTGATGCGATAAATATAGACACCCGTCATCAACGGTCGTCCGCCACTGATGCTCATGTCCCAGTCCATCGTGTAGACATTGCCCGAGGCGACGCCGCTCTCCCGATGCCGCCAGAGCTGACGGCCGGAGGTGTCATAGAGATCCAGTTGCACATCCAACTGCGTACCAACCCGGTCGTGGGTGATGATAAAGGTGGCGAGATTACTGCTGGGGTTACGGGTACAGTCGATGGTGATGCTGCCCGGCTCCCCCTTCACCACCTCGAATGCCAGTTCCGAGGTCGACGAGTTATTCAGCACGTCCCACGCCCGGAACAGCAGTTTGTGCTTGCCTTCCGACAACTCCGGAATGCTGAAGCTCACCCGTCCGCTGCGATAGTCGCCGAAGTCATAGGCGAAATAGCTGTTCAGGTTGTAGGTCTTCGACATATCACCGTCGATCACCAGTTCCAGGTCATGTCCGACGCTGCTGCCCGAGGCATTGATACCACTGTCATCGTAGAGCTCCGCCACGAAATAAGGCGTGGCGTTCACCCGACTGCCATTCGTAAACGATGCGCTGTTCAGATAGCAATAGATACTCGGCCCGATGGAGTCGTTGGCCTCCGTACTGCTGCCGTTCAGGATAAAGCGGTCGCAGAGGCCGTGCGCCTCCGAGGTCTTGCTGCCGTTCACGGCATAGAGCGTCATCAGTCCGGCGCCCTCGGTATAGCTGATATCCTTGGGCACGGCGAAGGTAAACGTGAACTGTCCGTTCCGCACGCTGTCGGAGCCGTGATAGAGCGTTTTCGTGCGATCCTTGTAGACGAAGGCCGTATCGGCGCCCTCACTGCTGGTATTGCTCAGCCGGCAGGTGATGGTCTCCTCGGCATCGCGGATGGTAGCCGTCACCACACCCGTGAAGTCGTTGGCGACAGACTGACCGGAAACGATATGTCCCGACACCTCCACCACACTCCCCGCTGCCAGACGGATGCTCTCACCTGCGTTGACGGCCTGTCCGCCAATCCGGTCGATGGTAATCCCCATCTGCGGGGTGGCCAGTGCGAGGGCGGGATCTCCTAATAGGGTATATTGCAGCTTGTTGGGCGAGGTATCCTTCCCCTGACTCACCAGGTCGCACTTCGCCCTGCGGGCAGCCTCACCGATGGCCATCGGGCGCCCCTGCTCGTCGGTACCCAACACATATCTCATAAAGGCCAGGTTCATAGCCTCGTTATAGTTGGCATACACCGTGCGGGTAGTGCCGAAGAAGGCGATGGCCCCACCCCGCTCGTTGAACATCGCCGTCTCGCCGATATTCTCCTCCTGACCGTCGAAAGGCATGATGTCGCACGAGGCGGTGAGCCACAATGGCAGGCGCAGCGAGGTGGCCTCGGCGAAGTCGGGCGTCTGCAACACCAGTTCGTGCGAGATGGCATAGGCAGCACCGTGTCCGGAGTAGTTCATCACCAGCGCCCCGTCGGCCATCGTCTGCTTGATGAGTCGCGTCACGTCGGGGAAACTGTTACCCGTCGACGAGGTGGTTCGCGTATAGGCGTCCCAGTAGATCTTCTGCACATGATAGCCGGGATAGGTATTCTCCACGAGGTTGGCCACGCGGTCGGCGGTCGCCATGTGGGCGTTGTTATTGCCGTCGTCACCCATCATACAGACGGTATTCTGCCAAGCCCCCGCATGCTCGTTGTTGGCATAGCTGATGGTCTTGTCCACAAGCACCTTCGCCTCCTCGAGCGTACGGGCCGAGAAGCGTCCCACAGCCACATCGGGCTTACCCAGATACGACTTATTGTTGGTGTTCTCCTCAATCTGTTCCCCATCGTCGAGCAGACCATAGAAGTCGTCGCTCACGTAGCAATACACATGACTGAACGAGTTCTCGCTCTCAAAGCAGAGCAGGAAGTCATTCGGGTCGCAACCGCTCCAGTCGGCCGTACGCATGCGGTTGTCATAGGCGCCGTCGCCGAAGAGCAGCAGGTAGCGGGGCATCTCCTCATCCGTCTGGGCGCGATCGTAGAGCATCTTCATATACCTCCGGTAGGCCGTCGCGTCGGGCGTACCGCTGCTGAACTCATGATAGAGCTCGTCGGCAGGCACGATGCGCACCGTCAGTCCATCGCGCTGTTCATGCAGCTGTTTGATGCGCTCTGCCTGACTCAGCCACTTTTGCGAAGTGGGGATGATGATCACCATATCCACCGCCGTGTCGGCATGGTGGTCCTGGTTCATCAGCCGATAATCGAACGAGGGTTCCGCGAAGACCGTCGTCGAGAGACTGGGCATCGGCGCAGGCGTGTCGCAGGTCAGTGCCAGATAGTCCAGACGCAGGTTCTTGCCGCTGGTCTGGGTGATGGTCACCGTGTTGTCGCCCTGTTTCAGATGGTCCAGACGATAGGTCCACGTGCGGGCAGCGGCCTCCGTATAGGCGTCGAGCGACACCGAAACGTTCAACTTGGCGATCACGGAGTCGTTCACGGCCACCGTCCCCTCGAAATTGCCGTCATAGCTCAGCACCACCGTCAGCGTACCGCTGGTGCCGTAACTCTTCAGGGTATAGGCCTGCGGGGTACCGGTCTTATAGAGGGTCTTGTCGTAGAGGTTCCGGCCGCCGTGATACCAGGCAAAGTCGTCCACCTCATAGAGCGAATGATAATCGTTGTTCGAGGGGTAGTAAGTCGCGGCGAAGGCGGCGCTGTCGAGTTTCAGCGGCTCCCCGTCGCTCTCCGTCAACAAGTAGCAACCGCTATCAGAATAAGGATTGCGTGTACGCGTGAGGGCATCCTTCGAGGCCCACGTCACAGGCCCTACGCCATAGAAGAGCCGTCGGCCGCCGATGGTAATGGTGGGCACCTCCTGCAAATCGTCGGTCGCAGCGAGATAGTCAGCCGTCAACTGCTCCGGTTGCAGGGCACCGCCATAGCCGTAGATCTTCACCCGCGAGGGGTCTGCGAAGCCCGCCTTCTTTACCAGCGCATCCGTCAGCTGGTAAATCCCGCTCTCAGGGATACTGATCTTCGCCCAGCTGCCTTCTCTCAGCACCGAGTGCTCGGCATACCTTTCGTCACCGCCAGCCCGTCTCCTGACTCCTGTCTCCTGACTCCTGACTCCTAACTTAAAACTCACCAGCTTCTGATACTTCCCATCGCGATACACCAACGGCACAAACGATACATCCAGCACGCCCTGCTTCCTTGACACGCCGATGCTCTGGGTGATTTCGGGCAGTGTGTTCAGAGGCTCGCCGCTGATAGCCTGATAGCGGGCTATCTCGGCCTTCGTCATCTCCTCAAACTCTGGATATTCGATGCTCACGGTATAGATGGAGTCGGCATAATGTCGACCCAGTGGCTTCTGCCAGGTATAGACGGGCAACAACGAATCGATCCTGACCTCGTCAGCAGTCAGATCGATAAACCCCTGCGCGCCCACCTTCAGCCAGCAACACAAGAGCAGCATGCTCAATAGCCCTATCTTGCGAATATTCACAAGATAATAACGTATACGCACGCGGTTTTATTGTATCAAGGGGGATTACTTGCAGTTGAACTCGAGGACTTTGCGGGATTCGAGCCAGCCTTCGAGGTGGTCGTCGATGTGGACGGGGCCCACGCCGACGGGGGTGCCGGTATAGAGCAGGTCGCCCGTCTTGAGGGTGAAGAACTGCGAGATATAGGCGATGATCTCGTCGACGGTGTAGAGCATGTCGGAGGTGCAGCCCTCCTGGACGGTCTGACCGTTGATGTCGAGGTGGAAGTGGAGGCGCTGGATATCGAGGAACTTCTCTTTGGGCACCCACTCGCCGATGGCAGCAGAGCCGTCGAAGCCCTTGCAGATGGTCCAGGGCTGTCCGGCCTCGGAGGCCTTGCGCTGCAGGTCGCGGGCGGTGAAGTCGATGCCGACGGTGAGGGCATCGTAATAGCGGTGGGCAAAGCGCACGGGGATGTTCTTCCCCAGGCGGCAGATGCGCACCACCACCTCGGCCTCGTAGTCGATGCGTCCCAGGTGGTCGGGAATAAAGAAGGGCTTGCCCTGATTGAGGATGGCGGAGTCGGCCTTGGTGAATATCACGGGCTCGTCGGGACGCTTCACGGTGCCGTGGAGTTCCTGGTTATGGGCGGCATAGTTCATGCCTATCGCGAATATCTTCATGCTCTTTGGTAAATGATGATTTGGTTTCCGTCGTAATGATGGCTTTGCGTGACGGTGGCGTTGGCGGGAATCTGCGGGGCGCGGGTACCACCGCCGACGGTCATCGTGGTGTTGGTCTCCACACGGATTTCGTCCCAGAGGCCCTGCACCAGGAAGGAGCGCAACGTCTGTGCCCCACCCTCGACGATGAGCGACTGCACATCGTGGGCATAGAGGCTCTCGAGGTTGAGCGGATGGGCGTGGTCGATGACGAGGCGCTTGGGGCTCGGGCCCTTCCAGTCGCGGACGGTGAGCTGGGGATGATCGCGCTCTTCGGTGACGCGCCCCACGAGGATGGCGTCGGCCTCTGAACGCAGCTTATGACTGAGCATTCGGGTGAAGGCATTCGAGATCTGAACGGGCTTGAAGTCGTCGTCGATGAAGCCGTTGGCCGTCTGCGCCCATTTTAATATGATGTACGGGCGCTGCGCGCGATGGTAGGTGAAGAAACTGCGGTTGAGGGCCTGACATTCGGCCTCGAGCACGCCCACCGTCACGTCGATGCCGGCGTCCTGGAGTTTGCGGATGCCGCGCCCCTGCACCTCGGCGAAGGGGTCGACGCAGCCCACCACGACGCGCCGGACGCCTTTTTCGATGATCAGGTCGGCACAGGGGGGTGTCTTTCCGTAGTGCGAGCAGGGCTCGAGCGATACGTAGAGGGTGGAGTCTTTCAGCAAGGGCTCATCTTCCGCGCGTACTGAGGCGAAGGCGTTGACCTCGGCATGGGCCTTGCCACAGCGCACGTGGTAGCCCTCGCCGATGATCCGCTGGTCGCTGCTCACAATCACTGCGCCCACCATGGGGTTGGGCTTCGCATTCTGCTGTCCGTTGCGGGCCAGCTGAAGGCATCGGTGCATATAGGTCTCGTCGGTTGTCATTTTCAATCGTTTATGGGGTTCAGTTTGCAAAAATACGCATTTCCGCCCACTCATCGTGGCCTCCCAACCATTTTTTTTGCGCATTAGCGAATTTTAACTATAATTTCTTGCTTTTATAGACAAAATGTTCTATTTTTGCAAACGTGATTAAAAATTACATGGTTTAACCCGTGAATAACCAAAACACACTAGAATACCGAAAGGTTAGGATAAAATTGGAAAATGAAAATGTAAGTAGAAGCCCTCCCGCTGTGAAGCGAGGGGGTTTTCCTAACAAAAGAATTCCGCATTACGACGAATGAATGTTCGATACCGGAACAAACGTCCAGTTTTGTTAAATATGGTTAAATATTTGGGCAAATTCATTGTTTTATTTCCATAATTTGTGACTTTGTAGCGGAAAATGGCAGAAATGTCTATTCAACCTGATTAAAAAAGTCAAATAATAGTAACAAAACTTATATTAAAAATCTTTTAAAAATTTACACGTATGAAGAAGTATTTATTTTCTAGCGTATTAGCTATTGCTATCAGCGCAGTGTTCAGTGGTTGCTCGAAGAGCACCGACCTTTATGATCAGGCAGCTGTCGAAAAACAGCAGCAGGAACAGAAAATTGCAGAGTTGAAGAAAGCTTACAACGATGCATTTACCAAGGCGTTTGGAACTATCGATTCTAACAACGCATGGGGTTTCGATAAGACCAGAGGTGCTTTTACCCGTGAAGCTTCCAATTCAGAACTTACCGATCTTTGGATTATCCCTGAAAACATATTCGGTGGCTCAAAAAATAAGGAAGGTTGGAATGCTAATGCTATTGAGGCAGATTTCGCTAATGGAGGTGCGAATCTGAATCCGACATTGACAGACTTTGATTTTAGTAACTATTTCATTCAGCACGTTGAGAAACCCAACAACAACGGAGGCTGGGTAAAACAATCAATTGATATCCTGCAGGCATGGAACTCAGATGCTGAGGCATGGCAGGATGTTGACCATTTCACTCATGGTGATACCAATGCCACATTTGAAACCCTTGATGAAAATTTCTATTTCAAGAATAATCCAAATTCAACAGCACAAGTTACAACCCTTATGAAGAACATGGGTGGTGCAACATGTAATAAGAATGATGAGAATGGCAGTGCTAATTCTATAGGTAAAATGTTCCGTCTAGTCAGAACGATTAACGATGCAACCACTTATGATTACAATTATACCATCCAGTGGCAAACAAATTGGCATAAGAAACCTCAGGGCAAGTTTTTTACAGAGCCAATAGTAGCTTTTGGATTAGAGAATGGAGAATACTGGGTAATGAGGCTTGGTGTAGCTCAAAATACCACAAATAATGTAATGGCTGAGGGCCGCATCTTGTGTGAGGATATGGGTGCCAACGACTTTGACTTCAACGATGTTGTCTTCGATGCCAAGATTATGGGTAATGGAGAAATCAAAATTACCGTTTGGGCACATGGCGGTGAACTTGATATCTATATTGATGAACAGAAGGTAACACTTCCTCCAATGACAAATACCGGATTGGCCGATGCAGAAGTTCAGGAAATTACCATCCCTGCTAAGACGGGCGGCGAACCTAAGTATACAGATATCAATCTTATTCCAGTACGGGTTGTTCCCAATGGAGTTGCAGACAACGCTTATGACCTGACTGCTGTCAAGGGTCAAGCCCCACAGAAGGTTTGCGTTCCCATTGGCATAGACTGGCCTGATGAGTATGTTGGAATCAGCAGAGCTTATTCACCATTTGAAAGCTATGTAAATATCAGCACCATGGACGACTGGATGTTTGAAGTTAATGATGATCTGGTTGACGGAGATATGAGCAATAACAATTAACATATTGAAAAACTTTTAATGGTTATGGACAATCCCCTGACGCTGTGAAGCATCAGGGGATTATTCATATAATTTATATTATTTGGAAAGGGGCAGGCTTGGTCTTATGACAGGCTCTGCCTCTTTTTGTTTTTCACTGCTCAAAACAAGAAATTACGCATTTTAAACTTTTTTTAGATTTGAAATGTTGTCGTTTTAGGATAATTTTGTATCTTTGCGCTCGGTTCGGATTTTCCAAAACGGACAACTTTTTTTCGGACCATACGGAAAAAGTTTCCCAAAACGGACAACTCCCCGCCGGAGAAAGCAGCTTAAAATAATAACAAACAATATGATGGAAATTAAAAACTTTACAATTACGAAACGCGACGGGTCACAAGCCCAGTTCTCTTTAGACAAGATCATGAATGCCATCGTGAAGGCATTCGACAGTGTGAACGAACCAGCCGATCTCGGAACCATTTCGAAGATCATCAGCCACCTGGATATCCACGACGACATCACCGTGGAGAACATCCAGAACCAGGTGGAGGAGGCCCTGATGCGCGAGGGCTTCTACCACGTGGCCAAGTCGTTCATCCTGTACCGTCAGACCCACACCGAGGACCGCGACACCTTGGAGAAGATGATGTTCCTGTCGGAATATACTGAGTCGGTGAATGCTGCTACCGGTTCGAAGTATGATGCTAATGCCAATGTGGAGCACAAGAACATCGCCACCCTGATTGGCGAGCTGCCCAAATCGAACTTTATCCGTTTGAACCGTCGTCTGCTGACCGACCGTATCAAAAAAATGTACGGCAAGGAACTGGCCGACGAATATATCAACAAACTGACCCACCACTTTATATATAAGAATGATGAAACTTCGCTGGCCAACTACTGTGCCTCGATCACGATGTACCCCTGGCTCATCGGCGGTACCACCAGCATCGGCGGCAACTCGACAGCACCCACGAATCTGAAGTCGTTTGCCGGCGGATTCGTCAACATGGTGTTCATGGTGAGCTCGATGCTCTCAGGCGCTTGCGCCACACCCGAGTTCCTGATGTACATGAACTACTTCATCGGCAAGGAGTACGGTCCCGACTACTGGAAGCGCCCGGACGACCAGGCTGACCTCAGTCTGAAGAAGCGCACCATCGACAAGGTGATCACCGACTACTTCGAGCAAATCGTCTACACGCTGAACCAGCCCACAGGTGCCCGTAACTACCAAGCCGTGTTCTGGAACATCGCCTATTACGACAAGTACTACTTCGAGTCGATCTTCGGCGACTTCTACTTCCCCGACGGCTCGAAGCCCGACTGGGAGGGCCTCTCCTGGTTGCAGAAGCGCTTCATGAAGTGGTTTAACAAGGAGCGCACGAAGACGCTGCTGACCTTCCCCGTGGAGACGATGGCGCTGCTGACCGACGAGAACGGCGACTGCAAGGATCCCGAGTGGGGCGAGTTCACCGCAGAGATGTACAGCGAGGGACACTCGTTCTTCACCTACATGAGCAACAATGCCGACTCGCTGTCGAGCTGCTGCCGTCTGCGCAACGAGATTACCGACAACGGATTTTCTTACACCCTCGGTGCCGGCGGCGTCAGCACGGGTTCGAAGAGCGTGCTCACCATCAACCTGAACCGCTGCATCC
>CAMJBL010000062.1 GCA_946403845.1 uncultured Prevotella sp. | reverse complement strand
AGCACTACTAATTGCCCGAATACTTTCGCTTGAATCATCCTTTCAGTTGTAGATGAGTTGAGACGGAGAGTCTTGGCGAGCGGTCTTGTGTGCAAGTTGTCAAACCCCATAATTAGGTGGTTATTGCAGCGGGGTCCCACCTCTTCCCATTCCGAACAGAGAAGTTAAGCCCGCCTGCGCCGATGGTACTGCAATGCAATGCGGGAGAGTAGGAGGCCGCCATCTTTACAAAGTGTGAAGCCCTGAGTCAGAAATGACCCAGGGCTTCTTCGTTTTCTATCGTAACGACTAAACTTTAACAATAATTATGAGATTGTCTCGGAAAAAGTGTGTAAATTTGCCACATGATTGAAATCATCACCATGATGCAGCGGCTTCGACATGCTTTTGTATGGCTGATGCGTATCGGGCACTGTCGGGGTTTTGGCATCCAGTCGCCAACCGACTACTGGCTGGTGCGTTATGTCATCAATGAGCACTGGCCCTATTATCAATATGCCACGTTGGGAGAGGGTGATGAATGGCTTACCAGGAAGTTGGGACTTCTTTATTTCCGCCTTGCTAACTGGCTACAGCCGCACATGATTGAGAGCGATGGTTATCAGTCTTATCTGCATGCAGGATGCCAGAAGGCTGTGTTCGGCGCTTCTTCAGAACTGATTAGGTTGACTCTTGATGGCGATTATCGCGCTCGTCTGTCTACTATATATAATAAGGTGGATGCCCATTCCGTGCTGATTGTGGAAGCCATCAAGAAGAATCGGGATTTCTGGCGCGAGATTGTTGCTGACGAGCGGACAGGGGTGACATTCGACCTCTATTATTGTGGCATCGTGATGTTTGATAAAAAGAGATATAAAAAGAACTATATTATAAACTTCTAACTGACAATCATTATGAAAATTACAAAAGTTTATACGCGTACAGGCGACCAGGGCGAGACCAGTCTGGTGGGTGGTGTGAGAATTAAAAAGAGCCATATTCGTTTGGAAGCCTACGGAACAGTTGATGAATTGAGTGCCCATCTTGGTATGCTTGCTTCCATGTTGAAGGCGGGCGAGGAGTACGACTTCGTTATCAGGGTTCAAAATAATCTTTTCAATGTCTGTACCCACCTGGCCACAGACCAGAGTCAGACACCACTTTATCCTTCAGCCCATCTGGCTGATGGCGAAATCGCATCCATCGAGCAGCGAATCGACAATTTGATGAAGCAGTTACCCGAACGACAAGGTTTTGTCTTGCCGGGAGGCGTTCCTGCCGCTTGTCAGGCACATATCTGTCGAACGGTCTGCAGAAGGGCAGAACGTCGCATCGCAGCTTTGGCCGAAGAAGCGCTGATAGCCCCTGAAATGCAGCAGTATATTAACAGATTGAGTGACTATCTCTTCGTTTTGGCAAAAATAATAAATTTTAACGAAGGAAAAAGTGAAATTGTTTGGCAAAATGTTTGCAAATAAGAAAATAATGTGTACTTTTGCGGGCAAATTCAGCGAAAGCTGATTTAAAGTGATTAATTTTATAGCTATTAAGATTTAACGACTATGTATTGGACACTGGAATTGGCTTCAAAATTGGAAGATGCCCCTTGGCCCGCAACCAAGGATGAATTGATTGACTATGCAATCCGATCTGGCGCTCCCCTGGAGGTGCTCGAGAATTTGCAAGAGATAGAAGATGAGGGTGATGTCTACGAGAGTATTGAGGAGATATGGCCCGACTATCCTACCAAGGAAGATTTCCTATTCAACGAGGATGAATATTAAGAAAAGCAGGCGGTGTAACATTTGCTACATCGCTTGTTTTTTTATTTGAAGGAGAGAGAGACTAACGTTATCAATTATGAAGACCGACATACAGATTGCACGGGAATGCGAACTGAAGCCGATTGGCGACATCGCTGCACAGTTAGGAATAGCCCCTGAGGAAATTGAACCCTACGGACGTTATATGGCCAAGGTGCCAGTGACACTCATCAATGAAGAGAAGGTCAAGCAGAGCCGGCTGATCCTGGTGACAGCCATCAGTCCGACGAAGGCGGGTATTGGAAAGACCACCGTCAGTATTGGTCTGACGCTGGGTCTTAACAAAATCGGCAAGAAGGCTGCCGTCGCCTTGCGAGAGCCGTCGCTTGGTCCCTGCTTTGGCATTAAGGGTGGTGCTGCCGGAGGCGGTTATGCCCAAGTGTTGCCGATGGAGAAAATCAATCTGCATTTCACCGGTGACTTCCACGCAGTGACTTCTGCGCATAACACCATCAGTGCCCTGCTCGACAACTTTATCTTTCAGCACCGCAAGGAAGGCTTTTCTTTGCGTGAGATCTATTGGAAGCGCGTGCTCGATGTGAACGACCGCGCTTTACGTAATGTGGTGACTGGTCTGAGGGGTGATGGTGTGGTTTCTGAAACGGGTTTCGATATTACGCCTGCCTCAGAACTGATGGCTATCCTTTGTCTGGCTACCAGCGAAGAAGATCTGCAGCGTCGTATAGAGAATATCGTGTTAGGCATCACTGCCGACGGTAAGCTCTTCAAAGTAAAAGACCTCGGTGTGGCTGGTGCCATTACCGTCCTGTTACGCGATGCCCTCGCTCCCAATCTGGTGCAGACCACGGAGAATACGCCCGCCTTTATCCATGGCGGACCATTCGCTAACATCGCCCATGGCTGTAGCAGTGTGGTGGCCACGAAGATGGCGATGAGCTACTGCGACTATGTGGTCACGGAGGCTGGTTTCGGTGCTGATCTTGGTGCAGAGAAGTTCTTCAATATCAAGTGTCGCAAGACAGGTCTGCAGCCCCGATTGGTGGTCATCGTAGCCACGACTCAGGGACTGAAGATGCATGGTGGTGTGGATCTCGACCATATTAAGGAACCGAATACCAAAGGTCTGCGTGAAGGTCTGAAGAACCTGAACCGCCATATCAATAATATGCAGGGCTTCGGACAGCCCGTCATTGTGACTTTGAACCGCTTCGATTTCGATATCGACGAAGAGATTGACATCGTTCGTAAGAACTGCGAGGATCTGGGTGTGGGTTTTGCCGTCAACGAAGCCTTCCTGAAAGGTGGTGAGGGTGCTGTGGAACTGGCACAGAAAGTGGTTGATACCATCGACAAGCAACAGCCTCTTCCTATCCGCTTTACTTATAAGGAGGCCGACTGCCTGGAGGATAAGATTGAAAAAGTGTGCAAACGTATCTATGGTGCATCGGCCGTGGAGTACGGCAAGACGGTCAAGAAGAAACTGGAATCGCTACGTGCCAATTTTACCGATGACGACGGTGCCATCGCCCATTATCCCGTTTGTATTGCCAAGACACAGTTCTCCTTCTCGGCCGACTCCACCCGTTATGGCTCACCCGAGGGCTTTACCATCCGTATACGCGACGTCATCTTGAACTGTGGCAGTGAGATGATTGTAGCCATCGCGGGTGATATGCTCCGTATGCCAGGACTGCCAAAGAGTCCACAGGCGGAGCGTATCACCATCGAAAATGGAGAAATCGAAGGCCTTTCGTGATTATTCGAGAAGCGATAGGTAGTGGTTTCTGATGGGCTTCACCACAGGCTCTCCCTTCAGGGTCACTTTCTCCTGCAGTCTGATATCCTGCGACGAGGCACCTATCTTGACAACGAACGTACCTGGTTGGATATTCCATTGGCGCTGGCCATCGTGGCTGTAATAGCCAAACTGCTCAGTCCAAAGTTTTACCTTCACGGTCTTTGTCTCTCCAGGCTGGAGTGCCACACGGGCAAATCCCTGCAGCTGGATAGGACGTATCTGCTGGTTGTCAGACGTCGGAGAAAGATAGACCTGAGCAACCTCACCGGCTGCCATCTGACCTGTATTCTTGATGTCGAATGAAAGACTGATGCTTTCGTCAGCCGTTGAAGCCTCACTATTTATTTTCAGGTTGGCGTACTCAAAGGTCGTATAGCTCAGACCGTAGCCAAAGGACCATTGGACGCGCGGATCCTTTTCGGTAGAACGGTTATAGCAGATAGGTTCGTTGATTTCCGTATTGGGATAGCTGACGGAGAGCTTAGCCGAGGGCGACACATTTCCATAGAGGATATCTGCCACCGCATTACCGCCTTCCTCACCCGGATACCAAGCCTGGATGACAGCCGCACATTTCTCTGCCAGGCCTGACACCACCTGGGCCCTGCCGCCGAACATCACTAGTACCACGGGCTTGCCCGTCTTAATCAGTTCCTCGACAAACTGCTCCTGCTTGCCGGGCAGACGAAGCCCCTGACGATCACGGTTCTCGCCACAGAGCATCACATTTTCGCCCATAGCGGCAATAATCACGTCAGCTTGTTTCGCCATACTGAGGGCTTCTGCTTTATCAGCCTTCTCGCCAGAGTCTACTTTGCGGTGCAGAATATCATATTCCCAAGCGCGCTCATCACCAAGTTCGCCGTATTTTGTTTCGATGTCTTCCGTCCAGTCACAGCCACGTGAATAAAGAATGTTCACACCCTCCGGCTTCTGGGCTGTCATACCCTCCAATAGTTTCACGATATGGGGATTGTTGCGGTCGGCTACATCCTCCACCTTTTTCCAGAAGTATGACATCGCCGGATAAGTATAGTCGCCGCACATGGCCCAGATGGAATTGGCGTTAGGACCCGTTACAAGGATGTTCTTAGTATCCTTCAATGGCAATACACCGTTATTTTCTAATAATACAATCGACTCTGTGGCAATGTCATAAGCCGTCTGACGCTCTGCAGGGGTATCGAGTTTGATGTCTTCTTTGCTATAGAGATAGGCGTCTTTATCAAAGAGCCCGGCACGAAACTTCTGACGCAGCACGTTCTTCACGGCACGCTCCAGTGTTTCAGGCTTCACCAGACCTTGGTCGATAGCCTTTTGCAGATGCTGATAGTTGGCACCGAAAGGGAAATCCACATCGTTGCCGCCATTGATGGCTGCAGCGGCTTTTTCTACAACATCTTCTATGTCAGGCAATTGGTCGATGGCTGTATAGTCGCTCACCACCATACCGTCAAAACCAACATAGTCGCGCAGGATATCCTGAAGGATCTCGCTATTGGCCACACACTTTGTACCATGCACGGCATGATAGCCGGGCATGACGCATTTGCTGCCTGCCAGTCGTATCATCGCCTCATGAGGCAACAGTATTTCTTCCATCATTTCCTTATCTTCGGCATCACCGCCGCCACCATAGCCGAGGTAGTGCTTCGAACAGGCACCCACGCCTTTTTTGAGGTCACCTTGTTGCAGACCTTTCACGAAAGCCACACCCATTACAGCAGAGAGGTAACCATCTTCACCGTACGATTCCTCCAGACGGTTGAATGAGGGAATGCGGCACACGTCTACCATTGGTGAAAGGGCCAATAAGCCACCCATCTTTCGCATGGCGGTACTCGTCTGAATGGTTTTCAACTCAGCCAGCTGAGGATTAAATGAGCAAGCCTGTCCTACCTGCTGTGGATAAATGGTCGAGCCCAGTGTATTGACACCTGAGAGCACCTCCTCGTGCAGGAGTGCCGGTATGCCGTTGGGCGTATTGTGCATTAGCCAGTCCTGTATGGCCTCAGTACGGTCGCGCAGATCGTTGGGGTCACGAGGCTGCTGCATACAGAACTGTGAGAAATGTCCGATGCCATTGGGAATCAGCTCGCGGCACTTTGCCGTATCCAGCTTCCCCTGCTCGTCGAACAGATCGTCCATATACATACTTTTCAATTGTGCGATTCGCTCTTCCTGTGACATTTTGCCGTAGAGCTCATCAATCTGCTGTTCCATGTCGGGGGCAGTGCTGCAGGCCACCAGTAGGGCCGTCATGCACATCATTGTTAGTCTCTTCATAATTGATTCCGTTTTGTTTTTGCTGTAAATATAGTCATTATTTGTATGATTGTCACCGTTACGGCACCTGCTGAATGCCAAAATCCTGTTGCTGCTGCTCCACTTCCTCGAGCATCTTGCGACGTTCAGATTCGGTCAGGGCAGGCGTGGGTGATGATATCTTCAGGGTGTTGCCAACTGATGCCACGCCGTTGCTCGAAACCTGATAACACATACGACCCTCATAAGGGATGCTCTCGATGGTGAGGGTGTCGGCAGCGGGGGCATGGGTGCCCTCAAAGGTGCTGCGGGCGATGATACGGATGGGACCTGCCTGATGGGTGCTGCGGATGAGCACAGGGGCCGTGCCCCATTCCACCTGACGGGGATTAGCGGCTATCGAAGCATCGCCAATAATGCGGCCTTCACCCTCGACTGTGAAGGTGACATGTTCGCGTGCCAGATGACGCACGTTGCCGTTATCGTCGGTAATCTCGGCCACCACCACGATGAAGTCGGAGCCGTCGGCCACGAGTTTTTTGTCCATTTCATCGGCATAAAGATGGATCTTCGTGCTGCGACGTGAAGGCTGTTTTTCTACGGTGCAGACCACCTTACCATTCTTGATACCTTCGGCCACGAACTTCACACCTTGCCAGTTGCGTTTGTTGTAACTCAGTTCGCGGGCTTTCCAGAAATCCCAGAAGTCTTTGAAGACAACGGGAGCATTAGGCTGACCGTTGGGGTTGTGAACCACGGGGAGAGTTGCAGATTTCCAACCATTGAGGGCGGTCAGGTGAACACTGTCGCAGTTGGAGAAGATGGTGACGTCTGTAGGAGAGAACTGGGTCATCTCATGGGCGATGGAGAGGAATGGCTCTGCCTGCGACTGCGCCTTGAACATATCCAAGGCGTATTTCGGCTGACGGAAGGCGTCATAGATACCACCAACATAGGCGTCGGGATGATAGCCGCGCTGGTGGTCGAAGGGATGCCACAGACAACCGCCGATGAACTGGCGCTGACCATGATACATCTGGCCATAGGTATCTGCGAGTGAGAGGGCGGCGCCCAACATGGCATGTTCGCCCCATCCACGGGCAGCTCGGTTGATGGCGTTATGGGCGTACCAGTCGTCGACATACTCACCCCATTCGCGGGTGAAGATACACTGGTCGATATCGTCGTACTTGCCGTTGGCAATATTATAGGCCCAATCGTAGAGCACGTCATAGTTTTTCTTCACGCCCGCTGAGTTGAGATCGGCAGCGGCTACTGGGCGACCTGGGTAGGGGTATTCCTCGCGGGTGACCTGCAAGGCCTTCAGAGCGAAGTCCTCAGGATAGCGTGTCTCATTCAAGATAGGCTCCCACATGAGTACACAGGGGTGGTTACGGTCGCGACGGATGATGTCGCGTGTGTTCTGATGCACCATCTCGCCCCATTGCGGATCCTTGTTCCAGAACTGCCAGCCGGGCGTGGGCACGATGATAAAGAGACCCAGCTCGTCGCAGGCATCCATAAACGACGGGTCTTGCGGATAGTGGGCAGAGCGGATGATAGTCATACCCGCATTCTTCAAGCGCATCACATCGCGCCATTGTTGGGAGTTGGGCACGGCATTACCCACATAGGCGAAATCCTGATGACGGTTGCCGCCCACCAACTGGTGATATGGCTTGCCGTTGAGCCAGAAGCCGTTCTTTCCACGGAACTCAGCCTTGCGGATGCCCATGCGCACAATGCCGCCATCAAGGCTCTTCTTGCCGTCAATTACCTGAAGTTCGACGGAATAGAGGTAGGGCGATTCAGGCGACCAGAGACAGGGAGTGGTAATGAAAGATGTAAGATGGAAGACGGATGATGTGGCTATAGCCTTGGATTGCTTGAGGGTTTTGACGATCTTGCCGTTGGCATCCTTGATGCGGGCGAGGAGGGTGACGGAGCGGGATTTGAGGTCACGGTTCTCGAGTTCGACATCGATGAAGACATCGGCTTTGCGTTCAGAGATATTGTCGAAATGGATGAAAACACCGCCGCCGGCCACTTGGTTGCGCTCGATGGCATCCGTGATGGCGACGGCCGACTTGCCGATGAGCCATACATCACGATACATGCCCCCATGATAAGCGAAGTCGAGCTGGTTCTGTTGCTTGCCGGGGGGATAGTCCTTGTCATCGCTATTGTCGGCCTTCACGGCGATGACACACGGGTCACCCGCCTTCACCCCTTCGGCAGAGAGGTCGATGGTAATGGGCAGGTAGCCGCCAAGATGCGCCTTGACAAGTCGGCCGTTGACATAGACCCACTGCTTGCCCATGATGGCCTCGAAATGGACGAGCACCTGTTTGCCGGCCATGTCCTCAGGAACCGTAAAGTGCTTACGGTACCAGCAGACACCCTGGTAATTGCGGCCACCACTTGCCTCGGAGGGTTCCAGACGGTCGATATGGGGCGCACAGACCACCTCCCATTTGGCATCGTCGAAGGTGGTGGCTTCAGCACCCTGGACATCACCTAACAGGAAACGCCAGCCCTCGTTGAAATTATACACGATGCGTCCGCTGCCCTCGAGGGGATAGAAGCCTGCCACGGAAACGTTCTGCGCAGAGAGGGTTAGAGTGCCCATGAGCAGGGCGATAAGGATCGTTTTCTTCATTCTTATTTAGAGTTTAGTTTGCATGATTTCCTCTGGTTCGATGGTCACCTTGCTCTCGTCAATCATCGTACGGTCGAGGGCAAAGATATCGGCAAAGAAGTCGTAGACCGCCTGGCGTTTGTTGGCTCCGAAGTCATGGCGTTCGTCAGGCAGGTGGATATGACGTACCTTGTCTTTGGCATCGTAGAAACCGAAAATTCGTTGGATAAACGGATATTCGAGCTGTGGGTTCGACGAGGTCCAGTCGCCGCCGTCACTCACCAGCAGCAATGGTTTGGGGGCGATGATAGCTGCCAACTCTGCCTCGCAGGTGCCGCCACCAGCCAGTTGTACGGGCATGCCGCTTTCACAGGGACAGCCGCCGTCGAAATGCGAGGCCACATGTACCACAGGTGCCGAAGCCGTGATACGGTCGTCGAGCAAAGCCAGCAGGACGGTATGCGTACCGCCGCCGCTGCCGCCATTGGCAGCCACGCGGGTAAGGTCGATGTCCTTGCGGTTAGTCAGCATATAGTCGAGCAGTTTCAAACCACAGGCAGCTTGGAAGATATGGGCACGGGCGGTGCGATGGTCGCCCACCTCTTCTGCCGACTGCCCACAGCCGTAGAGGTCGAAGTCGACACAGACGGCTCCCATACGGGCTAAGGTGGCGAGGCGCTGCTGCTCATCGTCGCGATAACGTGAAGGCCAATGACCATCCGGACAAACGATAAGGGGCTTCTTGCCTTTCTTCAAAGAAGTGTAGATGGTGCCGAAGAGATGCTGCCCTGGTGTTAGTTCGATGCAGATGTTCTGGGTGGTATAGCCATCGTGTTTGCGTATTTTCGAGAGGATAGGCTTAGCATCCTTTACGCAGGAATCAAGAAAAGCATCTATCTGGAGTCGTTCACGAACCTCTTTCTTTAAGACGGTGCGACGGGCCTCCCAATCCTGCACATGATGATACTTTGCAGCCAGATAATCGAGCATCTGTCGACCCTCGTCCTCATGACGGCGAGGGTATTCGTAGCGTTTGATCCTGTAGAGGTTGCCGTTCTGCTTCCACCAGTTCCAGTCGAGGTTTTTGCAGATATTGTCGAGCGTCTGCTCTAACGAATAAGGGCGGATGCGGAAGTCGGCATAGGTCAACATCACGCCTGCCGTATCGACATCACTGTCGAACCTGAACTTCACATCAAACCGTTTGGCGACATCTTGCATGACATCGTTTATAGGCCTGCGATACTGCGTTTCGTAGGTCTGCGCTGAGGCTCCCAGTACCAAGAGCATCAGGGCCGTTATGACTGACTTTCTCATTTGTATGTTGCAAAGTTCGTAAAAAAACTTGAGATATGCAAGCAATTTGCAGGAAAAAGTTCATGGCCCTTTCTTGGTGAGAATGCAATAAAAGACGGACGTCTTGCGTTATTATAGCGTGAAACGCCTCTTTTTTTTCACAATATTACTGCTGTCTGCCGTTGCGATGAGGGCACAGCAGGATGTGTCGTTCGGTCATTACTGGGCGATGGAACCTTCGTTTAATCCCGGTTCTGTGGGCAAAGAGGATAAGCTGAACGTGGCGGTGGCCTATGCAATGCAGTTTGCCGGCTTTGAGCACAATCCCAAGACTATGTATGCTGCGGGCGATATGCCTTTCTACGGCCTCGGCACATATCATGGCGTGGGCCTTCAGCTGTTAAACGATGCCATCGGACTCTTCTCGCACAAGCGTCTTGGGGTGCAGTACGCCTATAAGAAGCGCCTCTTTGGTGGCAGGCTCAGTGTGGGTGTGGAGGCCAACATCCTGAGTGAGGGTTTTGATGGTTCGAAGGCGGAGATGCCAGAGAGTAATACCGACCCTGCCATCTCGACGACCGATGTCACAGGAACGGGTGTTGATTTCGGCGCCGGACTCTATTATACCCATAAAAACTGGTATGTCGGCGTATCTGGTCTGCACTTGAATTCACCCACAGTCGAACTGGGTGAAACCAATGAATTAGAGGTCCCTGCAACATTTTATTTGACTGGCGGATACAATATTCGGCTCAGAAATCCGTTTCTATCAATACACACCTCTGCTTTGGGACGTACGGATGGCGTGGTGTGGCGTGCCGACGTAACGGGCCGTCTGAAGTACACCCATGAGAAGAAGATGATGTACGTAGGCGTGTCGTACAGTCCGACGAACTCCGTGACGGTGATGCTTGGCGGAAACTTCCACGGCATCCATCTCGGCTACAGCTATGAGATCTACACCACGACTATCAACGTGGGTAACGGCAGCCACGAGTTGTTTGTCGGGTATCAGACAGACCTGGACCTTTTTAAAAAGGGAAAGAACCTGCATAAGAGTGTGAGAATTCTTTAGAGGTAAGAAGTAAGAGGTAAGAAGTGAGAGAAATGTTCAAAGAAATATATATGAGAATAAAGGACAATAGTACAATGAAACCTGGATTGAGGAAATGGGTGATGGTGAGAGTATTCTCTTACCTCTTACCTCTTACCTCTCTCCTCTTATTGACAGGTTGTTTCGGCGGCAAGCTGGCCTCTTCACAAGGTGGTGAGGTGACAGGTGCCGGCGGCAGGGCTTTTACAGAACCGACACCCTATGGTATGACGCTCGTTAAGCGTGGTCATCTGAAAATGGGTATCGAGAATCAAGACAGCCTCTGGGGTAAGCAGACACCTATCCGCGATATCTCTGTCGACGGCTTTTGGATGGATGAGACGGAAGTCACGAATTCCAAATACCGTCAGTTCGTGAACTATGTGCGTGACTCCATACTCCGCGAGCGTCTGGCCGATCCCAACTACGGCGGTGACGAGACTTATAAGATCGAGGAAGACAAGAACGGTGAACCCGTCACTCCTCATCTGAACTGGAAAAAGCCTTTGCCTCGTAAGCCGAATGAGGACGAGCAGCGTGCCATCGAGAGCCTCTATGTCACCAACCCCGTGACGGGCGAGAAGATGCTCGACGCCTCGCAGATGAACTATCGTTACGAAATCTATGACTATACGGCAGCAGCCCTGCGTCGTAACCGCCTTAATCCCGAGGAGCGCAACCTGAATACCGATATTACCATCGATCCCGATGAGGAGGTGTGGATCTCGAAAGATACGGCCTATATCGACGACGAGGGTAAGATTGTCAGGGAGACGCTTGAACGTCAGTTGACAGGGCCTTGGGATTTCCTGAATACCTATATCGTGAATATCTATCCAGATACCACCTGTTGGGTGAACGACTTCCCCAATTCGGATAATGAGATGTATATGCGCTATTATTTCTCGAATCCTGCCTATAACGACTATCCTGTGGTGGGTGTGTCGTGGGAGCAGGCCAATGCCTTCTGCGCCTGGCGCACGGAATATCTGTTGAAGGGCTTAGGTGCTGCCGCCCGCTTTGTACAGCGCTATCGTCTCCCGACAGAGGCCGAGTGGGAATTTGCGGCCCGTGGAAAGGATCAGAATGAGTTCCCTTGGGAGAATGAAGATGTAGCCAGTGGCAAGGGTTGTTTCTATGCCAACTTCAAGCCTGACAATGGTAACTATACCAAGGATGGCAACCTGATTACCAGTAAGGTGGGCATTTATTCCGCTAATAGCAATGGTCTTTTCGATATGGCCGGTAATGTGGCGGAGTGGACCAGCACCATCTATACCGAGGCCGGTGTGGAGGCGATGAACGATATCAATCCGCAGTTGAAATATAATGCTGCGATCGAGGATCCCTATCGGTTGAAAAAGAAGAGCGTGCGCGGTGGCTCGTGGAAGGATCCTGAGTCGTATATCCGTTCTGCCTGGCGTTCGTCGGAGTATCAGAACCAGCCGCGATCGTATATTGGCTTCCGTTGTGTGCGCAGCCTGGCCAACTCTACCAGCGAAAAGGTCCGCATCTCTAAAAAGAAGTAGAGACGACAGGTCATCATAAAGTTTTAATTTCAAAGTTCAAATTCAATGACGACATACAGTAAATACAATCTTGTTTATCGCTTGCAGAAGTGGATGGACAGTGTGCCCGGGCAGACATTCTTGAACTATGCCTATAGCTGGGGTGCCTCCATCGTGATCTTAGGTACGCTCTTCAAGCTGACCCACCTGCCAGGCGCAAACTTCTTCCTGTTCTTAGGTATGGGTACTGAGGTGTTCGTGTTTTTCATTTCAGCTTTTGACCGTCCCTTCGATAAGACGACCGACGGTATGGAACTGGATACGCATGTTAAGACTGCCGAAGATGAACTGGCGCCTGTGCATTCCGAATCGGCTAGTGCCACTATCGTGGGTGGCAATGGTGGCACCATTATCATCGGTGGCGGCGCAGGCCCGTCAAGCCCATCTAGCCCGGCTAGTCCGACTAGTGAAACTAGTACGCCTATCCAGCCAAGTCAGACTGGCATCGATACCGAGGCCATCGCTTCTGTATCATCCTCAGTGACGACGATGGCTGGTGGTCCTGCTACCGTCTTGCCACAGGTGAACCCCGAACTCGAAGAGGCTACTGCCAACTATGTTGATGAGTTGAAGCGTCTGACCGAGATGCTCTCGAAGGTTTCTGAGCAGAGCGAGCGTCTGGCCCGTGACTCTGAGGAGATGGAGAACCTGAACCGTACACTAACAGGTATCTGCAAGATCTATGAGCTGCAGCTGAAGAGTGCAAGCTCGCAGATCAGTACCATCGACGAGATCAATGAGCAGACCCGTAAGATGGCTGAGCAGATAGCAGAGTTGAACAAGATTTATACACGAATGATTGAGGCGATGACCGTGAATATGAAAGCGGCCACACCTTTAGGATAAAAGACTATGGCAATAAGGAAAAGACCAGTCTCTCCTCGCCAGAAGATGATCAATCTGATGTATGTCGTCTTGATGGCCATGCTTGCGCTGAATGTCTCCAACGAGGTGCTCAACGGCTTCTC
>CAMJBL010000061.1 GCA_946403845.1 uncultured Prevotella sp. | reverse complement strand
GTACATTATATATTAAGGAAGGGGCTACAAAGCGCTTCGCCATCGTCGACGCAGGCTTCCCCGACCTTATCCGTCCTGCCCTGTATCAGGCCTATCACAAGATTGAGAACATCACCAGCGAGGAGCCCAAGGAGACCTACGACGTAGTTGGCCCTATCTGTGAGTCGACTGACGTCTTTGCCAAGCAGATAGACCTCAATAAGACGCGTCGCGGTGACCTGCTGGCCATTCGCAGCGCAGGTGCCTATGGTGAGATCATGGCCTCACAGTACAACTGTAGGAAACTACCCAAAGGATATCTCAGCGATGAATAGATTCTCCGTCATCATGACTGTCTATGACAACGGCAGCGACCTTGAACAGCACCTGCCGGCCTTCATGACACAGACCTATGAGCCTGGTTATGAGGTCATCGTTGTCGACGAGTCATCGACTGATGAAACCGATGATATACTGAAGCTCATGAAGCGACAGTATCCTCATCTCTATACCACCTTCCTGCCCAAGCCCGACATCCACGTCGTAAGGAAAAGGCTTGCTTTAACCATTGGTGTAAAAGCATCTAAGAATGAGATGATTATATTCGCAGATGTTAATGCATTTCCACAGGATGAAAACTGGCTTCAGACCATCGCTGACAATATGGAAAACGCCTCAGGCATCATGCTGGGCCGCTACAAAAAAGGTGAGCTCAGAATGCGTGTTTTTGAGGATCTCGAAGCGGTGAGCGACTATGTTGTCAAGGGCGAACGCCAACGGGCTGACGGCCATAAAGGAACCCGTCTGAGGAAACTGAGGGGCAAGTATGATTTCATCGTGGTCAAGGCCGACGAGGCCCATGAGTTGCTGAAATATTTCGAGCAGCCTGTAGGGTTCTGGCGGCTGCTGGGGCTCCGTATGCGTATCCTGTTCCGTAACCTGTTCTGAACATGAAGATCCTACACGTCTATCCGAAAGCCGATGAGATGGTGGCGCAACACGTCGCACAGCTCATGGACGGTATGCTACTCAGTGCGGAGGTGCAGGCCGTGAGCAACCTCACCAATTTCAAGAACGTGTTTAGGAGCTTCAATCCCGACATCGTGCATTGTCATGGCTGTTGGCAGTATAACATCGTCAACGCCGGTAATTTCGCCCGCAAACAAGGGGCCAGGATCGTGCTTTCGCCGCATGGACAGTTAGAGCCCTGGGTGATTGAAGAGAAGCCCCTTCAGGAGAAGTTCCATAAGACGATTCTCTGGCAGAAGCCTTTTGTAGAAAAGGCCTATGCGCTGATCACCTTCGGAAAGATGGAGCAGCAGTATCTGGCACAGTTGAAGTGGAATCCCCGGATCGAGGTCATCCACAATGCCCTCATCACGAATAGCACCACCCGTGAGAAGATGTGTTCACAGACCTTCGCGGTCTATCAGAAAGTGCTCGATTCGAACGTGCTCGAGCAGATGGACGACGACACGCAGCAGTTGATGGCCACGATCATTAAGGCTGGTACCTTAGGCGACAGACGCTGGACGGAGCTTGTTACGCCTGAGACGGTTGACTGGCGACGCATGCTCATCTATGCGGAGCACCAGAACATCCGCAACTACGTGGACTACGGCATCAACATCCTCGGGCTCTCAGCCCTCAGTCTGGATACTGAGCGCATACCCGCCTATTTCACTGAGCATTATCAGCGTCCACAGTCGATCAAGAAACTGATTGGTGAATATAAGGGCGACGAGACCGATTATCTGGTGCGGATGATCCGCCAGATAGAAAAGCAGCCATTGCTGCTCCACCTGATTGAGTTCACCCGTGAGCTCTATCGCGACACCGTCAACGACGACACCCTATTTGAAGCCATCGAACAGAAAGGCCTGACGAAATTCGCAGGCCGTTTGATGCAAGTGCTCCATGAGCAGACACTTCTCGACGAAGGCTATATGCCCATCGATCCCATTGACGACCGAGGGACGCAGAAAATCCGTAATCATATAACTAATTACCTGAAAATATGACATCTAACCACCATTACAACGAGTCAGACAAGCATTATCTGCAATTGCTGTCGCAGTCGTTTCCCACCATCGCTGATGCCGCCAAGGAAATCATCAACCTCGAGGCCATCATGAACCTGCCCAAGGGTACGGAACACTTTCTGGCCGATCTCCACGGCGAGAGCGAAGCCTTCCAGCATGTGTTAAAGAATGCCTCGGGAAATATCAAGCGAAAGGTAAACGAGCTCTTTGGGAATACGATAAGAGAGTCGGAGAAGAAAGAACTCTGCACACTCATCTATTATCCTGAGGAGAAACTGGAACTGATCAAAGCACAGGAAACCGACCTCGACGACTGGTATCGTATTACCATTCATCAGCTGGTACGCGTCTGTCGGGATGTGTCCTCGAAATACACCCGCAGCAAGGTGCGTAAGTCGCTGCCAGAAGACTTTTCCTATATTATCGAGGAGCTGCTCCATGAGCGCACCGACGATATCGACAAGGCCGCCTATGTGGCCGTCATCGTGAACACCATTATCTCGACGGGGCGTGCAGATGACTTTATCTGCGCCATCTGCAACGTCATCCAGCGTCTGGCCATCGACCAGCTGCATATCCTTGGCGACATCTACGACCGAGGTCCTGGTGCCCACAAAATTATGGACACCCTCAGACAATACCACTCGTGGGATATCCAATGGGGCAATCACGACATCCTGTGGATGGGCGCCTCAGCCGGTAACGATGCCTGCATCTGTAACGTGCTGCGCCTGAGCCTTCGCTATGCCAACCTGAGCACCATCGAGGAATACGGCATCAATCTCGTTCCCTTAGCCACGTTTGCCCTTGAGGTGTATGGCGACGACCCCTGCGAGGAATTCATCCCCCGATTGCTGCCCGGTAACGAGATGGACGAGAAGACACGTCAGCTCACCGCCAAGATGCACAAGGCCATTGCTGTGATACAGTTCAAGGAGGAGGCTCAGATTTTCAAACGTCATCCCGAATGGCAGATGGAAGACCGCTGTCTGTTCGACCATGTGGATTATGAGAAGCGATGCTGTGAAATTGATGGCAAGACCTATGAGATGGGCTCCTGCCACTTCCCCACCATCGACCCCGCTGAGCCTAACAGACTCACTGAGGAAGAGACATTGCTCATGCAGAAGCTCCACCACTCTTTCCGCATCTCCGAGAAACTCCACAAACATATCCGCACCATCCTCTCGCATGGTTGTATGTATGCCATCCATAACTCTAACCTGCTCTTCCACGCATCGATTCCTCTCAATGATGACGGTTCGCTGAAAGAGGTGGAGATCTATCCCGGCAAGAAATACGCGGGCAAAGATCTGATGCACAATATCGGTATGCTGATCCGTGCCGCCTTCCAGACCAACAGTGCCAGCGGTGAACTCGCAGCAACACCCGAGGAATATCCCCGAGAATACGCTCGCGACTATTTCCTTTACCTCTGGTGCGGCAAGGACTCCCCACTCTTCGACAAATCGAAGATGGCTACCTTTGAGCGCTATTTCCTCAAGGATGCAGAGACGTATAAGGAAGAGAAAGGCAATTATTTCAAATTGCGACTCGACGAGGCCGTGTGCGACCGTATCCTCGACGCCTTTGAGGTGAAAGGTGAAAACCGCCATATTATCAACGGCCATGTGCCTGTGCATGCTTCAAAGGGCGAGAACCCAATCAAGGCAGGCGGACGGTTAATGGTGATTGACGGTGGTTTCTCTGAAGCCTATCACAAAGAGACGGGCATTGCCGGATACACCCTCGTCTATCACTCACGAGGCTTCCAGCTCGTACAGCATGAGCCATTCACTTCTGCACGCGACGCCATCGTCCGCGAGACGGATATCAAGTCGACAACTCAGATTGTAGAAATGTCGGCACATCGCATGCTGGTAGCTGATACCGACAAAGGTGAAGAACTTCGTGAACAAGTGAGCGACCTTAAGGAATTGCTCTATGCCTACCGTCACGGCATCATCACCGAGAAACGGCGTTAAGGCTATTTCTTCTCTGTAAGGACGGGCAGGGAAATGTGATAGCGGACAGCAAGGAAACGGATGACACATGTGACGACAAAACTTGTGACGGCACACCACTCCACAGACAAACCAAGTTCTGCAAGTCCCCAATAGACCACGCCGCCTAATACACAGGCTATGGCGTAGATCTCTTTATGGAAAATGACAGGTTCATTGTTAAGTAACACATCACGGATGACGCCACCAGCAGAACCCGTGATGCAGCCCATGATGATAGCCACCCAGAACGGTTGGTCGAACAGCAGACTCTTCTGAATACCAGCAATCGTGAACAAAGCAAGGCCTAAGGTATCGAACACGAACCATGCATTCTTCAACGGTTCCATCCACTTGCCAAACAACACCACCGTCATCAGCGCCACAGCCGTACATATCAGATAGATGGGATTGGTCATCCAGAAAGGTGTGGTGGAGAGCATCACGTCTCGGATAGTACCACCACCAATAGCCACCGCAATGCCACAAACATAACCGCCAAACCAATCGAAATGCTTGGCTGCTGCGTGGCGGATGCCTGAGATTGCAAAGGCAAAGGTGCCCAACAACTCTATGACATAGATAACTTCGTCCATGACTTTGAACTTTGAACTTTGAGCTTTAAACTTTATGATTACTTTTCAAACCGGTCGCCCCAGTAGTTTTTCATCCGCTCAACGAGTTTCTCTTCAGCGGGTGAGTGCTGGCCGTGCCAAATACGTTCGTTGACAAGTTCATCAGGCAGATATTGCTGAGGTGTAAAGTGGCCAGGAAAGTCGTGAGGATATTTATAACCATCATGATAGCCCAGTTCCTTCATCAACTGCGTAGGCGCATTACGAATGGGTAGCGGAACTGGCTGATTACCGGTACGACGCACTAAATCAAGCGCGCCATCTATGCCCAAATAGGCACTATTGCTCTTCGGTGAGGTGGCCAGATAAACCGTAGCTTCTGCCAAGGGAATGCGCCCTTCAGGCCAGCCAATCTTATTAACAGCATCAAAGGCGGCATTGGCTAACAGCAGCGCATTAGGATTGGCCAATCCAATATCCTCAGCAGCAGAAATAACCAATCGGCGGGCAATAAACACAGGGTCTTCCCCACCTTCGATCATTCGTGCCAACCAATAAAGGGCGGCATCGGGATCACTGCCACGAATCGACTTGATAAAGGCAGAGATAATATCATAGTGCATCTCTCCATCTTTATCGTAGGCCAGAGGATTCTGTTGCAGACGGAGATTCACCAGCTCGTCGGTGATGACGATGGCCTTATCCGATGACTCCGACTCCACCACCAACTCGAGAATATTCAGCAACTTGCGGGCATCACCACCGCTGAACCTTAATATCGCCCCCGTCTCTTTGAGTTCGATATGCTTCTCCTTCAGCACCACATCGGTATGAATGGCACGATCAAGCAGTTGCAGCAGATCATCCTTCTCCAACGATTTGAGCACATAGAGCTGGCATCGTGAAAGCAGCGGACGGATCACCTCAAAAGAAGGGTTCTCGGTAGTGGCACCAATAAGCGTAACCACACCTCGTTCGACGGCTCCTAAAAGAGAATCCTGCTGCGACTTTGAAAAGCGGTGGATTTCGTCGATAAAAAGAATGGGTGACGCCTCGTTGAAGAAGCGGCCTTTCTGCGCTTTCTCTATCACATCGCGAACATCCTTCACACCGCTTGTTACAGCCGAAAGTGTAAAGAAAGGCGTTTCCAAACGATTGGCAATAATCTGGGCCAATGTGGTCTTACCGACCCCCGGTGGCCCCCATAGGATAAACGACGAGATACGCCCTGCTTCGATCATCTTCCGCAGGACGGCTCCCTCGCCCACTAAGTGTTGCTGGCCTATATAGTCGTCAAGTGTGCGGGGGCGAAGTCTTTCAGCTAATGGTTGTAACATATTTATGTGCAAAGTTACACTAAAATGCCAAAAGAACAAAAAAAATAGCCAAAAAACTTGTGAATAATAAATAAAGTTAATACATTTGCAGAAAATTAGCAAAAAAACAAAAGAAATGGCAAGAACAAAACAACAAACTGAGGACACGAATGTGGTGTCTTTAAAGACGTTAACCAAGAGTTCTGTATGGGATGTACAGGAAAACGATGTGTTCCGTATGCTTGACTCTGGTGTCAAGGATGCGGATATCCGTGAAAACCTGCGCCACTACATAGACCTGATACGAAGTGCCTTCGAAATCATTGAGATTAAGGAAGAGGGCGCCAACGTGAAAAAAAGCTATGAAAAGAAAGGCTATAAAGTCTTCTCGCTAAAACTCGACGAGAATAAAAAACTTTCATGGGGTATCAAGAAAAAGCCCATCTTACGCGTGACTGATCTGACCTATGAGAATATCCGTCACATCTCTGCCAACAAACTGTTGGAAGTGATTGAGCGCAATTTCGGAGGCGGATGGGACTCGCTCGCCCAGTCAGTACAGGACATCATTCTGAGCGGTTTCGACATTTCGACTACGACTCTGCCCAAGGACCGTCTGCATAAGAAGGGCGGCATGTATGAAAAGAAGGTAGACGACGGCTTCGAAGTGCTTGAGATTCCGAAGGGCAACTGGGTAGAGGCCATCTTCGCCAAACTCAAGCCCGAACAAGAGAAACCCAAGATGAAGTTTGGCTCCGATGATGAAGATGAAGAAATTGACGATGATGAGGACTTCGAGGTAAAAGACGACTATAAGAACCACGACGAAGAGGATGATGCCGTGGAGGATCCTGACGACGATCAGATCACCGAAGACAACTACTCGACAATGATGGACCTGGGCGGTGAGGATCCCGACGATGAGGCCGCACAGTTGTCTGATTACGTAGACGAATAATATCAATTAATAAACCATTAATTACAACACAAACTATGATCATTCCCTCCGTATTCTGGCTCGTGCCCGTCGCATCGATTGTGGCTCTGAGCATGGCGTACATCTTCTTCCGCCAGATGATGGCGGCCGATGAAGGTACGCCCCGCATGAAAGAGATTGCTCTCTATGTTCGTAACGGCGCAATGGCCTACCTCAAGCAACAGTACAAGGTGGTAGGTATCGTATTCGTTGTACTTTGTGCACTCTTCGCATTCATGGCGTATGGCCTCAACGTACAAAACCCATGGGTTCCATTTGCATTCCTGACAGGTGGATTCTTCTCTGGTTTGGCAGGCTTCTTCGGTATGAAGACCGCTACTTATGCCTCTGCCCGTACGGCAAACGCTGCCCGCGAAAGTTTAGATGCCGGTCTGAAAATCGCATTCCGCTCAGGTGCTGTGATGGGACTTACCGTAGTAGGTCTCGGTCTGCTTGACATCGCCATCTGGTTTGTGATACTGAACTACTTCGATGCAGACGGTCTGATTTCCATTACCACTACTATGCTGACCTTCGGTATGGGTGCCTCTACACAGGCGCTCTTTGCCCGTGTCGGTGGCGGTATCTACACCAAGGCTGCCGATGTGGGTGCTGATATCGTGGGTAAGGTCGAGGCAGACATTCCTGAGGATGATCCCCGTAATCCTGCTACCATTGCCGATAATGTGGGTGACAACGTAGGCGACGTGGCCGGAATGGGTGCCGACCTCTATGAGAGTTACTGTGGTAGTGTGCTTTCTACTGCAGCCTTAGGTGCTGCCGCCTTCGGAGTAGCTGGCCTTGATATCCAGCTGAAAGCCGTCATCGCCCCGATGCTGATTGCAGCCGTAGGTGTGTTCCTCTCACTGTTAGGTATCTTCCTCGTCCGTACAAAGGAAGGTGCTACAATGAAGGACCTGCTTCGTTCGCTCTCACTCGGAACCAACGTTTCAGCCGTACTGATCGCCATCGCTACCTTCGGTATTCTCTATTTCTTAGGTATCGAGAACTGGCTTGGTCTTTCTTTCTCTGTTATCTCCGGTCTGGCTGCTGGTGTCATTATCGGACAGGCTACAGAATACTACACCTCTCATTCATATAAGCCGACACAGAAGATTTCTGAGGCTGGACAGACAGGTGCTGCCACCGTTATCATCAAAGGTATCGGTACAGGTATGATTTCTACCTGCGTTCCCGTGATTACCATCGGTGTGGCCATCATGCTCAGTTACCTGTGTGCCAACGGCTTTAATCTTTCTATGACTTCCGAGAGCTTGTCACATGGTCTCTATGGTATCGGTATTGCTGCCGTTGGTATGCTCTCTACACTGGGCATCACACTGGCTACCGACGCTTATGGACCTATTGCCGACAATGCCGGTGGTAATGCAGAAATGTCGCAGTTAGGTGAGGAAGTGCGCCACCGTACAGATGCCCTCGACGCCCTTGGCAACACTACCGCTGCCACAGGTAAGGGTTTCGCTATCGGTTCTGCAGCGCTCACTGCTCTTGCTCTCTTGGCTTCCTATATCGAGGAGATTAAGATTGCGATGGCCCGCGCTGACGTGATGATGGAGAATGTTAAAGGCGAACTCATTTCTGCTGCCGATGCCAATATCCCCGACTTCATGAACTACTTCCAGGTGAACCTGATGAACCCGAAAGTGCTTGTAGGTGCCTTTATCGGTGCGATGGCAGCCTTCCTGTTCTGTGGTATGACCATGGAAGCTGTAGGACGTGCTGCTGAGAAGATGGTGCAGGAGGTACGCCGTCAGTTTAAGGAGATCGCAGGCATTCTTGAAGGAACAGGAACACCTGATTATGGCCGTTGCGTAGAGATTTCTACCCGTGCTGCTCAGCACGAGATGATCATCCCATCGGTACTTGCCATTATCATCCCCATCGTCGTGGGTTGTGTGCTGGGTGTAGCTGGTGTTCTCGGACTGCTGGTAGGCGGTCTGGCAGGCGGCTTCACGCTGGCTGTGTTTATGGCCAATGCTGGCGGTGCTTGGGATAATGCCAAGAAGAACATCGAGGAAGGTGCCTTCGGAGGCAAGGGCTCATTTGCCCATAAAGCCTGTATCGTAGGCGACACGGTGGGCGACCCCTTCAAGGACACCTCTGGTCCCTCACTGAACATCCTCATTAAACTGATGTCGATGGTCAGCATCGTGATGGCAGGCCTTACAGTCGCTTTCATGTAAGCTGGTAACCACCATAAATAAGATAGCCGCTGAATTATTCCAGCGGCTATTTTTTTGTGTTCCCAATTCTTCAGACCTTAATCCATCAGCTGTTCCAACTTCTTCTGGCCTTTCTCTGTACAGAGGCCCCGCAGCGAGACGAAAGATATCCCCCTGAAGAGTTCCTCGATGCTATACTGACTATAGAGGCGCTGCTCCATCACATAGCGACCTAAGGCTTCAAACAGTCGGGCTGCCAATTCGTAATTGATATCATCACGAAAATAGCCCTCGCTGACGCCACGCTTGAAGAATTTCATCATATTCTCACGCGTATCCTTCCGCTCACGATTCAGGTAGCGAAGCACGCGCGGATACTTGACAAGATCGTTATAGAAAAGCGGATTGGTCTTATTAGACTCCTCCACCCTAATACGATAGTACTTCACCAGAGTATCCATCAGGTCTTTGTCTTTCTTCAGCTCTGCAATTCTTGCCTTCTGTCGCTCATGGAAGGTCTTGACACACTCATAAAGCAATTCCTCTTTCGTGGTATAGAGTTCATACATGGTACGCTTTGAGATGGTAAGGCTCTCAGCAATATCATCCATCTTCACCGCACGGATGCCCTTCTCAGCGAAAGCCTTCATCGCCGTTTTGAGAATCACCTCGCGCAAACCTTTCTTATAAGCCGTGATTGTCTTCTTTTCTTGCATATTCTTGCAATTTTGGCTACAAAGTTACAAAAAAAAGAATGAAAAGTACCAAAGGATGTGCGAAAAGAAAAAAATATTTTGTAATTTTGCGGGCGATTTGCAAATATACTCATTTTCGAAGGATAATAATACACTATTAATAGCATCATAAAATGGTAAAGATTTCAAAAGAGGCAGCCCTCGAATATCATCAGAGTGGAAGACCAGGTAAGATTGAAGTAAAGCCGACGAAGGCGTACAGAACACAAACAGACTTAAGTTTAGCATACTCCCCGGGTGTGGCGTTTCCATGCCTCGAAATTCAGGAGGATCCCAACAACGCTTATAAGTATACCGACAAAGGCAACCTCGTTGCCGTCATCTCCAATGGCACAGCCGTCTTAGGACTGGGCGACATCGGTGCCATGAGCGGCAAACCCGTGATGGAAGGTAAAGGTCTGCTCTTCAAAATCTATGGTGGTATCGACGTGTTCGACATTGAGGTGGCCGAGAAGGACCCCGAGAAGTTCTGCGAAGCCGTTGAGCGCATCGCCCCCACCTTTGGCGGCATCAATCTCGAGGACATCAAGGCCCCGGAGTGTTTCTATATCGAGGAGCGTCTGAAAAAGACCCTTGACATTCCCGTGATGCACGACGACCAGCATGGTACAGCCATCATCTCTGCCGCTGGATTGAAGAATGCGATGGAGGTTATCGGCAAGGACATCTCGAAGGTGAAGATCGTGGTCAACGGTGCTGGCGCTGCTGCCATCTCTTGTACCAAACTCTATATGGCCATCGGTGCCCAGAAGGACAATATCGTGATGCTCGACTCCAAGGGTGTCATCTCTACCGAGCGTCAGGACCTCAACGAGCAGAAGAGATTCTTCGCCACCTCACGCACCGATATCCACACCCTGGCCGAAGCCGTGAAGGATGCCGACGTGTTCGTAGGCCTCTCCAAGGGTAATGTGCTCTCGAAGGAGATGGTCCGCACAATGGCCAAGGATCCCGTCATCTTCGCGCTGGCAAACCCCGTGCCCGAGATCTCGTATGAGGATGCGATAGATGCCCGTCCCGACGTTCTGATGTCGACAGGCCGTACTGACTATCCCAATCAGATCAACAATGTCATCGGTTTCCCCTATATCTTCCGTGGTGCCCTCGACGTGCATGCCACCGCCATCAACGAGGAGATGAAGCTGGCTGCCGTACATGCCATCGCAGACCTCGCCAAGCAGCCGGTTCCCGATGTGGTCAACGATGTCTATCATGTGAACAACCTCACCTTCGGTCGCGACTACTTTATTCCGAAACCAGTCGACCCACGCCTCATCACCGAGGTCTCTGCAGCCGTAGCTAAGGCCGCCATCGAGAGTGGCGTAGCCCGCAAGCAGATCGACAATTGGGATGAATACAAAGACTCGCTGAGTGTGCTCTTAGGTCAGGAGACCAAACTCACCCAGAAACTCTACGCCACTGCTGCTGCCCATCCGCAGCGTGTGGTATTTGCCGAGGCCGTCCACCCCACCATGCTCAAGGCCGCCGTCCAGGCCAAGGCTGAGGGCATCTGCTATCCTGTGCTCTTGGGTAACGACGAGGTCATTACCAAACTCGCAAAGAAACTTGATCTGAGCCTTGAGGGTATTGAGATCGTCAACCTGCGTCATCCCTCTGAGCAGGAGCGACGTGAGCGCTATGCCCGCATCCTTACCGAGAAACGTCAGCGCGACGGCTATACCTTCCAAGAGGCTAACGATAAGATGTTCGAGCGTAACTACTTCGGTATGATGATGGTGGAAACCGGCGAGGCCGATGCCTTCATAACTGGTCTCTATACGAAATACTCGAATACCATCAAGGTTGTCAACGAGGTGATTGGTATCCGTCCAGAATATCAGCACTTCGGAGCCATGCATATCATCAACTCGCCCAAGGGCACCTATTACATCGCCGACACACTGGTGAACGAGAACCCCGATACCGACACCCTCGTCGATATCGCCAAGCTCGCTGCCACCGCCGTTCGCTTCTTCAACGAGAAGCCTGTCATCGGCATGATGAGCCACTCCAACTTCGGTTCATCCACCAGCGCTGGTGCCAAGAAGGTGAAGCGTGCTGTGGAGCAGATGCAGGAAATGTATCCCGACCTGCCCATCGACGGAGAGATGCAGTTGGATTGCGCCCTCGACAACGAACTGCGCGACGAGCAGTATCCGTTCACCCGCCTGAAAGGCAAGAAGGTCAACACCCTCATCTTCCCCAACCTCACCTCTGCCCGCTCCTCTTACAAGATGCTGCAGATGCTGGGTAGCGATGCCGAAATCATTGGTCCGATACAGATGGGCGTGAACAAGGCCATCCACTTCATCGACTTCGGAGCCTCCGTACGCGACGTTGTGAATATTGTCGCTGTGGCCACCATCGATGCCTACGTTGACAAGATCAAGAACAAGCTCAACGCACTCGGCAAGTAAGATATTGTTAATATATCTTAAGTCTCATGACGCAGTTTTTACTTTTTAGTAAAAGCTGCGTCAAATTTTTATAAATTAAAGAATCAACTTATTATATTAACAACTTAAACATCACTTTATGAAAAAGATTATTCTTTCTTTGATGGCTCTTGCAAGCCTGACGGCGTATGCACAGTTTGGCGCGCCCAGACAGAACCCCACCGTTCCTTCAGTAACAGAAAACGTGAAAGAGGACTTCAAGCCTGCTTCCTCTAATCAGGACAACAAGCAGTACCCGATGGTAAACTCTCAGCGCATGGTGCGTGCCCAGATCTCTGCCCCTGATGCCAAAGCTGTAGGCCTCGACATCGCTGGTAAGATCTATTCCATGACCAAGGACGAAAACGGTGTATGGACAGGTACTTCTGAGCCTCAGGACGAGGGTTTCCACTATTATCAGCTCAACATCGACGGTGCCAGCGTACCCGATCCAGGCAGCCTCTACTACTACGGTGCCAGCCGTTGGGGTAGCGGTATTGAGATTCCTTCTGCCGACCAGGATTTCTGGCAGGTAAAGAATGTACCGCAGGGTTCCGTAAGCGAGGTCTTCTACTGGTCAACCTATACTGAGAAGATGCGTCGCTGCCACGTCTATCTCCCCGCCGAGTATTTCACCAATCCCACCAAGAAATTCCCTGTGCTCTATCTGCAGCACGGTATGGGTGAGAACGAGTACGGATGGGCCGAGCAGGGTCATACCGCTCAGATTCTTGACAACCTGATTGCCCAGGGCAAGGCTGTTCCATGCATCATCGTCATGGATAATGGTCTGAACACAAGCCGTCCTGGCGAGCAGGGTGGCTTTGGCGGCTTCGGTGGCGGTCAGCGTCCACAGGGTGCTCCCGGTGCAGGTCAGGGTCCCCGTCCTCAGGGCATGCCTCAGGGTGGTCAGCGTCCACAGGGCGGTCAGCGTCCGCAGGGTGCTCCTGGTCAGGGTGGCCAGCGTCGTGGCGGTTTCGGTGGCTTCGGTGGTTTCTCAGAGGGTTTCAAGAATGTGCTCTTCAACGATATCATCCCGATGGTCGAAAAGAATTACCGTGTGATTGCCGACGCTCAGCATCGTGCTTATGCCGGTCTCTCGATGGGCGGTATGCAGGCTCGTGAGATCACACTGGCTAATCCTGATAAGTTCGCCTATGTAGGTTCATTCAGCAGCGGTGCTTGGAATGTCGACCAGGTGAAAAATTCAGAAGGTTTCGCAAAGAATGTCAAGCTGCTCTTCATGAGCGGTGGCGGCAAGGAGAATATGGGTTGCGTTGAGGCAGCCAA
>CAMJBL010000060.1 GCA_946403845.1 uncultured Prevotella sp. | reverse complement strand
AAGCGTATGGTTTCCCTGTTTGGACGAGGGTTCGACTCCCTCCAGCTCCACAAAAGCCTTCCCACGGGGGGAGGGTGTTAACATTAAAAATAATAATTATGAGGAACAGATTCCTTTACAACGTTTTTGCGTTGATGTTATTGACGGCTGTTGTGTCGTCGTGTGAGAAAATGACACTCTCTGAGAGTGCCAAGTCTGAGAATGGTGAGACGGGAAACGTCGTGTTTAGGGTGACGCAGTTCGAACAGACACCCTTCGATGCCAATACCCGTGCCGATGTGGCGAATGCCTGCTCCCGGCTTTGTTTCCATATCTATGGAGAGGATGGCATCCGAGTGAGTTATGTCAATCAGAAACTGGAAGACTCGAATTTCGGCACCGCCTCATTCTCATTGTCAGAGGGACGATACATTTTAGTGGTCGTTGGACACAGTGCCTCCTCGAATCCAAGTTTCAGCGCCAATGAGAAGGTGAGTATTTCCGGAAGCAATCTCGGTGATACATTCTGGTGCTGTGAAGCCTTTGAAGTCGGAGCGGATGAGATTGATCTGAATCTGAGGCTGAAACGTATCGTGTCGTTGATACGGTTCATCCCAACGGATGACAAACCTGCCAATATGAATCAGGTGATATTCTCCTATAAGGGCAGTAAGGGCTCTTTCAGTGGGCTGACAGGTTATGGCAGTACGAACACGTCGCAGACAGTCACACTCGATGTGGATGCTGACGACGACAGGTATGAATATTATATGATTCCAAGCTCAGACAACGATTTGCTTGATATCAAAATGAGTACCTATTACATTGAAGGCGACGGCAGGATTCACAGTCTGACGGAAAAAGAGATCAGTCAGGTTCCTGTGAAACGGAATTGTATCACGATTTGCCGTGGAAACCTTTTTGACGGCAACAGTTCCTCTTCGTCGGTCTTTATTACCATTTCTGTTGAAACAGAGTGGGACGAGAGTATCAATGTTACATTCTGAAAGGTCTATTTATGATGCTCCTTCATGTATTCGCGCGGTGACATGCCGTAAACACTCTTGAAAAGGGTGGAGAAGGACGTCGGGTTGGAGAATCCGCAGGCATAGACCACTTCTGTGATATTCATATTCTGGGTCGTCAACAAGTTGGCGGCCTGTTTTAATCGCAGCGTGCGGATAAAGTCATGCGGGGTCTGGCCTGTCAGCTCTTTCATCTTGCGGTGCAGGTGAACACGACTGATACCAACCTCGTCGGCTATCATGTCAACACTAAGGTCAGAGTTGTTCAATTGCTTATTGATGGTATTCATGATACGCTCCAGCAGTTTCTCGTCGGGCGATTTGACCTTCACCTCCTCCATCTGTTCTTCCAGATGCTCCGTGCGCCCGAATTTCTGGCGCAAGAGGGCACGGGCATTGATCTGGTTGGCAATCGTCCGGCGCAGGATATCCATATTGAATGGCTTGACGATATAGGCATCTGCGCCAGTCTCCAGACCTTCCAGCTTGTCCTCATCGCGGTTCTTGGCAGTCAGCAGAATCACGGGCAGGTGGTTGGTCTGTGGGTTCAGCTTCAGTTGGGTGCAAAGCGTATTACCGTCCATTTCGGGCATCATCACGTCGCTGATGACAATATCCGGATGTGTGCGATACACCTCCGCAAGGGCTTCCCTTCCGTTCGTGCAGCTATGAATGTCATAGTCCTCCGAGAGCTCTTGGGTCAGGTATTCTCGTATTTCGTCATCATCTTCTGCGATAATGATGGAGGCACGGCTCTGGAGATTCTTGTCGGGTTGCAGTTCCACGGGAGGCAGGTCCTCAACCTCCATCATCTCTGTCAGGTCGGCGAGGGTGTTGTCTTTCTCCTCAATCATCTCCTCCGGTTTCAGGTGGGCATTCCCCAGAGGAATGGTCACGGTAAACTCACAGCCTTGTTCCAGGTTGCGGGCTTTGATGACACCATAGTGGAGCTCCACCAACGAACGGGTCAGGTCGAGGCCGATGCCCGTACCGAAATTCCGGTCGTTGGTGCTGGAAGGCGTCTGATAGAATCTTTCGAAGATGCGGTCCAACTTGTCCTCAGGGATCTTCTCGCCGTTATCGCTGATGGCAATGACGGCATTTTGTTCGTCATGGGTAATCTTGATATCGATCTTTCCACCGGCAGGCGTGAACTTGAAGGCGTTCGAGAGGATGTTGAATATCACTTTATCGAAGTTCTTCCTGTCGATCCATACAGGCAGGCGGTCGGTATCGTGTTTAAAGCTGAGTGTGATCTGTTTCGACTGTGCCTGATGCTTGAACATGTTATGGATGTCTTCTGTAAACGCAATCAGGTTGGTTTCCTGCATCCGCATCTGCATCATACCCTTATCAATCTTTCTGAGGTCCATCATCTGGTTGATGAGATTGAGAATACGTTCTGCATTACGCTTGATGGTGAGGTAGACATTATGGCGCTGGGGGTCATTGTCTTGCTTCATCAGCGAAAGCAACGGCGTGATGATAAGGGTCATAGGTGTCCGTATCTCATGACTGATGTTCATGAAGAAGCGCAACTTGGCCTCTCCCATTTCCTCGGCGTGGATATGCTCCTGAATGCGCAGCCTGTCTTTCTCCTTCCTCCGACGGCCAATGACGTATTGCCATAGAAGGGCTCCCAGGATAAACAGATACAGACAGTAGGCCCAAGCCGAACGGTACCAGGGACTGTGTACAATGACAGTAAACTCCTTATCGGGTGTTGTCAGGTCATTGCGCTGGGCCTTGACCCTGAAGCGATAGGTGCCGGGAGGCAGATGGGTGAAGGTGATCTCGTTCACACCTGGCAGCAGGCGGTTGTAGGCCTCACCATTGATACTATATAAATAAGATATGTGTTCCGGATTGTCATAAGTCAGCGTCGAGAACTGGATGGTGAAGGTGTTGTCGTGGGAGGCTAACTGGAAACGGTTCGCTGCAATAACGGTTGTGTCGCAGATCTGATAGCCGTCAGATTCGGATGAACTATTGATGGATACACCATTGACGACAAACGACACCAGACTGACCTTGGCATCCCATTTTGACTGCTGGATGAGTTCGGGGTGGAACCAGGTGATACCACCGACACCTCCAAAGAGCATCAGACTGTGTTTTGGGCCGTTGAAGGCACTGGAGGCACCGTCGGAAAACTCATTCGACTGCAGACCGTTGTCAACGAAATAGCTCCTTGCCTGTTCTGTCTTCGGATTCAGACTGCACAAACCGTGGTCTGTGGCGATCCAGAGCACGCCTTGCCCGTCCTGTTCGATGGAAGCGATACCATTGTCTGCCAATCCTTTTTCTGTTGTATAGTGCTGTAGATCTTTGGTCTTCAAATGATAACGGTAAAGACCGTCGTTGGTACCAATCCATAACAGACCGTCATATTCCTTGGCAACACGTGTGGGCGTGCCGTAATTCAGACAGTTCATGCCAAATACATCCGTCCAGTTTTCTTTCTCGATATCCAAACAGCATACACCCATTGTCGTGGCGACATAGATACGCTTCCCGTCGGGTGATAGCGATATGGTGGAGATATAATCGTTGACGATTCTGTTGAGACTTCGGTCGTTTTCTGCCTTTACATCTGTGACGTAGGCTTTCTCTTGGTTTGTATGAAGGTTAATGCGCAGCAGACCCTGACCCATGGTAGCCACCCATAGCTCTCCCGTCTTGGAAACGGCAAAGCCAAAGACGCTGATGGTCGGATGCTGGGGATATTTGTGATAACTCCTGCCGTCGGCATCGATATAGCCGAAGCCCTCACCGTAACTGCCTACCCAAATCCGTCCGCTCAGATCCTCACCGAGACTCATGACGGAACCGGGGAAATTCTCCTTGAAATGTCTGAGCAGGCGCTGGTCGGAATCCAGACAATATAATCCGTCTTTGTCGGTGCCCACCCAATAGCGGCCCTTGCTGTCGATGAGCGTGCTGATGACACAAGCCTGACCGATGTGATTCTGCTTGTCGAGCTTATAGCCCATGTAACTGAACTCTGAAATCTGCCTGGGCTGCATGAAGATACCTTTCTGCAGAAGTCCCAGCCAGACGTTGCCACCCGCATCTTCTACGATGGAGTAGACCTTGCTCATTGTCAGGTCAACGTCGCTACAGAAGTAGGGATTGTCTTCCAACCTGCCGCTCTGGGGATCGTAGATGGCCAGACCCATACCGTCGTAGCCGAACATCATCCTGCCGTCTTTGCGACAATAGACGGCTGAGATATGCTTGTGTCCCGTTACGTCGATATGCCTGAAATCGCCACCCTTTGCCGGACGGACGAATATGCCTTGGTTCGATGTTCCCAGGTAAAGATTGCCGTCTTTGTCTCGGCAGAGTCTGCGCATCGAACTGCGTTCGGCGTCTGAGTTGAAATAACGTTTGATGTTTTTCCCGTCGTATTCTAACAGCCCCTGGTCACCGGTCACCAGCCAGATATGTCCTTGCTGGTCTTCTTCGATGGCGTTAATGGTATGGATATTGCTTAAGGGACCTCCCACTTGCTGGGCGTGACTCCGGTCTGTTACCTTCAGCAGACCATGTCCGGAAGTACCGGCCAGAACCTCACCGTTTTTACGAAGAAGGAAACAGGTCATGTAACATGGTACAATGTTTCCGTCGAGGTCTTTTACTTCGATATCATGGAACTGGTTACCGTCATAGGTCTGGAATGCACCATACATGCCTATATAGAACAGGCCGTTCTGATCTTGTGTCATGCAGTTCACATAGTTGCTGGCCATGCCGTTCTTCATTTCCTGTTCTTTTTTCAGGATATGGAACTTGTAACCATCATATTTGTTCAAGCCATTACGGGTGGCGACCCATATAAAGCCGTCGTGATCCAAATAAACCTGACTGGTAAAACTGCTTGATAATTGCTTGTCTGCATCAAATAGCTTTCCTGTTTGTGCAAACACAGTTAGCACATATAGGGTCAGTAATATAGTAGCGTACTTGCGTAACATTGTTTCGAAATATCACAATTTGTATCAAATTCTGTGCAAAGATAGGTTATTTTTTCGAAACTTCCAAATAAATGATACATTTTGTTAAGTTTATGATGCATAAAATAGAGTCTGTTAAGAATAAAATGCGTAATTTTGCACCGGATTTATTGATGAAGACAGTTTTTTAGGTTAGTTATATAGTTAGTAGTTAGTTTGGAAAACCTTGTATAGTCTAATTTCCATGGACCATTTAGAACTTTACATTGTTTTGGTAAAAGCCCGGACTTGTGAAAGCCCGGGTTTTTTATGCCATACAACTTAGTCATTTGTTTATATTGATACCGTTTTTAAAACCTCTGAAACAAAAAACAAAGGTAATGTGGTATTATTATTGTAATTTTGCAGCCAAATGGAAATAAAACGAAATGAAACGATGAAAAAGAAATTCCTTTTTACACTCGCGCTGCTGATGTTCCTGTTGGCTTCCAATAGCGTCATGGCCCAGCAGCGTCGCCCTATTGACAGTCAGCATCCGTTGTGGCTCATCCATATCGATGTGTGGAATTCGGCTGATCCGCAGAAGATCATCGACCTAGTTCCCGACGATATCAAGCCTTATGTCTGTATGAACCTCTCGCTGTCGTGCCAGTATGATACCGAAACCAATATGTACCGCATGCCCCGTAATGCCGTGCGAACGTATAAGTCGTGGGCATCCGTCTGTCAGCAGAACGGCATGTGGTTCTCCTGTCAGCCGGCATCCGGCGGTCATACCCATATTCAGGACAACGACCTGGAGACCTTTGAGTATTTCTTCAAGACCTATCCTAATTTCCTCGGATGGAACTATGCGGAGCAGTTCTGGGGCTTCGGCGACGCCGGCGACAAGGGCTCGATGACAACCTCCTCGCGCTGGGCCCTCTTTGCCAACCTGGTGGAGATGTCGCATAAGTATGGCGGTTTCCTCACCGTCAGTTGGTGTGGTGGCATCTATCATTTCAATACAGACCCCATTGCTGAACTGAAGACAGAACCGCGATTCCTGGAGGCCTGTAGGAAATATCCTGAGGCCATCCTCTTCCTCTATAAGTATACCCACTGCAGCAGCTTTTATAATAATGAGAGTGTTTGCTGGGGACCGTTTATCTCAGGCCTGACGAAGAACTACGGTGTAAGATACGACAATTGTGGCTGGAACGACATGCTGTCAAAGCTTCTTGGCGATAATCATGGCAAGAAGTATCCGGGCTCTGCCGGTATCGGTACGGTGATGGAGCAGACCTGTGTCAATGGCGGTGCCGTCTGGGACGGACCGGAACTTATCTGGTCGGGCGAATGTTTCCAGAACCAGGGTGATACGCAGGTTGATGGCTATACCCGTCGCAACTGGACTACCTTCCCCAATTTCAAAGGCATCTGGCTCGATATGTGGCGTAAGATCATCGATGGTACCATGTATATCCCTACGCGCGAGGAGGTGGTGGAGAAGACGAAGGTGGTCATCATCCACGATACTAGCGACGACTTCCGTGTGTGGGATAATCTCTACGATGGCTTGTATAAGCAGACCGATCCCGGCAATCCCGGTAACGGACAGTTGGGGAATAATCTCTGCTATTTCAAGTCGACAGGCCGCTATGGGGCTATTCCGATGGTGACAGGACTCTACGATGATGTTGCAAAGGCCATCCCCGTTCAGGTAGAAAAGTCCAAATACACTTCGCGGTGGGGGACTTCTGCGACGCCCTCTTCAAAGAAGGTCAAGGAGTTTAATGAGCTCTATCCTGAGGTGTCAAAGGGCGATCTCTATGTCAACCGCTACCATAACCAGTTGGTGACCTATACCCCGTACACCTATTTTAATTCAAAGAAGACGGCTTCGGCTGATATCCCCTTGCAGTATAATACCTGCGACACGCTGAAACTGAAGTATGGCAAGCTCTCCAGCGGTGTGATCCGTGAATATGCCGACCATATCGACTTCTATCTGAACAACTACCGCAGCGATTCCACGGCGACTCAGAATGACATCATCACCCTGACTGGTGTGACGGCCCAACCCGCTGCCACGCTGACCAAGCATACAACGGGTGCCTCTGGCTATTCGGCCAGCCTGACTGCTGAGAATTACGATGAGGCAGCGCAGACCTATACCGTTACTGTCAAGCACATGGGACCGGTCGACCTACGGATAGACTGTGCAGGAGCCGGTAAGGACCGTCAGACCGATCTGCTGCCTGCCGGAGCCTTGGAACTGCCCAAACAGCCGGCGCTCTTCAAAGGACCGATCACCATAGAGGCCGAGAATATGGACCGTAAGAATGCCAGCTGCTCACTGACCAACTCTGGCTGGTGGGCAAAGGATTATTCCGACTTTGCCGGCCTCGGCTATATCGAGACACAGGCCAGTACCAGCAGCGCCCTTCGCCACAATCTGAAATTGGCCGAGGGTGCCGAGGGCGATTATAACATCATTGTGCGTTATTGCAACAGTAGCAAGGCGGGTAAGATGAAAGCCACCATTAACGGTACTGCCCAGGATATGACCTTCGAGAAGGTCGACAAGAACGATTGGCGTGAGGCGGTTGTTACGGCGACGCTGAAAGCGGGCACCAATACACTGATCCTGCAGAATTCAGGTGCCATCAGGATGACCATCGACCAGGTGACCTACGAGCCAGTGGGAACACCGGTTGAGAAATTCAAGGTGCTGGTGCGTGAGGCTGACTTCGGACGTGTCGTGGCCGATGTCGACTCTGCCGCTGCCGGTGAGACGGTACATCTCACAATCTCTGCTGATGAAGGTTATGGCATCAAGGCGTTGAACGTTGTCAATTCCATCTTCTTCACCCAGGGAAAGACGATTCCCGTGTCAGCAGGCGATACCGAAGTGACATTCATCATGCCTGATGAGAATATGACCATCCAGCCCTTGTTCTATGATATGCAGGCTGTCTATGAACTGGATTATACCAATGTGGCGAATGGTGCCCACCCCGAGGGATGGCGTACCACCGACGGCTCTGATGTCCGCAACTATCCCACTCAGAATGGTAGCGGTCCACGTACCTTTGCCGGCCTGACGGGCTATCAGGGCAAGGCGCTCTACTGGCGCACCACCAGTGCTGAGTACGGTCGACTGAATAATTACCGCCTGGCTTTGGAGCCCGGCAACTATGAACTGACATTTGTGATGGCGGCCTGGAAGGGCACACCGACCTATCAGGCAAAGATTCTCAATGCCAGCGGTGCGGCTATCAAGTCATCGGAAACAATAACAGCCAAGCCGAATATCGGTGGCAACTTTGCCGGCGATATCTCGTCAGCTGAGCGTATCACCTTGCCGTTCGAGGTGAAGACCAAGGGCAATTACATCATTCAGTTCAAGGAGGTAGGCAGTGGCATGCAGGAGTTCCTGCTGGCAGAGTGCCGCATCCGGAACCTTACGCCGTCAGGCATTGTCAATGTGAACCGCGATCCGCAGGTTGAAGGTGTCTACGACCTGCATGGCCGCCGCGTCGGTAGCGAGGCCAGGGGCGTGCTGATCCTCCGTCGGGCTGACGGCACCACCCAAAAGATATTCAGATAATATAATATATATAATAAGGTTTAAGATATGAAACAGTTCCGTATCGCCATTCTGATGGCATTATCAATGGTAGTTGGCGGCAGCGCGATGGCTACCGAGAAGCAATTTGCAAGTCCCGACGGCAACCTGGTCGTGACAGTCAATGATGAGGGTGGAAAGCCCGTCTATCAGGTCAGCCTGGGAGGCACCGCCTTTCTCAACCCTTCACCGCTTGGACTCTATACGAACATCGGTGAGCTGTTCCAGAACCTGACGATGAAGGATTGTCAGGTGCGCACGGTCAGTGATTCCTATACGCTCAAGACCACCAAGCAGCGCGAGATCTCCTACGAGGCCACCGAGGCAGTCTGTCAGTTCGAGCAGAACGGTCGTCAGGTCCTCGATGTCATCTTCCGCGTCAGCAACCGCGATGTGGCTTTCCGCTATAAGCTGTATCCGCGTCGTGTCCGTGGCGGCGAGACCTTAGTGGCAGTCATCACCGATGAGGCTTCTGGCTTTGTGCTCCCTGAGGGAACCACCACCTTCCTCTGCCCGCAGTCGAGGCCGATGGGTGGCTTTGCACGCACCTCACCCAGCTACGAAACAGGCTATTCGCTCGATGATGCGATGGGCAAGAACGGCTATGGCGAGGGCTATAGCTTCCCCTGCCTGTTCAAGAATGGCGAAAAGGGCTGGCTGCTCATCTCTGAAACAGGTACCGATGGCACCTATGTGGGTTGCCGCCTTCTGAATGCAGGTGGTGCGAACTACAAGATCGGTTTCCCGCAGGCCGGCGAGCTCAATGGTCACGGAAGCATCTCTGCCGCTGTCAGCCTGCCTTACGAGACCCCTTGGCGCACCATCACCCTGGGCACCTCGCTGAAGAATATCGTCGAGTCGACGGTTGCCAACGACCTGGTACAGCCCAAATACAAGGCCTCGAAGGATTATACCTATGGCAAGGGCTCCTGGTCGTGGATCATCGGCATGGACTCCAGCTGTAACTTCGACGAGCAGAAGCGCTACATCGACTTCTCCGCCGCCATGGGTTGGCGTTCCGTGCTGGTCGATGCCCTCTGGGACAAGCAGATCGGTTATGAGAAGATGGAGGAACTCTCACGCTATGCCCAGTCGAAGGGCGTAGGTCTCTTCCTGTGGTATAACTCCAATGGCGCTTGGAACGATGCCCCGCAGTCGCCTAAGGATAAGATGGACAAGTCGCCTGCCCGTCGCCGTGAGATGGCCTGGATGCAGAAAGCCGGCATTCTCGGTATCAAGGTCGACTTCTTCGGTGGCGACAAGCAGCCGATGATGCAGCTCTATGAGGATATCCTCACCGATGCCAACGAGTTCGGCCTGCAGTGCATCTTCCACGGTTGCACGCTGCCGAGAGGGTGGGAGCGCATGTATCCCAACTATGTGGCTTCCGAGGCGGTGCTCGCCTCCGAGAACCTCCACTTCGGACAGGGAGCCTGCGATGCTGAGGCCACGAATGCCTGCACCCACACCTTCATCCGCAATGTCGTAGGTTCGATGGACTTCGGTGGTTCCACGCTGAACAAATACTATAATGCCGACAACCAGCACGGCACCGTCCGCCGCACCAGCGATGTCTTCGCCCTGGCCACCGCCGTGCTCTTCCAGTCGAGTGTGCAGCACTTCGCCATGGCACCCAACAACCTCACCGACGCCCCCGCATGGGCCGTGCAGTTCATGAAGGATGTGCCCACGCTGTGGGATGAGGTGCGCTTCATCGACGGCTATCCCGGCAAATACGCCATCATCGCCCGTCGCGCCGGTCAGAAGTGGTTCGTAGCCGGTATCAGTGCCCAGAAAGAGCCGCTGAAGACCACCATCGACCTCAGTCCGTTCTTCGCCAAGGGCTCCACCGTCACCGCCTATACCGACGATGCCGCCCTCAATGGCAGCGCCAAACCGATGAAGATCGGAAAGAAGCCCGTTGCCGTCACTATCCCTGAAAACGGTGGACTCGTCTTCGTGAACGAATAAAATCGACGTTCTCCCGCCATTTTAGGGAAAATCCTTTGGTTATTTGCGAAAAAAGTCGTTTCTTTGCATCGTGAATCAACAAAGACCATTAACTATTGCGGCGGTATTGATACTGCTCGTCGGGCTGATGTGTCCGGCGAGCGTTTTTTCGCAGTCCCGTCTCGACAGCATCCGCCAGCGGCTTGAGCAGGCGCCGGTACAGGAGAAAGTCTACCTGCACCTCGATAACAACTGCTATTTCAAGGGCGACACCATCTGGTATAAGTCCTATGTGGTGCGGGCCGATAATCTCGGCTATACCGACATGAGCCATATCCTCTATGTGGAGCTGCTGTCACCCGACGGCCTGGTGGTGGAACGACAGAATATCATCGTGTCGCCCGACGGCTACGGCGATGGTAACTTCGCCCTGAAGGATTCCCTCTATTCCGGCTATTACGAGCTGCGTGCCTACACGCGGTGGATGCTCAACTTCTGTGTGACGGAGCATCCCTACGGCCGTAAGGACCGCGAATATTTCTATAACCGCGAAATGGCTCGCGATTTCTTCCGGCAGTTCGGTGCGGTCTACAGCCGCGTCGTCCCCGTCTACGAACGCCCCGACTCCGCAGGCGATTATGGGCAGAAATATATCGTCAGCCGTCCGAAGACCCGCATCGAGAAGGAACAGAAAGAGAATCTGCTCGTGAATTTCTATCCCGAGGGTGGCCACCTGGTGTCAGGCACCCGTTGCCGTGTGGCCTTCGAGGTGCACAACGAGGAGGGTGAGCAGATTGATATCGAGGGTTTTGTGCTTTCTGGCGACAAGACCGACAGCCTCCGCATCCGTACCACGCATCAGGGCCGTGGCGTCTTCACGGTCGATGTACCGCAGAGCGGACGTCTCAGGGCCCGCTTCACCTATCATGATAAGCAGTATCGCTTCGACCTGCCGAAGGCTGAGGCCGCCGGCTGCGCCCTGCGATTATCAGATCGCTCCGATAACTCTGAGTACTCCGATTACTCCGATTCCTCCAACGCCCTCATCGCAGATATCGCTTTCCGGGGCTTCCCCGAGGGGCGCCAATATGCCCTCGCCGTGCTCTGCCGCGGCATGCTGAAGCTCTTCCAGCCCATCACCGCCGATGGCCCGCAGGTCATCGATACCTCGCTGCTTCCCACCGGCGTCAACGATCTGCTGGTCCTCGATGACGAGGGCCGCCTCCTGGCCGACCGCCTGTTCTTCGTCAATCATCATGATTATGATCTGCAGCCGGTCAGCGTGAGTGGCCTTCGCGACGAATACCAGCCTTTCGAGGCGGTCAGTCTCCAGTTCCAGGCACCGGCCGACATGAAGCATCTCTCCATCTCAGTGCGCGACGGGGCGAATGAAGACCAGACCTACGACACCGGCACCATCCTCACCGACCTCCTGCTTTCCAGCGAACTGAAGGGCTTTGTGGCCTATCCCGACTATTACTTCGAGGCCGATGATGCCCAGCACCGCGAGGCCCTCGACCTGCTGATGATGGTACAGGGCTGGCGCCGCTATGACTTCGCTGAGATCACCAGCGGCACGCCGCTGCGGTATCAGCCGGAGCAGTACATGACCGTCGAGGGGACTGTCTATCCCGTCGGCGACCGCGATGAGATAGAGCCCGAGGAGGTGCGCTACTGGCCCATGGGCATCTTCGGCTATCGTCCCAGCCTTGCCGAGGCCAACGATACGTCCACCTCTATTGTCAATCAGGAGGAGGGCAGTGAGATGGTCGAGGGTATGGACCGCTATCAGGCCACCACCCCCGACGACCTTGTGGCGCAGTCGCAGGAGGGCACCATCACCGTCGAACAGGTGGGCACCGCCCTCTTCGTCAGCGACGAGACGGAGGCCAAGAGTGCCTTCGACCCCTTCTTTGGCATCGTCCACAAGGGTCTGGGAAAGAGTGTCACCCTCGAGGGCGAGCTCGTGCTCAACGAGGAAGTCGCCACCGTGAAGATGGAGACCGATGCGCATGGCCACTTCGTCTTCGATATCCCCGCCTATTATGGTCAGGGCATCCTCTTCCTCCGTGCCTTCCGCAGCGACCTGAGTGCCGAGAAACGCCAGAAGAAGCTTAACAAGGGCATGCTCGACGAGACCGCCTGGCCCGACTATTATGTCAAGCGCGACCTCTTCTTCCCCGTCTTCGCCAAGAAATACGATTATTACCAGTGCCACCAGCCCGAGGTGGTTAGCGATGGCGACAACGGCAAGGCCGTCTGGGTCGATACCGTAGCCCACATCTCGAAAATGGACGCCACCCTCCGTGAGGTGAAGGTGCAGGCCAAGCGCCGTCGCGGGCGTCAGGCCATCGACTACTCCAAGCCCGCCTACGTCTTCGATGCCTACGACCTCTATAACCTCGCCACCGATCGTGGCCTCTCCTTCGGACGCTTCGATCCCCAGCGCTTCCCCATGCAGGTGAGCATGGCGTTGCTGGGCAATTATAACAGCGAGCGCGCCCTGCAGGTGATGGCCCGCCTCAACGACCAGGACCTCACGCCCTTCGTCTTCTACCGCAACTACGATCCGGGACCCACCGTCATGGAGCAGTTCCGCAGCGATATGTGGATATTCGAACGACTTAAGCTGAACCGTCAGGACGAGATCCGCCTCTTCACCGACTTTGAGCTCCGTAATGAGGACAAGCACGTGGAGATGCAGTCCACCGTGGCCGACGTCACCCTCGACTATATGCTCATTCCCGACGACATGAAGCGCTATACCTACCGCGACCGCCGCATCATCCTCGACGGCATGTATGCACCCGACGACTTCTATCATCCCGACTACTCCCACCAGCCGCTTCCTGACGACTTCAGCGACTACCGCCGCACGCTCTACTGGAATCCCAATGCCCGCCTCGATGCCGATGGCCGCTTTACCGCCTCCTTCTACAACAACGGCAAGCTCTCGCGCCTCCGCATCAGCACCGCTGGCATCTCATCCCCCTCACAGAAATAAAGAATCCCTGGACAGATAGGCAGTTCAGGGATTCTTGTAATTTCGGCTGCAGGTGTCTGATTACAGGCAGTCAAAGAGAATCTTCCTGCGATTATCCTTCGGCCGCACGGCGAAGTGAATCCAATAGGTAGTGCCACGCTTCTCGAGGATTAACTCATCAAAGTCGCGTTTAGTCCCTTCCGCAATATCGAGCAAGATCCCAGCCATCCTTATCATCTGCTCCGGGCCATAGCAACGGATATCCACCGCGCAGCCTGTCAGATGATTGGAGTTCTTCGCTCCCCCGCAAAGGCGATTCACCTCCTCACTACGATATCCGCTCGAAATGATAATCGGAATCTCTGCTTTCTGAGTATTCTCACTCCTCACTCCGCACTCCT
>CAMJBL010000059.1 GCA_946403845.1 uncultured Prevotella sp. | reverse complement strand
GATAAGAGCGTCACGTTGCCACGCATCAGTCCCGACGGGCGCTATCTGCTGTTTGCCATAGGACAATACGGCTGTTTCCATAGCAGGCACCATGATGGCGACATTGTTTGTATTCCGTTGGAACAGTATACTGGCACGCCCCTTAATGCAGAAAACACGACACCTGTTGATCTCTCCCTCGTCAATAGTAAAGGCTATTCCGACAGCTACCCCTCCTGGTCGAGCAACGGCCATTGGATCATGCTTGCCAGCCGTCGTGACGATGACAACTACAGCCGTGTCTATTTTGCCTATTTCAACAATGGAAAGGTTGAGAAGGCTTTCCTCCTGCCTCAGGAAGACCCCGAACTGCATATCAGCCTTCTGAAGAGCTATAACCGTCCGGAGTTCATGGTTGAGCCTGTCAAGATCAGCGTCGAGGAATTCAGTAGGGTGTTTGATAAATAAGAGGTAAGAAGTAAGCGGTAAGAAGTAAGAGATGAAGCGCGTCACCATTCTCCACTCAGCATTCACCATCCTCTTTGGGGTGGCGGTTCTCCTCTTCTTCGGACTGGCCTATCCGCATCATCTGCATTATCAGGAGCAGTATCAGCTTTTCCTCTTTGACAGCACTTATGTGTGGGATATTGTCAGACTGCCGGGTGGTGTAGCCGATCTGCTGGGACGTTTCTGTACACAGTTTTTCCTTTTTGCCTGGGTGGGAGCATTTATCATTGCACTTTTGCTCTCGGCCATACAGCTGCTGACGCTGCGATTGGCCAGCGCTTTTACGAGTAAAGCGGCAGAGTCGGGTGGGGGATGGCTCTATGGCCTGAGTTTTGTGCCTTCGTTTCTGCTCTGGTTTTTCCTGCTCGACGAGCATGCGCTGTTGGGTGGCGTCTGGGCCGTTCTGCTCACGCAGCTCGCTCTGTGGGGCTGTCTCCAGATACCCAAAGGGTGGAAGCGATATAGCGCGATGATTGTTGTCATTGCGATACTCTATTGGATGGCCTTAGGTGGTAGCCATTACTACCGCTATCCGACCGTTGTTCCTACATGGCTCTATGCTGCATGGCTCTCTGCCCTCATCCTCCCTGTTATGATGTGGTTATTGGTAAAAGCTAAGAAATCAGAGAAAAAATCTGCCTCAGAGTATTCTCTCACCTCTCACCTCTCACCTCTCACCTCTTATGCCCTCGTGTTTGTTGTCATGGGCATTCTCATCTGGAAGAATGCCAATTTCAAAGCCGAGAAGGTGATGCAATACGACTTCATGGCCTGCCATCAGCAATGGAACCGCATTCTTGAGACTGTCAACGCCGAGAAACCCAACAACCAGATTGGGGTGACGGTACAGAACTTGGCTCTGGCGATGCATGGTATGCTCGCTGACCACCTGTTCGATTATAACCAGAACGGTATCTTAGGTTTATTGCCCGATGTCCAGAGCGATGCCACCAGTCCCATGCCTACTGCAGAGGCGTTCTACCAGTTAGGTATGACTTATGTCGCCCAACGAACGGTGTATGAGGCGCAGGAGGCCATCCTTGACTTCCAGAAAAGTGGCCGCTGCTACAAACGACTGGCACAGACCAACCTGATCAATGGCAGCTATGAGGTGGCCCGCAAATATCTCACAGCCCTGCAGAAGACCCTCTTCTATCGTGACTGGGCCAATCATACAATACAACTGCTGGGGGATGAGAAAGCCATTGCCGCCCATCCTGAATACGGACGTCTGCGACAGTTTGCGTACAATGAAGATTTCTATTTCAGCGACCATGTGACGCCAGAGATACTTGAAAGCCTCTTCTTTGCCAATAAGGACAATCGCCTGGCTCTTGAATACCTGCGGGCCTACTATATGCTGACGAACGACCGCGATGGCTATGCCAGATTATTACTTCACCTCAAAGAGCAATGAAAAAGATCCTGTATACACTCATCACGCTTCTGCTACTCGTCAGTTGCGACGAAACGGTCAGCGATGCCAGGCTGGAAACCTCGCAGCCTCAGATCTATCCCGACTACGTGGGTGTCACCATACCTGTGAACATCGCACCGCTCAACTTCTGCATGGCAGACGAGCAGGCAACGCTTATCGATGCTGTCATTACCGACCGCCATGGACACAGCCTGCACAGCCAGGGCGAGGAATCAGTAGACTTTGACATAGACGACTGGCAGACACTCCTTGCCCAGAACCGTGGCGACTCGCTCAGCGTGACCGTTTCGGCCAGGTATGACGATGGGTGGCACACGTACACGTCTTTTCCCATATACGTCAGTTCTGACAGCATCGACTACGGTATCTGCTATCGTCTGATTGAACCGGGCTATGAGGTGTGGAGCAAGATGGGCATCTACGAACGCGACCTTTCTTCGTTCGACGAGCGTCCGCTGATTGAGAATACACAGTTCGAGGGTTGTGTCAACTGCCATAGCTTTAATCGTGGTAATCCTGCTGACATGAGCCTGCATATCCGCGGCCCGCATGGTGCCACACTACTGCGGCACGACGATAGTCCTCTCGCTGCTTACGACACCAAGACTGATCAGACACTCGGCCTTTGTGTCTATCCTTACTGGCATCCTTCGGGCAACTACATCGCTTATTCCACCAACACCACGAGGCAGTTGTTCCACAGCGCAGACCGTAATCGCATCGAGGTCTTCGATGAAGCCTCCGACCTTCAGGTCTACGACGTTGAAAAGAATGAACTGCTGCTGTCGCCCCTGCTCAAGCAGGACTCTGTCTACGAGACTTATCCCGTTTTCTCGGCCGACGGTCGTTCACTCTATTTCTGTGCAGCCCGTGCCCTCCTTGAGGGCAGTCATGAGCTCGACTCCATCCGTTATGACCTCTGTCGTATCGATTTCGATCCCGCAACGGGCAACTTCGGCAGTCGTATTGACACCATTGTCGATGCCTCTTCTAAGCAGAAGTCGGTATCCTTCCCACGTCCTTCCTACGATGGCCGTTTCCTGTGCTACACGCTTTCCGACTACGGACAGTTCAGCATTTGGCACCATGAGGCCGACCTCTGGCTGCTTGACCTCATGACAGGTGAGAGCCGTCCCATGGATGGCGCGAACAGCGACGATACGGATTCGTTCCATAACTGGAGCACGAACTCCCGCTGGCTCGTGCTGAGTTCCCGTCGCGACGACGGTCTCTTCACGCGGCCCTATTTCTGCCATGTCGATGACAAGGGGAATATCACCAAGGCCTTTATGCTGCCGCAGCGGAATCCCCGTCGTTTCTATCGCGACCGTTTCTTCTCTTTCAACGTGCCTGATTTCATTATCTGTCCCACAAACTTCGACGGTCGTCAGGCCAGTCGCATCATCAATAGTGAATCCCGTAAGAACTTTGGTGTGCGCAAGAATCCTAAAGATGATTAGGAGACGATAACTCCCGATTGTTACATCTAAAAAAGAATATGAGACATATACCAATACATATGTCTCTTTTTTTTTCTACCTTTGCAGCGGAATCAATTAAAAACTAAATAAATGAATCATCGCTTATTATCAATTGTTTTGTTGTTCTGTGCCGGCCAGTTCGTGTCGGCACAGACACTTCCTTATCAGAATCCTAATCTGAGTGCCAAGGAGCGCGCCAAGGATCTGTGTAGTAGACTGACGCTGGAAGAGAAGGCCAAACTGATGCTGGATGAGAGTCCCGCCATTCCGCGTTTGGGTATCAAGAAGTTCTTCTGGTGGAGTGAGGCCCTTCATGGCGCTGCCAATATGGGTAATGTTACCGTGTTCCCAGAGCCGATAGCCATGGCTTCGTCGTTTAATCCTGATTTGCTTTACAAGGTGTTCGATGCTGCCAGTACGGAGTTCCGTGCCCAGTATAACGAGCGTATGTATCGTGGTTCGGGTGAGGACGAGAAGTTCCACAGCCTCTCTGTCTGGACGCCGAATGTGAATATCTTCCGTGATCCCCGCTGGGGACGTGGCCAGGAAACCTATGGCGAGGATCCCTATCTGACATCCGTCATGGGTACTCAGGTGGTGAAGGGTCTGCAGGGACCTGAGGATGCGAAGTATCGTAAGCTCTGGGCCTGTGCCAAGCACTATGCCGTGCATAGCGGTCCTGAGTACACGCGCCACAGTGCCAATCTCACCAATGTGTCGCCACGCGATATGTGGGAGACCTATATGCCTGCCTTTAAGACCCTGGTGCAGGATGCAAAGGTGCGTGAGGTGATGTGTGCCTACCAGCGCCTCGACGATGACCCCTGTTGCGGTTCGCAGCGTCTGTTGCAGACCATCCTTCGCGATGAATGGGGCTTTGAGTATCTCGTCGTCAGCGACTGTGGCGCTGTGTCCGACTTCTACGAGTCGCACAAGTCCTCCTCAAGTCCTGTACACGCCTCTGCCAAGGCTACGATAGCTGGAACGGATGTGGAGTGTGGCTATGGCTATGCCTATCGCAGCATTCCTGAGGCCGTGAAGCGTGGTTTCATCACGGAGGCAGAGGTCGATAAGCATGTCATCCGTTTGCTCGAAGGTCGTTTCGATCTGGGCGAGATGGACGATCCCTCACTGGTGGAATGGTCGAAGATCCCATATTCCATCATGGATTCCAAGCAGCATCGTCAGATTGCCCTCGATATGGCGCGTCAGACCATCGTGCTGTTGCAGAACAAGGGTAATATCCTTCCTTTGCAGAAAAACAAGGAGAAGATTGCCGTGATTGGTCCGAATGCCGACAACGAGCCACTGATGTGGGGTAACTATAACGGCACGCCGAATCATACCATCACCATTCTTGATGGTATCTGTGAGAAGTTGAAAGTCAATAGTGAGAAGGTAAGGCAGTCTAATCAGAAGATGGCCAATCCGAAACTCTTCTATGCCGCTGGCTGCGACCTGACCTACGATAAGGTGATGGAGAGCCTGATGGCCTCGCAGTGCAGCTTTGAGGGCAAGAAAGGTATGAAGGGCACGTTCTGGAACAACCGCCGGATGGAGGGCAAGCCCGTTACCACGCAGTATTACACCCAGCCCATCGCTGTTACCACGTTTGGTATGCATAATTTTGCCCCAGGTGTGCAGCTCGAGGACTTCTCGGCCAAGTACGAGACCGTCTTCACGCCCAAGGAGTCTGGCGAGTATGTGGTGAATGTGGATGGCTGTGGCCAGTTTGAACTCTACATCGACGGTGACCGTAAGTTCCGCCATCGCATCTGGCGCACCACACCCAATCGCGTAGCTATCCAGGCCGAGAAGGGCAAGAGCTATACTATCGAGGTGCGTTTCTCACATGTCCATACCTACAATGCCAATCTGAAGATCAATGTGGCCAAGGAACTGCCCATCGATTATCAGCAGATCATCGCTCAGTTGAAGGGCATCGACAAGGTCATCTTCGTGGGAGGTATCTCTTCGGCCCTCGAAGGCGAGGAAATGCCAGTGGATATCGACGGCTTCAAGGGTGGCGACCGTACGCATATCGAACTGCCGAAGGTGCAGCGCGACTTCCTTAAGGCTCTGAAGGACGCTGGTAAGCAGGTGATCTTCGTGAACTGCTCTGGCTCTGCCATCGCCTTGCTGCCTGAGACGGAGACCTGCGACGCCATCGTTCAGGCCTGGTATCCCGGCCAGGAGGGCGGTACTGCTGTGGCTGATGTGCTCTTTGGCGACTATAACCCCTGTGGCAAGTTGCCTGTGACCTTCTATAAGAGCAGCAGCCAGTTGCCCGACTATGAGGACTATTCGATGAAGGGCCGTACCTATCGCTACTTCAACGATGCCCTCTTCCCCTTCGGCTATGGCCTCTCATACACGCAGTTTGAGATAGGCGAGCCTGCTTTAATTGAGACATCCGTTGCGAATAAAGGAATCAATATTGCAGTTCCTGTCAAGAATGTAGGTCAGCGTGACGGTACAGAGATCCTCCAGGTCTATATCCGCAACTTGCAGGATCCTGACGGCCCGTTGAAGAGCCTCCGTGCCTTCAAGCGCGTGGATGTGAAGGCTGGCCAGACGGTCAATGCCAAACTGACGTTTGACAGCAAGGCCTTTGAATTCTGGGATCCTGAGACCAACACCATGCGTGTGAAGAATGGTAATTACGAGATTCTCATTGGCAACAGTTCGTTGGATAAGGATCTGAAGAAGAAAACCATGGAAGTAAATTTATAACAATAAAATCAAAACAAACATGAAAAAAGTACTCGAATCCTTGCTGTTGGCAGCCCTGCTTTTAGCGCTGCCCGGCAATGCCTTCGCCCAAAAGAAGGCAGCTAAGAAGGCTACTAAGAAAGCCACTACGGAGGCTGTTCAGCCTGCCGATCCTAACTTCTACATCTTCCTCTGCTTCGGACAGTCGAACATGGAGGGTAATGCCCGTCCTGAGGCCGTCGATCTGGCCAGCCCCGGTCCCCGCTTCCTGCTGATGCCGGCTGTGGACTTCCCCGCTGCCAATGGCCGTCCTGAGCGTAAGATGGGCGAGTGGTGTGAGGCTTCAGCCCCCCTCTGTCGTGCCAATACAGGTCTGACCCCTGCCGACTGGTTTGGTCGTACGTTGGTCGCTTCGCTGCCTGAGAACATCAAGATTGGTGTCATCCACGTGGCGATTGGTGGTATCGATATCAAGGGCTTCCTCCCTGATAGCATCCCCAGCTACGTCGAGAAGAAGGCGCCAGGTTGGATGAAGGGTATGCTGGCCGCTTACGACAACGACCCCTACAAGCGTCTGGTCACACTGGCCAAGAAGGCTCAGAAGGACGGTGTCATCAAGGGTATCCTGATGCACCAGGGCGAGACCAATACCGGCGACCCGCAGTGGGCTGGTATGGTGAAGCAGGTGTATGAGAATCTCTGTGGCGATCTCCAGCTGAAACCTGAAGAGGTGAACCTCTATGTGGGTAACATCGTGCAGGCCGACGGTAAGGGCGTCTGCATCGGCTGTAAGAAGCAGATCGACGAGCTGCCGCAGACCATCCATACCTGTCAGGTCATCTCGTCTGACAAGTGTACCAACGGTCCCGACCGTCTGCATTTCGATGCTGCCGGCTATCGTGAGCTGGGTTGCCGTTATGGTGAGGCTGTGGCCCGTCACCTCGGCTATGAGCCCAAGCGTCCGGCTAATCTGCCTGTGGCCATCAAGAAGATCAACGTGCCTGCTGATGCTGTGACTGGCGAGAATACCATTCCTGGCAATGACTTCCCGAAGGTCGATTCGCAGCGTCGTGCTTACTTCTATATCAACGCACCTCAGGCCAAGAAGGTCATCGTCGACATCTGCAGTAAGAAGTACGACATGGAGCCCGATGGTAAGGGTGGCTTCATGGCTGTGACGGATCCCCTGCCCGTGGGATTCCACTACTATTTCATGAATATCGATGGTGTGAACTTTATCGATCCGGCTTCTGAGACCTTCTTCGGCACAAACCGTGAGGCTGGTGGTCTCGAGGTGCCCGAGGGTCCTGAGGGCGACTATTACCGTCCGCAGCAGGGTGTGCCCGCCGGTAGTGTACGTAGCATCTACTACTATAGCAACGAGCAGAGCAAGTGGCGTCATGCCATGGTCTATACGCCTGCTGAGTACGACCAGAAGCAGGGCTTCAAGAAACGCTATCCCGTGCTCTATCTGCAGCATGGCATGGGCGAGGGTGAGACCAGCTGGACGCTGCAGGGTAAGATGCAGCACATCATGGACAATGCCATTGCCAGTGGCGAGGCTGTGCCGATGATTGTGGTCATGGAGAGTGGCGATATCAAGGCTGGCATGGGTCGTGGTCAGAGTATGGCCGACTACGGTGCTTCGTTCTATCCCGTTCTGCTGAACGACCTGATTCCTTATATCGATGCCAATTTCCGCACGAAGACTGATCGCGACAACCGCGCAATGGCCGGTCTCTCTTGGGGTGGTCACCAGACCTTCGACATCGTGTTCAACAATATGGACAAGTTCGCATGGCTCGGCACCTTCAGCGGTGCCATCTTCGGCCTTGACCTGAAGACGGCTTATAACGGTGTGTTCACCAATGCCGACGAGTTCAACAAGAAGATCCACTACATGTATATGAACTGGGGTTCTGAGGATTTCATCAAGAGTGGTGATATCGTGAAGGGCCTGCAGGAAATGGGTATCAAGGTCGAGGGTAAGGAGTCTGAAGGCACCGCCCATGAGTTCCTGACCTGGCGTCGCGGTCTCCATGAGTTTATTCCTCACCTCTTTAAAAAGTAAACGACTATGCAATTCAAGAAAAGACTATTTTTGATGGCGATGGTCATGGGGACAGGTTACCTGGGGCAACTTTTTGCCCAGGAACCTGTCCCCGTGACCACCGCAGAGGGTGACAGCACGAAGATCCAGAACCCCATGCTGTGGGCGGATGTGCCTGATCCCGACATCATCCGTGTGGGCGACACCTTCTATCTGGTGTCCACCACCATGCACCTGATGCCTGGCGCCCCTGTCATGGCCTCAAAGGATCTGAAGAACTGGGAGACGGTCGGCTATATCTTCGATAAGCTGACGGATTCGCCCAAGTATGACATGCAGGAGGGAACGGTCTATGGCCGTGGCCAGTGGGCTACCTCGCTGAAGTATCATAAGGGTAAGTTCTATGCCTTGCTCGCTCCCAATGAGCAGGGCAAGATGGGCGATACCTATATCTTCTCTGCCGACAAGGCCGAAGGCCCTTGGAAGATTGTCTCGCGTATGCGCCACTTCCACGACTGCTCGCTGTTCTTCGACGATGACGACCGCGTGTATGTCATCTATGGCACAGGCGAGATGATGGAGTTGAAGAAGGATCTGAGCGATGTCATCGAGGGCACCTATAAGCGCATCTTCGAGCGCGAGGCTGAAGAGAATGGCCTGTTGGAAGGCTCTCGTGTCATCAAGCACAATGGCAAGTACTATCTGCTGATGATCTCTCAGGCCTATGGTCAGGGTCGTCATCGTCGCGAGGTGTGCTATCGTGCCGATGATATCCACGGTCCTTACGAGAAGAACGTCATCCTGCAGAGCGAATTCGGCGGCTTCTCCTATGTGGGGCAGGGCACCATCGTCGATACTCAGGAGGGCGACTGGTATGGTATCATCTTCCAGGATCGTGGTGGTGTAGGCCGTGTACTGACGGTCTCTCCCGTGCGTTGGATTGACGGCTGGCCACAGATTGGCGACGAGAATGGCAAGGTGCCTGAGACCGTGCGTCCTTATAAGAGCGGACAGCCCAAGAAGAGCATCATCTGCAGCGACGACTTCAGTAGCACCAAGCTGGGCTTGCATTGGCAGTGGAACCATAATCCTGTCGACAATGCGTGGAGCCTCACGGAGCGCCCTGGCTTCCTGCGCCTGAAGACCAGTCGTGTGGTGGAGAATATCTATCTCGCTCCCAACACGATTACCCAGCGCATGCAGGGCCCGACTTGCACCGCCTCTGTGTTGATTGACTACACGAACATGAAAGATGGCGACTGTGCCGGTTTCGCCACCTTCAACCAGGATACGGGTGCGCTGACCATCAAGCGCGTTGGTAAGAACTTCTTCCTGGAGATGGGCGAGTCGTCTGCACAGCTCTCTGATCGTGAGAAGGCCATTACCAAGGTCGACGAGAAGATGATCGAGGGTGTCGCCCTGTCAAAGCTCTCTCCCAAGTCGAAGAAGATCTGGCTGCGTATCGATGGCGACTTCCGTCCAGGCCAGCGTGGCGGGCGTGATGCTGCCAACTTCTACTATAGCCTCGATGGCGAGAACTGGACCAAGATCGGCACCACCGACTACAGAATGCGCTTCGATTGGCGTCGTTTCTTCATGGGTTCGAAGTATGCCATCTTCAACTACGCCACGAAGAAAGCCGGCGGTTCTATCGACGTCGACGAATTCAAGTTCCAATAATAAAGATAAAGATCCCCACTCAAACCGAGCGGGGATCTTTGTTTACACCTTGTCGTGTGCTTTAATTGTTATTTTGCGATTTTGAGCACTGGAGCAATCTTGTTCGTGGGTTTGGGCAGGGTGACTATAAGTCCCTCAGCTGTCTGCTGCACCTTCAGTTTGCCGTAGCCTAATAGTTGCACGGTACTAATACCTTTCTTAAAGTCTTTGTTACCCTTTGCCAGTGATTTCACGACGAGCCGTCCATCTTCGGGCCAGCCCATTGCTGTGACGTAGAGGTACTTTTTGGTCTGGTTGAAGCGGATGTCACGATAGTCCATATCGGCAAACTGTCCGTCGTTGAATCCTTGGGCATTGATCTTGATGTCCTTCTCGGCCACGGGACCCTCGCCGAATCTGACCCATGGGCGCGTGCCGAAGATGCTCTCCTTGTTCACTGTCATCCAGGCTTCGAGGTCATCCAGAATGGCCGCTTCCTTCTCATCGTAGGTGCCGTCGGCGCGCAGAGGAATCGATAGCAGTAGGTTACCGTTCTTCGACACGATGTCCACCAGCTGCTTCACTACCTGGGCTGCACTCTTGTAGCGTCCGTTCTCGTAGATGCCCGTATCGTAGTGCCATCCGCCGATGCAGTTGCACGTCTGCCACGGTTCAGGGATGATTTCGTTAGGTGCGCCGCGCTCCACATCCCAGGTGAGGGCCTTGCGTTGTGCATCGCTCAGAATCTTGCCGAACACCACCGAGCGTGGATTCTTGTTATACATGTGGGTGGCGATTTTCAGTCCGCAGTCGCTTATGGGATAGAACGGCAGCACCGTCACGTCGAAGTAGATGAGGTCGGGCTCATAGCGGTTGATGGCATCGAGGGTGCGATCATAGAAGTTGGTGACAAACGCCTGTGATGGCGGACACGCCCCGTTGCTCCAGTCCCACTGACTGTGAATCTGCGAGTTCGACCACGAGCGGTCGCTCATCGGGTGGTTCTGCTGGTAGAGCATCTGCGGGTCGTAACCTTCCCACCATTTGCCTTTGCCGTCGGCTTTCGTCAGTTTGCCGTCGTAATACACGCCCGCTTTCTTGCCGTTCATGTCGTAACGCTGTGCCGGCTCATACCATGTCCAGGCATGGTCGGCATGGAACGAGATGCCCAGTGGCAATCCTGCTTTCTTGGCTGCCTTGGCCCAACCGTCCAGAATGTCACGCTTCGGACCGATGTTCTTCGAGTTCCAGGGCTGATACTGAGAGTCCCACAGGTCGTAGTTGTCGTGGTGATTGCCCAGCACGAAGAAGTACTGCGCCCCACAGCGCTTATAGCGTTCCACCAGCGCCTCTGGATCCCACTTCTCGGCCTTGAACAGCGGCAGGATGTCCTTGAAACCAAACTCCGAGGGATGGCCGTAGTGTTCCACATGCCATTTGTATTCACGGGAGCCTTCGATATACATCGAACGGGCCATCCAGTCGCCTGAGCCCTCTACACACTGCGGTCCCCAGTGCGCCCAGATGCCGAACTTCGCATCGCGGAACCACTCGGGTGTCTGGTGGGTCTCCAGCGATTCCCACGTCGGTTCGTATTGTCCTGTCTGCATTGGCTCGTGCTCCTCGCTGACAGGCACCTGATACTGCTGTGACGACGATGCATCCTGTGCCATGGTGCTCATCACCAACACGAATAGCATCATGCTTAAAGTCAATATCTTTTTCATATCATGCATTTTTGTTTCATAGGTGCAAAGATAAGCAAAAATGTGCAATAAGCAAGGAAAAATGCAAACTTTCGGGCTAAATCCATTATTTTTGAATCACTTTTCTGCCGTTTCGGATGTAAATACCTTTTTGGCTGGGCTGACTGCTGAGTCTTCGTCCGTCCAAGGTGTACCAATAATCTGTGGTTGATGGTTCAGGATTCACGGCCCTGATACCCGAGGGTTCAATACCGGCAAAGGCGATGATATCCTTGAGTACCCGCTGGCTGCGCACGGGGAAGTATTCTGTCAGCAATCGGTTGCGCTCCTTCATATAGTGATTGTCGACGGTATAGAGTTCTCCGCGCGTCTGGTAAGGATGTACGTCGCGTCGATAGTCACCCCAGCGGGCTGCCTCGTCGTATATGGCCATGTCAATAGTATGGTACAGGCTGTCCCAGACCTCCACGACAGATGCTTCGCTCAACAGACCTCCATCGCTTAGCAGTTCACTGGCCCTGTTCACGTATTGCTGTGCAAACTGCGGGTTTTTCATCAGATGGTGGAAGATGCCTGTGGGAAAACTGTCGCCATTGTTTTTTGTAACTACGTTCTCTTTCTCACCCTCCATAATCATCTCACTGTCCCAGCAGAGGAACCGAAACCCCTGTGAGCCTTCGCCCCTGCGGTAGATGGCATACCAGTTGTGATGAGCCCAGTCGGTATTGCCGGCATACTGGTTAATCAGCATATAATCGATGAAGGCATCAATGTCAAGTAGCGATTTCAGTGCCTCATAGCCTTGCTTGCTGGCAGCCTTGGGAGCCGTCGCCACCAATTTGTTCCAGGCATCCAGCGTGCCCTCGCTAGCCTCGATATGATTACCATTATCCTCCTCGATTTTAATCACGTCGATATCGCTCTTGCCACCACCCAGATGGTCCTTGCCATACTGGTCGTCCACACGCTCAGCAATGTTGTAGAGTCCCCAATACATACCGTTCAGAAAGAGGTGGACATAAAGGGCATTGACACTCGTTCGGCCCATTTTCTTCTGCATCCTGCGAGTCCAGACGTCACGTGTGTACTGGGCCTTCTGACGGTTCCCCTCCGACCAGTGTTGCCAGGAATTCCCGAAGTGACAGCGCAACACGAGCTGTTTGAACTGCACCGTCTCGCCATCGCCGAAAACTGGATAGTTCAGTGTCTTCGGACCATATATGTCCTTGAACACCAGTCGCAGCGAATGTTTGGGATTCTTCTCTGCCAGTCGTCCGTGTCCGCCATGGAGGCGCAGACCGCAGGTCGTACTCAGGTCATGGTGTTGAGGACCTCCAAACAGTTCTGCGCTGGCAGCACGGGTCCAGCCGTGGCCCGTAGTGTCGCCCACAGGAGGTCCCGTGAAGATATAGATGCCACCGGTCTCTTCATCGTTTTCGTGACTGAACAAATTATCCTTGTCAGTCACGATACTCAGGATGGGTAGTTGCTTCAGTCCTTCCTTGATCTTCTCACACAGGTTGGCATCGCCGGTCATCTCTGGATCCATACCATAGTCGGCCTTCGCCGTCCCACCTATCTGAGAATATTTACCCCATTTCGTTGGATAGCCTTCAGGACTGTCCGATTGACTGATGACCGTCTTTGTAAAGATGTAACTTACAGTACTGACAGGAGAACTCACCTTCCCGTCCTTCACCTCCACAGCGCGTAGTATCATGGTCTTGTCAACTGATAACGGACCCGTATAGAGGATGCTCTCCACCGTAGGTTCACTACCGTCGGTGGTGTATCTGATTTCCGCTCCTTCGCTACCTGAAATCGTCACTTCCATGCTCCCCTCGTCATACAGTCCGTGGGGCTCCGAGAACTTTGGCTGGGCCTGGGCTGCCAGACCGACAAACAAAGCAACTAACAGTATAATCCGGCGCATTGTCGCTAAGCGTTTTTGTTTCGTGGCTGCAAAATTAAACAAAAAAAGTGCGATATACAAGAAAAAACGTTTCATGTCTATTGAAAAATGTTTCATCCGTCTTTTTTTACCATCTTTTTTCGTAACTTTGCATAAACAAAATAAAAAAGATTGCACCAGGCACTATGCGCTTAGGGGTGGCGAACTGGAAGTTGAAGATCCCCGCTCAACCTGAGCGGGGATCTTTGGTTATTATTTGCAGTCGAAGAGTATTTTGCGGCGATTCTTGCTCTGGCAAGCGTCCCCTTGGGCCGAGCGATTCTCCGGCTGCACAGCGAAGTGGATCCAATAGGTCGAGCCACGCTTCTCGAGGATTAATTCGTCGAAATCTCGTTTTGTCCCGTCTGCGATATCAAGAAGGATCGCTGACATACGGATCCACTGCTCTGGACCATAGCAGTGGATATCCACCGCGCATCCCGTCAGGTGATTGGAGCCCTTGGCTCCCCCACAAAGGCGATTCACCTCTTCAGATCGATATCCGGAGG
>CAMJBL010000058.1 GCA_946403845.1 uncultured Prevotella sp. | reverse complement strand
GGGCCTCGTCGAGCGCCCGCTGCATGTAGAATTCGTCTTTTTTCTGTTGTTCTTGCTCAATCATGGTGCAAAGATACAAAAAATTGATAATTGATAATTGATAATTGATAATTATTTCGTATTTTTGCAAGCGGATTATGGATTTTAAGATTGTTCATATCGACGAGACGGACTCCACCAACCGCTGGCTAAAGGATTATCCTCCCTCGCTGTCAGCAGGGGAGGATGTAGTCGTCTTGGCGGAGTATCAGACGGCAGGGAAGGGCTGTGGAAGCAACAGCTGGGAGAGCGGGCGGGGCAAGAACCTGACGTTCTCGATGCTGATACATCCCGAGGGAATCCTTGCGAATGAACAGTTCAGGATCACGGAGGTGGTGTCGGTCGCTCTCTGCGAGACGTTGGCACCCTTGGTGAATGAGCCCGTGACGATAAAATGGCCGAATGATATCTATGTGGGCGATCGGAAGATCTGTGGTATCCTGATCGAGAACCGTCTGCAAGGCGCTGCCATCAAGGACTCGATCATCGGCATCGGCCTGAACGTGAACCAGCGGGTGTTCCTGAGTGATGCGCCCAATCCGGTATCCTTGTATCAGCTGACGGGACAGGAGACGGATCGCGAGGCTCTGCTCCACCAATTGCTAACAGCCTTCGAGCTTGTCAGCGCCAGTCAGACCGTCAGCCGTGACTATCGAGAAAGGCTTTATCGCAAGGGCATCCCGGCGCTCTACGAGGATGGTTCAGGCCGCTTCCAGGCGACGCTTACCGATGTGCAGCCCGATGGCAGGATTGTGTTGCAGGACGAAACGGGCCAGCAGCGTACCTACGCCTTCAAGGAGGTAAGGTTTATAGTTTATAGTTTATAGTTTATAGTTTAGAGTTTATAGTTTATAGTTTATAGTTTATAGATTATTGTTTATAGTAATCATAAAGTTCAAAGTTCAAAGTTCAAACTTCAAAGTTTAAAGTATATGGCAAGGTTTAAAAGAATTCTATTGAAACTGTCGGGCGAGAGCCTGATGGGTAAGCAGGGTCACGGTATCGACCCTGAGCGTCTGGGCGACTATGCGCGTCAGATCAAGGAAGTGTCGGAGATGGGTGTCCAGATTGGTATTGTGATTGGTGGCGGAAATATCTTCCGTGGCCTGAGTGGTGCCAAGAAGGGCTTCGACCGTGTGAAGGGCGACCAGATGGGTATGTGTGCCACAGTGATCAACTCGCTGGCGCTGAGCAGTGCCCTCGATGCAGAGGGTGTGAAGAACAAGGTACTGACAGCCATCCGCATGGAGCCTATCGGTGAGTTCTACAGCAAGTGGAAGGCCATCGAAGCTATGGAGGCCGGTTATGTGTGTATCTTCTCAGCAGGCACGGGCCAGCCTTATTTCACAACGGATACGGGCAGCAGCCTGCGTGGTGTGGAAATCGAGGCCGACGTGATGCTGAAGGGTACGCGTGTGGATGGTATCTATACCGCTGACCCCGAGAAGGATCCCACGGCGACGAAATTTGATGATATCTCGTATCAGGAGGTGCTGGAGCGCGGCCTGAAGGTGATGGACCTCTCGGCTGTCTGCATGTGCCAGGACAACAACCTGCCTATCTACGTCTTCAATATGGACGTAGTCGGAAATCTGAAAAAGGTGATGGACGGTGAGCAGATCGGTACGCTCGTGCACCCTTAAACGTTCTTAGACCTCCTCGAACTCAACGTATTCGCCGTCGTCGTGGTTGAAGATCTTCTTGTCGGCCTCGCGCTCGTCGATAATCGTTACACCACTGCTCGTAGTTGTTCTGCGGGCAGTTTTTTTATCTGCCTGTTGGGAGGAATAGGCCTGATTGGTACGGTTGGTCTGGCGCGACTGCTGAGAACCACTGTCACTGCTCTTGAAATAGTCGTCGCCAAAGGGATTCTTCTCCTTTTGCTCCTTCCGCTTCTGGTGCAGTTCGAACTGATCTTCTGCGGCCTGGCGCAACTGGCGGAGGCTTTTATAGCTGAAATTGATAACCACCAGAATGATGATGGCTAAGGCTATCAAGCCGAAGATAATGGCACCGATGATGAATTTGATCATAACAGGTTATTAGTTTGTTTTGATTTTCCTAGAGGTAAAGACGGATAAAATGATATACCATGCGATGATGGCTGCCAGGCCGCTAACGCCCAAAAGCAACAGCAACGGTATACACGAGAGGATGAAAATGTATTTGATTTCATTGCCCTTCCAGCCCCAAGTCTTGAATTTCAGGGCGAACATGGGAATCTCGGAAATGAGCAGGTAGCAGCTGATGAAGATACCACCCAGGATGATGAGACTGAGGTTGGAACTGATGAAGGGTGCCGTTTTCATCCAATCGCCTGCGCCGACGATGAGTGCGCCCCAGAACAGCGCATTGGCAGGGGTAGGGAGTCCGATGAATCCCATAGCCTGGCGCTCATCGAGATTGAACTTCGCCAGTCGTAGCGCGGAGAAGGCGGCCATGACGAACACGATGAAGGGTAGCAGTTCTGTCTCTGGTCTGAGATATTCGAACACGATGGCTGAGGGCGCAAAACCGAAAGTGATGCAGTCGGCTAGGGAGTCGAGCTCCTTGCCGATGGGGGACGAGACGTGCAGCAGACGGGCCACCATGCCGTCGAAGAAATCGAATACGGCACCGATAACGATGAACAGCAAGGCCATCTTAAAGTCGCCCTGAAAGGCCCAATAGGTAGCAATGCAGCCTGAGATCAGGTTCAGACACGTAATCGTATTTGGTATATGCTTTTTCACTTTGAGCTTTGAACTTTGAACTTTGAACTTTATGATTACTACTTCATCTTGGCAATCACCGTCTGGTCGCCGGTTGTGGGCTGCCCCATGGTGACACAGGCCTTGGCGGTCAGGGGCAGGAAGACATCCACACGCGAACCGAGCTTGATAAAGCCCAGATGCTCGTCGATATAGCACTCCTCACCCTCCTTGGCATAGGTCACGATACGACGGGCCAGGGCACCAGCTATCTGGCGCACCAGTACATCCTCGCCGTCAGGGGTGGTAATCATGATGTCGGAATGCTCGTTCTCCTCGCTGGCCTTGGGGAGCCAGGCCTTGTGGTAGTTGCCGTTCTGATGATGCACGAACTTCACCTTGCCGTCGATGGGGAACCAGTTGGCATGCACATTCAGCGGACTCATGAAGATGGAGATCATCAGACGCTTGTCGTGGAAATATTCGTTTTCCTCGGCCTCCTCCACCACGACGATCTTGCCGTCGGCAGGGGCCACAACGAGTTTCTCCGTATCACCATTGAAATAACGGATGGGACAGCGGTAGAAGTTCAGCGCCATCAGCCAGGCGGCGCCGAAGATGATGATAAATAGCCAAAAAGGTATTGTCGTAGTGAAGGAACTCCATAGCAGCCAGGCGATGCCAATGATGGCCAAAGCGCTCCATGTAAGTTCATGAGTGCCCTCACGGTGAATCCTGATTTTCTTCAGTTTCCTGATTCTTTCTCCCATTATATAATTAGGTGTCGTTAATATTTTGTGTGCAAAGGTACAACTTTTTAACGTAAGTTACAAATTTTTCTGCCATTTCTTTTGGTATTCTCAAGATTTAGCCGTATCTTTGCCATCTGCCAACAAGGCATTTTCTCAAGAAATATGGAAGATTTCATACATCTGCACGTACATACCTATTATTCAATACTCGATGGACAATCGAGTATCCAACGGCTTGTAGACAAGGCTGTTAAGGACGGCATGCGAGGCATGGCCATTACCGATCATGGCGACATGTTCGGTATCAAAGAATTTCACGACATTTGCAATAGCGTGAATAAGAATCGCAAGAAAGAGGGCCTCGAACCGTTCAAGCCAATTTTCGGCTGCGAGATGTATGTGGCCCGTCGTGGCGACAAGAACCTGCGCGAGACCAAGGAGGACCTGGGTGGTTACCACCTCATCGTGCTGGCCAAGAATTACAATGGCTATAAGAACCTGATTAAACTGGTGAGCGATGCCTGGGTCGACGGCTTCTACAACCGTCCGCGTACTGACCGCAAGGAACTCGAGAAATACCACGAGGACCTGATTGTCTGCTCGGCCTGTATCGCTGGTGAGGTGCCTGCGAAGATCCTGAAAGGCGACATCGCCGGTGCCCGCGAGGCCATTGAGTGGCACAAACGGCTCTGGGGCGATGACTACTATCTGGAACTGCAGCGCCACGAGGTGACCGATCCCCTGCAGAAAGCCAATCGTGAGACCTTCCCCATGCAACAGCAGGCCAACAAGGTGCTCATCGAACTGGCCCGTGAATACGGCATCAAACTGATATGTACCAACGATGCCCACTTTGTGGATAAGGAGAATGCCGAGGCCCACGACCATCTGCTCTGTCTCTCGACGGGTAAGGATCTCGACGACCCCACGCGTATGCTCTACTCCAAGCAGGAGTGGTTTAAGACGCGTCAGGAGATGAACGATATCTTCAGCGACGTGCCTGAGGCCTTGTCGAATACCCTCGAGATCCTGGATAAGGTGGAGTTCTACAGTCTCGACAACGACCCCATCATGCCCTTCTTCCCCATACCCGAATCGTTTGGTACGGAGGACGAGTGGCGTCAGAAATTCACGGAGCAGCAGCTCTACGATGAGTTCACCAGCGACGAGAATGGCGAGAACCAGCTCTCTCCGGAAGAGGGTGCGAAGAAAATCAAGAAGCTGGGCGGCTACGATAAGATCTATCGCATCAAGTTCGAGGCCGACTATCTGGCAGAACTGGCCTATAAGGGCGCCCACCGCATCTATGGCGATCCTCTTTCCAAAGAGGTCGACGAGCGCATTCGCTTCGAGCTGCATATCATGAAGACGATGGGTTTCCCAGGCTACTTCCTCATCGTGCAGGACTTTATCAACTCCGCCCGCGACGAACTGGGTGTGATGGTGGGACCTGGACGTGGCTCCGCAGCCGGTAGTGTGGTGGCCTATTGCCTGGGTATCACGAAGATCGATCCCTTGAAATACGACCTGCTGTTTGAGCGTTTCCTCAATCCCGACCGTATCTCGTTGCCTGATATCGATACCGACTTCGACGACGATGGACGCGGCAAGGTGCTGAAGTGGGTGGAGGATAAGTACGGCCACGAGAACTGTGCCCATATCATCACCTACGCCACGATGGCTACCAAGAACTCCATCAAGGATGTGGCGCGTGTCGAGAAGGTGCCCCTGGCTATCTCCAATGCCCTCTGTAAGGCCATTCCTGACCGTTTGCCCGATGTGGATGGCAAGACGCCGAAGATGAATCTCGTCAACGCCATCAAGGCCGTTCCTGAACTGCGCGAGGCGGAGTCGTCTTCCGACAAGGCCCTCGCCAATACCATCAAATACGCCAAGATGCTCGAGGGCACGGTGCGCGGCACAGGTATCCATGCCTGTGGCTTCATCATCTGTCGCGACCCCATCAGCAACCACGTGCCAGTATCGACAGCCGACGACCCCGACTTCAAGGGTACCAAGACCAACTGCACACAGTATGATGGTCACGTCATTGAGTCGACAGGACTCATCAAGATGGACTTCCTGGGCCTGAAGACCCTCTCGGAGTTGAAGGAGGCCTGCGACAATATCAAGCGCACACGAGGCATTGACATCGACCTCGATACGATTCCCATCGACGATGCCAAGACCTATGAGCTCTATCAGCAGGGACGTACCGTCGGCACCTTCCAGTTTGAGTCGCAAGGCATGCAGAAATACCTGCGTGAGCTGAAGCCAACGGTATTCGAGGACCTCATCGCCATGAACGCCCTCTACCGTCCGGGTCCTATGGGCTATATCCCCCAGTTTATCCGTCGTAAGCATGGCGACGAGCCCATCACCTACGATATCCCCATCATGGAGAAATACCTGAAGGATACCTATGGTATTACGGTGTATCAGGAGCAGGTGATGTTGCTCTCGCGACTGCTGGCCGACTTCACCCGTGGTGAGAGCGACGCCCTCCGTAAGGCGATGGGTAAGAAGAAAAAGGATATCGTCGACGCCATGAAGCCCAAGTTTATCGAAGGAGGGCAGAAGAACGGGCATGATCCGAAGATACTGGAGAAAATCTGGGCCGACTGGGAAGCTTTCGCCTCTTACGCCTTCAATAAGTCGCATGCCGCCTGCTACTCGTGGGTGGCCTATCAGACGGCCTATCTCAAGGCCAACTATCCTGCTGAGTTCATGGCAGCCATCATGAGCCGTCGACGGGATCAGATTACGGAAATCACCAAGCTCATGGACGAGTGTAAGACGATGGGCATCGACACCTTAGGGCCCGATGTCAACGAGTCGTATGAGAAGTTCGGTGTGAACCAGCATGGTGAGATTCGTTTCGGCTTAGGTGCCATCAAGGGCATGGGCGACTCCGCTGCGATGGCCATCATCGAGGAGCGCGAGAAAAACGGTCCCTATAAGGATATCTACGACTTCGCCCAGCGTGTCAGTTTCTCATCCGTCAACCGCAAGGCCTACGAGAGTCTCGCCCTGAGTGGGGGCTTCGACAGCTTCGGCATCCGTCGTGAGGACTATTTCGCCACCAATGCCAAAGGTGAGATGTTCCTCGACACCCTCGTGCGCTATGGACAGACCTACCAGCAGGAAAAGGCGGAGATGCAGAACTCCCTCTTCGGGATGTTTGGCGATGGTGTTGAGATTGCCCAGCCGCCTGTGCCCAAGAACGAGGTGCGCTGGAGTGACATCGAGCGTCTGAACAAGGAGCGCGACCTAGTGGGCATCTATCTCTCCGCCCATCCGCTCAACGAGTTTAAGATTGTCATCGACAACCTGTGTAATATCCGTTGCCCCGAACTGATGGATGTGAATAGCATTGCCGATCGCGATGATGTGGCGCTGGGAGGCATCGTCACTGCCGTCAGAACGGGCTTTACCAAGAACAGCAAGCCCTTTGGAATCGTGACCCTCGAGGACTTCGACGGCTCTGGCGAGCTGCCGCTCTTCGGTGAGAACTGGGGACAGTACGGGGGCATGTTCACCATCGGTGCCTCCGTCTATGTGGCAGGTAAGATAGCTCCCCGCTATCAGTATAACCCCGATAGTCCCAAGGAACTGAAGGTGAGCCGTGTGGAATACCTGCAGACGGTGAAGGAGAATGCCATCGACCGCATCACCATCTCGATTATCACCGATCCCGAGGTACTCGACGAGCAGATTGTGGCCGAACTCAACGAACTGATTGCCGAGAATCCCGGCAAGACCAAGTTGTTCTTCCAGCTGCGCGACTCGTTAGGCCGGAACCACGTGCTGCTGCGCTCGCCCAACAGGGAAGTGGATGTGCGCCATACCCTCATCGACTACATCGAGAGTCATCCCAATGTCATGGATTACAAAATCAATTAATCATAGTATCAACTTTTTAAAGCAAAAAGATTATGGAAGTAACAGTCACAAAAGAGAATTTCGAGAGCCTGAAGAATGGCGACAAGCCGTTTGTAATTGATTTCTGGGCAACATGGTGCGGACCCTGCCGTATGGTTGGACCAATCCTTTCGAAACTGGCAGCGAAGTATGAAGGCCAGGTGGTGTTAGGCAAGTGCGACGTCGAGGATAACGAAGACCTGGCAATAGAGTTCGGCATTCGTAACATTCCTACCATCCTCTTCTACAAGAATGGACAGCTTTTCGATAAGATCGTCGGTGCCCAGAGCGAGGCCAAGTTAGACGAGATGTTCCAGAAACTCTTGTAAGCGATGGCAAGTCTCGAAGAAGAACTCCGCCTCGATGAGGAGGAGAACAGGCGGGAACTGGCGTTCATCCGTGAGCGCATCCCGTCGGATGCAAAGCATTATAGCGACAGGTCGATCCTGTATATGATGGACTCGATAGTAGACTATTACTATACGAGTGGCATCTTGGAAAGCGAAGACGAGGAGGTGGAGATCGACCTTCAGGCGGTGACTGACTATGTCATTGAAAGGGCCAAGGAGGATGGCGTCACCAACCTCAACCCTGACGACGTGTTCTTCATCGTACAGGCCGACCTCGACTTTCAGGAACAGAACTTGTGATTTATTTGACTACGGATTATACGGATTAAACGGATATTTTAGCCACTGATAATGAGTATTGTTTAATCCGTAAAATCCGTGTAATCCGTTGTTTATAATTATCCGTTGTTGTTAAAAGCTGACGGTTCGTGTGCCGTCGGCATTCTCGGTGATGCAAACCTTCACGGCATCATCGGGCAGTACCTCTTCTATCAGTTCCGGCCATTCTATCAGACAGAGGGCACCTGAGTAGAAATAATCCTCAAAGCCCATGTCGTACACCTCTTCCAGTTTCTTGATGCGATAGAAGTCGAAGTGGTAGACACTATCAGAGGTGAGAGGTGAGTGGTGAGAGGTGAGAGAATACTCGTTGACGATGGCGAAGGTGGGCGAGGTGATGATATCGTCGACGCCCAGTTCTTCGCAGATGGCCTTGATAAACGTGGTCTTACCAGCTCCCATCTTGCCGTAGAAGGCAAATACCGTGTGGTCGCCAATGTTTTCGATAAACGTCCGTGCTGCTTCACGGATATGCTCCAAATCCTGTATTATTATATTCATATTTTTATTATTTTTGTTTACAGTTTACAGTTTACGGTTTACAGGTGATTACCTTGCAAGCCATTGCATCTGTTATAATTATGCTTGTAAATATCTGCCTATAGAACATTTCATCTGTAAACTGTAAACCATAAACTGTAAACTGTAAACCGTAAACTGTAAACTATCTCTTTTTCCCTGTCATGGTAATCATTGGGATAATCATTTCCTCCATCGAGATGCCTCCGTGCTGGAAGGTGTCGCGATAGTAGCTCACGTAGTAGTTGTAGTTGTTGGGGTAGGCCAGGAAGGCATCGCCTGTGGCAAACACGTAGGTCGTCGAGAGGTTAGGCGCAGGCAGCTGTGCCTTCTGCGGCTCACGGATGGTGAACAGGCTCTTGTCGTCGTAGCTCAGGTTCTTACCCAACTTATAGCGCAGGTTCGTATTGGTGTTCCTGTCGCCCACAATCTTCACGGGCTGCGTACATCGGATACTGCCGTGATCGGTGGTTACAATCACCTTGCAGTCCTCCTGTGCCAGCTGGCGGAAGAAATCAGCAATCACCGAATGGCGGAACCAGGAGAGGGTGATCGAGCGGTAGGCACTCTCGTTGTTAGCCAGCTCGCGTACCATCTTCGATTCCGTGCGCGCGTGACTCAGCATGTCGATGAAGTTGAACACCACCACGTTCAGGTCGTTCTTCCCAAGGTTCGACATCTGCTGCATCAGCTTGTCGGCATCGGCAGAATTGTTCACCTTATGATACGAGAAGGTATTCTTCTTGCGATAACGGTCCAGCTGGGTCTGAATGAGCGGCGCCTCGTTCAGGTTCTTGCCCTCCTCCTCGTCCTCGTCGACCCAGAGGTCGGGGAACATCTGCGCAATCTTGTTGGGCATGAGGCCTGAGAAGATGGCGTTGCGGGCATACTGCGTGGCGGTAGGGAGGATGCTGAAATAAAGGTCCTCCTCGATGTCAAACTGCTTGTTGAGTTCCTGTGCCAGCATGCGCCACTGGTCGTAGCGGAAGTTGTCGAGCACCACCAGATACACCTTCTCGCCCTCGCTGAGCAGGGGGAATACCTTGGTCTTGAACACCTCGGGCGAGAGGATAGGACGGGAGACTGAGGAGTGAGGAGTGGGGAGTGAGGAGTGAGAATTGCCCTGCGATTGATTGAAAGGGTCGAGGGCGGCCACCCAGTCCAGATAGTTCTTCTTGATGAACTTCGCGAAGCCCAGGTTCGCCTCCTCCTTCTGCATGCGGAGCATGTCGGTCATGCTGCTGTCGGTAGAGCTCAGCTCCAGCTCCCAATGCACGAGTTTCTTGTAGACTTCCACCCAGTCCTGCCACGTCCTGCAGTCCATGATCTGCATGGCAATCTGCTGGAACTGCTGCTGGTATTGCGTCTGCGTCACCTCCGTCTCGATTTCCTCGCGGTGGATGTTCTTCTTCAGCGTCAGTAGGATCTGGTTGGGGTTCACGGGCTTGATCAGGTAGTCGGCAATCTTCTGACCGATGGCCTGGTTCATGATGTCCTCTTCCTCGCTCTTGGTCACCATCACCACGGGCAGGGTGGGGTGCATCTCCTTGATGCGCTGAAGCGTCTCCAGTCCGCTGATGCCCGGCATCTGCTCGTCGAGCAATACCAGGTCGAAATGGCGCTCGTTACAGAGGTCGATGGCATCGGTGCCATTGCTGGCCGTCGCCACATCATAGCCCTTGCTCTCCAGGAACAGTCGCTGGGCCCTCAACTGCTCAATCTCATCATCCACCCACAATAAATAACCGTTTATCATATTTTTTGTTTAGAGTTTATAGTTTATAGTTTATAGATGATTACCAGAAATCCTCATCAAAGTCGAAGTCTTTGGCCTTCTTCTTGGATTTCTTCTGTTGAGGCTCGTCTTCCTCCTCGTCGTCATCATCCTCGGATGAGGTTGTCTTACCCGTGGGGATATCCTCAGGATCCACCGCCTCGATGTCCTCCGGACGGATGAGCAGCTTGTCGGTGCTCGTCTTCATCGGCACGAAGATGTCCTCATAGAACTGTTCGTAGTCGTCGTAGCTGAACTGTACGCCCAACAGCGGCAGATTTACCTCGCTGATGATGAGGCTGCGACAGGCCGCAAGCTTCTCGGCCATCACCTCGTTGGCATACAGCTGACGAGCATATTGCAGGGCCTCGTCATAACTCAGGAATCCGCTGATGAGCATGCGCTGCATACCGTCGTCCTCATCGGTGGCGATCTCGAAGTTGCGCACCAGGAAATTCGTGAAGTTATAGCGTGCCATCTCAAACAGCAGCTGGTTCTGGTCTACGCTGTCGGGCTCGTAGACGAGCATGAATACGAACTTCTGATCGGGGTCGGCACTCAGGGTATCGGCCTTTGTCGAGTCGGCGGTGAGGGTGATGTCACGACGCGACCACACATCGCCGATATCGAACTTACCGCCATGCAGTCGGCGACCCTCCTGCACGCCCTTCACAATCATACCAGCCATCTCGGCCACCTCGCTCTTGGGATGTTTCTCCACCACCGTTTTCAGCTGTTCCAGACAGCCGCTGGCATCGCCGTTGTTCAGACGGCTCAGACCGTCGATGAAGATGAACTTCGCACGGTGCTCACCCATGGGGAAGCGGTCGGCAGAGATGCGGGCATTACCTGCCACCTCGCTGAACTTATCGTCCTTGAAGGCCTGATAGGTGGCCGCATAGAGCGAGTCCTCGATATGTGTGCCGAAGCGGGCGTTATCCGCAAAATAGGGATCGGAGAGCAGGGTGGTCCACTCGCTCTCGGGGTGCTCGGCTTTCAGATGACTCAGACAGGCCTCGGCGGTATCGTGGCGGCCCAGTCGCGAGTAGAGCAGGAAGAGGTGATACCACGCATCGGCGAGCTGTTCGTATTGGGGATAGTCCTTCGTCAGGCGCAACAGCTGCTTCTCGCTGAGCTTCAGATTGTCGAGGCGGTCCTTGAAGATGATGCCCGACTGCAACAGGGCGTCTTGTATGATGGCGTGGCTGGCTGCTTTCTGCTCGTCTGAGAAAGGAATCTGTGCCAGATAGAACTCGCGGTTATGGGGATCGTTGGCAAGGGTGTCGGCAGGGGCCTTCTCGCCCTTGATGCTGTCGTTGGGGGCGGCGCCCTGGGCTGCCAAGGAGTCGGATAACTCGGAGTTCTCAGAATTTTCAGAGTTTTCGGAACTTCCTGATGCCTGATTCAGGTTCACCACCGTCTGGTTCAGGCGCTGCCAGTTGTCGGCATTCTGTCGCTGACCCCATTGCCGCTGGAAGGTCATCTTTCCTTGGTTCACAGCGGTGGGATTATAGAAATACCACTGTCCGCCGCCCTGAGTCTGGGTGGGCTGACGGTTCGCCATGTTCGTGTTTCCCCGCTGTCCCACGGCCTGGTTCTGCTGTTGCTGACGCTCCACTAAGGCCATCTGCTCCGCATCGCGGGCCTCCTTCTCCTTGCGCTTAAGCTCTTTGATTACGCGGTCGATGGCTTCCAGGCGCTGGGCCTCTGGCATATCGGCGAGTGCCAATAGCGAGTCCTGCAGATGGATGGCATCGGTATGGGGCACGAGGGCGTCGAGCACCTTCGATCGCTCCGACAGTTCCTGATAGTCCTTGCGGTCCTTGTCCAGCAGTCCGATGGCCTCGCCATAGCAGCGCTGGGCATCACTGTATTTCTCCAGCTGCCAGTAGAGGTTGCCTAAGGTAAGCAGCAGCACACCCTTCTCGATGCCGCTGCGGGTGGCCTTCTCGTTACCCTTCTCATAGGCGGCGATGGCCTTCAGCGTATCCTTCTGCATCAGGTGGATATTTCCCATGGCGTAATACACCTGGTCGAGGTAGTCCTTGTTGTTGTCGTTGGCTGCCATGCGCTTCAGCCTGCTGATCATCGCCTTGGCATTGCCCTTGGCCATCACCTCCGTCTGGGCGATGCGGGCATTAAACTCGAGTTCGTACGAGGGGTGACAGCCGATGGCCTTGGCAAAGGCGCGCTCCGCCTCGGCACGGTTGCCCAGTTCCTGCTGAATCTGTCCCATGAGGAACCACTCGCGGGCCTTCTGCTGATGCCGGCGTTCGTGCTTGATCACCTTGCGCAGGTAGGGCACCGCCTTCTGGTAGTCCTTCGTGTGGATATAGTAGTCGGCATAGGTATAGTCCCAGTCCTTCACCGTGCGGAAGTGCATCGAGTCGCGGCTCATGTTGCGGATCACGTCCTCGGCATCGTAGAGCCAGTCGAGTTCGGTGTAGCATTTCGCGAGCCACGCCTTGGCCAGTCCGCTCTGCATGGGCTGTGTCAGGTAGAGGCGTACCATATAGCTGAAGGTGGCGGCGGCCTCGTCGAAGTCGCCTTTCTGGAACTGCGCCTTACCCAGCAGCAGCCACGCCTTCCAGAGGAACGGGTTATACTCCTTGCGCCCCAGCCATTCCTTGTCCTTGTCGGTCTTCTTCTTACCGCCCTTCCACTCGGGCTTGGCCTTGATGCTGTGGCGGCGGATATCCTTCTCGGCCTTCTCGATGGCACGGTCGTACTGTCCGCTGCCCAACGAGCGGCTCGCCTTGTTGCCCACCATGTAGAGGGGTATCTGTTCGGTGAAGTTGTCGCGGTTGCCCTTCTCCTTCTCCAGATTGCCGTCGGTAAAGGCCTCCTTACCGTTGTAGTAGATGTTATAACGGGCGTTGAAGCTGTGCCACCAACGGGAGCCCGACGTGTTTTTCTGCGTAGAACAGCCGATTATTATTAGAGAGGTAAGAGGTAAAAGTAGAGAGGTGAGTGGTGAGAGGTGAGAGGTGAGAGAATACCGAAGAGGCCGCGAAAGCCCCTTCAGTATTCTCTCAACTAATATGTTTGTTTTTAACATATCTCTTTATAATCATATCTCTCACCTCTCACTTCTCACCTCTAATATAACCTCTTTAGAGGTTGTTTTATTGTGTGATGCCGCGTCTTTTTGTTGTTTTTCTTCTAAAAGGCAGTGTATTTTGCAGTCTCCCTCCTGGGCAGCGGTGCAGGTACTGCAGTCATGGCCGGTGGCGATGGTGTCGCTGCCTTTGTCGAAATGGTTGGCGATCCAGGCAAAAATCCCCAGACCAACAATCATCCCTATACACACCAATGCAAACGTCATAACTTTGAACTTTGAACTTTGAACTTTATGATTACTTTACTGCGGTAGCAAATTCTTCACTCTTCACTCTTCACTTTTCACTCTTCACTTTTCACTTTTCACTCTTCACTTTTCACTTCTATTTCAAATCCTGCGTCTTGCAGGCTTTGCCAGAAGCTGGGGTACGACTTCGTCACCACCTGCGGATTGTTGATAATCAGACTGCCCGACTTCATGGTGAAGGGGGCGAACGAGAGGGCCATACGATGGTCGTTGTAGGTGTCGATACCTTCCTCCATCGATGGTTCGCAGCGCTCTCCGTCCCAGATCAGCTCGCTGTCGTTGCGGTCGTGGAGCACATAGCCCAGCTTCCGCATCTCACGCTTCATGGCCTCTATGCGGTCGGTTTCCTTGATCTTCAGTGTGGCCAGACCCTTGAAGTGGAAAGGAATATCGAGGGCGGCACAGGCCACGATTACCGTCTGCGCCAGGTCGGGCGAGTTCACGAAGTCATATTCCAACTTTGGCACGCAGCGCCCGTTGCGCTTCAGCGTCACGTTCTGCGGCTGACCGGAGGTCTTCGACTGGAACACCGTCTTCACACCCAGCAGACTGAAGATATACCTCACCACCGAGTCGCCCTGCTTCGAGCCGTCCATCAGGCCGTTGAGCGTCACCTCCGCCTCGCGGTTGTCGCTCAGCGCCAGTATCTCATACCAGTAGCTGGCACCGCTCCAGTCGTTCTCAATCACGTAGTCGTGGTTTTCGTAGGGCTTCGGCTTCACGGTAATCGTGTCGTTGGCTGTCCATTCGGCATCAGCACCGTATTCGCGCATCATCCACAGCGTCAGGTCGATATAGGGCCTGGAGATGATGTCGCCCGTCAGTTTCAGTTCAAGACCCTTTTCCAACGCAGGTCCTATCATCAGCAGGGCCGAGATATACTGCGAGCTCACGCTGCCCTCGATCTCGAGTTCACCACCCTGCAGGGGCTGACCCGTGATGCGGAGTGGGGGATAGCCCTCCTTGCCCACATACTCGATGTCGGCACCCAGTTTCCGCAGGGCGTCCACCAGGATACCGATGGGGCGCTCCTTCATGCGGGCGGTGCCTGTCAGCACGTGCGTACCTTGCATCACACTCAGATAGGCCGTCATAAAGCGCATGGCCGTACCTGCCGCCTTGATGTTGATCTCGTTGGGCATGTCGCGCAGGGCAGCGAGTATCACCTTCGTGTCGTCGCAGTCAGAAAGGTTCTGGGGCATCTGTTGTCCGCCGCTGAGTGCATGGATGATCAGGGCACGGTTTGAGATGCTCTTCGAGGCTGGCAGACTCACCGCAGCTTTCTGCAGTTGGGGAGCCTTGATAAGATATTGCGTCATTTTTATGTTGTAGTCTTGATTTTGGACTGCAAAGGTACACATTTTTATCGGTATTAGCAAATCTGAACTAAAAAAAACACTTAAAATCAAAAAAAGTGGTCTGAAAATTTGGTCAAACGGAAAAATGTGTGTACTTTTGCACCCGCATTTCGGCCAAAGGGTCGGTGCTAAGCTTTAAAAAGGATCGGGATTTAGCGCAGTTGGTAGCGCACACGTCTGGGGGGCGCGAG
>CAMJBL010000057.1 GCA_946403845.1 uncultured Prevotella sp. | reverse complement strand
ACGAGAAGGTGTATATGGGCATCTACTCGCTGAAGCAGTGCCGTGAGATGGAAATTGGCCTGGGTCTTGACCTGAAAGGCGGTATGAACGTGATTCTTGAGGTATCCGTACCCGATGTGGTTGACGTGCTTGCTGACCACAAGACCGACGCTGCCTACAAGAAGGCCATGGAGCTCGCCAAGAAGGAAGAGGAGACCAGCCAGAACGACTTCATCTCTCTGTTCGTGAAGTATTGGAAACAAGAGGCCAACGGCCGCCCCCTCGCCGCCATCTTTGCTACCCAGCAGATGAAGGGCAAGGTAAGCACACAGTCGAGCGACTCTGAAGTAGAGGCCGCTATCCGTTCTGAGGTGCAGGCAGCTGTTGACAACTCATTCAACGTAGTTCGTAACCGTATTGATAAGTTCGGCGTCGTACAGCCCAACATCCAGAAGCTGGAGGGTCAGAGCGGCCGTATCATGGTCGAGATGCCTGGTATCAAAGAGCCTGAGCGTGTGCGTAAGCTCCTCCAGGGATCTGCCAACCTCGAGTTCTGGGAGACCTACAACTCTCAGGAGATCACCCCGCTGCTGGCTCAGCTGAACCAGCGCTGGGCTGCTCAGGGCGGTCAGGTGGTTGAGGCCGACTCCACAGCCGTTGAGGCTGCTGCCGAGGTGGCTCAGGCTGCCGACTCTGTCAAGGCCGACACCGCAAAGGCTGCCACTGGCGACCTCGCTGCCAAGCTGGCCAAGAAGGATGCCAAGGACGCTGGCGACTCAAAGGCTGCCGAGCAGGCTAAGAAGCAGAACCCCCTTTTCTACTACTTCCAGCCCACTCAGGGTAACGCCCTCGCCGTTGTTGGTTATGCCAATGCCCGCGATACCGCTGAGATCAACAAGATTATCTACTCCGACCTCGCCCGTCAGATCCTTCCCGCTGAGCTGAAGCTCCGCTGGGGTGCCAAGGCCGAGGACTTCGGAGGCCAGACCAAGGGTGACATCTTCGAGCTCTATGCCCTGAAGATCACGGAGCCCTCAGGTCGCGCTCCGCTGGAGGGTGACGTCATCACCAACGGTAAGGACGACTTCGACCAGCTGGGTCATCCCTGCGTATCGATGCAGATGAACTCTGACGGTGCCCGTCGCTGGAGCCAGATCACCAAGCAGAACATCGGCAAGGCCGTAGCCATCGTGCTCGACGACGCCGTCTACTCAGCTCCCCGTATCCTCACACAGATCGACGGAGGTAACTCTCAGATCACTGGTAACTTCACCATCGAGGACACGAAGGACCTGGCCAATACGCTGAACTCAGGTAAGATGCCCGCCCCGACCCGTATCGTACAGGAAGAGGTGGTTGGTCCGTCGCTGGGTGCACAGTCTATCCAGCAGGGTATCATCTCATTCATCGTGGCCTTCGTGCTGCTGATGATCTACATGATCCTGCTCTATGGCTTCATCCCCGGTATCCTCTCCGATATCGCCCTGCTGTTCAACCTGTTCTTCACACTGGGTATCCTCACCTCGTTCCAGGCTGCTCTGACCATGCCTGGTATCGCCGGTATCGTGCTGACGCTGGGTACCGCTGTGGATGCCAACGTGCTGATCTACGAGCGTATCAAGGAAGAGCTGAAGAAGGGTCTGAGCATGAAGGAAGCCCTCAACAAGGGTTACTCCAACGCCTTCAGCGCCATCTTCGACTCTAACTTCACATCATTGATCACAGGTATCATCCTGCTCTACTTCGGTACAGGTCCTGTGAAGGGCTTCGCCACCACTTGGATCATCGGTATCTGTGTATCCTTCTTCACCGCTGTGTTCATGACCCGTCTGGTCTACGACTACATGCTGAGCAAGGACAAGTGGACGAACCTCACCTTCGTGACGGCTTACTCGAAGAACCTGATGCAGAACGCCAAGTACCACTTCATGGGTATGTACAAGAAGACGTTCACCATCTGGGGCGCTATGGCACTCATCTGCATCATCTCGTTCGCCGTTCGCGGTCTGAGCCAGAGTATCGACTTCACCGGTGGTCGTAACTACGTGGTGACCCTCGATAAGGAGACACCCGTTGAGACCGTCCGTCAGGCTATGGCCGGTGCCTTCATCAACACCATGGGTGAGAAGGCCCAGCAGGAGGCTAACACCTCTGTCATCGCCCTGGGTACCGACGGTAAGACCGTCCGTATCTCTACCAACTGGGATATCGAGTCGAACAATCCTGAGGTTGACGACAAGGCTGAGGACATCCTGTTCGGTGCTTTGAAGAAGGCCGGTCTCGTAAGTCAGGAGAGCGTTGAGTCGTTCAAGAATCCTGATGTCCGCGAGGGTGGTTCCATCATCAGCTCGGCAAAGGTAGGTCCGTCGGTGGCTAAGGATATCACCTATGGTGCTATCATCAGCGTGATCATCGCCCTGATTGCCATCTTCCTCTACATCCTGCTACGTTTCCGCAACCTCGCCTTCTCTGTAGGTGCTATCGTTGCCCTGGCCCTCGATGCTCTGATCGTGATTGGTATCTACTCCCTCTGCTGGGGTTGGGTGCCCATGTCGTTGGAGATCGACCAGGTGTTCATCGGTGCTATCCTGACGGTGATCGGTTACTCCATCAACGATAAGGTGGTGGTGTTCGACCGTATCCGTGAGAATCTCGGCCTGTATGCAAAGCGCGACCGTCAGCAGCTGTTCAACGACTCGCTGAACCAGACGCTGGCCCGTACCATCAACACCTCTGTGACGACCCTGATCGTGCTGCTCGCTATCTTCATCCTCGGTGGTGATAGCATCCGCTCGTTCTCATTCGCCATGATCCTCGGTGTGATCTTCGGTACGCTGAGCTCTCTGTTCATCGCTGCTCCTACGGCTTATCTCACCATGGGCCGCACCATTAAGGAGGACAGCGAGGTAGCTGAGGCTCCCGCAAAGAAATAATATTTTTTATAGTAATTCATAGATGTTTGAGGGGCTTAATCCGTGAGGACACAGGCCCCTCTTTTTTTGTGTTACTATTAATTCTAGCAACTGCCACTATTAATTCCCGCAATTTCTACTATTAATAGTTGCAAAAAGCACCACCTTATATATAATAAGAGAGACTTATTATTCATAAAGTGGCACTTATGGGAGGAGGATACTTACAGTAGGTCGAGGTAGGCCTTGCGGTAGTGGGCGTAGGTAGGCATGGTGATGTAGCCTTCGTGGAGCCAACGACCAATCATCTTCTCTGCCGTTGATTGCCTGAGACCAAGGAGATTGACGGCCTGTTCAGTGGTGAACTCCTCAGGCAGTCGGGCGTAACGCTGCTTCATCTTGACAGAGTGGCGTTTGGTATGGTCGACGTTCTTAAGAATATCGTCTTTGTGTTCGAAATACACCTCCCAGTAACGTCCGAAGAAGTAGCGCTGACAATCCATCTGGATATCCATGATCAGCTGACAGAACATCAGGTCCGTCTCATCGATACTGAGCGTGCCTTTCTGCTGCCATTCGTCCCAGTGGCGCATCATAATGAAGGGCACACTGACATTGATGCCATAATAGCCCACGCGCTTGCACATGACTTCATCTGCTCTCGACTGGTCTTCCTCCGCATCCTGCATGGTCACTTCCGTCCAACCATAACACTCATCAACAAGCTGGCTGATAGGCAGTTCTCCATGCGTCGTATCAAGTCGTTCTGCCCACATCCTGAGGGTTTCGTACTCCTCAGGTTCCTTGCCCGCATCTTCCAGTTTCTCCTTCGGCATCATCTCATAATGGCACGAGGGCATGGGAATTGCAGCGATACGCGTAGCGAGACCATTCTGGACATTATTGCCGTTTATCTTATGGCGCAGGGCCATAGGCGTGCCCGTGTAGACATAGTTCCAATAGACATTGAACGTAACGAAACTCGATTCGATATTACTGAAGGCCATACCATCTTCCTCGTTGTGAAAGGCTTTCATTTCCATGAAAGTCTTATTGTTCCAGGCCTCGCTCTGAAGGTTAATGGTATTGTCGAGCTCTGTATCAAACGAGAGCTGATGCAGGTGCATCTCCTCGCCATCGACGATGTCAACGGCATTCACCATATCCTCGATGAACACTTTGTTCGAGGTACGTGCCGGATGGGTGCGGATCAGAGGCTTGGGTTTCCTGGGGCCCTCACCTTTCTGACCGTTGTCCAGCCAGGCCTTGTACTTGCGTTTGTAACGGTTCATGGCATTCTTACCCTCTTTCGAGACACGCTCGATGGGGCCTGCCAGTAACTTGTAGAGGCGCGTGACGAACGACTTGCCTGTGCCTGGATCACCAATGATGTAGATGCCATAGTTCAGACGTCGCAGTTCCTCAGGACGGGCGTAATAACGATAACTGCAGCGTGTCATGAGTGTGCCGAGGAAGGCTGCTCCCGCAAAGAGTGCGGCAGGGTAGGCCTGCGTCTTGAGACCCATACAGATCTCACGCAGACAGGGGTAGACATCCATCAGCTTCTCAATCTCTTTACCCGCGTTCTCCAACTGCTGCTCGATCAGAGGGCGGGACATAAATTCTTTGTTTTCTTCCATAGCTTGTGGTATTGGTTTCGTATGCAAAGGTACAAAAAAAATTGATATAACCAAATAATAACACCGCAACTTAGGACAAAAAGCCAAAAAAGTTGCGTCATTTAACATTTCAAATGATTTATATTATTAATAATTATATTATAATATAATTATTAATAATATAAATATATATAAAGATATATAACATCTAGTGTCTTACATTGACGTATCTTTTTCGGATTTTTGTCCAAAGTAACGTTATCAATGAATAATCCAAGTTTTTTGAAACTTTTTACAAAAAAGTGAAGGGAAATGTAGGCGGTATCATTATTTATTCGTATCTTTGCAGCCGGATAACAACTTAATAAAAACATTGAAAAATATGAAGAAAAATTTTATCGCATTAGCAGCATTGCTGTTTTCCGTAAGTGTGAACGCCCAGAAGGCCGCAGGCAGTTGGAGTCTTCAGCCGAAGGCCGGTATCAATATCGCCACGATGACGAACGACGATGATGCCAAAATCCGTACAGGACTCGTCGTGGGAGCCGAATTGGATTATCAGGCAACGCCCCAATTCTCCATCTCCGCAGGCGCCCTCTATTCCCAGCAGGGCAGCGAGGCAAAGGTGCAAGGTGTAAGCGGAACCCTCAAGATGGACTATGTGAATGTGCCGATACTGGTCAATTGCCATGTAGCCAACGGTCTGGCCCTTAAGGCTGGTATTCAACCTGGATTCCTGATCAACGACAAAGTGGAAGTGTCGTCGAATGGTGTTTCTGCCGAGGTGGGACTCAAGGAATCCTATCGTGCAGCGGGTGTTGATGCCGACATCTCATCTTTGGATTTCGCCATACCCCTTGGCATATCATACGAATTCAGCAATGTCGTGCTGGAGGCCCGCTATAACCTCAGTCTGACAAACGCCATCACCGTCTTGGGAGAGTCGACCAAGCACAGCGTGTTCCAACTGACACTCGGCTATAAGTTCGGATTGTAAACTGTCGTCACCCTACGACAACAGATTAAGTGAAAGCCATCACACCTCGGATGTGATGGTTTTCTTTTATCTGGACTGCCAGAAATGGAAGCTACTGGGGGTGTTCAGTCATTAAACTTTGTTAAATCGAGGGTTCCTCATGCAGTATTTCGGCCTTTGGGGAGTTATACGAAAAAGAAAACCTAGATGATATGAAGCTATTGAAATGCTATAAGCTGGTTTATATCTTTGCCATTGTCGTACTGACACAGGCAATGACCTGCGAGAACTTTGATGAAAGCGAAACCATGTTCCACAAGAATGCCAAGGGGCATCCCGAATATAATTGGCTGACGACGGTGAGGGCCGAACAATTCAACGATTATGCCGTTGGCAAGGGCTGGAAATGGAAGAGTTCTTCGCGAATCACTGACGACGGAAAGACGGAGTCGTTTGTCTTTGCAGGCAATGGCCAACCCAAGGAATACTACTTCACGCCCGATTCCGTCTGGGTGTTCATTTACTATCAGGATCGGAATCTTCGCCAGCGCAGCCCATACAGCTATGACGAGACAGAAAACCAAGTGAGCAGCCCCTTGACGGAATACATGCAGATCTGTAGTCTGAGCGCCAAGTCGATGGAGACGATAGAACAAGTAGAAGGCATTGGCTATTTCGTGAACGAATACGAAGTAATGATGCCTTTCGAACTGAACGCCAGGATGTTAGGCTTTGAACCTGTGACAGAATGAGACAGCGCATCAGCATCCTCATAGTGGTCTGCCTGTTCCTTGGGGTCAAAGGAATGGCGCAGCGTGACTCACTGGCTTATCGGCTGACACCCTTTGTGAAGGGTGGATTGAGCATCGGCTTTTTCGACAACAGTATCAGTAATGAATCATCGGTCGGACATACTGGATTTCATTTCGATGTCGGCCTGCAGATTCCTTTCCAGCGAGGAGGCCAGTATGGGTGCTGTCTTGTTTCATCGCTTCGTTTTATCACGAAGGGAGAGACCTGGGACAACGGAGAAAACGGCAGGGCGTCAGTCAACATGCAGTATATCGAGATGCCTATTGACTTTGCCTTTCGCGCTGTGATGAAGAAGAGCAGCCTGATGGCAGGTGGAGGCTTCTATCTGGCCTATGGTATCGGCGGGCGGATGACGGGTAGCGACGGACTCTATATCTATCGCGGCTATCGTCTGAAGGACAAGCTGGCGGTTTTCGGATCACAGCTTGGTTTCTTGTGTTGGGATGCAGGCGTTAATCTGATGACTGAATATCAGATCCGGCACCTCTGCCTCTCGGCTGATATCGACATCGGCCTTACCCGTATACCACCTATCCGATTCGACGGCCATAACAAGTCGTCGAATGTAGCCATTTCGCTTGGCATAGGGTATCTGTTCTAAGTGTTACACAAGGGAGAAATCCTTACCTCCAAGATCGGAATCTCTCGTCAGTCCATTCATCGACGATCACGTCGGGCAGAATAAGCTTGCGGTATTGTTTGAGCAGTTCGTTGATGGTGGGCTGAAGCTTACTGAGCTGCTCGCTGTCACGCTTGCTCACCAGGCTGCAGATATTATAGAACGTCTCTATCAGTTTCTTGGCAGTGGGCGACAGGCAGGTGTGGCTGCGGGCATAGAGGTCGCCCGTGAGGTGTCCCCAGACGAAATGGTAGTTCATCGTATCGAAACTCAAGGGCGAGGGCATCACGTAAAGTGGCGCACTGGGGATACGCACAACATCGATCAGCTTGTTGTTGGGGGTGGGATCCATCGGCACGGCGGTATAGACGGCCAGCAGGTGGAGCCGCTGGATGGAATCGTAGAGGGCCACATCCACCTTCGTCTTAATCTTCTTCACCTGGCTCTTGCCGAGCTCGGGCATCATGTCGTAACACTTCAGCAGCACCAGGGCCGTATCTTTCATGTCGTAGGTGAGGGCAACGGGACCATCGACGCTCGACCTGATCATGAACAGGTTGTCGTGCTCAGGATAGAGATCCAGCATCTCTGACCTTCTATCATAGTACTCATCCTGAAGCTTTCTCTTGACTTTAGACGCTTTCTCATTCGTAGAAGAAGGCAACTTGGGCTCATAATATTCCGTATACCACCGCTTACCTTCGAGGAATCCCTCGTAGCGGAAGGTCTCGGTCATTTCTTTAATGTACGCCACACCATCAAGGTAATTCAGCATGGTGGCTGCTTCCAGACGGTTAGTCGTCTTGCTCACGTTTGTCTTCTGGGCTGAGGCATAGCTCGCGATAAGTGCCAGCAGAATGATGGTAAAACTTCTGTTCATAGATCTTTTTGGTTGGATGAGTGATTTGCCTATTCCGTCGCAAATATAGACATTTTATCGGATAGCAGCAAACAAAATCGACAAATAGCGATGGTTGTTCTACCATTAGGGCGAACCATGTGAGTTGTGACAGTGTGACAGTAAAAATCGTCCGACTACTGTACGACGGGGCATAAGTTTGCTATCTGCGAGATTACAAATCATGGAGAAAGAGGCGAAAATCTTCTACCATGACATACTTTTTGCGCATCAAATGATTGTATTTAACATTATTTCACTAAAGATGTGCGCCAATTATCTGTTTTTTGTTGTATATTTGCAACTGAGCATTTTATAATGTATATCCTAAAGCCAATAATCAATTAAAAATTACTATTATGAACTTGAAGAACTGTTACAGAATTACAATGGCCGCTATCGCCATAACAGGCGCTACGGTTCTTTCCTCATGTAGTCACGACGACTATTATTACAATGAGGAGAAAGCAGAACAGAGTGTAAACGACAAGTATGCTGCTGCCTTTGAGAAAGCCTTTGGCAAGGTTGGTCCCAATGTGGACTGGGGCTTCAGCAGCAAGAACGCCAATGCGCGTGCCTTTACCCGTGCTGGAGGCACTTATGCTTCGTCCAGAGGCAGCATTCAACCTAGTATTTCTTTCCCGGATGATTGTGCTGCCAGCGAATTTGATCCAGATCTCACGAATGTACCTTCTTATGAAGAATATTTGATAAGCAAAGGTACACAATATTGGCATCCTGAGGAAATAAACGATGGAGGAGTGGTATATATCGACGCGGTCCAGCCTATTAAGATCTCTGGCGGCACTGAAGAACAGCATGCAAAACTTTACATCAAGAAAGGAACGTATGATTTCACAGGTGTATCGTTTGATTTAAACATTAATACAGATTTGTACCTATTAGAAGGTGCAACTGTTACATTCGACAACAATGTTGCTGCTTCTGCCAAATTTGATATATACATCGCTGAAGGAGCCGAGCTAATAGCAAATGGTGAAGATGGTTTAGTAGCCGATGCCGGCCATATATATAATCATGGTACAATCACGTGTACAGACTTTACAGCTACTTCTACTGGTGGATTCCTCTATAATGTAGGTACATTGACAACAACAGGAACTGTGAATGCCTCAAGTATTACAAGCAGAATCGTCAACGATGGCACCATTAATAGTGCAGAAGTTATTGTGGATGCAGGCGGTGTGCAGAACAATTACGAGTGGACCGTTACTGGCACTACTAAAATCAACTCTCCCAACTCAGGCTGGGTAAATAATGGACATTGGACGACTTATGATTATGCTTATGTAGGTGGAAGCGTGAACGTAATCAACAATTGTTTCCTTAAAGTGGATAATAATTTTGAAATGAACATTTCATCTGATTCAACGGACGGAGAAAAAGCCTTTAAAATGGATTCTGGCTGTGGTGTGTTGACAACGAATTTTTATGGAGGTCGGGATTCAAGTACAGGTGCCATATCCGGACCGTTTAAAATCATAATGGGTCAGAACTCTGTATTTAAAGTTGAAGAAACTGCAATTCTTGAGAGTGGACGTAGCAGTTTCCCGAATCTTGACAAATATGAATTTGGTTTCTTTGGTCCCGATGAAGGATATGCCGTATTCCAGGCCAAGAACATTGTCAGAGAAGAGTCAATTAAGAATACTTGGGGTGCGGTGACCTATGGCGGCAACTTGTATGTTTCTGCAGAGAAACATTTTGCACAGGGAAATGATGGTTTGTCTACCCACCCGTTTATTATTACACAAGACGGTTTCGATATAAACGTAAATATCTATGCAGAAGGCTTCAAACCTGGTAAACCCAGTATCACCATTGAGGAGACACCTTGCTGCCCAGGATTCTATGGTGGCGACCCGACCTATCGCGTGATTGCTGAGGACTTGAACGCTCAAGGTAATACGGACTTCGATTTCAATGATGTTGTATTCGATGTGGAGCCTAATGAGGCTGGAACTGCTGCTAAGATTACTGTTTTGGCTGCTGGTGGTATCTATAGACTTGAGGTTGATGGTGTAGAAGTACATAAAGCACTTCTTGGTGGAGATGGACAAATTAATGAGAATGGTTTTTATCCTATGATTAATACAGGTGACGGCCCACAAGTTGATCCTGTAGTCATTAGAACTGCTTATTCAGGCAACTTCTCTAGCGATGAAAATATCAGAGCAACCATCCTGGGTATTACAGTTAAGGTGTGGAAGCCTCTTAGTAATAATAGTAAGGATGTTGTAGAATGTACACTTAGTGCCAATAGAGGTGAACCGGCAAGTAAGGTTCTTGTAGATAAGAACTTCGGAATCGTGCCTGAGCATCACAGTATTGCGGATAGTTATGGCAACTTCACCAACTATGTACAAGGCTCATTCGAGGATGATTTCTGGTGGAAATAGTTACATCAAAAACTGATAATAGTATGATATAAGAGTAAGGGGTGTCTGCAGATGCAGATGCCCCTTATATTACTAATAAATAGGTATTCAACGACTTTTTTCAGAAAAAACTCCCGAAACTCCATAAAAAGTTGTATCTTTGCAGCCAAATAACAATCAAGATGGAAGAAAGGACGAAGAAAATCGACTATCAAAACGCCCGCGCCGAGGTGTTTTGCTTCGACGCAGGCACAGAAGTGAAGGAATATCATGTGATGATTCATGCCAATAGCGCGCTGACCTCGTTCGAGGCGCAGCTGGAGGCAGTATTGAATGCCTATACGGAGCTGCTGGAGCAGTTGCCAGGCAAGCCGCAGGCCGTATTCAAGCGCTATTTCCTGAGTGATGCTGCCAACCAGGCCGACCACGTGATCGTGAGCGACATGACCGACTGCGCCAAGAGCATCATCGAACAGGCGCCCCTCGACGGTACGAAGGTGGCTTTGTGGGCCTATCTAATGACCAATGTCGCCACCAGTCTGACCGCCAACGGCCTCTACGCCGTAAGTCACGGCCAGTTCCGCCATCTCTGGAACGGCTCTGCCCACAACATGGCTGCCAACTCGGAATACCAGACGCGACTGCTCTTCAACGAGTATAACATGCAACTGCTCGAAGAGGGCTGCACGCTCGAGGCCAACTGCATCCGTACGTGGCTCTTCGTGAACGATATCGACCTGAACTACGGTGGTGTGGTGAGGGCGCGCAATCAGTTCTTCTTCACGCAGGGCCTGACCGTCCACACCCATTTCATCGCCTCGACAGGCATCGGCGGACGCCAGCAGGATCCCAATGTGCTCTCGCAGATGGACAACTACGCCATCGCAGGCCTGCAGCCCGAACAGCGTCATTACCTCTATGCATCGACCCACCTGAACCGTACCAGCGACTACGGGGTATCGTTCGAGCGTGGTACCTATATCGACTATGCCGACCGTCGCCATGTGTTCATCTCAGGTACGGCCAGCATCAACAACAAGGGTGAGATCATGTATCCGCGCGACGTAGTGAAGCAGACGCATCGCATGTGGGAGAACGTGGAAGCCCTGTTGAAAGAGGCCGAGTGCTCATTCGACGATGTGGCTGAGATGGTGGTCTACCTGCGCGACATCGCCGACTATCAGACCGTTCGCCAACTCTATGAGGAGCGTTTCAGCGACAAGCCCGTCGTGATTGTGCTCGCTCCCGTCTGTCGTCCAGGCTGGCTCGTGGAGATGGAGTGTATGGCCGTCAAGGCGCAGCAGATGCCCGATATGCCCGCATTCTAAGGCCAAGGCATGAAGACCAGGCTGATCATCCTCCTCGCAGGCATCATGGGGATGCTACAGGTGCAAGCGCAGACCCAGACCCGTGGCGACTTCACCCTGAGGAAGGTAAACGACAGCCTCTACTACCTTAACGACTGGCGACTGCCCTACCCTGTGTATCAGTTTCAGACGGGCGACGTCGACGGTGACGGACGAGAGGATGCAATGGTGGGCGTGATCAAGTCGACACGCTTCTACCCTGAGAAGGCCCGCAGGCTCTTCATCTTCAAACTGGTAAACAAGAAGGCCCGAGCGCTATGGCTGGGATCAAAACTGGGTGGTATCCTCGAGGACTTCCGCTATATCGACGGAAAGATACGTGCCCTGGAATCGACCACCGACTCGCTCTACGTGGTGTCCGACTATAAATGGAGCTCGTTTGGGATGGCCTTCGACCGTTTTATCATCAAAGGAACAGACAAAGAAACAGCAATAAAAACCTTTAGCCAATGAGAAAATTACTATTAGCGGCCTGCGTGGCAGCCCTCGTATGCGCCTGCAGCCCAAAACAGAGTGTCGTCACAGTACCTCCTTCGCAGATTGACGTGGAGAAGCTACTTGACAGTATCGACTACGACATCGACGTCAGCGGACTCTCGCTGGCCGATGTACGAACCCTTCGCAATGCGCCTGCCGCCCAGCGCGGACTGCCCTTCATGGATGCCTACATCCGAGGTGTCTTCGCCCAGACCACCTGGTATGACTCGCTGATGTGGCAATTCGACGATAAGGTGGAGACGGCTGGCATCGAATCAAAGGAGGACGAGTCGTGGCGCGACTTCTACTACCGCGTTGTCGATGAGAAGAACCTGTTGGACTATAATGACCAGGAGAAGGCCTTCATCCAGCGCATGAAAGAGCGCGAGGAGGAACTGATGAAGCTGAACTTCGAAGTACCTGAGGGCCTGCGTGTCAATGTAGCGAACCTGCTGAACCCCACACAGGTGAAGGATATCGACCCCAAGCTGAGTCAGCAACTGGGACAGGACGGCTTCGCCATCGTACCCGCCCGTCACAATCAGCTGTTTGAGGTGTATGAGCAGAACGACTATCAGGAATTCCCCAACTTCGTCACCACCGACCTCTTCCTGCAGCTCTATCACCTCTATTTCGACTGCATGCTGCGCGAGCTGGAGGAGGCGCATCTGCTGAAGCTGATGACCAAATTCTCACGCCACATGTTCTATGCGATGGATCGTCAGGCCAACTGGTCGGGAGGCGATGAGATAGTGCAGAAGGCAGCCCTCAAGAACTGCGTCTACTACAGCATCGCCCACTACCTCTTCACAGGCGAGTATCTCGGCACCCCCGATATACAGAAACTCGCACAGCCAGAAGCGGAACTCGCTATGGCGGGTTTGGACAACTACAGTACCTTCATGGAGGACTATAAGGAGATTACCTATCCCTACAGTCTCTACCGTCCGCGAGGCCACTATACCCGCAGCGAAGAACTGAAGCGCTACTTCAGAGGTATGATGTGGCTGCAGACAGCCAACTTCGGCCTGAGGAACAAGGCTGAGGTGCAGGCCGCTGTGATGCAGACCTACGCCTTTAAATACGATGACCAGCTCGTAATCATATACAAGACGCTCGACGAGCTCATCACCTACCTCATGGGCAAGCCCGACAACCTGACCATCATGCAGGTATGGGCCGAGGTGAAGAAGTTTAATATGCAGATGGAAGACCTGCTGCACAACAACGATTCCATCGCAAAGCTCACCGACAAGCTCAACAAGATAGGCGACCTGCAGACACGTATCCGTCCGAAGTTCGAGAAGACGAGCCACAACAAGATCAACATCATGCCACAGCGCTATCAGCCCGATGGCGAGGTGCTGCAGGAGATGGTCGACTACGACAACCGTCCCACCAAACGCGCCACACCGAAGGGCGTCGACTTCTTTGCTGCCATGCGGGTGTCAGCTGCTGAGCAGATCCTCCTCAATGAGCAGAGCCAATGGACAGGTCTGAAGCCCATGCTCGAGAAGATGAAGACGCGCATGCAGGAGATCACCTGGAGCGAGACCATCGCCACCGAGTGGATGAGTACCCTCCGCTCGCTCTGCGATCGTGATCCCCAGCTGAACCTGCCCTACTTTATGGTCACCGACGAGTGGAACCTGAAAGACCTCAACGCCATGCTGGCCTCGTGGGCAGAGCTGAAGCACGACGCCATTCTCTACGCCAAACAGCCCGCAGGCGCCGAATGTGGAGGTGGTGGTCCCCCAGAGCCCCTCGTAAAGGGTTATGTGGAGCCTAACATCGGTTTCTGGAAGAAAGCCATCACCCTGCTCGACAATACGGAACGACTCCTGAAGGAACAGAACATGCTGACTGAGAAGGTCAAGGATGCCACAGAACGTATCCGCGAAGAGGCACAATTCCTGCTGAACGTCAGCGAGAAGGAACTGGCTGGCAAGGAGCTGAGCGACGAGGAATACGACCAGCTGCAGTGTATCGGCGCTACCTTCGAAAACATCAGTCTCGACCTGGTACGCCAACCTGACCAGTACCTGATGGGTTGGAGCGATGTGCAGGGAGCCGACAAGAAGGTGGCCCTCGTAGCTGACGTCTACACCGCAAATGCTGACAATAACCCCAACAAGTCCATCCTCTTCGAGGCCGTTGGCGATGCTGACGAGATCTATGTCGTGGTGGAGATTGGCGGTTACCTGTATCTGACGCGTGGTGCCGTGCTGAGCTATCGTGAGTTCATTCAGCCCATCGATCAGCCCCGTCTGACCGATGAGGAGTGGCAAAAGCAGCTGGAGAAGAATCCGCGCAAGGGCGTGCCTGAGTGGATGAAACGCATCATCGTACCGCTGAACAACATGCCTGAGGTGAATGAGGAATTTTTCTATAGCTCTGGCTGTTAGTCTGTTGTTTAATGTGTCTGCGCGATGTGCAGATACTTTGAATATCATTTTCACAGGCGATATCCTGCTCGATCGTGGGGTGCGTCGCGTGATTAACCGACATGGAGTCGACCATCTGTTTTCGGAGGGTATCGACTCCGTGTTCCGTTCTGCCCAGATCGTGGTGGGCAACCTTGAATGTCCGGCTACGAAGATCGAGGCCCCCGTCTTCAAACAGTTTATCTTCAGGGCGGAGCCAGAGTGGCTGGCAACTTTGCAAAAGCATGGCATCACCCACCTGAACCTCGCCAATAACCATTCAATCGATCAGGGGCGCGAGGGACTGATGGATACACGGAAGAACATCGTGGAAGCAGGGATGGTGCCCATTGGGGCAGGCGCTACGATGCAGGAAGCCGTCACACCCGTCTTGCTGGCCTCAGCACCTCGAAAGGTGTGGCTCGTGGCTTCGCTACGCCTCGCCCTCGAGAACTACGCCTACCTACCCGACAAACCCTGTGTGAGTCAGGAGCCAATGGACTCGTTGTTACAGCGTGTGCACCGTCTTCGACAGGCGGACTCTACAGCCGTCATCCTCGTCTCCCTCCATTGGGGCGGTGAGCATACCCTGCAGCCTGTGGCCCGTCAGCGACATGAGGCTCACCAGCTGATACTCGCTGGGGCCGACGCCCTCATCTGCCATCACACTCACACCCTGCAGACCATCGAGCAGTTCAAGGGCAAGCCCATCTACTACAGCATCGGCAACTTCATCTTCGACCCCACAAAGCCCCTCAATGCCCAGGCCTGCATCGTGCGCCTCACCATTACCAACGAAAAGGATGGTCTCCAAACGGAAACCATCCCCATCGATATACAACAGTGTGTACCCCGACCGAGAATCGAACTCGGAACTAAGCTTTAGGAGAGCCTTGTTATATCCATTTAACTATCAGGGC
>CAMJBL010000056.1 GCA_946403845.1 uncultured Prevotella sp. | reverse complement strand
GTTTAACACATTTATTAAGTTTCTAAATGTGTCAACCTATATCAGTATAAGACAACCCTAATGTTATGCCGTTATGCCGTTGAGTAAATGTTATCGTGTTATCGTGTTATTGCGACATTGAAATCGCTAAATATTTCACTGTTTCATTGTTTCAGTCCCTACATTCGATTTTACCAGATCTTACGTTCCCACAGAGTTGTGACTACGGTTTTGTTGTTGAAAAATATATACAATGCCATTTCGAATTGTCAGTATTAGCAAAGATTATCAGACCAAAGAAAGACGGATCAACATATCGGGGCTTTGTATGCTCCGAGGGCAGGATGATGAATGGTATATGTACACGAAACTTCCCATTTTTTACGAAGATAATTTTGTTTATACTAAAAATTTGCCTACCTTTGCACACAATTATGAAAGAAGTGATTGTCAAAGACGAAAGGCTGCAACAGGCAGCGATGGAAGGGATGGACGCTTTTGTGAAAGTGTTCGTTGATGCCATACATGCTACAATCGGTGGTGAACTGACAGCCGAGACGATGGCTGAACTGAACAGCGACCAGATTACACTCCTGGCGTGGGACATGCTCCACGAGGAAGTGATGGATGGCGGTTTCGTGCAGCTGATTCACAACGGACTGGGTGAGTTTATCTTCAAGAATCCCTTTGCCAAAGCTGTGAAGCAGTGGGGGATGCGCGACCTGTCGAAACTGATTTACGAGGGCCACACCCTTTGGCTGAAACATCGTGAGGAAATCGAAAAAGACTGTACCCAAGTGGAGTTTATGGCGCTCTTTGAGCGTTTCCCCGAGTTTGATGACCTCGACGACCGTTTTTTGGAGAACGAGGAAGCCTGGATGGATGATATTGCGCACTATATCGATGACAACTTAGATCACTTTGCGATAATTGAAAATTGATAATTGATAATTGAAAATTGAATAAGGAACAAGAACAACTGCGGAAGAAAAGCCCGGTACAAATCAAGAATAAGAAGGCCTCGTTTGAGTATTTCTTCATCGAGACCTATACAGCCGGTATCGTGCTGACGGGAACGGAAATTAAGAGTATCCGTCTCGGAAAGGCGAGCCTGGTGGATACCTATTGCACCGTGATCAATGGTGAGATGTGGGTGAAACAAATGAGTATCAGCCCTTATTTCTATGGTTCTTACAACAACCATGATATGAAACGCGATCGGAAGTTGTTGCTTACGAGACGTGAGATTAGGGAGCTGGAGAGTGCCACAAAACAGACGGGTTACACCATTGTACCCCTTTTGGTGTTTATCGACGACAAGGGACGTGCCAAGATGGATATCGCCCTGTGTAAGGGTAAGAAAGAGTACGACAAGCGTCAGACGTTGAAGGAAAAGGAAGACCGACGCGAAATGGACCGTGCAATGAAGGTTTATAAATAAGAGGTAAGAGGTAAGAATTGAGAGGTGAAAAAACTTGACAAAATAATAAAGGAGCGGGTGCTCATTCTCGATGGAGCAATGGGTACGATGGTTGGTGCTGTCATGGGGAAGGTGGGTAATACCGATGAACTGAACCTGAGCAGACCAGATATCGTAGAGACCATCCATCGCCGTTATCTGGAGGCAGGTGCCGACATCATCGAGACCAACACTTTCAGCAGTCAGCGCATCTCGCAAGCCGACTATCATTTGGAGGACGAAGCCAAGCGAATGGCTTACGAGGGGGCTCGGATTGCCCGACGGCTGGCAGACGAATACAGTACGCCCGAGAAACCGAGATTTGTGGCAGGTAGTATCGGACCCACCAATAAAACATTGTCGATGTCACCCGACGTGAGTAATCCGGCAGCCAGGGAGCTGACATACGACGAGTTGCTTGTGGCCTATAAGGAACAGACCGACGGCTTGATAGAGGGTGGGGTGGATGCCTTGTTGATAGAGACAATCTTCGACACCCTTAATGCCAAATGTGCCATCGACGCTGCGATGCGTTCGATGCAGGAGAAAGGCGTTGACCTGCCCATCATGCTCTCTGTCACCATCAGCGATCTGGCGGGACGCACGCTTAGCGGACAGACGCTCGACGCCTTTCTGGCGAGTATCAGTACCTATCCTATATTCTCTATCGGACTTAACTGCTCGTTTGGCGCTACCCAGATGAAACCTTATCTGCGCGAACTGGCTCGCAAGGCACCTTACTATATCAGTTGTTATCCCAATGCCGGACTTCCCAATGCCTTAGGCCTTTACGACGAGACTCCCGAGAGCATGGCCCCGAAGATGGGTGAACTGGTGGATGAAGGATTGGTGAACATCATTGGTGGCTGTTGTGGTACGACGGATGAGTTTATCCGTCTCTATGGACCGTTGGTTGTGGGTAAAAAGCCCCATGTGCCGGCCCCGAAGCCACAGACCATGTGGCTGTCTGGTCTTGAACAACTTGACGTAACACCCGAGGTGCAGTTTGTGAATGTCGGTGAGCGTTGCAATGTGGCTGGTTCACGCAAGTTCCTTCGACTCATCAAGGAGAAGAATTACGATGAGGCCTTGAGTATCGCCCGCAAACAGGTGGCCGATGGTGCCCTTGTCATCGATATCAATATGGACGACGGTCTGCTCGATGCGAAGGCGGAGATGGTGAATTTCCTGAATCGTATTGCTGCGGAGCCCGATATTGCCCGTGTGCCGGTAATGATCGACTCCTCCGATTGGGAGGTCATTAAGGCAGGCTTGAAGTGTGTGCAAGGTAAGAGCATCGTCAACTCCATCTCGTTGAAGGAGGGTGAGGCGAAGTTCCTGGAGCATGCCCGCGATGTGAAGCGTTATGGCGCTGCAGTGGTGGTGATGTGTTTCGACGAACAGGGACAGGCTACGAGCTATGAGCGTCGTATAGAGATTGCGGAGCGGGCCTATAAACTGCTTGTCAACGAGGTGGGCATGAATCCGCTGGATATTATCTTCGACCCTAATGTGCTGGCTGTGGCAACGGGTATGGAGGAGCACGATAGCTATGCGGCTGATTTCATCAAGGCCACTGGATGGATACACGAAAACCTTGCTGGTGCCCATGTGAGCGGTGGTGTGAGTAACCTGAGTTTTTCCTTTCGGGGCAATAACTATATTCGTGAGGCGATGCATGCCGTATTCCTTTATCATGCCATTCAGAAAGGCATGGACTTTGGAATCGTAAATCCCTCAACAAAAGTAATATACGCAGATATCCCTCAATCACAACTTGATATTATCGAGGATGTGATTTTGAATCGCTGCAAGGATGCTTCAGAGCGTCTGATAGCACTCGCCAACGAGCTGGCTGCTAACGAAGACAAGGCTTCTGGAAATCCTAGCCCTACTAGTTCGGCTAGTTCGGCTAGCGAATCTAGGGCATCGCTCTCTGTCGAGGAACGTCTCTCGCAGTCGCTGATCAAGGGCCTTGGTGATCATCTGGAGGAAGACCTGCAGGAAGCCTTGGCGATATATCCCCACGCGGTGGATATCATCGAAGGTCCGTTGATGACGGGTATGAATACCGTCGGTCAGCTGTTTGGCGAAGGCAAGATGTTTCTGCCACAGGTGGTGAAGACTGCCCGTACCATGAAGCAGGCTGTGGGCATTCTGCAGCCCTACATTGAAGCAGAGAAAACCGAAGGGGGCAAGAGTGCCGGTAAGGTGCTGTTGGCCACAGTAAAGGGCGATGTACACGACATTGGTAAGAACATCGTGGGTGTGGTGATGGCTTGCAACGGCTACGAGATTATCGATATGGGTGTGATGGTGCCTGCTGAGCAGATTGTGCGTAAAGCACAGGAGGAACAGGTGGATATCATTGGTCTGAGTGGTCTGATCACTCCCAGTTTGGAGGAGATGGTGAATGTGGCCCGTGAGTTGCAGCGCGCCCATCTGAATATTCCCATTATGATTGGAGGTGCCACGACTAGCGAGTTGCATGTAGCCCTGAAAATCGCCCCTGTTTACGAGGGACTGGTGGTATGGCTGAAAGATGCTTCGCAGAATGCCCTCGTGGCTGCACGGCTCCTGAGTGAAGAGCAACAGGTGGAGCAGGAACTCACGAAGAAATACGAACATCTGCGAGCTGACTATCAGCAGGAGCAGGAGAGCCTTCAGAGTCTTGAGGAGGCACGAAAGCAGAAATTAAACCTATTTGATAATTAAAAGAATAACAATATGGCGAACAGAAAATCATTTAAGGTCATGCAGTTGGTGAAAGTGGCATTATTATTCTTCACTCTTCACTCTTCACTCTTCACTTTCTCTCAGTCGAAGCGTGAGATGCGCGGTGCGTGGATTCAGTGTGTCAATGGACAGTTCCAGGGGATGGGTACCCAGAAGATGCAACAAACGCTGACCTACCAGCTCGACGAGTTGCAAAAGGATGGCGTCAATGTGATTATCTTCCAGGTACGTCCCGAGTGCGACGCCCTCTATGAGAGCAAGCTCGAGCCTTGGAGCCGTTTCCTCACAGGTCAGCAGGGCAGAGCCCCGCAGCCATACTGGGATCCCCTGCAGTGGATGATCACCGAGTGTCACAAGCGGGGTATGGAACTGCACGCATGGATCAATCCCTACCGTGCCAAGACGAAGACCACCAAGCAGCTGGCCGCTACCCATATCGCTTCACGGAAGCCGATGAGCTGCTTTGCCTACGACGATATGTTCATCCTCAATCCCGGTCTGCCTGAGAACCGCGACTATATTTGTGAGGTGGCCAAGGATATCGTTACCCGCTACGATGTCGACGGCATCCACATGGACGACTATTTCTATCCTTATCCCGTGCAGGGTGAGACCATTCCCGATGCGGAGCAGTTCCGTCAGTATAACAATGGTATCAAGGATATCAATGACTGGCGGCGCTATAACGTGAACCTCTTCATCGAACAGTTCTATAAGACCGTCCACGAGGCGAAGCCCTGGGTGAAAGTGGGTATCTCACCCTTCGGTATCTATCGTAACAAGCGCAGCTCGGCGATTGGCAGCAATACCAACGGCCTGCAGAACTACGACGACCTCTATGCCGACATCCTCCTGTGGGTAAACAATGGCTGGCTCGACTACAACGTGCCTCAGATCTATTGGGAGATTGGCAACAAGGCCGCCGATTACGATACCCTCATCCGTTGGTGGAACCAGCATGCCTCAGGCCGTCCGCTCGTCATTGGTGAGGACGTGGAGCGCACGGTGAAATATACTGATCCTCAGAATCCCAATAGTCATCAGCTGGCAGCCAAGATGCGCCTGCACCAGCAGCTGCCGGGTGTGAGGGGTACTGTGCTGTGGTATGCGAAGGCTGCCGTCGACAATGTGGGCAACTACGGTACTGCCCTCCGCAATACCTATTGGCGCTATCCCGCCTTGCAGCCTGACATGTCGTTCATCGACAGCAAGACGCCCGGAAAGGTTCGCAAGGTGAAGCCCGTGTGGACCGCGGATGGCTATATCCTTTTCTGGACCGAGCCGAAGGCAAAGGATTGGCGTGATACCGCCACGAAATACGTGGTGTATCGCTTTGCCAAGGGCGAGAAGATCAATACCGATGATGCCTCGAAGATGGTGGCTATCACCAGTGTGCCTTATTACAAGCTGCCCTATCAGGACGGCCGTGAGAAATATACCTATGTAGTAACGGCGCTCAACCGTTTGCAGAATGAGAGTAAGATTGTAAAAAAGAAGGTAAAGTTATGAAACAGGTCAGATTGTTTTTCCTCCCGTTATTGGGTCTCCTGTTGCTGGCCTCCTGTGGCAACAAACAGATGTCGCCTGGTCAGATGCAGGCAAAACTCGACAGCATCGCCCGTCTCGAGACCATCGAGCAGTTGGAGATGCAGGGCATTCATATCGGAAAGGACATCAGTCCTATCCAGCTTTTCTTCGACAGCCTGAGTATCCAGCCGCTGCCCGTACGCTATTCAGATGACTATGTCAAGTATCTGCCCAATTATACGTCGGTGCCCTATGAGTTGGTGAAGTTCATGAACTTCGAGGGTCGTACCGATCCCAAGGCCATTGCGTTGCCGGAGAGCGCAGGTGCCCGTCTCATTATCCTTGCAGCCGATGAGGGCGACGGCCTTTACTCCCTCTGGCTCTATTCGCTCGACGATGACTATATGCCTGTCGACAAACTCTGTCTCTATGCCACCAGCAAGGAGGAGCAGAAGGAGAACGAAATGGCCGATCCTGAGGATAAACTGATTCAGGACTTCACCATCACCAGCGACTACGAGATCCGCCTTACAGACTATTCCGGTAAGTTCGAGGCCGAGGTACAACGGGTGTATCACGTGGATATGTCACGCAAGTTCTCGGAAGATGCAGAAATCGACTACGAGCAGAACGGTTCCAACGAAACCTTTGAATAGGGGATAGGGGCTTAGGCGTCTTTCAGCAGGTTGTCGAGAAACTCGTCGAGGTCCTTGTCCAGGTCCTGCATCATATCGGAGTCGATGATCACCAGGTCATCGTCTACGATATAGAGCTCTTCCAACGGCTCTTTCTCATCGTTTTCCAACACAAACGTGTAGGGCTTCATGATGCCCATGTTGTCCACCAGTGCCTTCTGACGCTCAATGCACTTGCGGATGATGGGTGGGATGACGGCGTAGAAGTCATCGTCGGTGTTGTCGATCCACTGCTCCACGACACCGCGTGCAATCTCCTTTTCATCATCGTTATAGGTAATCACCTCGCCAGAGTCCTGGATGACTCTCACGTGGATGTCGGTCATGAGCGATGTGTCCGGATTGGCGGGGATCTTCTCCGCTGTTCTGCGGATACAACGCTCGATTTCCTGTAATGTCTGTTCGGTTGCTTTCATCTTATTTCTGCTTTCTCACGGCAAAATTATAAAAAATCTTTGAAATCGCAAACGATTACGGCCTTTTTTCGGAAAAAAACGTTGTTTTCGCTTGTTTTTTGATAAATATGTAGTACCTTTGCATAATGTAAAGTCCACATTACAAATTACCAATCAATGAGTCAGAAGATCTCACATGCAGGTATCATAGAGTCTATCAACGGGGATTGCATCAAGGTGCGCATCGTCCAGACATCGGCGTGTGCGGCCTGTAAGGTGGCCGTTCATTGCCATGCAGCTGAGTCGAAGGTGAAGATCGTTGATGTATTTTGTAGTGACACAGCAAAGTACACAACGGGTCAGGCGGTCACTGTGTGGGCTTCGAAAACTGTGGCCAACAAGGCACTTCTGTTAGGCTTCGGACTGCCGTTTCTTCTGCTCTTGGCTGTGCTTATGACAGTGCTGTATGTCACTGGTAACGAGGGCGTTGCGGCCATTGCAGCCTTAGGCTCTTTGGTGCCGTATTATTTCCTGCTGTGGTGGCGACGCGACGCCATTCGTGAGCAGATTTCCTTTCATTTGGAAGATTAATAAATAGTAATAAATAAAATATAAAGAGGTATTTATGAATTTCATCTTGATTGCAGTCATTGTACTGGGAGCCATCGGACTGATTGCTGCCATTGTACTTTTTGCAGCCTCCAAGAAGTTCGCTGTCTATGAGGATCCCCGCATCGCCCAGGTGGGCGAACTGCTGCCCGGTGCCAATTGTGGCGGATGCGGATTCCCCGGATGCAGCGGTATGGCTGAAGCCATCGTGAAAGGGGCTGATGCCGGAAGCCTCGACGGACTGATGTGTCCCGTTGGCGGTGCCGACACCATGGGAAGGGTGGCCGATCTGTTGGAGATGACGATAGCCGATACCGAGTCGATGGTGGCCGTCGTGAGATGTAACGGAAGCTGTGAGCATCGTGCCAAAATCGTTGAGTATGCAGGCTTGCGCACCTGTGTGGCCATGCATGCCTGTGGTGCTGGTGAAACGGCATGTGGCTTTGGCTGTCTGGGTTGCGGCGATTGTGTGGAGGCCTGTCAGTTTGGGGCTATCAGCGTTAATCCCGAGACCGGCATCCCCGAGGTCGACGAGGAGAAGTGCACCTCGTGTGGCGCCTGTGTGAAGACCTGTCCGCGAGGCATCATTGAACTCCGTAAGAAGGGTCCGAAGAGTAGGAGAGTGTATGTGTCGTGTGTCAACAAGGACAAGGGCCCTGCTGCCATGAAGGCCTGCGCTGTGAGTTGTATCGGATGCGGCAAGTGCGAAAAGGAGTGCGCCTTCGGCGCCATCACCGTTGAGAACAACCTCGCTTACATCGACTTTACGAAGTGCCGCCTGTGTCGTAAGTGCGAGAAGGTGTGTCCGAAGCACGCGATCGTGGCCGTGAACTTCCCGGCACCCAAGCCCGCGCCCAGCGAAACCGGCGAAATTAGTCCTACTAGTCCAACTAGTCAAGCTAGTAAATCCAGCTCATCAGAAAGAAAGGAGGAACAAGCATGAACATCAGAACATTCAGCATCGGTGGTATCCACCCCGAGGAAAATAAGCTTACCCACGAGGCCGTCACCCAAGTGGCAGCCCTGCCCAAGCAGGCCATCTTCCCATTGAGCCAGCATATCGGCGCCCCTGCCAAGCCTGTGGTGCAGAAAGGCGATAAGGTGAAGGTTGGTACGCTCATCGCTGAGGCTGGCGGATTTGTATCGGCCCCCATCTTCTCATCCGTGAGCGGAACGGTCTTCAAGATTGATACTGCCATCGATGCCACCGGCTATCGAAAGCCTGTGATCATCATCAATGTTGAGGGTGACGAGTGGGAGGAGGGCATCGACCGTTCCGACAAGCTTGAGACGGTTGAAGCACATCCCGAACTCACTCCTGAGGAGATTGTCACGCGTGTCAAGGATGCAGGTGTCGTCGGTATGGGTGGTGCCTGTTTCCCCACCTTTATCAAGCTGACGCCCCCGCCAACGGCTAAGGCCGAGTGCGTGATTATCAATGCTGTGGAGTGCGAACCCTATATCACTGCCGACTATCGCCTGATGATGGAGCATGCCGACGAGATTCTCGTGGGCCTTGAACTCCTGATGATAGCCGCTAAGGTGACCACGGGTTATATCGGTATCGAGACCAATAAGCCCGCAGCCATCGACCTGCTCACCCAGAAGTGCGCCGAGATATTTGGCAGCTCGAGTTTCAAGGTGGAGGTGGTGCCTCTGAAGCAGCGCTATCCCCAGGGTGGTGAAAAGCAGCTCGTCGATGCCGTCATCAAGCGTCAGGTGCCTGCCCCGCCTGCTATTCCCGTGAATGTGGGTGCCATCGTGCAGAACGTGGGTACGGCCTTCGCTGTCTATGAGGCGGTGATGAAGCACAAGCCGCTCTTTGAGCGCTATACAACCGTGACGGGCAAGCGTCTGCAGAATCCAGGTAATTTTCTCGTCCGTATGGGAACGCCCATGCAGGACCTCATCGATGCCTGTGGCGGTATGCCCGAGGGCGATAACAAGCTCCTCGCTGGTGGTCCGATGATGGGCAAGGCGCTCACATCGATCGAAGTGCCCATCTGTAAGGGCACGAACTCCGTGACCATCATCTCCGATGATGAAGCCCGTCGCAAGGAGCCTCAGCCCTGTATCCGCTGTGCCAAGTGCGTTAGTGTCTGTCCGATGGGCCTCGAGCCCTATCTGCTGGCGAAGCTCTCTGAGGTGAAGAACTGGGAGCGTGCCGAACAGGAGGATATCGTCAGTTGCATCGAGTGTGGCTCCTGTCAGTTTACTTGTCCTGCCCATCGTCCTCTGCTCGACAACATCCGCCAGGGCAAATCAACCGTAATGGGTATCATCCGAAACCGAAATGCAAAGAAATAAATATGAGTAAATTAATTGTTTCACTTTCGCCACACGCCCACGGCACTGATACTGTCGAACGCAACATGTACGGTGTGATCATCGCCCTGATGCCCGCCCTGATCGTGTCGTTCTACTTTTTCGGCTTGGGATCGGTTGTCGTCACGGCAACCAGTGTAGCTGCCTGCGTCTTCTTTGAGTGGGCTATCAGCAAATATATCCTGAAACAGCAACGAAACACTGTGCTCGACGGCTCTGCCATCCTCACAGGACTGCTGTTGGCATTCAACCTGCCGTCTAACCTCCCCATCTGGATCATCCTCATCGGTGCGCTCTTCGCCATCGGTGTGGCCAAGATGACGTTCGGTGGTTTGGGTAATAATCTCTTCAACCCTGCCTTGGTGGGTCGTGCAGCCCTGCTCGTGGCCTTCCCGGCACAGATGACCACCTGGCCGAAGGTTGGACAGCTGGGCAGTTATCTCGATGCTGAGACGGGCGCCACACCGTTGGCCATCATGAAGGAAGCCATCAAGAACGATGATCCTGGCATGTTAGACCAGCTGCCCGATGCGCTGAGCCTCTTCCTCGGAAACCATCCCGACGGTGCCGGTGCCTTAGGCGAGATCTGTGCGCTGGCCTTGATTATCGGTCTGCTCTTCATGCTTTGGAAGAAGATCATTACCTGGCATATCCCCGTTTCCATCCTCGGCACTGTGTTCGTGTTCACAGGTCTGCTGCATCTGGCCGATCCTGCTTATGCTGATCCCCTGTCGGTCATCCTCTCCGGAGGTCTGATGCTGGGTGCCATCTTCATGGCGACGGATTATGTGACGAGTCCGATGACGCCCAAGGGTCAGCTCATCTACGGTGTCTCTATCGGTGTGCTCACCGTCATCATCCGTAATTGGGGCGCTTATCCTGAGGGCATGTCATTCGCCATTCTCATCATGAATGCGTTCACGCCCCTTATAAATAAGTATGTGAAACCCAAGCGCTTCGGTGAGGTGCCTGCAAAATCGTAATCATCATGGCAAAGAAACTCCAATCTACATTGACGAATATGGTGCTGGTGCTTACCAGCGTGGCAGTCATCATGGGTGGTATCCTGGCTTATGTGAACCATCTGACCGAAGGTCCTATCAATGACCAGAAGGCGAAGGCGCTGGCCGATGGTATCCAGACGGTGATGGGTGTTGATGGGCTGAAAGTGGCCAAGACCGATACTGTGCGCCAACAGGATGCTAAGGGCAAGGAAATGACGTATATCATCTATCAGACGCAGGATGCTAAGGGCACTGACCTCGGCGCGGCTGTAGAGAGTACGACGGGTGGTTTCGGTGGTGACCTGAAGGTGCTCGTGGGCTTCGATCCAGACGGAAAGATCCTTGGATACACCCTGCTCGAGCATGCGGAGACCCCGGGACTCGGCGCCAAAGCCGACAAGTGGTTCCAGAAGGGCGAGAAGGGTGACATCATCGGAAAGGACCCTGCAGAGCCCCTGACCGTTTCGAAGGACGGTGGAAAAGTGGATGCCATCACGGCCTCGACTATCACCTCGCGAGCCTTCCTCCTCGCTGTCAACAATGCTTATAACGCTTACAAATCCACGCCCTCTACCGACGCCTCCACCGGCGCTTCAAAACAAGTGAAATAAATAACAACGGATGATACGGATTTAACGGATTTTAGCCAAGTGCTTTCAATCCGTGAAATCCGTTGTAAAAAGAACAAGAATATGAATTATATTAGTATAATTAAGAATGGCATCGTCAAGGAGAACCCCACGTTCGTCCTGATGCTCGGTATGTGTCCCACGCTGGCCACGACCACCAGTGCCGGCAATGGCATGGCAATGGGACTGGCCACGATGGCGGTGCTTATCTGTACGAATGTCGTTATCTCATGCCTCAAGTCGGTCACGCCCGATAAGGTGCGCATCCCCGTGTTTATCGTGGTGATTGCCGCCTTCGTAACGATCCTCCAGATGGTCATCAAGGCCTTCCTGCCCGACATCGATGCCGCCCTGGGCCTGTTCATCCCCCTGATCGTGGTCAATTGTATCATCCTTGGTCGTGCAGAGGGCTTTGCTTCAAAGAATTTGCCCGTGGCCTCACTTTTCGACGGCATTGGCATCGGTCTCGGCTTTACGCTGGGTCTGACGCTCTTGGGCATCTGCCGTGAGCTGCTCGGCAATGGCTCGGTCTTCGGATTCACGCTCTTGCCCGAGACTTACAACATCCTGCTCTTCGTGCTGCCTCCGGGTGCCTTCATCACCCTCGGCTTCCTCATCGCCATCGTCAATAAACTTAGAAACGCTTAAGATATGGAATATATTTTGATTTTCATTAGCGCCATTTTCGTGAACAACATCGTGTTGTCACAGTTCCTCGGCATTTGTCCGTTCCTGGGCGTATCCAAGAAGATCGACACCTCGCTGGGTATGTCGGCTGCCGTCGCCTTTGTGCTGACGCTGGCCACCATCGTCACCTGGCTGGTTCAGAAATACGTGCTCGATGCCTTCGGTTTGCAGTATCTGCAGACCATCGCCTTCATACTCGTCATCGCCTCGTTGGTGCAGCTGGTTGAGATTGTGCTTAAGAAGGTGTCGCCAGCCCTCTATCAGGCCCTCGGTATTTTCCTGCCGCTGATCACCACCAACTGTGCCGTGCTCGGTGTGGCCATCCTCTGTATCCAGAAGGATTACAACCTCCTGCAGTCAGTGGTCTACGCCTTCTCCACAGCCATAGGTTTCGGTGTAGCCCTCACCGTGTTTGCTGGCATGCGTGAGCAGCTCGAACTGACGAAGATTCCCAAAGGCATGCAGGGCATGGCCATCGTTATGCTCTCTGCCGGCCTCCTCTCCCTGGCCTTCATGGGTTTTTCGGGTGTCGACGGTGGATTGAAGGTGCTCTTCGGCCTCGATTAGGGTGGCTGACATCTCGCATTGTCATTAGATCTTTTGACAATGCAAAGGTACGAAATATTTCGTGCGCTTCCAAATTTTGACCCTCGAATTGGGTCGATTTTCAGCACGAATTCGTCGAATTATTACGAAACGTAATTTCGAACCCTCGAATCCGTAATTTCGTGGCCTTCGAGATTACGTTTTACCGATACCGGGCAAGTTGGGCAGACAAGTAAATGTCCCACCGTCCCGCGTCCCATCGTCCCATTAAGGTGGTTTAAGATGTGTATACAATATTAAATAGAATTATTATATATTATAATATATAATAATTTAATATTACTACTACTCTGACATTGCTGCATATCGGAACGTGCTTAATGGGACGATGGGACGCGGGACGATGGGACACTTTGTTGTACTTCCCTTGAAAAAGTTGAATGGTTTTTACTTTAACCCTGCCATAGGTTGAATGCCTTTTATGGTACCTCATTCTAAACCCTGACAGAAGTTGAATGATTATCTCTTAACCCTTATTTTTGTTGAATAGGCTCCGCGGAAAGCCGTTCAATCATATTCAGGGTTTGCGGTGCAAAGGTACATGCTCCTTCTTGAATTTCCAAATTTTCGAGGTACTTTTCTCTGTAGCTTATCCATTTTTTCTGTATTTTACCCATACATGAGGCAGCCTTACGTGGTGTCATGTTGTTCAGCGACATATGCGGGCGCTCGTTATTGTAAAAGCCGATGGCCTTGTCTAGTGCCCTTCTTACTTCTCCTATAGAGTGGAATTTGATGTCTTTAAACAGTTCGTTCTTGATTGTGTTATTCTGGCGTTCTGCCACTGCATTGTCCTTAGGGTCACCGCTCTCCGTCATGCTGATTTGGATACCAGCTTCAATAAGCAGGGATGTGTAAGCGGCACTGACATACTGTACGCCTCGGTCTGAGTGGTGTATGAGGTTGATGACCTCCTCCGTATCAAGCGTTTCGAGAGCCTGCATGAGGCATTCCACGCTGCACCAGGCTTCCATTGTCTCGCCTACGTACCAGGCGATGATTTCCTTGGTATAGTAGTCTGTTATCATCGAGAGATAGCAGAAGGTATAGCTTCCGTCTGTGTTCCAAATGGGTATATACGTTATGTCCGTTACCCATATCTGGTTCTTGCGTATGGGGATGAGATCCTTCACCAGATTGGGATAGGTTAGCAGTCCGTGCGTGGAGTCCGTCGTACGTGGGCGCCGCTTCTGAATCCTTACGTTCAGACCATTACGGGCAATGATGGTCTCCATCTTGTCCCTGCCCACCATATACTCATAATCGGCGCCAAAACGCTCACGGTACATGTAGTGCAGCTTTTCACCGCCAATGCCTGGGTCCAGCCTGCGTATATCCTTTACAAACTGTATTACCATCTCTTCCCTGAGCCGTTGCTTGCCTAACGTGTCCTGGTGCTGGTAATATGCCTGCCAGCTCTTGCCAAACAGCCGGCAGAGAAGGCCCATGGTCTGGCCCTTGACCTTCTCTGCGGCAAGCGTCTTCACTGTTTGGCACCAGATTTTTTTCTGATCGGGATGTTGAAGGTTTTTTCGGCCTCGTCGATCATCACGTCCTTGGCATGATTCATCCACTCAGCCATCTTCAATGCTTCCGTCAGGCGCTTGTTCTCTTCCCTGAGACGGGTCAGTTCATCGACCTCGGTCTCTACTGGTTTTTGACTCTTCTTAGACATACTAGACGGATTTGGTTTGACATCTGGAGCACCTTGACTTCTTCTATCAGGTACATTCCCGTCTGCAAAGGTACGAAACCATCTGTAAAAAGTAGTCTTTCCAATACCAAAATCTGCACATAATTGAGGAATTGGCACATGATTTGACAAATAAGCCCTCACAATCATGCGTTTCTCGTCCAAAGTTTTTTGCCTTTTGGATGTTTTGTGCTTTAGCGCAAGTTCTTGCAATTCCAACAAGTCTAAATCTTCGTTTTTCTCCATTTTAAAACGTTGTTTTTGATTCAACGTTTTTCAGGGTAAGACACTTTGAACTTTGATCGAAGATAGGCTACAGCTCGGAAAAACTCAAATGTATTTGGTTTTTCGCTCGCTTATTCGTATCTTTGCAGCGGTGAAAAATTATAAGAAAGAGATGAAAAGACTATCTTTAGCAATCGTTTTTGTATGCTGCGCGCTTGCCGTAGCAGCACAGGAAGAAGGTTTCCGTGTGAATTTTAAGGGTGCTAACCCCACTATCAAGGACTTTGCCAAGGCTTATATTGCAAGGATGCTGACCCCACTAGACGGCGAAGAGCTTGAAGGTGAGGGATTGTACATGTATGAAAGCATGCAGAAGGCCATGACATGCCAGGATAAGGGGCAACCGCTCGAAGAGGATGAAACACTCTCAATTGACTTGAAAAACGGCTTTCTCGTCTATGAGGTGAAACGTGATCAATACATCGATAGGATAGAGATGTGCTTCTGGAACGAGGATGACGGCAAACATAAACTCTTTGCCGATAGCCGATGGGGTTTTGATGACGGGAAGGCTTGGCAAGGACAATACGACGGTCTTAGTTTTTACCGCTACGACAATGCCACGAAGAAGATGGCCAGATGTGACTCGCCAGGTTTCGACGTGGAATACATCAATAAGACCTATGCTTTGCCACGTACAGGAAAGGATATTATTGTTTCGACGTGGGATGACAACGGAAAGAAGACCGATAAAACGCTGAAATGGAACGGACACGGATTCAGCATCCGATAAACAATGTGAAATGAAAAAAGCTCCTGATATTCAGGAGCTTTTGTAGTCGATAGGGGAATCGAACCCCTATGCCAAGATTGAGAATCTTGTATCCTAACCATTAGATGAATCGACCAAGCAGCGAAAGTCATCAAATATATTTGAATGACCGAGTCGCGAGGGAGATAGACCAAAAGTCAATCGACCAACATTTCAAAGAGTGCTCTCTCAGAGAAATCCCCTCGGTGCGGAAGGAGGGGGATTCGAACCCCCGGTACGGG
>CAMJBL010000055.1 GCA_946403845.1 uncultured Prevotella sp. | reverse complement strand
GAAGGCTCGGCCTATACCGTGAAGCGCATGGAGATCTTCAACTCGCGACGTGCCGACTACTCCCCGATGCTGGCAGGCGACGACAACGACATGCTCTACTTCACCTCAACCCGCAATGAGGCCCAGGGCGATGAATACAGTGGTATCACGGGCGCCAAAGCCGCTGATATCTTCTTCTCGCAAAAGGACGACAAGGACAAATGGGGACGGCCCCAGAGCATCGACTCCGAACTGAACACCGACTTTGACGAGGGAGCCTGTGCATTCTCACCCGACGGTCGGACGATGTATCTCACCCAGTGTCTCATCGATGCCAACTATCCCCGCTATGCCACGATCGTTGCCTCCAGCCGTAGCGATGCTTCGTGGGGTAAAGGGACGGAGATAAAGATATCCAAGGACACCCTGTCGAGCTATGCTCACCCAGCCATATCCCCCGATGGCGAATGGCTTTATTTCGTCAGCGATATGCCTGGCGGATTGGGCGGTTATGATATCTGGCGGTGCAGGCTCTATGGCAACAACGAAACGGGTGGTGCAGAGAATCTCGGCGCACCCGTCAATACCCCTGGCGACGAGATGTTCCCCACCTTCCGACCCAACGGCGACCTGTATTTCTCGAGCAACGGTCATCCGGGTATGGGCGGCCTCGATATCTTCATCGCCAAACCCATGGAGGCCAGTTGGGTCCTCGAGCATCCGGGCTTTCCGCTGAACTCTCAGGGCGACGATTTCGGCATGACCTTCGAGGGTATGAAGAATCAGGGCTTCTTCTCCTCGAACCGAGGCGATGCACGTGGCTTCGACCATATCTACAGTTTCTTCAACCCCGACATCATCCAGACCGTGAAGGGGTGGGTGTATGAGCAGGAAGGCTACGAACTGCCTGCTGCTCAGGTGTATATGGTAGGTAACGACGGTACGAATCTGCGGTTAAGCGTCAGGGGTGACGGCTCGTTCGAACAGGTGATCAAGCCAAATGTCGACTATGTGCTGATGGCAGCCTGCAAGGGTTATCTCAACCACCAGCAGCAGTTGCGTGTAACGCCCGTTAAGGCATCGGAGGAATATGTGTTGCAATTCCCGCTTTACAACATCTCCGCACCCGTGCTGATCGAGAATATCTTCTACGACTTTGACAAAGCCACCCTGCGCCCAGAATCATCTGCAGCACTCGATTCGCTCGTCGACCTGTTGAAGCAGAACCCGCATATCACCATCGAGCTCTCTGCCCATACTGACTATAAGGGGTCTGACCAATACAACGAACGACTGTCGCAGCAGCGTGCAGAAAGTGTGGTGCGCTACCTGATACAACATGGCATTGCCTCAGACCGTCTGACCCCAAAGGGCTATGGTGAGAGCAAGCCTAAAACGATTAAGAAGAGAGTGGCTGAAAAATATCCGTTCCTCAAGGAGGGTGATAAACTGACCGAAGATTTTATCACCACGCTCCCTGAGGAACAGCAGGAGCCGTGCAACCAGCTAAACCGCAGAACGGAATTCAGAGTGTTGCAGACAACTTACGGTATGTTCGATAAGGCAGGACGACTAATACAAACGCCGCCAGCAGCAGAACAACCCAAAGATTGATGTTGATCTCGGTGGTGGGAGCCGTCATGGCAAATACCTCGAGCCAGCCTAACAGCATGCGAAGGCCACCATAGAAGAGGCCCTGGAGCACCTGCCAGCCACCGAAGGCGAAGAACAGTCCTATTCCCACTAAGATACAGAACAGACTCCACAGACGCGACAGTCTGCGAACGCTCACTGCCTTTTCGGGCAGGTTCTGCATCACCCGTTCCGTAAAGCCATCATCCTCAATCTGCTGCTGGGCAACCTGCTTGAAGATGTCCGCCAAGTCGTTTCTTCCTTCAAAGAAATCGTCTATCAAAATGTTATCTTTATCGGTCATATCCATTTTGTTTTAAATAGGTTGTCATTTTTTCCTTACCTCGTCTGAGATGCGACTTCACCGTGTTATCGGGAATGCCTGTGATCTTGCTGATCTGCTCGATGGGGTAACCATCGATGAGCTGCAACGTGATACAGGTGCGTTCGTCAGGCTTCAGCAGGGCTAAGGCTGCGTAGATATCCATTTTCAGGTTGGAATCGCCTGAGGATGCGAACTGTCGGATGACAGCAGTAGAGTCAATATCTTCGGTCTGCTTCCTCGCACGTACATGGTCATAGAAGACATTGTAGGCAATACGCATCAGCCAGGTGGAGAAACTGGAGAGTCCGCGGAACTTCGTGATGTTCAGATAGGCCTTGATGAAGGTCTCCTGCGACAGATCGTCACTCAACTGCACATCACCCAACGTCTGATTCAGGAAGAACCGACGCACAGGTGACTGGTATTTCCTGACAAGCTGGTCGAAAGCCGACTTGTTGTGGAAAACCGCCACCTGCGTTACGAGGGCTATATCGTTGAGTTCCGCCACCTCTCTGCGTTTTTACCTTTCTAAAAGGTTCTTCTCCGGCATACAGATCCACAGCACGATGTAGAAAATCAAGCCACAGAAGGCCGTAAATATGGTGAGGAAGGCATAGGCGATACGGACCATCACGGGATCGAACTCCAGGTATTCAGCGATACCACCACATACACCTGCTATCACTCTGTCATTAGAGCGCATTAATCTCTTACTCATAGTCGCGAATGTTTGAATTGTTATTGAATTGCTCGGAACGATTATTGTTGAGAGGGTCGTTTCCTTTGTCACCTGACTGACGGGCAATATACCATTTACCCAGTCCGATGAAGAATACGAGGGCACCGATACCTACACCGATCTCACCGATCACTATGCCCAGGAAGATGGCGAGGCCAACACCGGTAAACATCTGTCGCACACCAGCCTGATAATCACTGCCCCTTGAGGGAGTAATCTGTTCCTTCAGAATCTCGTCGGGTATGGGTTGTCCGTTCTGGATGGCCATCTGCGCCAGCTTATAACGTTCCTTGCGGTTCTTATTCACAAAGTAGAAGATGACAATGATGATGAGCAGCGGGGCTAGGATGAAGAGGATAGCCATGGCGATGATACTGAAAACCAACGAGGGAACCATAATGCCACCTACACCTTCCATGACCTCTTTCAGGTCTTCACCGCCACCATAAACGACGCTTCTGTGACGGTGGGTGATGTACTTGTCGTCCTCAGCATCATCTGCATCAGCAGTCGATGTAGTGTCAGAGAAGGCTTCGATTGCGTCTTGATTGTTCTTAGTAGAGTCCACCTGCGCCGTACGGGGCGTGTGGCGGTGCTTCTGCGATGCGGCCTGGGTGTTCAACCCGAGGGCAAGCATCATTGTGATAACGATTAAATACTTTTTCATATCTCACTTGTTTTTTGAATTCTACACCAGTTTGACGTGACAAATCAGAAATTAGTTGCAAAGATAGTGGAATTTTCCAAAATTATTAGTAATTTTGCGCAGAAAATATGCAATTACCAGCGGATTTCACCCAGAAAACGAAGCTACTGATGGGTTCTGAGCGTTTCAGTCGCTATATGGAGGCATTCGACGAGGAGGCCCCCGTCAGCATCCGCCTCAACCCCCAGCCACTCGGGGACGGTTCTTCAGTGGCTGAAAACAATTCGGCACCTTCGGGTCAGCCACTGAAGAACCGTCCCCGAATGGCTGAGCAGGTACCTTGGTGCGAGGAGGGCTATTATCTTGAGGGAAGGCCGCAATTCACGTTCGATCCGCTCTTCCATGCAGGCTGCTATTATGTCCAGGAGGCTGCCTCGATGTTCATCACCCACATCCTCCGGACTATCCTCTCCCCTCTCACCTCTTACCTCTCACCTCTAAACTCGCTCGATATGTGCGCTGCCCCTGGCGGCAAATCCACCGCGATGTTGAGCGTCTTGCCCGAAGGGAGCACGCTCGTGAGCAACGAACCCATCCCCACCCGCGCACAGATCCTATTAGAGAATATCACCAAGTGGGGTGCAAGGAATTGCATCGTCACCAACAACTATCCGCGTGACTTCCGCAAGGCGAAAGCAAGGTTTGACATCATCCTTTGCGATGTGCCCTGCTCGGGCGAGGGAATGTTCCGTAAGGATCCGGCCACCATCGGTGAATGGAGTCTTCAGAATGTCGAGAAATGCTGGCGACTGCAACGAGAGATTGTGGCCGATGCCTGGGAGTGTCTGAATCCTGGCGGTATCCTCATCTATAGTACATGCACCTTTAACACAAAGGAGAATGAGGAAAACGTGCGCTGGATCATGGACACTTATGATGCAGAGCCCATCACCATCCCCACAGAACCGTCATGGAACATCACGGGTTCTTTGCTTGAAGGCTTCGATGCACCCGTCTATCGTTTTATCCCCGGCATCACGAGGAGTGAAGGGCTGTTTGTTTGCGCGTTGAAGAAACGGGGAGCGAGGAGTGAGGAGTGTGGAGTGAGAAATGATAAGAGTAAAGACAATCGCTTCATTCTGAATCTTAAAGTAATCTCACTCCCCACTCCTCACTCCTCGCTCCCCGAAGTAAAAATCGACCTCCCCTATTTCGAGGCCCTGAAGTATTTACGGGGCGAGGCCATCGTTCTACCCGCTGACACCCCTCGCGGCATCGTCACCGTCAGCTACAAAGGCTTCTCCCTCGGTCCTGTGAAGAATATCGGCAACCGCGCCAATAACCTCTATCCGAAGCCTTGGCGTATCAAAACAACCCACCTGCCCACAGAACCGGTGGAAATTCTCCAACTATAGTAATCATAAAGTTTAAAGCTCAAAGCTCAAAGTTCAAAGTATATGAAACAATACCTCGACATCCTAAACCGCATCCTGACAGAAGGCACAGAGAAAAGTGACCGTACAGGCACAGGTACCATCAGCATTTTCGGCACCCAGTCGCGTTATAACCTCGACGACGGATTCCCCTTGCTGACCACAAAGAAACTCCATCTGAAATCGATCATCTACGAACTGCTTTGGTTCCTGAAAGGCGACACCAACGTTAAATACCTGCAGGAACATGGTGTGCGTATCTGGAACGAGTGGGCAGATGAAAATGGCGAACTGGGACCCGTCTATGGTCATCAGTGGCGCTCATGGCCTGATTATAAAGGTGGTACCATCGACCAGATCCAATATGTACTCGATCAGTTGAAAAACAATCCTAACTCCCGTCGTATGATTGTCTCTGCGTGGAATGTGGCCGAGGTCAACGAGATGGCCCTGCCTCCCTGTCACACCATTTTCCAGTTCTATGTGGCAGGCGACCGTCTGTCATTGCAACTCTATCAACGCTCGGCTGATACGTTCCTCGGGGTTCCCTTCAACATCGCCTCCTATGCCCTCTTATTACAGATGATGGCACAGGTGACGGGCTTCAAGGCTGGTGATTTTATCCATACCACCGGCGACACGCATCTCTATCTGAACCACATCGAACAGGCAAAGCTTCAGTTGACTCGCGAACCACGTCCTCTGCCTCAGATGAAACTTAATCCCGATGTGAAGAGCCTCTTCGACTTCCAGTTTGAAGACTTCGAACTCGTCGGCTACAATCCCCATCCACATATCAAAGCAGAAGTGAGTGTATAATATATTGTAAACTAAAAAATATGATTAGCATTATAGCAGCGGTGGCAAAGAATAGGGCCATTGGATTTAAGAACAAGTTGATTTACTGGTTGCCTAATGACCTGAAGCGTTTCAAGGCCCTCACCACAGGCCATACCATCATCATGGGCCGCAACACCTTTCTCTCGCTACCTAAGGGTGCCCTCCCCAATCGTCGTAACATCGTACTGAGCCGTTCGCAGAAAGCCTTCGACGGCTGCGACGTCTACCCATCCCTCGAAGAAGCCCTGCACCATTGCACCCCCGACGAAGACATCTATATCATTGGCGGCGCCTCCGTTTATCGTCAGGCCCTGAAGATGGCCGACCGTCTCTGTCTCACGGAGATTGACGACACCCCCGCCGATGCCGACACCTTCTTCCCGCCCTATGAGGACGAGTGGCAAGAAGAAAGCCGTGAAGACCATCCCATCGATGATCGTCACGACTTCCGTTATGCCTTCGTCGACTATATCAGAAAACCGGTAGCATAAGCAACTGTTGCATGATGGTCTTTGCCATCCGTTCGTGCCCCGCATCATTCGGATGCAGACGGTCGTTTTCCGCATTCTTGAAATACGTCGCCATCTCGTCCATCAACGGATAGAGTCCGCAGAGCGCATTCAGGTCGATCACGGGCACCGCCCAGAGATTTGCTGCCTCCTTCACCGACTGCACGTAGGCGTCGATATACTCGCCACACAGGTTCGTATAGTCCTCACGGGGTTGCCAGTTCTTGTCGTTGGCATAAAACTCCGCACGATGTATCGGCGTCATCAGCACAATCTGCTTCTTGGGATACAGCCGCTTCACGTAATCGAGCGCCTTGTTGATACGTCCCCGATAGGTAGAATCGCTCATCACGGGATAACGGTGCTTGCGGTCCACCAGATGCTTCTGCTCATGGATACCCGCCATCACCTGCTCGTCAGCCTCCGTAAACCACGCACCGATAGGAACCCCCGCATTATAGTCGTTGGTGCCGATGAATATCAGGATGGCATCGAAATCGTCGCCATGCTCCGCCTTCAGCTGATCCGCCTGACGTGGGATATCATTCCACTGCCGTCCGCTCATGCCGTACACATAGGGTTCTATCTGAAGCCAGTCCTGCAGGAATCCCCAGTATTTCTTCTTCGACCCGCTGTTTCTCGGGTCCGTGATCGAGTCACCGAAATAAGCCACTCGCTTCCCCTGCCAGGGATGCTGCATCAGTTGTTGCGCACATACAGGCATCGCGAGCAACAGCACAAACAGACAGATAAATACACGTTTCATCTCAAGTAATTTGTTATTTTCGCCACAAAGTTACGAAAAGATTTCGAATATCGATGCCCGATCACTATTTTTTCGTATCTTTGCAGGCGTTTTTGCAAAAGCAAGTATATTTAAGATGTACAAACCAAAATTCAACATGAAGCGCCCGGTGCTCGTGTTCCGACAGTACGGAAACAAGGGCTACTCGCTGTTCTGTTGTCTGGGCAGGGAGGTGGTATGCAGCGTGCTCTCCGTAGCCACGTTGACCTACGCCTCTGCAGAGAGTGTCAGCACCGATCCGGTGGTGACGGATTCCGCCGCGATGACAACAGCCCGCGAGATGATGCTTGAGGAGGTCAGTGTGACCGGCTCAAGGGCGCCCCTGACGAAAGGTCAGGCTGCGAGAATGGTCACTGTACTGGACCGTGCCGACATTGCGCAGGCGCCCGTACAAAGTATTAACGATCTGCTGAAATACGCCATTGGCGTGGATGTCCGTCAGCGAGGACCGATTGGAGCCCAGACGGATATCTCGATCAGAGGCGGCACTTCCGAACAAATCATCCTACTGCTGAACGGCATCAATATCTGTGACCCGCAGACGGGCCACAATGCAATGGACCTGCCTGTCGACCTGAACGACATCGTGAGGATCGAGGTGCTGGAGGGACCTGCAGGGAGGATCTATGGGACATCGTCGTTGGTAGGGGCAGTGAATATCGTAACGTCTTCGAGGAGTGAGGAGTGGAGAGTGGGGAGTGAGATTACTCTGCATGCAGAGGGGGGATCATATGGATACGGGAATCTTGGAACAAGGTATTCTCACTCCTCACTCCCCACTCCTCACTCCTCGAGTCACTCGTTTTCCGCCAACTACTCCCGCAGCGACGGATGGAGCCGATCGAAGGCAGGAAGACTGAATACAGACTTCAGCGGCTCGAAGGGATTCTATCAGGGACAGTATGAGAACGACAACGTGCGGTTGAACTGGCATCTGGGCATCACCGATAAGGGCTGGGGCTCGAGCACCTTCTGGGCCTCACCGAAATGGCAGGCCGACGAACAGTATGAGCACACCACAAAACTGTTTTCTGCCCTCCAAGGCCAAACCAGAAAGGGACCACTGTATCTGAACGCCAGCCTCTACTGGAACCAGAACCGTGACCGATATGAGGGCTATCGGGGACGGGTTGAGATGATGAAATACAACTATAACCGCACAGATGTGTATGGCGTGAATATAGGGGCCTATTATGACTGGGGGGCCCTCTCTGACGCCAGAAGTGGGCACATCAGAAACCGGACTGCCTTCGGGGCAGAGCTGCGCAACGAGGATCTCGTAAGCGGGAATCTGGGCGAGCCCTTGTCACAGACGCATCCTATCAAAGGGACGGACCGCGACTACACCCTCGGCGTGAACCGCACGAACATCAGCGGCTATCTGGAGCATAACATCTTGCTGGACGAGGTAACGGTCTCTGCAGGTCTCGTGGCGGTGAAAAACACGTGGAGCAACATGAACATGACCATCTATCCAGGCATCGACGTCTGTTACCGCCCTACCCCACACTTGAAGCTGCATGCCTCGTATAACACCTCGCTGCGCATGCCGTCGTTTACGGAGATGTATTACAAGCTACAGGGCTATAGCGCCGACCCGCACCTGAAACCCGAAGAGATGCAAGCCCTCGAGTTCGGCACCACTATTCACTATTCCCTATTCACTATTCATTCCGCCCTCTGGTATCATCACGGGAGCAATATGATAGACTGGATCATGGACACCTCAAAGGGCGATAATGCAGAATGGCAGAGCGTGAACCACACCACTATCAACAGCCTCGGCTTCGAAGCCTCAGCCTCAATCAACGTGCCACTATTCACCAATCACTATTCACTATTCACTGTCAGTTACAGCTACATCCATCAGGACAAACAGCAGGAGGCGAACCTCGTGTCGCAGTACGCCCTCGAATACCTCCGACACAAACTCGTGGCAAAGGCGCAACTGCAGCTGACGAAGCAGTTGTCGCTGGGCATGAATCTGCGCTGGCAGGATCGTGTAGGAGCCTATACCGATTTTAAGGGACTGACGCACGACTATGAACCCTATGCGCTAATCGACACACGTCTGACCTGGGCTCAAACCAAATGGAAGGCTTATATCGAGGCAAAAAATCTCCTCGATACTTCTTATCATGACTATGGTCTTGTGGAACAGCCCGGCCGCTGGCTGATTTTGGGCGCTTCGCTTTCTTTATAGTTTACAGTTGACGGTTTACAGTTTACAGATGATTACCTGGCAAGCCCTTCCTGCCTATTGAAGTAATCAACTGTAAACCGTAAACTATAAACTGTAAACAAAAAAATTATTTCTTCTTGAGTCTGAATGACCGTTCGATGCTATTGACTTCCTCAGAGAAGCCCTTGTCAATCTTCAGACGCTGCTCAATGGTGTTGCAGCTATGGATGACAGTAGAGTGGTCGCGGTTACCAATGAGCTGACCGATACGGGCTGCAGACAACTTGGTGTATTTCTGAGCCAGATACATCGAGATCTGACGCACCTGCACATAATCACGCCTACGACTCTTGCTGATAATGAGGTGCTGGGCGACGTTGAAATGCTTGCACACCTTCTCAAGGATATCATCGATGGTAAGCGGATGATTGTCGATCTTCACAGCACGCTGGATGACACGCTCAGCCAAACGCATGTCGATATTCGAGTTATAGACAATCGAATAGGCCATCAGCGAATTGACCACACCCTCCAGGTCGCGCACGCTGCCGTTGATAGTCTCCGCGATATACTGGATGACCGTTGCAGGGATCTTCAGACCGTCACGGCGACACTTGGAATTCAGAATATCGATGCAGAGCTGCACGGTGGGTTTCTCCAATTCGGCAATCAAACCACAGGAGAAGCGTGTCAGCATGCGCTCGTGCAACCATTTCAGATCCACAGGCGGACGGTCGCTGGCAAGGATAATCTGCTTACCCAGACGGAACAGATGATCGAAGATATGGAAGAATGTGGCTACTGTCTTCTCAGCCGTTGCCCACTCCTGCACATCGTCAACGATCAGCAGATCGATGGTCTGATAGAAATTAATGAAATCGTTGACCGTGTTCTGTCGGCTGGCATCGGTGAACTGCACCTGAAACAGACGGGCACTGACATAGAGCACACGTTTCTCAGGATACATCTCCTTGCAGCGCACACCGATGGCGTTGATCAGATGCGTCTTACCACAACCGGAGGGGCCATAGATAAAGAACGGATTAAAGGTGGTCTTACCCGGATGCTCTGCAATAGAGAGTCCCACGGTGCGCGGCAACTTATTAGAATCGCCCTCGATGAAGTTCTGGAAGGTCTTTTTGGGATCCAACTGGGGATTCAGGCCCTGCGGAACGGCAGCGTCGAGTGTCGTGGGCGACTGATTGCCACGACGGATAGCTTCCGGTGCCTCAATCTCAGCAGGCGACTCTCCTTCGACAACCTGCACCGTATCCTTGCTCTTATTATCGCCTACGACGGTGATGATACGGTAGCGGAGGATCACATTCTCGCCAAATACGCGCTCGAGTACCTTTCTTAATAAGCCAACGTAGTACTGCTCCAAGTACTCGTACACGTACGGACTTGGAACCTGCACCATGAGCGTGTGCTCTTGCTCCGAGTAAGACTCGAAGACGATTGGCGCGAACCACGTTTTATATTGCTGCTCTGTGACGTTGGCCTGGATGAGACGCAGACATTCATCCCAGAACGCATTTTGACTTTTAACCATACTCGATTGCTTTAATTTAGCGTCTGCAAAGTTCGCTATTTTTTTTTGAATCTCCAAACGCAAAAAAAGATTATACGTTTTGTACAATTGGCGTAACTTCCTAATAAGCGGCATGTTAGGCCGTTTCACGAATACGGCAATAAAAATCCCTATTTGAAAATTCAAACCTACTGAGAACCAACGTGTTACAAAAACCGCCTCCTCACAAATCAGCACCGATTCTCTCTCAAGAATGTACTCAAATCACCTTAATTCTCGGGCTTTACAAAAAGCCTTCAAAAAGTGGCAGAAGATTTTCGTTATTTAGACAAAATTTAAATTACTTGTCTTTTCTTCCAAAAATTGAGAAATGTACATAGCGCTTCGGATGCTGCTTCAAATCGATCATCAAAGAGTCGACATGACCCATGGTCGAAGCTGCATTCCGATAGAGTTCCTGGTCGCGCATCAGCAGACCGAGGGTACCATCGTTGCTATTGAGTTTGGCAGTCATCTGCTCCACATTCTGCAAGGTATTGTTCACCTTAGCCATCGTCATAGCGATATCAAGGTCGCTGAGATTCTTGGTGAGGGTATTGGTATTGGCCAGCACATTGTCGGCCTTTTCTATCATGCCAGGCACCTGGGTCTTCAGATTGGCCGACAGGTGGTGCAACTCGTTGGTCGTCGATGTCAGGTTAGCGGTAATCTGATCGATGTTATGCAGGGAATGGCTCAAGGAAGGATCGCTCAGCAGCATATTGACATTGGCGAGGATCGAGTCGAGTTTAGGCAGCATCTGCTGGATCTGTGGAATCATCTCACTGGCCTTTGACAAAGCACTCATCTGGATATGTCCGAAGATGGTGTCGCCAGGCTCCATCTGATCGACGGGGTTAGGACCAAGAATCAGATCCAGCTCCACATTACCCATCAGATCCTTGGAGATCTCAGCCGTGGTGCCATTGGGGAGACTCATCTTATTGTTAAGTCCCAGCACAGCGATAATTTCATTCCCGCCTTCGTAGTTATAGATCACATCCTCGACCACACCCACACGATAGCCGTTGGAATAGATGGGGCTCGACACCGAAAGGCCTGCCACATTGTCGAACTTGGCATAATAGCTATTGGCCGTCGTGAAGAGCGTCATGCCCTTCAGGAACTTCAGACCGAAAAACATCACAACGATGCCCGCAATGGCAACGAGTGCTATCTGAACCTCTTTTGAAAAAATCTTCATAGACCTTATATCCTTTCTTATTTTATTTCACTCTTTTGTTTTTGAATTCCCTGATGGCCTGTTGGACATCCATCCGCTTACCGTCCTTGAAGGCAATGATGAAGGCCTCGGGGAACTTCTCCGACAGCGACTTGCGCAGATGATAGATCTCATTGTAGTTCTCCGACGCACCGACGGTGTATTTCGTCAGGCCGTTCTCCACATAGCTGTCGACACCCGTCTGTCCCTTCAGGCGACTGTCACCGGCCTTGAGCTTCTGGGAGCTGACGAGAATCTGAACCTTAAAGATCGGGACATCTGAAGCGACAGGCGTCACGAGGTCTTTCTTAGGCGCTACAGGTTCCTGGGTCACAGGGGGCTCCTGTTTCTTCTGAGGTTCAGGCGTCACAGCAGGTGCTTCCTGAGGTTCGGGTGTCACCGATGTGGGAGGCGCCTCTTCTTGAACGGTCGGTGCTGGTGCCATCTCCTCCTGAATAACAGGTGCAGGTTCCTCCTTCTTAGCCTCCACTTTCACAGGAGCCTTCTCTTCTATCGGATCAGGCTGATAAGGAACCGTAATGCCACCACCATGTCTTTTCTTATAGGCTGCGAATGCATTATAGATACCACGCGCATACTGCTCTGTGGCCGTATTGGTTTTCATATACTGCTCCTCATCAGGGGTAGAGATAAAACCCAGCTCTATCAGACAGCCCGGCATGGAGGTGAGTCTCAGCACAGCCAGATTGTCCTGATGGGCACCCATATCGGCACGCCCCGTAGCCTGACACACATAACGCTGCATATACTTGGCCAGTTCAGCGCTGTTCTCCATGTTCTTATCCTGCACGAACTCAAACATGATGTTGCTCTCAGGCGAATTGGGATCGTAGCCACGATAGGTCTGCTTATAGTTCTTCTCCAGATAGATGACGGCATTCTCACGCTTGGCCACCTCGAGGTTCTCCATCACACCCGTCGTCTTACCTGTCCTGCGGCTGCGGCCTAAGGTATAGGTCTGGAAGCCCCGGGCGATATGGCCCTTAGGCAGAGCGTTAATATGGATGGAAATAAACAGGTCGGCCTTGTTATTGTTAGCTATCTCCGCACGACGGTAGAGTTCCACGAACTTATCGGTCTTGCGGGTATAGATGACATTCACGTCAGGACAGTTTTTCTCAACCAGTTTTCCGAAGGCGAGGGCGAACTTCAGCGTGAGGTCTTTCTCACGGGTCTTACCCTTACCAATGGCACCGGTATCGCCGCCCCCGTGTCCGGCATCGACCACCAGGGTAAACTTCTTGTTTGCAGCATCTGCCGACGCCACAAAGAAGAAGCATGCCATCAGGATAAATAATATCTTTTTCACTAAACTGTAAACTCTAAACTGTAAACTGTAAACTATAAACTAAAATGTATCTCCACGCCAGCACCCTCGCAATCCGCTCCCATCGGGGGATTCTGCTTGGTGAGCGTCAGGTCGATGGAGGTGACTTGGGGAAAGGTTCGACCGATGGCCTCGGCTATTCTTCCCGCCACGTGCTCCAGCAGGTTCGACGGCTGCTGCATCTCACGGGCCACGAGATCATAAAGGGCAGCATAGTTCAACGTATCAGCCATGTCATCACTCTGCATGGCCTGTTGCAGAGGATAGCCGACCCTCAAGTCAAGCACAAAATCCGTCCCCACCTGCCGCTCCTGAGGCATCACCCCATGAAAGGCATGGAAACGGACCTGCCGCAAATGGATATAGCCTGCCGTCAACCTCATGGTTCCATGTTACCGGCTCCCTCCGAGGCGTCTGAATCGTCGTCATCGTGAATGCCGGGAATATATTTCTTCAAGGCGCGTTCCACACCCGTCTTCCAGGTGTTGATACTCTCATCCTTCAGTGAGAGTGAGCCCACCAGACGAACTACATGCTCCAAAGGCATACCGTAGCGCAACACACCGGAAATCAGCTTGGCATAGTTCCAGTACTCGGGATTGAACTTCTCCGACAACCCCTCAACCGTCGTCTTATAGCCACGCTTGTTCTCAAACTGGAAGTCGTAGCGCTTCGTACCATCGGGGTTCATCTGCTTGATGATCTTGCCGTGCGTCACGGTCTTCGGAAGGATAATACCCTCGTCGTCATCCTGCAAACCGGTGAAGATCTCATAAGGATAGCCGTCGAGGAGTCCGACCAGCGCCACCCATTTCTCCTTATTATTCTGGAAGCGCACCACATCACACTCCAATACGGCGGGGCGAACCTCTGTCACATCGACATTGCGGTACTGGGAGGCACCTGCCAGCGCCAGATCGGTCAACGACATCAGTTTACTGGCATCTTCGGGTTTCAACGCCTGAAAACACTGTCCCAGCAGACTGGCGATTCTCTCACCGTTCAGATCACTTCCCGACTTGACGGCTACCTGTGTCAGCCCGTCGGCTATGCGCTTGAGCATTTCGTTTTTTGTTTCTGTTTGCATAACAATAGCCTTTTCTGGCTGCAAAGATACACAAAAGTTTCCTATAAAGGAAAACTTTTAAGAGTTTTCTGCACAAAAAGTTCCCCGTTTTGGAAAACAATCACTACTTTGAGTTACGCTCGAAGTTACTCACACTCGAAAAAATTCAAATAAAAATATGATTTTTTGCTCGCTTATTCGTAACTTTGCAGCCAGATTTTTACAAGAGAACGTATTTTATGAAGAATTTACTGACACGCAGAACCATCCGTAAATACACCTGTCAGGACGTCAGCGACGAACTGCTGAACCGTCTGCTGACGGAGGCTTCACGCACCCAGACGATGGGCAACCTGCAACTCTACAGCGTCATTGTCACACGCTCTCAGGAGATGAAAGACCAACTGTCGCCTGCCCATTTCAACCAGCCGATGGTGAAGGAAGCACCCGTGGTGCTGACCATCTGTGCCGACTTCAACCGCACCAGTTTCTGGGCCAAATGTCGCAACGCAGAGCCTGGCTACGACAATTTCCTTTCGTTCATCAATGCAGCGACGGATGCCCTACTCTACACGCAGACACTCTGCAACCTCATGGACGAGGAAGGCCTGGGCTACTGCTACTTAGGCACCACCGTCTACCAGCCCCAGCAGATTATCGATGCGCTGCACCTGCCGAAACTCACGATGCCCGTCGCCACCCTCACCGTTGGCTGGCCTGACGAGGAGCCCGAGCTCACCGACCGACTGCCTATGGAGAGTTTTGTGCACCAGGAGCATTACAACGACTATATGGGAAAGGATATCGATACCTATTATTATAACAAGGAGCATCTGCCCGAGAACCAGCATTTCGTCCGCATCAACAATAAAGAAACCCTTGCGCAGATCTTCACCGATATCCGCTACACCCGCAAGGACAATGAGGCGATGTCGAGGGAACTGTTCGCTGCCCTTATCAAGCAAGGGTTTCTCCCACACACCCTCATGCAGACGTATTTCTAAAATAGTTTACGGTTTACAGATGATTACCTGGCAAGCCATTCTGCCTATAGAAGTAATCAGCTGTAAACCGTAAACTGTAAACTGTAAACAAATTATTCTACTTCAATGGGCTTGTACTTCGGTACCAGCGCCTTCATGATAAACCAACCGATGAGGTAGGCCACAGCGCAGATACAGAACACCACCATATAGGCAGCGGGCTTACCGTCGAAACCGAAGAACGTGAAAGCAGCACCTTGCTCTGCAGCCCAGTCGAAGAACTTACCAGAGCCAAAGTTGATACTCATCGAACCGATACCACCAGCCATTGTTCCCAGACCGACAATCGTACCAATCGTTGACTTCGGGAACATGTCGCCAATGGTCGAGAACAAGTTTGCGCTCCAGGCCTGATGGCCGGCACCGAGCAGACCGATCAGGATGGCAGGCCACCATGCGCTATAGGCACCGAGAGGCTGCGCCAGAAGACCCAGCAAGGGCAGACAGGCGAAGATCAACATCGCACGCATACGACCCAGATAGGGATTCATACCCTTCTTCTCCACGAAGTAGGTAGGCAGATAACCGCCACCGATAGAGACAATCGTCACGATAGCATAAAGCGTGAAGATCAACAGGATACCCATCGTCGAGTCGGAGGTATAGCCATACTGGTCGCTGAAATAGGCAGGCGCCCAGAAGAGGAAGAACCACCACACACCGTCGGTCATGAACTTACCCACGAGGAACGACCAGG
>CAMJBL010000054.1 GCA_946403845.1 uncultured Prevotella sp. | reverse complement strand
ATGTGCTCAACAATGAGATGCTGAAGAGCACCAAGCCGAACATGAAGATTCTCCACCCCCTGCCCCGTGTCAACGAAATCGCCTACGAGGTGGATGATAATCCGCATGCCTACTATATCCAGCAGGCAGGCAACGGTCTCTTCGCCCGCGAAGCTATCTTCTGCGATGTGCTCGGTATCTCATTAGAGGAAGTTAAGAACGACAAAACGATTATAAAATGAATAAGAAAGAACGTTTGGTAGCCGCCATTGAGCACGGCACCGTCATCGACCACATACCTACCGCCAAGACCTATCAGGTAGCCAGTCTTTTAGGCCTCTTCGACCTGAAGACGCCCGTCACCATCGGTTTCAACTATCCCTCCCAGAAGGTGGGCAGCAAAGGCATCATCAAGGTGTCCGACAAGTTCTTCACCGACGACGAGATCTCCCGGCTCTCTGTGGTGGCCCCGAATGTCATCCTCAGTATTATCCGCGACTATGAGGTGGTAGAGAAGAAGACCGTTGAGACGCCAGCCGAGATCAAGGGCATCGTGAAGTGCAACAACCCGAAATGCGTGACCAACAACGAGCCGATGGCCACTCACTTCCACGTGGCCGATGGCATTCTGACCTGTCACTATTGCGAGAAGGAACAGGATATCAACAAAGTGGAATTAGTATAAACCCAATAAACAAAGACAATGAACAGAGACAACACAATCTTTGAGTTGATTGAGAAAGAGCATCAGCGCCAGTTGAAAGGCATTGAGCTGATTGCCAGTGAGAATTTTGTAAGTGACCAGGTGATGGAAGCCATGGGATCCTACCTGACCAACAAGTATGCTGAGGGCTATCCTGGACACCGTTACTATGGTGGTTGTCAGGTCGTCGACGAGGTAGAGCAGCTGGCTATCGACCGTGTCTGCAAGCTCTTCGACGCAGAGTATGCCAATGTGCAGCCTCACTCCGGCGCGCAGGCCAATGCCGCTGTGCTGCTGGCCGTTCTGAAGCCCGGCGACACCTTTATGGGATTGAACCTCGATCACGGTGGCCACCTCTCTCATGGTTCCCACGTAAACACCTCAGGTATCATCTACAACCCCATCGGTTACAACCTGAACAAGGAGACAGGCCGTGTGGATTACGACGAGATGGAGCAGCTGGCCCTCGAGCACAAGCCGAAGCTGATTATCGGTGGTGGTTCTGCATATAGCCGTGAGTGGGACTACAAGCGCATGCGCGAGATTGCCGACAAGGTAGGCGCCCTGCTGATGATCGATATGGCTCACCCCGCAGGTCTGATTGCAGCCGGTCTGCTGGAGAACCCCGTGAAATATGCCCACATCGTGACCTCTACCACCCACAAGACCCTGCGTGGTCCTCGTGGCGGTATCATCCTGATGGGTAAGGACTTCGATAATCCCTGGGGTTATACCACCCCGAAGGGTGTTGTCAAGAAGATGTCAACGCTGCTCAACTCTGCCGTCTTCCCAGGACAGCAGGGCGGACCGTTGGAGCACGTCATCGCTGCTAAGGCCGTTGCCTTCGGTGAGGCGCTGCAGCCTGAGTTCAAGGAGTGGGCCAAGCAGGTTCAGAAGAATGCCAAGGTGCTTGCTGAGGAACTCGTGAAGCGTGGCTTCGGCATCGTGAGCGGTGGTACCGACAACCACTCGATGCTCGTCGACCTGCGTTCGAAGTATCCCGATCTGACGGGTAAGGTGGCTGAGAATGCCCTCGTAGCAGCCGACATCACGGTTAACAAGAACATGGTGCCTTTCGACAGCCGTTCAGCTTTCCAGACCAGTGGTATCCGTCTTGGCACACCAGCCATCACCACGCGTGGTGCCAAGGAAGACCTGATGGTTCAGATTGCCGCCTGGATCGAGGAGGTGCTCAATGACCCCGAGAACGAGCAGGTCATCGCCAGCGTTCGTGCAAGAGTCAACGAGAAGATGAAGGATTATCCGCTCTTCGCATATTAATACTAAAAACTCCCGCCAATCGGCGGGAGTTTTTTATTTCAGCTCAGCGTTGAAGTGATTGATGGCCTGTCGGAACAGATGCCGACGAGTATTGCCACCGAAGATACTATGATTGCGATTGGTATAGACCAGCTGTCGGAAATCCTTATCCGCCTGTACCAAAGCCTCCACATATTCAGCCGTATTGCGATAGTGCACATTGTCGTCGGCCAGACCGTGACAAAGCAGCAGTGCACCATGCAGTTGACCAGCCCGCGCGATGGGGTTCACCTCATCATAGCCCTTGGGATTCTCCTGGGGCGTGCGCATGTACCGCTCGGTATAGATGGTGTCGTAGAAGCGCCAGTTAGTGGGCGGAGCGATGGCCACGCCAGCCTTGAAGACCGGACGTCCCTCCGACATCGACATCAGCGTGTTCCAACCGCCATACGACCAGCCCCAGATACCGATACGGTTCTTGTCGACATAGCTCTGCTGTCCCAGCCAGATAGCCGTCTCCACCTGATCGCGTGACTCCAGTTCGCCCAAACGCATATAGGTGCATTTCTCAAACTCAGCCCCACGGCCTCCCGTACCACGATTGTCCACACAGACACAGAGATAGCCCTCCTGACAGAGATACTGTTCCAGAAGCGCACCATTGCCGCTCATACCGATACCCCATTGGTTCAATACCTGCTGGTTGCCCGGACCACCATACTGGTACATAATCACGGGATACTGCTTCGAGGGATTAAAGTCAGCAGGCTTTACGATCCAGCCATTGAGCGTCACACCCTCGGAGGTCTTAAACTGAAAGATTTCCTTCTTACCGAGATCAAACTTCGCCAGTCTGTTCTTCAGCTCGTGATTGTCGATGAGCGTCTGCAGCAGCTTGCCGTTGTTCTGGCAGAGCGTATACTGAAGCGGATTGTTGAGGTCGCTCCAGATATTGATAAAGTATTTGTAGTTTGTGCTGAAAATGGCATTGTTGACACCCGCCTTCTGTGACAGCGTCTCAATCTTACCGTTCTGATGGGCCACCATCACCTGCTGCTCCGTTGCCCCCGTGGGGTTGGCGGCGAAATACACATCGCCCGTCACGTCGTCCACGCCATACACGCTCTTCACCACATAGCGGTCGTTGACAATCTGACGCAGCAGCTGACCGTTGTGATTGTAGAGGTAGAGATGGTTATAGCCGTCGCGCTCGCTGGGCAGCAGGATATACTTGTCGCTGATCTGCACATCCTCGAAGGTCTCCTCCTTCACGTATTTGTCGACCTTGTCCTCGATGATGAGCTTCGCCACCGTCGAGAGCGGATTGGCCATATAGATCTTCAGGTCGTCCTGATGGCGGTTCAGGGTGAAGATCATGATGCGCTCGGGATCGTTCGTCATCCTGATGCGGGGGATATACCCGTCGGCCTCCAGCGGCAGGTCGATGGTACGTGTCTGATGACTCTTGATGTCATACGAGAGCACCTTCACCTTCGCATTCTGCTTGCCTGGTATGGGATACTTGTAAGTATAGAATCCGGGATAGTCGCGATACGCTTCCTGCTCAGGCGCCAGACCCTTGAACAACTGCATGGAATACTGGGGCACCTCGCTCTCGTCATAGCGTATCCAGACGATCTGCTTGGAGTCGGCCGAGAACACCATCGACGAATTGGTCGAGAACTCCTCCTCATACACCCAGTCGGGAATACCGTTGATCACCTCATTGCGCTTGCCGTCCTTCGTAACCTGACTCTCCGCATTGTCATAGAGCAGTTTGACGAGGTGGATGTTATTGTCGCGCACGAAGGCAATCTGGTTACCGTCGGGCGAGAAGACGGGCGTCTGCTGCGGACCACCGTCGCTGAGCGGTTCCAGCTTGTTATTCTGGATCATGTAGATATAATACTCGGCCGTAAACGAACGGCGATAGATGGGTTTGGTATTCGTCTGAATCAGCAACCTCCGTCCGTCGGGACTTACGATATAGCCCTGCACGCGTGCGATATTGGCGCCTCGGGCCGTCGCAGCGTCGAAGAGCACACCCACCTCCTTGCCCGTCTTGAAGGAATACTTGACGATTCGCTTACCGTCGGTACTGATCTGGGCATAGGTCTCGCCATCCGCCAGCGGACGCACCTCCGACAAGGTCTCCTGACGGAACTCCCCACGCATGAGGTCGCCAAAACTCAGTTTCTCACCAGCCCTGACGCACATCGAGAGCATCAACAGGGCTGCAGCCATCATTGAAAGTCTTATATTTACCATAGATACAATTGATTTTTCTGTTTGATTGTGCAAAGATAGCGATTTTTTCCCTAACTTTGCAAGCGGATGGAATTAAATAAAGTGAATACACCTTATTATTGTGATTACGGCACGTGGATCCGCAGCCGTTTCCCCTTCCGTGTGCAGAAGATTTCCGTCGATGCGGGCTTCACCTGTCCCAACCGCGACGGCCGTCTCTCCACGGGTGGCTGCATCTACTGCGACAACCGCACCTTCAACCCCTCCTACTGTCAGCGACACGACAGCATCACCCGTCAGCTGGAAGCCGGCAAACAGTTCTTTGCGCGGAAATATCCCGAGATGAAATATCTGGCCTACTTCCAGGCCTATACCAATACCTATGCCTCCCTCGATCACCTGAAAGCCATCTACGAGGAGGCTTTACGCGTGCAGGATGTCGTCGGTATCGTCATCGGCACACGCCCCGACTGCATCTCCGACGCGCTCCTCGACTATCTCGAAGAGCTGAACCAGCGCTGCTTCCTCATTGTGGAATATGGTGTGGAGAGTGCCAACGACGATACCTTGCGACGCATCAACCGCGGGCACACCTTCGAGCAGTCGCGTCAGGCCATCGTGCAGACCCACGAGCGAGGCATCCTCACAGGCGCCCACATCATCTTAGGCCTTCCGGGTGAAGATACCCAGGAGAATCTCCGTCAGGCACCCGTCATCTCCTCGCTCCCCATCGACATCCTGAAGATCCATCAGATGCAGATCATCCGAGGCACCCGTCTGGCAGAAATGTTCGAACGCGAACCCTTCCACATCTACGACGTCGACGAATATATCAGCTTGATTGCCAGTTACATACAACGACTCCGAAAAGACCTCGTGCTCGAACGCTTCGTCTCACAATCGCCCAACGACATGCGCATCGCACCTCACTGGGGACTGAAAAACCACGAGTTTACGGATCGGCTGAACAATTATCTGAAGGAACACGACATTCACCAAGGCGACCTATTGGAATAGCTCATACCGGTTGTTGGCCAATAGCGTCACAGGCGTCATGTTCTTGTTGTGTTTCACGTATTCATCCACGCGGTTCACCAAAGGACTGTTGAAAACCGTGCGCCCCACCGCCTGATTCACCACCCACTGGATCTGCGCCATGTGGACGTCGCGCTCTTCCTGCGACAGCTGACGGTCGAATGGCATCGGGTAAAGGCTCAACAGATAGAATCCGATACAGTCTGGCACGATAAACTGGCGCTCCATCATGCTCTTCTGCTCCTGCGAATAGCCATAGCTCTCTTTCTGATACAGGGCATAATTGGCGCCCAGATACTTGTCGAGACAGATGCCTATCTGACCGTTACCCACGATGATGCTCTGATCCAGCGAACCGATCTGCGCATACACCACGGGGATCTCCAGATTGGGGAGTTGCTTCAGCAGATACTCGAAGGCAGCGGTCAGTTCCTGATTGATGTCGTCCATATTGGCATACTGCTGTTCGGCCTCGTTTATCAGCATCTGCAGCGTGGAGTCCTGATAGAACCGCAGGAATTTCATGTTGATATCCGACTCGTTCACTTTGCCGATACGGAGCACATCCTCTATCAGCGTCCGCGTCTGAATGGGGTAAGCGGTGTTCATCTGCTGAAGGGCTGAGAAATCGCCAGTGGTCAGATACAGACTCTGGATACGGTCGTAGCGGTCGACAGCGATCTCCTTGTCCGTCTCTTCGGACTTGAGCTGCCATTCACACCCGATACAACCAAGCATCGTGATCAACAATATAAAATATATCTTACGCACTAACGGCCAGACTGAGTTTTACGATTCTTTAAAATTTCTGCAAATTTACTAAAAATTATTTTCAAATCCAAATTTTAACCTAATTATTTTAAAAATTTCGCGCAAAAATGCACAAATTTGTTTATTTGTGTAAAAATAACGCGCCGTTTTGCGTCTTTTTGTGTACTTTTGTAATCTACTGAAACAAATTCATACGGAAATGAAAAGAATGCTCTACCTATTGCTCTTCCTGCCCTTGGCAGCTGTCGCCCAACAGACGTTGACGGTCAGCGTGAGCAACCCCTCGAAATCGGTTCGCAGCGATGAGCCGGTTGTCATCAACCTGGCGCCCTACGGCGATATCCGCTCCGCCCTCGTCACCCTCGACGGAAAGGAGATACCCAGTCAGCTCGACGACCTCGATCAGGACGAGACCTTCGACGAGCTCTGTTTCCTGGCCGACCTTCAGGGCCGCGAGAAGAAACAATACACCGTGACGCTCCTCGCTGAGGGTGAGCCTCGCACCTACCCTGCCCGCGTCTTTGCGGAGATGGTGCTGAGCAATACCAAGGACAAGAACCTGAAGAAGAACCAGCAGAATAATTACATCGAGTCGATTACCGCTCGTGGCGATGCCGCCTATACCTACAACATTCAGCATCATCACGGAGTCGACTTCGAGAGCGAGCTCAACGGCATCCGCATCTACTTCGACGAACGGCAGACACTCGACCTCTATGGCAAGTTCAACAAACAGCTGGAGCTGAAAGAGACACAGTTCTATACCGACAAGGATCAGAAGGCGAAAGGCTATGGCGACGATGTGCTCTGGGTAGGTCAGACCTTCGGACTCGGTGCCTTCAGGGGTTGGAACGGCAAGGAGCCCACGCATGTATCGCCCGTCAGATCGCGCACGCAGCGCATCATCTCCTACGGTCCCCTGCGCACCATCGTCGAGGTCGTCGACAAGGGCTGGGAGGCACCATTAGGTAATCTCTCACCTCTCACCTCTCATCTCTCACCTCTTAATATGACCCTCCGTTACACCCAGTACGCAGGCCATCGCGATACCGACGTCGAGGTGTTCTTCAACCGTCCCGTGGCCGACTATCGGTTCTCTACGGGCATCATCAACGTGAAGGAATCCGTCGAGTTCAGCGACAAGAAAGGCCTGCGCGCCTGCTGGGGCACCGACTGGCCCTCGAGCGACACCATCAATTTCAAGCGCGAAACGGTGGGATTGGGCATCCTCATCCCCATGAAATATGTGCGCAGCGAGGAGCCTGCCAATAAGGATAATTACGCCTTCGTGGTGGGCACAGCCAGCGACCGTCTGCAATACAAGGTCATCTATTGTTCCGACAACGAATCGTTCGGTTATCATTCCGCCAAGGATTGGTTTGAGTTCCTGACGGCCTGGAAGAAAGAGGTTGAAAAGCCTATTGAGGTAAAGTACTGAAGGTTTTCCGTCCCTTCACATAATACTGCCAGAGCAGAGAGAACGTCTTTCGCTCTGGTTTTTTGTTGTCCACGCGACTGGTCTGAATCTTCTGGCGGTCTTCCGCAAAATCCTTCTGCCACTGCTTGAAGGCACGACGGGCCCGATAGATGGCCTTGAAATCACCCAGGTTACGCTTCAGGATCAGCGTCTCCCACGCAGCCAGATAGTCAAGCCACCAGCGCCAGCGCATCACCGCCTGCAGTTCCGTCTCAGGCAGACACTTATAGAGCATCGTCAGGTTGTTGCGGAAATTCAGGAAGGTTTTCATCGGATTACCCTTCGGCAGCGTTCCGCCACCCACATGATACACATAACTTGCTGGCACACAGACGATTCGCCGTCCGCGGATGCGCAACCGCCAGCACAGGTCGATCTCCTCGTTGTGGGCAAAGAAGCGTGCGTCGAGTCCGCCAACCTCCCAATAGTCCTTCGCGCGGATCATCAGCGCTGCACCCGTAGCCCAATGGATATCCGTTTGGTCGTCATACTGTCCCTCGTCCTTTTCCACTGTCTCGAACACACGTCCGCGACAGAAGGGATAGCCCAAACGGTCGATGTAGCCCCCACTCGCCCCCGCATATTCAAAGGCCTGACGGTCGTGCATGCTCAACAGCTTGGGCTGACAAGCGGCCACCGCCTGCTGGGCATCCATCAAGGCAATCATCGGTGTCAGCCAGTGGGGCGTCACCTCGATATCCGAATTCAGCAGCAGGTAATATTCGGCATCAATCTGTCGGAGCGCCTGGTTATAGCCCTCGGCAAATCCCCAGTTCTTCTCCAGCTCAATCAGCCTGACCTCAGGAAAATCCGCCCGCAGCATCGCCAGCGAACCGTCGGTCGAGGCATTATCCGCCACATACACCGTCGCCTCGTCCTGCGAATACTGCATCACCGACGACAGATACTGACGGAGCATCTGCTCCCCGTTCCAATTCAATATGACGATTGCTACCTTTTCCATCGCGCGCGTTCCTTATTTATATATTATAAAACATTTCTCTCACCTCTTACCTCTCACCTCTAATTTCACATTTGAGCGCTTGTTTGTCGCGAGTCAGCTCGCCCAACCTTACCTTCATAATCTGGTTATCAAATGTGGGATCCGCCATCTGGGCAGGTAGCTCCACGCGGATATAGTTCTTGGTGAATCCGTGCATCGCCTTTCCGCGAGGGGCCTTCTCAAACAGCACCTCAGCCTCCTGACCGATATGCTTCTCGTAGAAGGCAATGGTCTTCTCGTCGCTCAGATCCAGCAAGCGCTTCGAGCGCAGTTTCTTGTCCTGCTCGCTCACCACGTAGGGAATCTTCAGCGCCGAAGTGCCTGGCCGCTCCGAATAGGGAAACACGTGCAACTGCGTCACGTCGAGCGCACGCAGAAACTCATAGGTCTCCTCGAAACACTCGGGTGTCTCTCCGCGACAGCCCACCATCACGTCAACCCCGATAAAGGCCTCGGGCATCACCGCCTTCACCTTAGTGATCTTATCCGCAAACAACTGGCGGTCGTAATGTCTGTGCATCAGCTTGAGCACCGTGTCGCTCCCGCTCTGCAGGGGGATATGGAAATGCGGCATAAAGGCGCGGCTCTGGGCGCAGTAGTCAATCAGCTCGTCAGTCAGCAGATCGGGCTCCAACGAACTGATGCGATAGCGGCTGATACCCTCGACGGCATCCAGCGCCTTCACCAGGTCGATGAACTGCTCGCCCGTCGTCTTACCGAAGTCGCCGATGTTCACACCCGTCAGCACAATCTCCTTGCCGCCCTCCTGAGCCGCCTCTTCAGCCTGCGCCACCAGCGAGGCAATCGTCGGGTTACGACTGAACCCGCGGGCGTAAGGTATCGTGCAATACGTGCAGAAATAGTCGCACCCGTCCTGCACCTTCAGGAAAAACCGTGTCCGGTTCCCCCTCGAACAGCTCGGTGCAAAGCTTTTTATATCCTTCGTCTTTTCTCTATATATAGGTAATCTCTCACCTCTCACCTCTCCCCTCTCACCTCTTGATGCCCAGGCATCCGACAGGAACTGGATGAGATTCGCCTTCTCATTCGACCCCAGCACCAGACTCACGCCCTCGATCTTCGCCACCTCCTCAGCCTCCAGCTGCGCATAGCAGCCAGTCACCACCACGAAGGCACCGGGATTCTGACGCACCAGCCTACGAATGGCCTGACGACATTTCTGATCGGCCACCTCCGTCACCGAGCAAGTATTGATCAGACAGATATCAGCCTGCTCCCCCTTCTCGGCCGTCCTGACGCCCATCGCCTGGAGCATCTTGCCGAAAGTGGAAGTCTCGGAGAAATTCAACTTACATCCCAGTGTGAAATAAGCTGCCGTCTTACCTTGAAAAGCCGAACTGTCGATCATCTATAAACTATAAACTTTAAACTATAAACTTAACCCCTATGTTTGCGGGCACAAAGTTACATCTTTTTTCCGAAAAATCGCCCTTTTTTAGCAATTATTCAGAACTTGTGCAATTTTCACAATTTTTTAACATTTCGTAATTTGTTGATTTTCAGCTGATTGCGAAAAAGTTACAAAAAAGGGCAAAAAAAAAACAAAAAAAATGATACGCCGTATTAAAAAAATGTCTAACTTTGCAGCGTTTTAATAAACAAATGATTGTTTTACAGATTTAAAAGCATTAGAAAAATGAAGAAATTAGTATTTATGTTCGTAGCTGTTGCAGCTATCTCTTTCGCTTCTTGTGGCCAGCAGGCTCAGCCCGCTCAGGTTGACACCGACACTATCGAGGAAGTCGTTGATAGCGTTATCGACAGCATCGCTGCTGACACAGTTGCTGCTGACACAGTTGCAGTTGCTGAGTAATTCGCAGTAAGAACAAATTGAGAGAATTTGGGAGGCCGTTGGACGAGAGTCCAGCGGCCTTTTCTTTTGTTCCCTACCCTCAAACACTTGGTCTGTCTGGCCCTTTAATGTTTTTCCTTACCGTGAACGCTTTTGATCTTCATGCCTAATTTACCTGGAAGGATGGCGTTGAGCGTAACGCCCACAAGGGCTGAGAGAGCCAGTCCGGAGAAGTGGATGGGGCCGATGCTCACATTGTCGTCGGCACCGTATTTCACACCGATGGCGATGACCAGGATGGAGGCTGCCACAAAAACATTACGCGAAGAGTTGAAATCGACGCTGTCTTCAACCAGATTGCGCACGCCAACAGCAGATATCATGCCATAGAGAATCAGGCTTACGCCTCCGATTGTGGCCATGGGAATCAGGCCGATCAGACAGGCGAACTTGGGACAGAACGAGAGCAGGATGGCGAAGACGGCTGCCAGACGGATGACGGCAGGGTCAAAGACCTTCGTGAGGTTGAGTACACCAGTGTTCTCGCCATAGGTGGTGTTGGCAGGTGCTCCGAAAAGTGATGCCAGCGCAGTGGCCAGTCCGTCGCCCATCAGCGTGCGGTGCAGTCCTGGTTCCTTCAGGTAGTCCTTTCCGACGGTGGAGGAGATGGCACACATGTCGCCGATATGCTCCATGATGGTGGCTATGGCTATCGGCAGAATGGCGATGATGGTGGAGATGAGGAACGGGGAGTCCATGTCGTCGAAGACGGCCAGTACGGTCTGTTCTCTGCTGAAAGGCAGTCCGATCCATGCGGCATCATTGAGTGCCGAGAAGTCTACTTCGCCCATGACGATGGCAAGAATATAGCTGACCAGCACGCCCAACAGGATGGGGATGATACGGATGATGCCCTTGCCCCACACGCTGGCAACGATGACGGTTACGACGGCTACGATGGCCAGCAGCCAGTTGGTGGTACAGTTCTGTATCGCACTGCCTGAGAGTACCAGACCGATGGCGATGATCATCGGCCCCGTCACAAGTGGCGGGAAATATTTCAGGATCTTGTCGATGCCGAAAGACTTGATGAGGCCTGCCATCACGAAATAGCAGAGTCCGGCGAAGAACACGCCCACACATGCATAGTCCAAGGCCAGCATCTCACTCATGCCTTGCTCTACGCCCAATGTCTTTACCGACATGTAGCCCCCGAGGAAGGCGAACGAGGAACCGAGGAAGGCCGGCACCTGCAGCTTGCTGACGAAGTGGAATACCAATGTACCGATACCGGCAAACAACAGGGTTGACGATACGGAGAGTCCTGTCAGGACGGGCACCAGAATGGTGGCTCCGAACATGGCAAACAAATGTTGGATGCCGAGGATGATGTACTTGGGCATGCCCAATTGTCTGGCATCGGTGATGCCTTCTTTCGGTGTATAGTTACTCATGATGCAAAGAAACTTGATTCATGCTGCAAAGATACAACTATTTATCAATACACAACTAAAATACAACAAAAAAGTTGAAAAGACACAAAGGTGACAGACCCTTTTGCGCCCCACTATTTTATCAAAAGAGCCTAACGATTAATTAAAAAAAAAGTTCTTCACCATACTTCTTTGAGGTGCCAAAGCGACCAAAGGCTACAATTAGATTTAAGGTTAACAAAGGTTATTGATGATCTGGGGCCCTCAGCGGAGGGTCTGTCTTACCCTGAAAAACGTTGTTTTTGATTCAACGTTTTTCAGGGTAAGACACATCTTAAAATGTGTACCTAAAATAAGTACCTCCAAATTATTCTCAGAAGGCACTTAATGATATAGGGAATTCCTATTAACAGGAAATAAGTGGCTAGTATTCAAGTCTCACATAGATCACTGTAGATTAGAGCGACTTGCACGGGCGTGAAGTACACTACAAATTATGCTTTTTTTCGCAAATGGCCTTTTTTATGCAGCTTTCAAGACCAGCAACTCGATAAAAGTCGATATAACTCGACATAACTCGATAAGTGGCCGTTTGAAAGTAGTAACTTCGCATCGTCAAACGGATACAATGACAAAATAAACTATATTACTAACCCTCTAAAAAGAAATTTTTATGAAACTGATTCAAGTATTTCATTGTTTATTCCTGATAGTACTCGGCGTCGGAGGCGGTAAAGCAGCAGACGATGATCTCGCCCTGATAGCCGGCGCGGAGATGCTCGGTGAGGACGCGTTTGGCGATGCGGGCGGCTTCGGCCTTGGGGAAGCCGTAGACACCGGTGCTGATGCAGGAGAAGGCGATGCTCTTCAGGCCGTTTTCCTCTGCCAGACGCATGGCGGTGTCGTAACAGGAGGCCAACAGCTCGCGCTCGTGGTGATTGCCACCATACCAGATGGGTCCGACGGTATGGATCACCTTCTTACAGGGCAGCAGATAGGCATCGGTCATCTTGCTCTGCCCCGTCTCGCAGCCACCGAGTGTACGGCACTCCTGCAACAATTGGATACCAGCGGCCCTGTGAATGGCGCCATCTACTCCCCCACCGCCCAACAGACTCCTGTTGGCGGCATTCACGATCGCATCGACCTTGAGCGTCGTGATATCTCCTACGACAATCTTGATTCCTTCCATATCGACGGCAAAGATACATCTTTTCCGGGCGAAATGCAAATAAAAAGCCTAAAAATCATTAATAATCATAGAGAATCGCGCGCGAAACTTCGTTTTCTCTGCGATGATTTGTATCTTTGTGACCACAAAACCAAAAACGAATAAATAGGATGAAAACGACAAAGATTTTGCTGGCCGCGATGCTGACGGCCGTTTGCTGCACGGAAGTGGCAGCGCAGAGCCAACGTGGCACGATGAAGGTTGACGGGATCGTGACAGTACCTGTGACGAACATCAACATGACGAACGGACCGCAGCTGTTGAGCGACAACAGCGTGAAGTTTACCGTACGCGCCCCGGAGGCGCAGAAGGTGCAGGTGGACCTAGGCGGTACGAAGTACGACATGCAGAAAGACGAGCGAGGCACATGGACGGTGACGACGAAGCCGCAGGTGCCGGGATTCCACTACTATTCGCTGATCGTCGACGGCGTGTCGGTTGCCGATCCCGCCAGTCAGTCGTTCTACGGCTGCAGCCGCTGGTCGAGCGCCCTCGAGGTCCCCGAAAAGGGCATGGACGACTTCGAGGTGCAGAATGTGAAGCATGGCGAGGTGCGCACCGTGCATTACTACTCGAACGTGGAGAAGGCGTGGCGCCCGCTGATGGTGTATACGCCCGCTGGCTACGACGAGGGCCGACAGACCTATCCCGTGGTGTATATCCAGCATGGCGGCGGTGAGGATCATCGTGGCTGGATGGAACAGGGGCGTACGGCGCAGATCATGGACAACCTGATTGCAGCGGGCAAGGCAGTGCCGATGATTGTGGTGAGCGCGAATAGTAACGTGCGCGCCTCGAGCGGCGGTTTCGGCGGTGGCGGCTACAGCTGGCAGGGTATGCAGACCTTCCGCTCGGAGCTGATTGAGAATGTGATTCCCTTCGTGGAGAAGACCTACCGTGTGAAGAAGGACCGTCAGAGCCGTGCGATGTGCGGCCTGTCGATGGGTGGCGGACAGTCGTTCTATATCGGTCTGCGCGACCCCGAGGTGTTTGCCAACGTGGGTGTGTTCTCAACCGGTATGTTCGGTGGTATCCGCGGGGCCTCGAACTTCGACCTGGAGAAGGAGGTGCCGGGCATGCTGAGCGACACGAAAACATTTAACAAGCAGTTTGACGTGTTCTTCATCAGCTGCGGTGAGCAGGATCCGCGCATCGAATATACGCGCGAGATTGTGAAGAAGATGCGCGACGGCGGTGTAGAGGTGAAGTTCAACTCCTACCCCGGCGACCACGAGTGGCAGGTATGGCGCAAGTCACTGCACGAGTTTGCACAGTACCTGTTCAAGTAATTCCATTTGAATGATCACAACAAAAAATCCCGGGGGCGGAAGCCCTCGGGACACTGTTGTCATAATAAATAATGATGCCTTACAGCAGTGATTAATTATTAATTGTTTATGATTTAAAATGCTTGATTAAGCCTCTGCAGGAGCCTCCTCAGCGGGAGCAGCCTCTGCGGGAGCAGCGTCGAGAGCCTCGAGCACCTCTTCCTCGTCAGCAGCCTCCTGAGCCTCAGCGGCAGCGGCAGCAGCAGCCTTAGCGTCGGCAGCAGCGCGGATGGCCTCCTCAGCCTCAGCAGCAGCCTTCAGCTCGGCAGCGTTCTCAGCAACCACCTTCACGGGAACCTCGACGATCACCTCCTTGTGGAAGTGTACGAGAGCCACGTAGTCGCCCAGCTTCTTGGCATCCTTCATGGTGATGATCTTGCGATCGATCTCCTTACCCTGCTGTGCCAGAGCCTCAGCCACCTGAGCAGCACCTACAGAACCGTAGAGCTGACCGGTTGCGCTCACCTTGGCAGCAATCTCAAGAGCTACGCCCTCCAGAACAGCAGCCTTCTCCTCGGCAGCAGCCTTCTGGGCAGCCAGCTTGTGGGCCTGCTGCTTCAGGTTCTCTGCCAGAATCTTCTTAGCCATCGGCGAGGCAATCACACCCTTTCCCTGAGGAATGAGGTAGTTACGGCCGTAGCCAGACTTCACATTCACGATATCGTTCTTGAAACCCAGACCGATAATATCTTCTTTCAGAATAATTTCCATACTTGCGTCCTCCTTGTTTTACTTCATCAAATCGGTTACGTAAGGCAGCAGAGCAATCTGGCGGGCACGCTTAACGGCCTGAGCCACACGACGCTGATACTTCAGAGATGTTCCGGTGATACGACGGGGAAGAATCTTACCCTGCTCGTTGAGGAACTTCTTAAGGAACTCGGGATCCTTGTAGTCGATGTACTTGATACCACTCTTCTTGAAGCGGCAATACTTCTTCTTCTTCGTGTCGATAGAAGGAGCATTCAAATAACGGATTTCTGTGTCCTGAACTGCCATAATTAAGCCTCCTCTTTTTTAGCGCCAAGCTTGTTGCGACGCTTCTCAGCGTACTCCACAGCATACTTGTCGAGTTTAACTGTCTGGAAACGGATCACTTTCTCGTCACGACGGAAAGCGGTTTCCAATGTCTTGATCACTTCTGGCTCAGCCTTGAACTCTACGAGGAAGTAGAAACCTGTAGACTTCTTCTGAATAGCATAAGCCATCTTCTTCAATCCCCAGGCCTCTTCGTTGATAATCTCTGCACCCTTATCGGTGAGGACTTTCTTGAATTTTGCGGCCGTTTCCTTTGTCTGGTCGTCAGACAAAACGGGAGTTAAAATGAAAACGGTTTCGTATTGATTCATACTTTTAAATAAATAAAAAATTAATAATGTGCTTCGAAAAGCGGGTGCAAAGGTACTAATTTTCTTTGAGCTTTGAACTTTGAGCTTTGAACTTTATGAATAGTTTAACAGATTTTAATACTTTTCGGCTGATTTTGAGAGTTTTACATGCAAAAAGAGGCCTATAATGATGATTATCAGGCCCAAAAGCAGCACCAGATTGTTCGACGTCCAGCCTGCCAGATAAGCGATTATCAAAAAGAGGTCGCCGGCCATAACCAGCACCCTTCCAATTATCGATTTAAATGTAATCATAAAGCTCAAAGTTCAAACCTCAAAGTTCAAAGTCTATTCGTCCTCAGGTGTGATGAGCTTGTAGCCCTTACCGTGGATGTTGATGATCTCGATCTGGGGATCGTCCTTCAGATGCTTGCGCAGCTTGGTGATGTAGACATCCATCGAGCGGGCATTGAAGTAGTTGT
>CAMJBL010000053.1 GCA_946403845.1 uncultured Prevotella sp. | reverse complement strand
AGGCCGAGTTCATCAACGTGGACAGCCTCGTGAAGAAGGAGGACGAGGAGGACGCCGAGGGCGGTTCGCAGAGTGGCGGCAGCGGCAGCCAGGGCGATTCCCAGAATCAGGGCTCACAGAGTCAGGGCGGTGGCTCCGAGAACCAGGGTGGTTCCCAGAATGAGCCGACTGGCTATGCGCTGACTATCAGCAAGCTGGGTAGCGGATCTGCTAACGTGACCAAGGACGGTAATGCCGTAACTTCGGGTGCAAGCCTCAACGAGGACGACGAGGTGGAGATCAGCATCACGCCTGCTGAGGGCACGACTCCCAGCGCTACGCTGAACGGCTCGAGCATCGAGCTCACGGAGAACGACGGCGTCTACACCGGTAACTTCGCGATGCCCGCACAGGCTGCAAGCCTCATGATCAACACGGGCAGCGCAAGCGGCGACAGCTCGATTTAGTCGAAGGCCTTCTAAGCTACGCACACATGGGGACAGGCACGCACTGTGCCATCAGAGATAGTACATCGGTGCCAGTCCCCAATGTGCGAGCGGAACGCCATAAGGACTATGAAGTTTATGATAATAAAGAGTTTGAGCTATGAAGAAGAGAGTGATTGAGATAGCGGTGAAGGTAGTAGTAGCCGCACTCACGGCATTTTTGACGGCCATCACGACGACCTCATGTATGGGCTACGGGCCCTTCTAACGAAAATGGGCTGGCATCACACAAAGATGATGTCAGCCCGATTTTTGCGAAACAGATCAAAGACCTGTCCCCGCTATCTTTTACCCGATCGTGATGGTGTAGCGGCTCATGAATGAGGCGCCGGGCTGGAGATGATTCATCAGGGGTTTGTCCTTGAACTCGCCCTTGAAGCCGCGGGGATCGCCAAGGCCGTACCAAGGCTCGATGCAGACAAAGGGCGCCTGCTTGCCGTAGGGGCTCCAGAAGGCGCAGACGGGCGTCTTGTAGGCCACCGTGACAGCCGGCTTGCCATTGGTATCCATGAGCATGGCGCGGTGGGTCTGGCACTTGTGGATCTTGACCGAGTCGTTGCGGAAGAAGTTATTGCAGATTTCGATCACGCCCTGATCGGCCTCGAGCGGTTCCTCCACCATGTCGTGGCTGCCGTCGATATAACTCTTCAGCACATCCATCGGCTCCTCATTGTCGAGCCTGATCTGACCCTCGAGCTTGCCGCCAGGCACATTGAAGGCAGGATGGCCGCCTATCTGGAAATGGATCTCCCGCTGGTCGGTATTCTCGACGTGCCAGATGACGTGAATGCGGTTGGCCTCGAGCCGATAGGTGATGGCGAGGTTGAAGCAGTAAGGATATACTTTCAGCGACTCCTCTGACTCGTGGAGCGCCAAGGTCACCTTATCGGCCGTCTGGCTCATGACGGTAAACATGGTGTCGCGCGCAAAGCCATGACGGGGCAGATGGTATTCGCGGCCATCGACCGTATAGGTATCGTTGTTGACACTACAGACAATGGGGAAGAGGATGGGCGAATGGCGGGGCCACTTCTCACCGGCCTGCCACAGGTACTCCCTACCCTGGCTGTCTTTCACACTCTGGAGCTCGGCTCCCATCTCAGCGATCAGAATCGCCAATTGATCGTTTTTCAGTTCTATCATAGTGATTCAATATTTATTATTTCAGATCGAGCGCCACGGGGCAGTGGTCGGAACCGAGGATATCGGTGTGGATACCGGCATCAACGAGGCGCTCGCGCAGGCGGTCGGAGATGACGAAATAGTCGATGCGCCAGCCGGCATTCTTCTGACGGGCCTGGAAACGGTAGGACCACCAGGAATACTTCACCTCGTCGGGATACAGAAAGCGGAACGTGTCGGTGAAGCCGCGTGACAGCAGCTGGCTGAACTTGGCGCGCTCCTCATCGGTGAAGCCCGCATTATGACGGTTGGTCTTGGGATTCTTGATGTCGATCTCCTCGTGCGCCACATTCAGGTCGCCGCAGAGGATGACGGGTTTCTGGGCGTCGAGCCGCTGGAGGTAGGCCTGGAAATCGTCCTCCCACGTCATGCGATAGTCAAGGCGCTTCAGGCCGTCCTGTGAGTTGGGTGTATAGCAGCACACCAGGAAGAAATCGGGCATCTCGAGGGTAATGACGCGGCCCTCATGGTCGTGTACATCGATGCCGATGCCGTAAGTGACGCTAAGGGGTTTATGACGGGTGAAGATGGCGGTGCCGGAGTAGCCTTTTTTCTCGGCGGAGTTCCAATAACTCTCATAGCCCTCGAAAGCGAGGTCGAGCTGCCCCGCCTGCATCTTCGTCTCCTGAAGGCAGAAGAAGTCGGCATCCAACTGTTTGAAGATCTCACTGAAGCCCTTGCCCTCACATGCGCGCAGGCCATTGACGTTCCAACTGATGAATTTCATTGATTTCATTGTTTTTGAGGTCGTAATTATTTCCTGGCTGCAAAGATACGAAAAAAAAGGTGAAAGTGAAAAGTGAAAAGTGAAAAATTTGCTGCCGCAACACTAACTTCGCAGATTTTTTCGTAACTTTGCCAACAAACAAAAGAAATGGAAAGTATGAAAATGAATATCTGGGGACTGCTGAAGAATATCCTGCCGTTTGTAACCCCCTACAGATGGCTGATTGTGGTGACATTGGTACTGACACTCGTGGGTTCGCTGATGGCGCAGGTGAATGCCGTGGTGCTCGACCGCGCCGTGGATGCCATCAATGCCCTGATCGGGCAGCCGGAGGGTTTCCAGTGGAGTCAGGCCGTGAAGATCCTGACGGTGATCACCGTGATTCTGCTGGGCAAGGAGGTGATCGGTGCGCTGGTGACCTTCTTCCAGCGCTACTACGGCGAGCGGATGCGAATCCTCGTGAGCCGCGACATGTCGCTGAAGGTGGTCGACAGAATCCTCTCCTTCCGCATGGCCTTCTTCACCAGCGAGGGCAACGAGACGGGTAAGCTGCAGTCGCGCATCGATAGGGGTATCATGAGCATGAGCAACACGGTGAACAATTTCTTCATCGAGATTCTGCCGCTGTTTACGAGTGCCATCCTCGCCCTGGGACTGATGTTCGCCGCCAATGTCTACGTGGGACTCGTGGCGCTGTGCATCGTGCCCCTCTATTTCTGGGTGACCTATATCCAGGCCTCGAAGATGAAGGGCGGCCGCAGGGGCATCTTCGGCGGGCATCAGGCCGTGAGCCAGGGTATCCTGAACATCATTGAGAGCATCACCGTGATCAAGTCGTTCAACCGCGAGCAGATTGAGGCCGACCGCCAGGCAACCATCCAGCGCAACATGACCGACCTGCAGCTGAACACCCGCAAGAAGGCCTACCTCTTTAATGGCCTGAAGAGCTTCCTCGAACAGATCGGCACGGTGCTGATCATCATCCTGACGGCCTACCTGGTGCTGATTGACTATCCCGGCATGTCGATCGGAAAAATCATGTACCACGTGATGCTCTTCGCCAATGTCAGCGCACCCATCCGACAACTGCACCGCATCTACGACGACATGAACGACGCGCTGATCTATGCCGAGGGATTCTTCGGCATCCTGAAAGCCGACGACGAGGTGGAACAGACGGGCAAGCATCATCCTCAAGAGGTAAAGGGCGACTTCGAACTGAAGAACGTGGACTTTACCTATTCGAACGGCACGCAGGCGCTCTGGGATGTGTCGATGAAGATTGAGCGGGGCAAGATTACAGCCCTTGTCGGCCTGAGTGGTGCGGGTAAGAGCACCATCGTGAACCTACTCGACAAATTCTACCAGCCTCAGCAGGGCACGATCAGCCTCGACGGCACGCCACTGGAAGAATGGGATACGGAGTGGCTGCGCGAGAATGTGGGACTGGTGCTGCAGAAGAACCATATCTTCGACGGCTCGATCGAGGAAAACATCAAATACGGCTGTCCGCAGGCCACCCACGACGATGTGGTGCGAGCTGCCAAGCAGGCCTATATCTACGACCAGATCATGCAGCTGCCCCACGGCTTCGAGACGGCTGCCCTGCAACTGAGCGGTGGCCAGCAACAGCGCATCGCCATCGCCCGCATGTTTATCAAGAATCCGCCGATTATCTTCCTCGACGAGCCCACAGCCAGTCTCGACGCCATCGCCACGGAGCAGATCAAGGCCTCGATCGATGCCATCAAGAAGGGGCGCACGGTGATTATCATCTCGCACAACATCGGACAGATTATCGATGCCGACCAGATCTACGTGCTCCAGCAGGGGCGCGTGGTGCAACAGGGCGCACCTGACGAGGTTTACCAGCAGGGTGGACTCTACAAGGACATCTTCGACGCCAGTGCCCGTAGCATGAATGCCGACAAGATAGCTGCCACTACGAATTTCTGACGGTTGCCGGATGAGCAACAGACACAAAAAAGGACCCCGCCAGGATTGGCGAGGTCCACAAAACGGTTGACTAATCTTCTAAGGTTTAGAACTTTGCCATTTTGATAGCGACGATGGCACACTCATCACCCTTGTTGCCATGCTTGCCACCTGAACGGTCGCGGGCCTGCTCAAGGTCGTTGGTGGTCAGAAGACCGAAGACAACGGGGATATTGCTGGTGGCATTCAGGCGGGCAATGCCCTCGGTGACACCCTGACAGATATAGTCGAAATGGGGTGTCTCGCCACGAATGACGGCGCCCAGGATAATCACGGCATCGTAGCCGTCGTTGAGCGTCATCTGATGTGCGCCATAAATGAGTTCGAACGAGCCGGGAACGGTCTTCACGTGGATGTTCTCAGACAGTGCGCCATGCTTCTCCAGCGTTGACACACAGCCCTCGAGCAGGGCACCTGTGATTTCCGGATTCCACTCTGCCACAACGATGCCGAAAGTCATGTTCGACGCATCGGGGACAGCGTTGAAATCGTACTCGCTCAGATTATGTAATGCGGTTGCCATTATTCCTTGCAGCGCTCAATATAAGCATCGATGGTCTGATACTGCATCGAGTTGAAGTACTTGTCCTTCACCTCCTGATACAGCTTCAGGGCGTCGGCCTTCTTACCCTGGCTCTCGAGGATCTCGCCAGCCTGGATGAGGAAGGTGGGTGACAGACTGTTGTTGTCGGCCTTTTCGGCTGCCTTCTTCAAGTTAGAAACGGCCTTGTCGAGCTGGTTGAGATGGGCATAGACATTTCCCAGTGCGCCGATAGCTGCGGGAGAAATCATAGAGTCGTCGGCACCATCGAACTTCTCAAGGTAGTTGGCTGCCTCCTGCCACTTGTCGAGCTGGGCAAAGCAGAGTCCGGCATAGAGGTTGGCCAGATTACCGGCCTTGGTGCTGCTGTACTCAGAAGCCACATTGAGGAAGCCCTTGAAAGAAGCGCTGTCGCCATTGAGGGCCTTCTGATAGTCGCCAGCGAGGAAATACTCCTGACCCTTGGCCAAGATGGTGCTGGCTTTATCTTCTCTGGGACCAGAGTAGTAAGTCGTGTAAAGAACGATACCTGCAATGATTACCACGATAGCAACCACAGCGGCGATAATGGCCTTCTTATACTTTAAGAAGAAGGCTTCACTCTGACTGATGGTCTGCTCTTGAACAGGAGCAGCCTGGGGTTTGTTGTTGTTTGCCATTATTTATCTATTTTTTTATATTTCACACGAAACGGCTGCAAAATTACAAAAAAAAAGTGAAAAGTGAATCGTGAATAGTGAAAAATTTGCTGCAGCCCGACTCTTTTAACGATTTTTGGGCGCATCTTTTGGCTTTTTGCCCGCTTATTCGTATCTTTGCATCATGATTCTGGAAAAATTATCACTCATCAACTATAAAAACATCCAGACGGCCACACTGGAGCTCTCGCCGAAGATCAACTGTTTCATCGGCCAGAACGGTGTGGGCAAGACGAATGTGCTCGATGCCATCTACTATCTCTCCTTCTGTCACTCAGCCAACAACCCCATTGACTCGCAGGTGATACGGCATGGAGAGGAGTTCCTGATGATTGAGGGGAAATATAGAGGTGAGAGATTACCTGATGAGCTATCTATCTCCTGCGGCATCAAGCGGGGACAGAAGAAGCATTTCAAGAAAAACAAGAAGGAATACAAACGGCTGTCGGAGCATATCGGTCTGATACCCGTCGTGATGGTATCGCCCTCGGACACGCTACTCATCGACGGCGGCAGCGAGGAACGCAGACGACTGATGGACATGGTGATCTCACAATACGACCATAGCTACATCGAGGCCCTGAACCGCTATAACAAGGCTTTGCAACAGCGAAATACGATGCTCAGGGCTGAGGAGGAACCTGACTATGAGGTGATGAGTCTTTGGGAGGAGCAGATGGCGATGAGCGGTGAGCTGATCTATCAGAAGCGCGATGCCTTCGTCAAGGAGATGGTGCCTATCTTCCAGCGGTTCTACGAGACCATCTCAGGCAATCGTGAACGGGTGGCACTGAACTATGTGTCGCACTGTCAGCGAGGCCCGTTGTTGGAAGTGATCCAGCGCGACCGTTTCAAGGACCGTGCCATTGGCTATTCGCTGCACGGCATTCATCGCGATGATCTGGAAATCGCACTCGGCGGCCATCAGATGAAGCGTGAGGGGAGTCAGGGACAGCACAAGACCTTCGTGATTGCCCTGAAACTGGCGCAGTTTGATTTCCTCAAACGGACGAACACACAGACCACCCCACTCCTCTTGCTCGACGACATCTTCGACAAACTGGATGCCCAGCGGGTGGAACAGATTGTGAGTCTCGTAGCAGGGAATGAGTTCGGACAGATTTTCATCACAGATACCAATCGCGAGCATCTGGACCAGATTCTGTCGGCCTCATCACATGATTATAAGATTTTCTATGTGGAGAATGGGGAGATTATTGAGAAGTGAAAAGTGAGAAGTGAAAAGTGAAAAGCGAATAGTGAATAGTGATTAGTGAATAGTGAGAGGTAAGAGATATGTTCAGGAAGGATGTAAAGAGCATAAAGGAGCTGATTCTCAGGAATTTGAGGGCACAAGGGCTGGAGACGCCATTGTTGCAGAAACGGCTGATTGAGGCGTGGCCAATCGTGGCTGGCGAGGCCATCAGCCGTTATACGGGCAACGTTGTGATCCGCAATCAGACCTTATATGTACATCTGACCAGTCCCGCTCTGAGGGCTGACCTCTCTATGCAACGCAGCGAATATGTGAAACGGCTGAATGACTATGTGGGTAGTCAGGTGATTACCGATATCCGTTTTAACTAAATAACCCTGTCAACGGGGATGTCGTATTTGTCGAAAGGCACTTCATCAACCTTCTGGAAATCGAAGCAAACACCAATGCGCTCAGTGGGGACGGTTCTTAGTGAGCTCAGAAAACGGTCATAATAGCCACGGCCCCGTCCCAGACGATGACCGGCTGCATCAAAGGCGACTCCTGGCACGAGAACAACATCAATCGACGAATCGGCAGAAATTCTTTCGCCGACAGGCTCCATGATATGGAAGGCACCTTCCTGCAGGCTGTCGCAACCGGTATAGCGACGCAGTTCCATCGTCTCATCGCCAGTCACCTTTGGCAGGAACACTTTTTTACCCTCGGCTATCCACTCCTCAAGCAGCGGACGGATATCCACCTCGTCCGGTAAGGGATAATAGGCCACAATCGTCTGGATATCAAAGAGTTGCTGACGCAGACGGGCGACAATAGGAAGCGACAACTCTTCCAATTGTTGTGGTGTGAATTGTCGCTTAATTTGTCGTATCTGTCGCCGCAGGTCGTCCTTATGCATAAGCAATCAAGGTTGCTTTGACATGGGTGCTGCGATAGTCGTAGGCTTGGGCCACTTTCTGGGCTTGCTTCTCCCCTCCTGCCTCAGGCTTCTTGGGGAAAGCCTCGTTGTTGCGGAAGAGTTTCAACGTTTCCTGGATAGCAGGATCGTCCTGATTCAGATATTCCGTCCAGGCTTCCTCGTCAAGCATGTTATAGATGATGCGACTGTTGATATAGCGCTCCAGCAGTTTATAGGATTTCTGAACCATCAGGTTGCGGCGTTTCAGGCCATTCTTATCAGCCCAGGTCACGAACTTCTCGACCGTATTCTGGCGCTTCAGGTAATGTTCCAAACCAGACGCACTCTTGAAGTCATTCATCTTATTGCGATTCTCATCCGTATAGTTGAAGGCGAACTGGAGAATCATACCCGACATCGATGCCTCCTTATAATAAGACGTTATGCCCAATGTATCCTCAGGCACGAAGATATCGGGAGTGATACCACCACCGCCGTACACAACGCGGCCATTGCTGGTATGATACTGAGGACCAGTATGCTTGATGCTATCCTGCGAGAAGAACTCACCATGTTGGTAGCGCGACAACAGATCCTCCTCATAGCTCTTGTCAGAACCTGAGGTATAGGGTTTCTGGATGCAGCGGCCTGATGGTGTGTAATAACGGGCGACAGTGAGACGGATCATAGAATGATCGCTGAACTCGATCGGCTGTTGCACAAGGCCCTTGCCAAACGAGCGACGACCGATAATCGTGCCACGATCGTTATCCTGGATAGAACCTGCCAGGATCTCTGAGGCTGAGGCAGAGGCTTCATCGATGAGCACCACCAACGGCAGTTGCTGATAGGAGCCACGTCCATCGCTGCGATAATCCTGACGAGGCGACTTACGACCCTCGGTATAGACAATCAATTGTCCCTTGGAAAGGAACTCGTTGGCAATCTGAACGGCCGAAGCCAAATAGCCACCCGTGTTGTTGCGAAGGTCGATGACCAGATTGGAGAAGCCATCCTGTGACAGTTTGGCCAGCGCAATCAGCAGTTCTGGATAGGTATTCTCGCCAAAGTTCTTGATCTTGATATAACCAGTCTTCTCGTCGAGCATATAGCTGGCCGTCACGCTCTTCGTGGGAATCTCACCACGCGTAACAGTGATATGACGCATCTTCTTCTCGCCATAGCGGATGATGCCCAACTTCACCTTCGTATCCTTAGGACCCTTCAGACGGTGCATAGCCTCCTCGTTGGTCACTTCCTTCCCCACAAAAGGCTGATCGTCGACCTCGACAATCTTGTCGCCAGCAATCAGACCTGCACGTTCAGCAGGACCATTGCCAATCACATTCTGCACGCGAACCGTGTCGTTGCGGATGGTGAACTCGATGCCCACGCCAGAGAAAGAACCTTTCAGATCGTCGTTGGCAATCTGCACATCCTTGGCGGCAATATAGACCGAATGGGGATCCAGCTCTGAGAGGATTAGCGGCATCGCATCCTCAACCACATCGTTGATATTGATGGTATCCACATACTGGTCGTCGACAATATGCAACAGGTTGTTAAGCTTATTACCACTGGAATTGATGATACTCAGCCGATTGCCGGAAAAATGGTTGGCATAGAAGGTTCCTACCAGTATACCAAGAACGACACACAGGGCCATCCATATCGGGGAAAAACGATTTGACTTATTACTCATATTCACTTTTCACTATTCACATCCATATAAATCACTTCGATGCCAGCGCGCTTCAGCAGATCGATGCCGTCGGTAAGGCGATATTTCTCACCGTAAACCACTCGTTTGATGCCTGACTGGATGATCAGTTTAGCACACTCGATACAAGGCGAGGCAGTAATATAAATCGTGGCGCCATCGCTATTGTTGTTGCTACGGGCCAGTTTGGTGATGGCATTGGCTTCCGCATGGAGCACATAGGGCTTGGTGACATTATTATCATCCTCACACACGTTCTCGAAGCCACTGGGCGTACCATTGTAGCCGTCGCTGATGATCATCTTATCCTTCACCACCAGTGCACCTACCTGGCGACGCTGGCAATAGGAATTCTCGGCCCAGATACGCGCCATACGCAGATAACGCTCATCTAATTTCCTCTGTTTCTCTGTCATCATTTCTTTCCTCTTACCTCTTACTTCTCACCTCTTACCTCTTTTTATCCCATTTCGCTTCAGCAAGGCATCGATGGTCGGTTCGCCACCCTTGAAACGCTTATACAGCACCATGGGATTCTCCGTGCCACCCTTTGAGAGAATGCAATCGCGGAATCGCTGGGCTGTCGCAGGATTGAAAATACCCTCTTTCTTGAATACGGCAAAGGCATCGGCATCGAGCACCTCTGCCCATTTGTAGCTGTAATAGCCTGCTGCATAGCCGCCAGCCATGATATGCGAGAACTGAACGGTCATACAGGTGTCAGGCAGTTGCTCTGTCACCATAGCCTTCGCCCAGGCCTTCTTCTCGAACGGGATGATATCGTCAGTAAACGGTTCCTTCTTGGTATAATAGGCCATATCGAGCAGGCCAAACGACACCTGTCGCAGACAGGCATAGGCCACATTGTAGTTGCGGCTCTTGACGATGCGCGCAATCAGATCATCAGGAATGGGCTCACCCGTCTGATAATGGAAGGCGAAGGTGCGCAGGAATTCCTTTTCGATGGCGAAGTTCTCCATGAACTGCGAAGGCAGCTCGACGAAGTCCCACCATACATTCGTTCCGCTCAGGCTCTCGAAACGGGTGTTGGACAGCATGCCATGCAACGAATGGCCAAACTCGTGAAGGAAGGTTTCCACCTCGCCCAATGTCAACAAGGCAGGCTTTTCCTCTGTCGGCTTGGTGAAATTCATGACCACGCTGACATGCGGACGTACATTCTCGCCCTTACGGTCAATCCACTGCCCCTGGTATTCTGTCATCCAGGCACCACCCTGTTTACCCTTTCTAGGATGGAAGTCGGCATAGAAGACAGCCAGGAAAGAACCGTCCTTGTCGAACACCTCGTAAGCTTTCACGTCGGGGTGATAGACAGGGATGTCCTTGTTTTCCTTGAAGGAAATGCCATACAGGCGATTGGCCAAGCCAAAGACACCATCAATCACCTTCGACAACTCGAAATAAGGGCGCAACATCTCTGCATCGAGATTGTATTTCTCAAGCTGGAGCTTATGCGAATAGAAACCAAAGTCCCAAGGCTCGAGTTTGAAATCCTTGCCCTCTGTTTTCTTGGCCATCTTCTCAATGGCTGCCACCTCTTTCTGAGCTGTCGGCTTATAAGCGGCAATCAGATCGTTGAGGAGTCTATAGACATTACGCACATTACCGGCCATACGATGTTTCAGCACATAGTCGGCATAGGTCTTGTGTCCCAATAACTGAGCCAGTTCCCGTCTGAGATTAATCAGACGCTTACATATCTCAAGATTATTTTCACTATTATCGTGGATACACTCCGTATTCTTGGCCATATACATCTGACGGCGCAGTTCACGCTGTGTGGAATAGGTCATGAAGGGGGAGTATGAGGGGAAGTCGAGCGTAAACACCCAACCCTCTTTTTCCATCTCCTTCGCTGCCAAGGCTGCTGCTTCACGGGCTGTCTCAGGCAGACCGTCGAGTTGTGACTCATCAGTGATATGAAGGGTGAAGGCCTTGTTTTCCTTCAGGAGATTCTGAGAGAACTGCAGGCCCAGTACGGAGGCCTCCTCTGTCAACTGGCGAAGGCGTTCCTTACCCGCTGCATCCAGGAGTGCACCACTGCGCACGAAACCATCATAGCACTTATCGAGCAACATCTTCTCCTCGGGTGTCAATTTGCGATGATGCTGGTGAACATACTTGATGCGTTCGAAGAGTTTCTCGTTCAGGCGGATATCGTTGGCATGTTTGGTCAACACAGGACTCAGCTTCTGTGCCAAAGCATCCATCTCGTCGTTAGTCTCAGCAGAAAGGAGGTTAAAGAACACTGACGACACACGGCCCAACAGGTCGTAATAGCCCTCACCGTCCTTCTCGTCATCAATACTGATAATCGTATTGTCGAAAGTCGGTTTACGAGGGTCGTTCACAATCTTATCGATCTGCTCATCCTCACGACGGATACCTTCCATGAAGGCTTCCTCATAATCCTCAAGTCTGATACAGTCGAACGGCGCGACATCATGCGGTGTATGATAGGGAAAGAAAAAAGGATTCTTTCGTTCTTTCTGTTCACTCATCTTTCTTACTAACGTTTATGAACTGCAAAAATACAAAAAATGCGGAAACAAAACAAATTGCAGCCAATTATTTTATATTATTTCACATCAACAGCCTTTCCATCAGCGGAATTTCCACTCTTCCACGCCGCAAAACGATCTTTCCCTCACACTGTAAGGCATTGAGGGCACGACTGACATCCAGACGACTGTCGTTGAGTTCACTGGCCAAACGGTTCATCAGTATATGGAACACCTTCGGCCCGGCAGGATAAAGACAATGTTGGGCAAAAAAGCGGACAATACGGTCTTCTAACGAATCTGGCACATACAGCCAGAGCAAACGAGAGGTCTTCTGGGTCTGAGTGGCAAACATATTCAGAAGATTCAAACGGAAAACCAAAAAATCCTCTGACAGGCGCAGGACTTCGTCCTTGCCAACGATGATAAAATTGGCATCTGTTTGTGCTATATAGGTATGCGTATAGCGTTGCGTATAGCCAAAGATAACCTCCGGCTGCAGGATGACAGGTGCCTCCAACTGCTCCACAACCATATATCCATGATCATCGGCTGTAGTCTCCACGCGGAGTGTGCCATTAATAAGAAAATACAACTGATTGCAATCGTCTCCCTCTGCCACGACGGTCGAACCTGCACTGATCTTGGAAAAACCAAAACGTGTATGACCAGCCACCTGTTCCAAATCATCACGGCTCATGCCTTGGAACAAAGGAAACAAAAGAAGTTTCTCATAAATCTGCAAGGTGGCCATAGGCGATTACTCCACTATTTTGTCTTTTAACGAGGGGGAACACCAGACGGCATTCTGACCGTTAGCATCAGCATAAATAAAGTAGACCATCAATTCCGGATGACGCTCCAGGACTTTCTTGGCGCCGTCGATGCCAAGTACCATAAACGACGTTGCATAGGCATCAGCTGTCGCACAGTCTTTTGCCAATACCGTAGCCGACAACAAGGAATGCTGCACAGGATAACCCGTCTTAGGGTCAATCGTATGGGCATATTTCTTACCACCCTTGTAATAGAAATTGCGATAATTACCACTCGTGGCCATCGCCAAGTCTGTGACATTGAGTACACTCTGTATTTCACCTCTTACTGACAATGTATCGTCAGTTGGTTTAGTCACGCCGATCTTCCACGGCAGGCGCTGGGGATTAACACCACTTGTGACAATCTCACCACCGATCTCTACCATGAAATTCTTCACACCTCGTTGTTGCAGGAAATGTGCCACCACATCAGAGCCAAAACCCTTGGCAATGGCAGAGCAATCGAGCATAATGTCGGGTGCCTGCTTCACAATACGTCCGTCTTTCAAGGCTACTTTCTCATAGCCGATCAATCGGCGGAGGCTATCAACCTGATGACGATTAGGCTGAATGCCATTCTTAAAGCCAAACCCCCAGGCATTGACCAATGGAGCCACTGTGATGTCGAAGGCTCCACTCGTCTCACGGGAAATCTCCATGGCCAGATTATAAACAGTCAGGAACATCTCATCTGGCACCACATCCTTGTTTTCGTTTATAGCCGAAATGATGCTGTGGTCATTGAAGGGAGACAGGGAATTATCAACTTTCTGCAATTCGGCCTTGATGGCCTGATGCAGATCCGAGTCACACTCGTAAGTGATATTGTAAACTGTACCAAAGACCATACCGGAATTCGTCTGATATGGTATTGCCCGCTGTTGGCGGATAATCAGCACCGTTCCCACAATCAACAAGATCAGGAAAGGTAACTGCCAGATAAGTTTCTTCTTGTTCATATATCAATAATCACATTAAATGTGCCACCCAGGCGCGTGTCACCATCGACACCATATCCTGGCACATACCATGTGCGTCCTAAGGTTCCGTCGTTATGAGCAATGCGCCGTTTATAACGCACACTCCATCCCAGATGCAATGGTCCCCAGACAGTCGCATCGGCCCCAAGAGCAATTTCCAGCCAGTGATAACTGCACTGGTCATCTTTCACACCATAACTGGTGTCCCATAGCCAAACCGGATCAACCAAAGGTTCGCATGATACATCAACCTTATAGGAAGTAAAAGCATAGCGAAGACCAGCATAGAAACGATAGGGACCGTGCTTCTGCTTCAACAGGTTCTTATCGATACCAATTCGGAAATAGGGAGCTGCCGTCTCGTAGCGGAGATGGGTCACAGGATCATCGGTATGACTGGCCTTACCATAACCTAACTCAGCAATTGGGAACCACTCATCGTGGAGATTGATACGCAAGGCACCCTCGTACTGACCATAATCAGACAACTCCATCATGGCCAAGCCTACCATATCGAAAGACACGGCAAATCCACGGAAAAACGGTATGGAGTCCTTCTGAATCGAAAAGAACTTCAACTGAGCCGATGCCGATGCTGAAACCAATAGCAACAGACTAATTGTCAGTTTTCGGATAGAGATAGAAATGAACGGTTTGGACATCATACGTTACTGATGTATTGATAAGTACAAGCGAATCAATGGCATTATGGGTATGCCTCACATTCGTCAGTTCATGGAAGAAGGCTGCAGAACAGTCAACGGATTCAAAACGGGGAATATCATTCTTCTTGATCCACACCGTATCAACCAGTGTCTTCTCACTATTTGAAAAGCAGAAGTAAAGGACATCTTCCGGATGATTGTAGCTGATGGGGAGACTAAAGGACGACTCACCTATCAACCTATTGAGGATAACATCCTTGTCGCTATAATGGGTAGTGATGTCAAGGAGAACATCGTAACCGTCTTGACGGGTAGTAGCAACTGATAAGGAATCAGTAAGCGGCAAAGCTTTTCCTGCCTTGTCACGGATTTCATATTGCACAGAAACAGTATTCTGAACAGGGCAGTCAATGCTCGAACAAGAGATAATCACGAGTGATGCCAAACATGTCAAAAACTGTCTAAACCGCTTATTCATCACTTGCCATTTAATAATTCTTCTACCTGATAGTCATTTCGACCCTGGGAAGAACGACTCACCAGATCAGCCACAAATCCCGTCAGGAAGAGCTGTGTACCAATAATCATCATCGTCAGGGCGATATAGAAATAAGGAGAATCCGTCACCAGGCGCTGGGGGATATGATTAGCCAGACACCACAATTTGTCTGCACCAATATAGAACGCTGCTACGAAACCGATGAAGAACATCAGGGTGCCCAGGAAACCAAACACATGCATGGGCTTCTTGCCAAAGGTGCTCAGGAACCAAAGCGTCAGCAAGTCGAGATAGCCATTGACAAAGCGGTTTAGTCCCATAAATTTGGAAGATCCATACTTGCGGGCCTGATGCTGTACCACCTTCTCGCCAATCTTGTCGAAACCGGCATTCTTGGCCAAATAAGGAATATAGCGATGCATCTCGCCATAAACTTCGATATTCTTCACGACTTCCTTACGGTAGGCTTTCAGACCACAGTTAAAGTCGTGTAGGTTCTTAATACCACTGACCTTTCGGGCCGTCGCATTAAACAGCTTCGTGGGAAGGGTCTTCGAGATGGGATCGTAGCGTTTCTGCTTGTAGCCACTCACAAGATCAAAGCCATCTTCCTTAATCATACGGTATAACTCAGGTATCTCATCAGGAGAATCCTGCAAATCAGCATCCATTGTAATAACCACATCTCCCTGAGCTTGTTCAAAACCACAATAAAGCGCAGGACTCTTGCCATAGTTACGACGGAACTTGATTCCCTTTACCTGATCAGGCTGCTTACTATGCAAATCACTGATGATCTCCCAGGAACGGTCGGTAGAACCGTCATTAATGAAAATCACCTCATAGCTAAAGCCATTCTCCTTCATCACCCGCTCTATCCACGCGTAGAGTTCAGGGATTGATTCGTCCTCATTATAAAGAGGTATTACGACAGAAATATCCATTGTTACGATTTACTTATCACTATTCACTCGTTTGACACTCCGCTGCATAATCAGGCCTAAAGGCAGACCCAAAATAAAGCCCAGCGAGATATTGATTGTCAGCATATTCAACGCGTAGTCGATCGGACGGGTATTTGCCATCTCCTGTAAGCTCTCATCCACCATCTGCGTCATGCCGTATTGTTTCAGTACCTGCTGCATCTCCTCAGACGAAACCATCTTTGAGAACTGACTCAACAGGAAACCGTGATCCATAAAGGCAAAATAGAGATATTGGGCGATAGCAAAGAGTACGCCACCATAAAAGAACACAAAAACCGTATAGGCATAGCCGCGACGGAACGAGATGATGCCCTCACGACCATAGTCGCGGAATTTACCCAAACGCTCAGCTACGAAAAACGGCGTATAGCACATCAGGAAGAATGCGGCCAGACCAAGCAGCTGGTTCGACACACCTATGATATACAAAAGGAACGTCGCAACCCAAAGCAAGGCCAGCAAAGCACCATCCTGACGGGCAAATGCTTTCAATTGTACATATTCTATTGGAGTCATCGGCTGCAAAATTACGCATTTTTCCGCACATATCGAGTGCTTTGCCTCAAAAAATAGTTAAAAAAGTCATGCAGCAGCATTTTTTTCACTATTCACTATTCACTATTCACTTTTTTATTGTACCTTTGCACCCGCAAAACGGGCAAGTCCTGTACGGCCAGCTCCCTTTGAATCCCCCAGGGTGGGAACACAGCAAGGGTATTAGGTTGTAGCGGCGCGATGCAGATCGCTTGTCCACCCGCCTCTTTAGCTCAGTTGGCCAGAGCACGTGATTTGTAATCTCGGGGTCGTTGGTTCGAATCCGACAAGAGGCTCTCAAGAAGGATTGGATTAGCCAATCCTTCTTTTATTTGGACTCACTACTATTTGGGCTCAACATGCACCGCCACATGAGTTTCTGCCCCATAGTGATCACGAAGCAGATTCTCCACCTCCGAAGCTTTATCGTGAGCTTCTCGAAGAGAGACATCACCATCCATAAGGATATGCAGCTCTATCGCATAATGATTTCCCAACCGTCGTGTTCGCAGATCATGGGGCTTCACATCTCCTGGCAAAGATGCGACTAAATTAAGGATTTCCTCTTCTACTGAGTCAGGCAACGATTGTTCCATCAGGTCACCAATACCATTACGAAGCAAATCAATAGAAACCTTTACAATAAAGGCGCCCACGACGACAGAGGCAAAAGGGTCGAGAACC
>CAMJBL010000052.1 GCA_946403845.1 uncultured Prevotella sp. | reverse complement strand
CGAACATCGAGAAGATGTCGTCCATATTCATGCTGGCACCACCGAAGCCGCTGAAATCGAAGCCGCCCATGCCAGGACCGTTGAAACCAAACTGGTCGTACTGCTGACGCGTCTTCGGGTCATGCAGCACATTATAGGCTTCTGCGGCCTCTTTGAATTTCTCCTCGGCTTCTTTGTCGCCGGGATTACGGTCAGGATGGTACTTGATGGCTATCTTTCGATAGGCTTTCTTTATCTCGTCTTCCGAGGCGGTCTTATCGACCCCAAGCACCTCATAATAGTCTCTTTTCTGTTGTGCCATGTGTTATTGTCCTACTGCCACTTTGGCGTGGCGGATTACTTTGTCGTTTAGTTTATAGCCCTGTTGCAGGCAGTCGATCACCTTACCCTTCTTGTCGTCGCCCATGCCCGGTACCATTGCCACTGCCTCATGCACATCGGTGTCGAAGTCGGCATCTGTCGTCTCAATCTTACTTACACCCTGCGCCTCAAGGGTCTTCATGAATTTCTGATGGATCAGTTCCATACCCTCGCGCAGCACAGCGGGATCGTCGGTCTTGGCACCATTCTCGATTGCACGCTCCATATCGTCAATGACAGGCAGGATGGCCGTAATGAACTTCTCACCGCCATTGAGAATCAGTTCTGCGCGCTCCTTGAGGGTGCGCTTGCGATAATTCTCAAACTCAGCAACTTTATAGAGAAGCTGGTTCTTTAGATCGGCAATTTCTTCCTCGGCTTTCTGCAAGGGATCCTTTTCTTCGGCATCCTCAGTATTGTCGGTATCTTCAGCGTTCTCAGGCTTTTCGGCTCCTTCTACTGCCTCATTGGCAGTTTCTTCTGAGGGATTCTCGTTCAGAGTTTCCTCTCCTTCAATGTGAATATCTTTTTCTGTCATAATTACGTTGTTTTTTGCTTCTGCTTATCAACAAGCAAATATCGTGCCATTATGCATACATCTTGGCTTTTTGCTCCTTGATCTGCTCATCGTAGATATAATCGTCATAGGTCATCAGCTTGTCGATGGTGCCCTTAGGCGTCAGTTCGATGATGCGGTCGGCCACTGTGTTGATGAATTCATGGTCGTGGGAAGCGAAGATGATATTGCCCTTAAACTGAATCAGGTTGTTGTTGAACGCCTGGATACTTTCCAGGTCGAGGTGGTTCGTAGGCGTATCGAGAATCAGACAGTTGGCATTTTTCAACTGCATTCTCGCAATCATACAGCGCATTTTCTCGCCACCGGAGAGTACGCATACCTTCTTCTGGATGTCCTCGTCCTTGAAGAGCATACGTCCTAAATATGACTTCATGACGACCTCATTGCCCGGTCCCCATTGTGAGAGCCAGTCCACGAGGTTCATCTCGCTCTGGAAGAACGATGTGTTGTCGAGTGGGAGATAGGCAGTGGTAATGGTGACGCCCCACTTATAGGTACCGGCATCTGCCTCACGGTTACCGTTGATGATCTCGAAGAGGGCTGTCATCGCCTTGGGATTATGGCTCAGGAAGACGGTTTTCTGTCCCTTCTCGATGGTGAAGTTCACGTTGTCGAAGAGTACGGTACCATCTTGGTCTATGGCCTTCAGACCTTCCACTTCGAGAATCTGTGTGCCAGGTTCGCGCTCCATCGAGAAGATGATACCCGGATACTTACGTGTTGATGGGGTGATCTCCTCTACATTCAGCTTCTCCAGCATCTTCTTACGCGAAGTGGTCTGTTTCGATTTTGCGACATTGGCAGAGAAACGGCGGATAAACTCCTCCAACTGCTTGCGCTTCTCCTCAGCCTTCATCTTCTGGTTCTGAGCCTGACGCAGAGCTAACTGCGAACTCTCATACCAGAATGAGTAGTTACCCGAGAAGAGCGTCACTTTACCGAAGTCGATGTCGACGGTCTGTGTCGAAACGGCATCGAGGAAGTGACGGTCGTGAGAGACCACGAGTACACACTGCTCCAGATTTGAGAGATATTCCTCCAACCACTGTACCGTATCGAGGTCGAGGTCGTTGGTGGGCTCGTCGAGCAACAGGTTGTCGGGATGTCCGAACAATGCTTTTGCCAGCATCACGCGAACCTTTTCGTTGTTTGAGATGTCTGCCATCTGCTTATAGTGCTGACCCTCGACCACACCCAGGTTCTGCAACAGCTGTGCAGCCTCGCTCTCAGCCTCATAGCCGTTCATCTCAGCAAAAGCCATTTCCAACTCAGCGGCACGATTGCCGTCTTCTTCCGTCATCTCGGGCTTTGCGTAAAGCGCCTCGCGCTCCTTCATATTGTCCCACATGGGTTTATGACCCATCAGCACGGTGTCCATCACCGTGAAAGCATCGTATTTGAAGTGATCCTGCTCCAGCACACTCATGCGCTCGCCAGGCAGCATCTCTACAGATCCCTTGTTTGGCTCCAGTTCGCCGCTGATGGCTCGCAGCAGGGTAGACTTGCCTGCACCGTTGGCACCGATGATGCCATAGATATTACCACTTGTAAACTTCAGGTTCACGTCCTTATAGAGAACCTTCTTTCCGAATTGGATAGCCAGATTTGTGACTGTAATCATCTCTTTTTTATACCTTATTTATATATAATATAGAATCAGGCTGCAAAGGTACGCAAAATTTTCGATACTTCCAAGAAAATCCTCCAATCGTTTGGTGTTTCAATCGATTTGCACTACCTTTGTACCCAAAATCAGCAAATATGAGATACAACGCAGGTTATAACCGTGAAGGTGAGTACGACCATTTCGTCGTGGCAGAGCCTATGCAGCTGTTGGAGTGGTTGTTGGCCAATGTACCGCAATCGAAGTCGAAGATCAAGGCGACGCTGCAAGGACGGGGCATCAAGGTCAACGGCAAGACGGTTTCGCAGTTCGATTTCCCTCTGGAGAAGGGCATGAAGGTCGCTGTGAGCAAGACCAAACGCAACCAACAAGGTTTCAAGAGCCGTTGGGTGAAGATCGTGTATGAAGACCGATGGCTGATAGTCGTCGAGAAGGCTGAAGGTATTCTTTCGATGGCTGGCGGTCATTCGACGCTGAATGTGAAAAGTGTGCTCGACGACTATTTCAAGAAGTCTCGCCAGAAGTGTACGGCGCATGTTGTTCACCGTCTCGATCGTGATACCAGCGGCCTGATGGTCTATGCCAAGGATATGGAGACGGAGCAGATCTTGGAGCATAACTGGCACGATATCGTTTACGACCGCCGTTATGTGGCTGTCTGCTCAGGAGAGATAGCAGACGACGATGGCACCATCGAGAACTGGCTGAAAGACAACAAGGCCTATGTGACTTATTCCTCGCCAGTCGACAATGGTGGCAAGTATGCCATTACGCACTATCATGTGCTGGCCCGTACGGCTGAGCATTCGCTGGTGGAATTCAAGTTGGAGACGGGCCGTAAGAACCAGATCCGCGTGCATTCTGCCGATATGGGTCATCCTGTCTGCGGAGACCCGAAATACGGTAATGGCGACGATCCCCTTCACCGTCTTTGTCTCCATGCCTGGCTGCTCTGCTTCCATCATCCTGTGACGGGTGAGCCTATGGAGTTTGAGACACCGTTACCCACAGCGTTTAAGAAAATGTTTTGATTATGGCAAATAATATAGGCGTTTATATTTTTATCCTGGTGGCCATCATCGTGGCTTTCCTGATTATCAAGAAAGTGACAACGTGCCTTATCCGCTCGATTGTGCTGATAGTGCTTGCCGCTGTGTTGGGATATATCTATTGGATGTATCTCAGATAGGGGGCAGTAGATTGTAGTCAGGCGTCTGCGGTTTCTTCAGCGAAGATGGCCTCGAAGGTTTCGCGCAGTTTCTGAGGACTGGCAATGAGTTGACGTAACTCATTGAGGTTCTTTTCATTAGGCGAATTCGGAAGCCACAGACGGATATAGCCGTTTACTGAATATTTCTCGTCCAGGTGCTGCTTGAAGCGTTTCCAGTGTCCCTCCTTGTCGAGTTGCGGATAGTTGCTAAGACCATACTGAATGGTACGACGGATGACAATGTCGGCGCTGATATCTCTGTCAGCCTCTGCCACAATCTTTCCATAGAGACTTCTGGGCGAATGGCTGGCTGAGGCACGATGATCCTCTACGGCCTCTTTCATAATCTTGATCTGCTCAGGCGAGAACCATTTTTTCAGTCTGGCATCGTTGGCGAGTATCTTACCGCCCGTAATGTGGTGTACAGCTCTCGGTCCCGACATCCCTAAGTCGTGATAGGCTGCGATGACGTAGGCCATGTTGATGTCGGCTCCAGTGGTTCTCACCATCTCGAGCGAACGGCGTATTACACGGGTAACGTGCTCCAGATTGTGGGCACGGTCAAAGTCATTATAACGGGGTAGGATCTGCGTTTCAACGAATTCCACCAGATCGAGGCTTGGGCTATTGGTTATCATAGAAAAGTCTGTATTTTGATGCAAATATACGAAAAAAACATCATTCCCCATCCATAATTCACAAATATTATGTATATTTGCACGAAAATTGTAGAAAAATATGAAGGAAGAGAAGAGAATCGAGACCAATTCCATGAAGGCTTGGCTCTTGGCTGCTCGTCCTAAGACTTTGTCAGGGGCAGCCGTTCCCGTAATGATTGGTGTGTCATTAGCGTATGTCGATGAGAAGATATATGGCGATGGTGTGTTCAGCTGGGTGGCGGCTGGGTTGTGTCTCCTCTTTGCTTTCATCATGCAGATCGATGCCAACTTCATCAATGACTTCTTCGACTTTGCCAACGGCACAGACGACGTTGAGACGCGCCTCGGCCCTCGTCGCGCCTGTGCAATGGGATGGGTGAAACTCGATTCTATGAAGAAGGCCATCGCCGCCACTACCTGTCTGGCGTGTATCGTGGGATTACCCCTTGTGTATTGGGGTGGACTGGAGATGATCCTGATTGGTATCGTCTGTATCGTGTTCTGTTTCCTCTATACCACACATCTGTCGTATATGGGTCTGGGCGATGTGTTGGTGTTGGTGTTTTTCGGTATCGTGCCCGTCTGTATCATCTATTATGTGCAGTATCACATGGTAACCTGGGAAGTGTTCCTTGCCTCAGTGGCTTGTGGTATGGTGATTGATGCCTTGTTGTTAGTGAATAATTTCCGTGACCGCGATACTGACCGTGAGGCGGGTAAGAACACGCTTGTGGTGAGTTTAGGCGCTAAGGCTGCCCTTCAAATCTATTTAGGCGTGGGCATCGGCGCGATGATCTTAGGTGTTACCTTCCTCATGAACGGTCATCCGTTAGCCTTCTTCCTACCCTTCGTCTATCTTGTTTTCCATGTGTATACCTATCTGAAAATCAAACGGATAGACAGAGGTAAGGCGCTGAATATCTGTTTAGGCGATACAGCGCGCAATATCTTTATTTACGGCGTTTGTGTGGCTGCAGGGCTGTTGTTAGTATAGCCTATCTAGTATATCTAGTCTGGCTAGTCCGGCTAGTTAAAGAAGGGCCACGAAACTCCCATGTGCATCACGCTGCCGTTCATGGGGTAGTGGGGCGTGGTGAAGTATTTCCTATTGGCAGAACTGTAAAGCACATTGCTCATCATCACAAAGAAACGCACACCTTTGAGTTTCAGGTTGGCATAGACATCGACGAAGGGGAACTCTCCTAATTCCACACGGTTGGCGGTATTCGTCTGAATGGCAAACTGGTTGAGCATCGGACAGAAGTCAGGAGCCTCATACTTGGTGAAGTATGTCACGTTGCCTCCTAATTCAACATCGAGCACACGGGCAATCTTGAATTTCAGATAGAGATTCGAGAAGATATTGAGAGCGGGCAGCGGCAGCACGTCCTCGTTGCTGGAATTCTGATAGGTGATGACATTCTCCCAATTCAGGGGCCCGAGTCGGAAGTCCTGATACAACTGCGCAGTGAGCAGGTTGATATTACCGCCTTCCTGATGCACGCCCGCTGTCATGTTCTTACGTCCGTTGATGTCATTGTTGGCATCATAGGTATGGTCGTAGCTCATACCGAAATAGGTGTAGTTCTGTATCTCCTCAACGGCCAGACGCAGACGGGTATTCGTCAACGTATATGACAGATTACCCTCAATCCTCGTACGCATCTCCTGACTCAGATCATTCTGACGGTCCCACCACAAGTGCTGTGAGTGGTATTTGCGATAGTAGAACGAGGGGTTCATGCGGTGGAAGAATGCTTTGGCGGCAACCCGTACGGTATCCTTGAAGAGTGGGAAGTTCAGGTCGGTATCGAAGTCGAGTTTCAACTGACTGGCATCTTCGCCAGCCACCCAGAACTCACCCGTCAGGTTGAAGTGTAGCGTCTTGCCCTGCGTCTTGTTCAGCTGTCCGCCAATACTGACGGTGTTTTCCGTCCATCGCTGTTGGAAGACGGTGGCATTCAGGGTGTCGGGCATTTCATAACGTCTGTATTCATGGGTGACGAATGCCTTCAGTCCTGCCTTCATATATTTATTGAAACCCTCGAGTAGCGCTATGCCGAAGGTGTTCTTCAGCTGCAGATGTTTGGTGTTATCCTCAATGCTGTCGCCACCAAAGACCGTATAGTTCCTGTTGAGATAATAGTCGGTGGGTGTCTGGTAGGCCTGATAGATACGCTTGAAGTTGTGCAATTCCAGTGTGTGGATAAAACTGGTCACAGGCACATACTCCTTCTTCATCGTGGCATCGATGGAGTCCTGAATGGCTTGCAGACGGTTCAGACTATCCAGTTTCTCCTGACTGTCCACTTGGATACGGGTGGTGTCAACCACCTCATTGGTTTTATCCTTCGGGGGCTCCATGCCTGCAATCTTAGCACCTTCCGGACGTCCTTTCGGAGCAGCATCCGGACGACCTTGGGGCGCGTCCTTGCCGTCCTTCTTCATATCCAGTTTGTCTTTCTCCTGCTGTGAGGCCTTGGCAAACTCGCGGGCCTTGATTTCCTCCTCCGTCATAGGCACCTGACGGTAGAAACCTAAATTGTAACGGTGACTCAGGAAAACATGTATATTGTCGTTGCGGTTCCAGTTTTGTGTCAGCACCGTGGGAATCTCCTCGTCCGCATAGTCTTCAGCGTGCGATTCCGGATGCACAATATACTCGTCGTTGGCAATACCGCCGTTCTCGGATGCTTTCTGGTGGTTTGTCGAGAAGAGGAAATGTGCGTTATAGCGGTCGCCCAAATACGAGGCGAAGATGGATCCGTTGAAATGCGAAACACTCTGGCTGCTAAAGTAACCTCTGGCGTAATCGTAGGTCATCTGGAAACCGAAGCCTAACCGTTTATTCACATTTACGGCAAACTTCGCGTCGAGCCTGTCTTCGCCGTGCTGCTTGTCACCGCAGTTGTCGTATGTCAGGAAGGTGAGCGGAGAGAGGGTGTTGGTAAACAGAAACTCGTCGGGCTCCACCATAAAGAAAGAGTAGGGGTCGGTGAAGATGAACGAGCTGCTCTCTTTGCGGTCGATGAAGATACGGCTCTCGCGGGCGGAGTAGTTGTTGCCGATGGTGTTATATTGGCCATAGACACCCGAATTGAAGATGGTGTTCTGGAACAAGTGGCTCAGCGTGTCGGGCGTCGTGGGTATTACATTTCCGAATTTACGGTCTATGGTCCACACTTTCAAGCCTTTGGGCACTTCCTTGTTCTTCGAGGTGGTGTCGTTGTTGTGCTTGTTGAAATTCTCGCTTCGCTGCGTCACGTTGCCTACCTCGTCGATCTGGTTATAGGTGTCCTGTGCCATCAGAGGTCTGATGGCCAGCATCGTGAGCAGCAGGAGAAATGATCTTATTTTCATTTATTAAACATTCGCATGGAAGCTTCCGCCATCTTAAAGCACATGGCGATGAGAATGACGATAATACCCTTCGTCTTATCATCGGTGAGGTAGATGACGACACCTACCACAGCCACAATCATAAAGATCAGATTTAGTACGTTGCGTATTTGATCCTTGTTCATTTCTCGTTAAGGAGCGTGGTAAACTTGTTGAAGATATAGTCCTTGCGGTCGATGGTCTTCCTACGGAACTTGGCCGAGAGCTTAAGCAGCTTGGTACGCTTCTTATTCACGGCATACTTGTCGCTGATCCATTCCTCAGCCGTGTAGTGGGTGGGGTCGCGCTCCAACTCGTAGTCGTAGCTGACACGTGTCATCTGCACGTCGGCCTTGCCGTCACTGCAATTCACGATCAGCTGGAAATTCAGCACGGTACGGTCGAGGTTGAGGGCCGTATTCTTGAAGACGAGCCACTCGTGGAAGGTGGCACCTAACTGGTGGCTGGCCTGATCCTGGATGGCTACCTTGCTCTTTTCGAACAACTGGTTCTCCTCGTTCACCATTTTGTTGAGTTGTGCCAACAGGATGTCGTAGATCTGCGAGGCCGACTTGCCTGGGGCGTCGATGACCTTCTGCCAGCACACTTTTCCGTCCACCTCGGGCACAGCGCCTTCTACCAGATATTTGGCATCGGGATTGGTGCTTCCGGTGGAGGCCTTTTCTACTCTTTCCCATGTATTGTCCTGTGCTGCGGCCATCATTGGCAGCGCCATCAGCAGGCTTATCAAAATCTTTTTCATCTTTTCTATAATTAATTATTGGCTGCAAAAGTACAAAGATTTTTTCAATCTATGGTCCCTTTCACTTCCCTTTAACTTCCTTTTAACTTCCCTTTAACTCCCCTTGAGTTCCAATTGCTCCTGCAGTTTGAATACTTCATCTCGATACTGGGCTGCTTGCAGGAAGTCCAGCTGCTTAGCGGCCTCCTTCATCTTGCGTGTGGTTTCAAGCAGCAATTTCTGCAACTGTTCGCGCGTCATCTGACCGATGATAGGGTCGGCTGTCATCATGGCTCCCGTATGACCGCCTTCTGCTGCTACACCGATGTCGCGTATCAGCTCCTTCGTGTCAGCGCGATTCTCTTTCTGCAAGGCGCTCATACTCAGGTTCTTCACAATCTGCTTGGGGGTGATGCCATGCGCCTCATTGTATTGTATCTGCTTCGTTCTGCGGCGTAGTGTCTCGTCGATCGTCAGCTGCATCGAGGCGGTGATGGTGTCGGCATACATGATGACCTTGCCGTTCACGTTTCTCGCAGCACGACCGGCCGTCTGCGTCAGACTGCGGTGGTTACGCAGGAATCCCTCTTTGTCAGCGTCGATAATGGCCACGAGCGAAACCTCCGGCAGGTCGAGGCCCTCACGCAGCAGGTTCACACCGACGAGCACATCATAAGTGCCTTGCCTCAGGTCGGAGAGGATCTTTACGCGATCGAGCGTCGAAACGTCGCTGTGGATATAGGCGGTGGCGATATGATGGTCGAGCAGATAGGCACTCAGTTCCTCAGCCATGCGTTTGGTGAGTGTGGTGACGAGCACACGCTCCTTCCGATGGCTACGGGTGAGTATCTCGTCCATCAGGTCGTCTATCTGGTTCTCGCTCTTGCGCACCTCAATCTCGGGGTCAAGCAGTCCTGTAGGTCGGATGACCTGTTCCACCACCACACCCTCAGCCTCTTCCAGCTCATAGTCGGCTGGGGTGGCCGAGACGTAGATCACCTGATTCACCATCTCGTGGAACTCCTCAAAGGTCAGCGGACGGTTGTCGAAGGCGGCCGGCAGACGGAAACCATATTCCACAAGGTTTGTCTTTCTGGCCCTGTCGCCGCCGTACATCGCCCGTATCTGGGGTACCGATACATGACTCTCGTCGATGATCATCAGGTAGTCGTCGGGGAAGAAATCCAACAGGCAGTATGGCCTTTCGCCCGCCTTTCGTCCGTCGAAGTAACGGCTGTAGTTCTCGATGCCCGAACAGTGACCCAGTTCCTTGATCATCTCCATGTCGTATTCCACGCGCTCCTTGATTCTCTGGGCCTTGATGCCATCGCCTAACTCTTCGAAATAGGCCACCTGCTGCATCAAGTCGTCCTGTATCTCGCGGATGGCGATGTTGGTCTGCTCCTGCGAGGTCATAAAGAGATTGGCGGGGTAGAGTTTGTATTCCTCGAAACGTGCCAGACGGTCGAATGTCACAGCGTCCACCTCCTCGATGGCATCGATCTCGTCGTCCCAGAAGGTCACGCGAAGCACCACCTCGCTGTAGGCCATCGCGATGTCGACGGTATCGCCCTTCACGCGGAAGTTACCACGCTGCAGATCCACATCGTTGCGCACATAGAGAGCCGTTACCAAATTCCTTAACAGCATATTGCGGTCTAACTTCTGCCCGACATGTAGGGTAATGACGTTTTCCTGCAAAGCTACCGGACTGCCCATACCGTAGATACATGAAACAGACGACACTACCACTACGTCTTTTCTGCCTGATAATAAGTTGGATACGGCTGAAAGTCTCAGTCGGTCAATCTCCTCGTTGATGGCAAGGTCTTTTTCGATATAGGTGTCGGTAGAGGGTAGGTAGGCCTCAGGCTGATAGTAGTCATAATAGCTGACATAATACTCTACGGCATTCTCTGGGAAAAAGCCCCTCATCTCATCGTAGAGCTGGGCGGCCAGCGTCTTGTTGTGACTCAGGATCAGGGTAGGACGGTTCACCTGGGCGATGACATTCGCCATCGTGAAGGTTTTTCCCGAACCCGTCACACCGAGTAGCACCTGCGACTTGTCGCCACGCTGCAACCCTTCCGTCAGTTCCCTGATGGCCTCCGGCTGATCACCGGTAGGCTGATAGGGTGAAGTCAGTATAAAATCACTCATAACAAAGTGCAAAGATACGAAATAATTCATAATAAATGATGCAGAATGCATAAATTTGAAAAAAAACTTTGTTATTTTGCCGAAAAATCGTAACTTTGCACCCCGATATGAAAAAATGTATCATAATAGGTTCGTGCGTGATGCTGTTTCTGAGCAGTTGCGCCGGAGAGTTCAACAAGGTCTATAAGTCGGCAGACAATAGCTACAAGTACGAGTATGCTAAGGAGGCCTTCGCCAATAATAAGTTCCAGCAGGCCTCTGTCTTGTTGGAAGAACTCGTGACCCTCAAGAAGGCGAGCGAAGAGGCGCAGGAGTGTCTTTACATGCTGGGTATGGCCCAGTATTGTAATGGTGACTTCGAGGCTGCTTCTGCCACGTTCAAGAAGTACGGCAGCACCTATCCCCGCGGAACCTATGCTGAGGCTGCAGCCTATTATGTAGGTCAGGCGCTTTACGAGAGTGCCCCCGAGCCCCGTCTCGACCAGACACCTACTGTCGGCGCCATCAATGCCTACCAGAACTTCCTCGACCTCTTCCCTGATTCGAAGCTTCGTCCCGCTGCCCAGAAGCGACTCTATGAGTTACAGGACAAGCTCATCATGAAGGAGTTCCTCTCTGCCGAACTCTACTATAATCTCGGTGGCTATTTCGGCAATATCAACAAGAACGATGAGAGCAACTATACGGCCTGCATCATCACCGCTCAGAATGCGTTGAAGACCTATCCCTTCTGTTCCATCCGTGAGGATTTCGCCCTGCTTATCATGAAGAGCAAGTTCGAACTGGCTGAGAATAGTACTGAGGATCGCCGTCTTGACCGTTACCGCGATGCCGAGGATGAGTGCTACGGCTTCATCAACGAGTTTCCCGACTCCAAGAACGTCCGTACTGCCGAGAAGTTCATCGCCAAATGCAAGAAAGTTATTAAGGATTAAGAATATGGATTACAAGAAATCAAAAGCACCGGTAAATACCGTGACCCGTAACATTATGGACCTCTGTCGTGATACAGACAATATCTACGAGAGTGTGGCCATTATCGCCAAGCGCGCCAATCAGATCAGCGGCCAGATTAAGGAGGATCTCTCTAAGAAGTTGGCTGAGTTCGCCTCTTATAACGACTCTCTCGAGGAGGTGTTCGAGAACCGCGAGCAGATCGAGATCTCACGCTATTACGAGAAGCTGCCGAAGCCCACACTGCTGGCAACTCAGGAGTTTATCGAGGATAAGGTCTACTGGCGTGACCCCTCGCGCGAGAATCCCCTCTTCGATTAATCATGTAGGTCTTTGTTTCTATGTGGCAACGTAAACAGACCGTTTTCCTAATAGTGGCCGTCGTCCTGACGGTCATTTGTCTGTGTATGCAGATCGGCGCCTTCAGTGCTGCCGGGCTCGATGTAGCGAAGGTCTATAACCTCTGGTTCACCGACCCTATCGGTAAGCGTCATTTCGACGTGTGGCCTCTCATGGCCATTCTGCTGCCTACAGCCGCCCTTGGCTCCTATACCATTTTCATCTTCCACAACCGCAAGGCGCAGGCTCTCTTCTGTGCACTTAACGCCCTGCTCATCGTGGGATGGTATGTCTGTTTCTTCGTCGTGGCGCAGATGGTCGGTGATAAGTCGTGGGGCGCTGTCGACTTCCGCCCTCACTGGCCCGCCGTGCTGCCTGCCATCGCGCTCATCCTCTATCTGATGGCCCGTCGCGCCATCCGTGCCGATGAGAAGCTGGTCCGATCGCTCGACCGCATCCGCTGATTATCAGCCGATCGTCGCATCATATACACAGTGGCTTTCCGCTGTGTATTTTTTTTGTATCAATATTTCAAAGAACACTGTCTTGGCTCGTTTTTGCCCTTTGCCTAGGAAACAATTGCCTGCGCGCTATGCAATTTTTGTTACCTAACTAGGTCGCAAATTCGCCCTTTTTTCTTTAATGGTGCAAAGGTACGATTTTTTCGAGGCGATTCCAAATTTTATCCCATTTTTGGCAAAACCGTGTTTTTTTTACGATGGATACACACTCGCAGCAGATTGTCTTCAGTTTCTTCAGTTGACAGTTGACAGTTTCTTCAGTTGACAGTTGACAGTTTGTTTAAAGAGAGGTGATACTAATTTTATCTATATATATAATATATATATTATATATATAGATAATTATAATTGAGCATTATCCCGTAATCCTCAATCAATAAACTGTCAACTGTCAACTGAAGAATCTGTCACCATATGGTTATGTTAGTGAGATGCCCGCGGCCAGGGCTTTTTAATGCGAAATTTGTATGCAAATATTTGGAAGTTTCAGATGAAATGCGTATATTTGCAACCAAATAGGCTATTTATGAATAACTAAATTAAGATAGAATTGTATGAAAAAACTAGTTTTAACTTTGATCGTGATGTTGGCGTTCGTTGCGAATGCCGATGCACAGGGAATTCTCGGCCGACTGAAGGACAGGGCTGTGAATGCAGCTAAGAACGCTGTAGAGAACAAGGTGACAAATAAGGTTGAGCGCGAGACCAACAATGCAATGGATGATGTGCTCGACGGCAAGAAAAAGAGCAAGAGTTCGCAGAATAACGATGGTGACGTAGAGGCTGCTGACGATACCTACGATCCCCAGGCAGGTGCCGCCAAGAGTGACTTCGTACGTGGCAGTGTTGTGATGTTCGAGGACAATATGCAGGGCGAGAAGGTCGGTGAGTTCCCCTCCAAGTGGGACTTGGTGCGTGGTAATGCTGAGATTGCTACTATTCAAGGTCAGAAGTGCATTGCCCTTGTGGATGGCGACGGCTGGATTACGCCACTTGTCAAGGGAGGCATCAAGAACTATCTGGGCGATGTGTTCACGGTAGAGTATGATATGCTCTTCGACGACCGTCCCAAGGATGGTGCCCCCAGCATTGAGCTCGATATCATGAATGAGAACGAGCGTAATGACAATGAGCTGTTTACCATCTATTATAGCATGGCATCCGACAGGCAGACGATAGATTGCGACTATGTACGTCCGACGCAAGAGGGCTATACTCACAAAGAGGGAAAATCTACTGCCCGCGAGGTCTGTGTCATCAATGATGCCCGCTGGCACCACTTCGCCTTGTCGTTCAACAAGCGCGCTATCAAGTTCTATGTTGATGGTAAGCGTGTCATCAACGTGCCTAATGCTAAGGCAGGTGCAGGCTGGCTGACTTTGTGGTCGGGTCACATGGATAAGCGTCCTACATACGTAAAGAACGTGGTTATTGCCAAGGGCGCCGTAGAACTCTATGAGCGCAATGCCACTGATATGAGCGCTGTTGAAAAGGCTATTGCTGAGACAGGAAAATTCGTGACAAACAATATTCTCTTCGAGACCGCTAAGGCAACGCTGAAGCCGGAGTCGATGTCGGAGATTCAGAAGGTGGCCGACTATATGAAGAAGAACCCGAGCGTTCGTTTCGAGGTGCAGGGCCATACCGACAATCAGGGTTCTGATGCCGTGAACGATCCACTCTCTCAGCAGCGTGCAGAGGCTGTGGTAAAGGCCCTCGAAGGCTTAGGTGTTGATGGCTTCAACCTCCGTGCTGTTGGTAAAGGCTCGCATGAACCCGTGGCTGACAACAACTCTGAAGCCGGTCGCGCCAAGAACCGTCGCGTGGAGTTCATCAAGAAATGATGTAGACTAAAGGTGATAAGAAAAGCCTCGGAACCAGTGTCCGAGGCTTTTTATTTGAATTGTATTTTATTTTACTTTCCGCGGAGGGAAGCGATGCTTTCCTTCAGGGCGGCGATCTTCTCTTCGGAATCGCTCTGCTTCTTGCGTTCGAGGGCGACGACAGCCTCAGGTGCATTCTGCACGAAGCGCTCGTTGGAGAGCTTCTTCTGGATGCCAGCGAGGAAGCCTTCGAGGTGCTTCAGCTGGGCTTCCATCTTGGCGATCTCGGCCTCGACGTCGATCATGTTGCCCAGAGGCACTGCAAACTCGTCGGTGCCTACCATGAAGGCGGCAGCGGTAGCATCCTTCTCGGCCACAACGGTGATCGCACTCAGATTGGCCATCTTTGTGATGACGGCATTGAAGGTCTCGTAGTCGTTCTTGCCGACCACCTGCAACTCGAGCTGTTCCTTCGGGGCGATATTCTTCGAAGAGCGTACCATACGGACACCCGATACAATCTGCTTCACATTCTCAATCTGAGCAGTGAGCTGGTTGTCGGCCTCAGAAGGCGCAGGAAGTTTCAGACTGTCGCGCATGATAGACTCGCCCTCCTTGCGGTCGTAGAGGTGCTGCCAGAGCTCCTCGGTGATGAACGGCATGAAGGGGTGGAGCATCTTCAACAGGATCTCGAAGAACTCGAGGGTCTTGTCGTAGGTTGCGCGGTCGATGGGCTGTGCTTCACCGTTGATATAGGCGGGCTTCACCATCTCGAGGTACCAGCTTGAGAACTCGTCCCAGAAGAGCTTGTAGACGGCCATCAGGGCCTCCGAGATGCGATATTTCTTGAAGAGATCGTCGACCTCAGCGTTTGTCTGACGGAGCTTAGCCTCGAACCAAGCGGTGGCGATGGAATTGCTAGCTAGGCTAGCCTGGCTAGAATCGCTAGCAACCTTCCAGCCCTTCACGAGGCGGAAAGCATTCCAGATCTTATTGTTGAAGTTACGACCTTGTTCGCAGAGGGCCTCGTCGAAGAGGATGTCGTTACCAGCGGGCGCGGAGAGCATCATACCCATACGCACACCGTCGGCACCGAACTTCTCGATAAGCTCGATGGGGTCAGGAGAATTACCTAATGATTTCGACATCTTACGACCCAGTTTGTCGCGGACGATACCCGTGAAGTATACATTCTTGAAGGGGAAGGTGCCCATATACTCCTCGCCGGCCATGATCATGCGGGCCACCCAGAAGAAGATGATGTCGGGTGCCGTTACGAGGTCGGAAGTGGGGTAGTAGTACTTGATCTCTTCATTGCCGGGCTTGTTGATACCGTCGAAGAGGGATACGGGCCAGAGCCATGAAGAGAACCATGTGTCGAGGGCGTCCTCATCCTGACGAAGGTCGGAGAGCTGAAGGTTGGCATTGCCGCTCTTCTCGCGGGCAAGCTCGAGGGCCTTCTCTGCGGTCTCGGCGACAACGAAATTCTTAGAATTCTCCGAGTTCTCCGAGTACTCTGAGTTCTCAGGATAATAGTAGGCGGGAATGCGATGACCCCACCACAACTGGCGCGAGATACACCAGTCCTGGATGTTCTCCAACCAGTTCTTATAGGTGTTGACATATTTCTGCGGATAGAAATGCATCTCGCCGTTGAGCACAGGCGGCAAGGCGATGTCGGCAAAGTGCTGCATCTTGAGGAACCACTGCAGCGAGAGACGCGGCTCGATGGCAGTATCGGGGTTACGCTCTGAATAGCCCACCTTATTGGTATAGTCCTCGATCTTCTCCATGAGTCCGGCCTCCTGCAAATCCTTCTGAATCTGCTTGCGGCAGTCCATACGGTCCATACCCACATAGATGGGCGACTGCTCAGAGATGGTGCCGTCGGGGTTGAAGATGTCGATGGTCTCGAGGTTGTGGGTCTTACCGAGCATATAGTCGTTGGTATCGTGGGCGGGCGTCACCTTCAGACAGCCCGTACCGAACTCGATGTCGACGTAGCGGTCCTCGATGACGGGAATCACACGATTCACGAGCGGTACGATGACCTTGCGACCCTTGAGCCACTGGTTCTTCGGGTCCTTGGGGTTGATACACATGGCGGTATCGCCCATGATGGTCTCGGGACGAGTTGTGGCCACGACAGCGTAGTAGCCCTTGGCATCCTTGTGAATGATGTTGCCCTCGGCCTTCAAAGCCTCCTCGTTGTCAAGTTGGGTGAGGTCTGCCACATAATATTTCAGGTGGAAGAGATGGCTCTGCTCCTCCTTATAGATCACCTCCTCGGTAGAGAGCGCGGTAAGGGCCTTCGGATCCCAGTTCACCATGCGCAGACCACGATAGATGAGGCCTTTGTTATAGAGGTCGACGAAGACCTTGATGACGCTCTCGGAGCGTGTCTCGTCCATCGTGAAGGCGGTACGGTCCCAGTCGCAGCTGGCACCCAGACGGCGCAACTGCTTGAGGATGATGCCACCATGCTCGTGGGTCCAGTCCCAGGCATGCTCGAGGAACTGCTCACGGGTGAGGTCGTGTTTCTTGATGCCCTCGCCAGCGAGTTTCTTCACCACCTTGGCCTCCGTCGCGATCGAGGCGTGGTCGGTACCAGGTACCCAGCAGGCGTTCTTGCCCTCCATACGGGCACGACGTACGAGGATATCCTGAATGGTATTATTGAGCATGTGTCCCATGTGGAGCACACCGGTTACGTTGGGCGGCGGAATGACGATCGTATAGGGCTCGCGTCCGTCGGGCTTACTCGAGAAAAGTTTGTGGTCCAGCCAGTACTGGTACCATTTGCCTTCGACCTCTTTCGGGTCGTATTTGCTTGCTAATTCCA